>NZ_CAKZKO010000228.1 GCF_937123705.1 uncultured Paraglaciecola sp. | reverse complement strand
CCGCCAGTTTTTCCTTTTTTAATGGTAGAAGTATAAATGTTATTATTTTTAAATGTATCAAAATCTGAAGAAAAAGAGATTGGTGCAGGAGATCGTACAATTTCAGAAACCCCAGTTGCATATGTTCCTCAACGATTTGGTTCTGCTTTTGGTTTATATGGTATTTTTAATACATCGGAAGGCTTTCAATCGCTTGACCCTGAAAAAGAAGGTGCAGGTGTTAGAACTGCTGACGATTTCGAACCTTTCGGAACAAAGCATAGATACAATTTTGCTCCGACAAACTACTTAAAAACACCGTCAGAGCGTTTAAACGTTTTCGCTAAAGTTAATCATGAGTTTTCTGATACATTATCGGCATTCGTCAATTTTACTTACAATCAACGCAAGTCTGTAACTCAAATCGCAGCCGTTCCTCTTGTGGCAGGCTTCTCTGGCCCACAATGGGAAATTCCTTATAGTAAAGATAATATCTATAATCCGTTCGGTGAAGATTTAACTGCATTTGGTTTTAGAACATTGCCTATTGGCCCTCGCACTAATATTCAAGATTATGATACTTACTTTATTACAGGTGGCTTTGAGGGTGAGTTTGAAATTGCTGACACAAGCCTATTTTGGGATGTGTCTATGTCACGTGGTGACAGCAGCCGAAATGAACATGGTGAGAACTTTGTAAACTTACAAAACTTAAGAAATGCGGTAGGACCATCTTTTGTACAAGATGGTGTCGCACAGTGTGGTACTGCTGATGATGTAATTTCAGGTTGTGTGCCTTTAAACCTATTTAATGGTGAAACTGGTTTTACAGACGAAATGGCCAACTACATCGGTTATGAGCTGAACAATCAAGTTAAGACAGGTACAACTAACTTTACTGCAAATATTTCTGGTGAAATATTTGAATTACCAGCTGGGTTTGTTGGTTTTGCGGCAGGCTACGAAAAACGAACGAATACATACGTAGATAATCCTGACTCTGTTGTTGCTGCTGGTTTAAGCTCGAGCAACTTTAGTGAGCCAACTAATGGTAGCCAGACTGCTGAAGAGTCTTACTTTGAATTTGCAATCCCGTTACTATCTGAGTTACCAGGTGTTCAAAGTTTAGAGCTTAGTATTGCTGGTCGGTTCTCGGATTTTGAGAATAGTGGTTTTGTAGGGACAAATCCGGTCACGTCTAAATTTGACAACGAAAGCTTTAAATTTGGATTTACATGGCGCGTATTTGACGATTTAATGTTCCGTGGTAACTACTCTGATACTTTCCGTGCACCTTCAGTAAATAACTTATTTGCAGGTGGTGGTGAAGGTTTCCCATCAACTCAAGATCCATGTAATACAACTCAGTTTCCACTTCAGTCTGCGGCAACGCAAGCTCGATGTATAGCTGATGGTGTGCCTGACGGTGGTTCAATTCAACCTACAGGTCAACTTCGTTCGTTGAATGGTGGTAACCCAGGTCTACAGCCAGAAGAGGGTAATACAACTACTTTCGGTGTGGTTTACAACCCAAGCTGGTTAGACGGCTTTGATATGACCGTTGATATGTATAAAATTGAACTTAGCGATGCGCTATCTTCTATTTCTGCAGGTGGGATGCTCAATAATTGTTATGTTCAAGGTGAAAGTGAGTTTTGTGGATTTGTTGAGCGTCGAAGTGATGGTCGTATTGCTACAGTACGTACCTCACAGTTTAATTTAAGCCAGCTTGAAGTTGAAGGTGTGGATTTTAATGCGAACTATGCTTTCCAAACAAATGATTACGGTAATTTTAATTTCCGTTTAAATGGCTCATACACTGATTCTTACCGTACTGCTGGTCTAGAAGAAAGTATTGATGATGCAGTGAATCAGGTTGCCCGAATTGATAGTGACATTCTTCGCTGGAGAGGAACGTTTAATACTACATGGTCTTATGATGATCTAACGGTAACATGGGGTATGCGTTACACAAGTGAACTAACAGAGTCATGTTCTATTCCTGAAAGTTTCTTAGAAGATGGGCTTGCAACGCGTGAGCTATGTAATATGCGTTCAGCGACCAGTGAAGATTACCCAAGCGGATTAAACCGCATTGGTAGCGTAACGTATCATGATTTATCTGCAAGCTACGTTCTTCCTTGGCAAGCAAATGTTCGTGTAGGTATGAGAAACGTGTTTAGAAAAGAGCCTCCTGTTGCTCTTAATCCATTCGCTAACTCATTCTATTCTGTGCACGATATCCCAGGTGGAACATGGTTTGTGAATTACAAACAAGACTTTTAAGGTTTGTTTCTAAATTTATAACTGTCTAGTGTTTTATCTAGGCTTATAAAATTAGAAATAGCCTTGTAAGAAAAACGCCACTGGTAACAGTGGCGTTTTTAAGTGATTTTAGACTTTTTTCTAATCCAAATAAGCTTTTAGCATCCAAACTAGTTTTTCTTGTTCAGAGATGTAGTCTCCCATTAATGATGCTGTACCTTCATCGCCTGCATCACCTGCTTGGTTTAAAATCTCACGTTGCTTTTTAATTAATGTACTGTAGCCCGCTAATATATTTTCTACGGCTGTAACACCATCACTTATGCCTTTTGCTTCTTTTATTTCACTTACTTCAAGGTAATCTGAAAATGCATGTAGCGGCGCGCCATCGAGCGTTAAAATACGCTCTGCAATCTCGTCAACTTTCAAAAGTAACAGGTTATAAATTTCTTCAAACTTAACGTGTAATTCAAAAAAGTTACGGCCTTTGATGTTCCAGTGAAAACCACGAGCATTCATATACTGTATTTGGTAGCTACTCAGTAGAGTATTAAGTGATTTTACAATGTCGTCGCTTTTTGCGCTGTTTAAACCAATTGCATTTACATGTGACATAACTTGCTCCTTAAGAACCGTTTGTTTGTTAACTTGAGTAAAGTATTACTTTTTTAGTTAGATTAGTAAAATTGTTTATATCTATAGAGTTAATAGTTAAAACCTATTAGATGACTGGTGCATAAGTTTTGTTTGCTCTATACAGACATGGGGTCTAATTATTAAAATTCACCTCAATTTTTTAAGGTGGTTTGTTGCGTAAAATATGATCTCAAACAAGCTTAGAAGGTGTTATTAAATTTGTTAATTTATTTTTTGATTTAGGTCAAAAATCACTCTTTTTGAAAGCGCATAATAATGGCGTTGAATTAATTAGGAGAGTGAACATGTATGCAAAAACAGGCAAACAAAATAAAGCAGAGTTAATTGTGGTATGTATTGCGCTGGTGGCATTTGTGCTTGGTTTAGTAGCTCATCTAGCGGGTGCAAGTATCGCTAACTCAGACGTGTTTGGTTATATAGCTGCGCCAATTCCGTTGGTGCTCGGGGTTATTGTTATACTAAGTTATAAAATAGCTGAGGCAGCAGAAGATTAACTGCCTTCGCCTAAACACTTTAAAATATAATCGACCACTTCACGTGAGTAAATCATACTGGTATGGCTTAAGTGAAACACTTTGTGTTCTGCCATACCTTTTAGTTTAGTTTCATCAAGAAGAACCGTGCCGTCTGACTTGCTACCCTTTACAATAAGAGGCATTAAGCCGATTGGTAGGTCGCCAGCAATACTATAAAGCTTTGCTTTAAATGGCCAGTTACCATTTTGTGTGAGTAAAAACTCAACGCTATTTTTTAAAAAAGCTTCAAACCCTTTTTGTTTCATTTTTTGTGCAATGTGACTGCCTTGATGCGGAGTACCAAGCGTTACTACTTTTGTAACGAATTGGCTCGCGTCTGAGTTAGCTTCTAAGTAAGCTCTAGCTACTAACCCACCCATAGAGTGGCATACTAAGGCTGTGGGCTCATTACCAATAAACTCATCTATTTGTTTAAAAATAGCATCACGATTTGGGTCAAGAGTATTGTATGTAAGGTTTAACACGTTAACGCCTGAGCTCTCTAACCTAGAGCAAAGGGGGCGCATAACAAAGCCAGACATATACAAGCCATGTAAAACAATAACGTGTTTAACTTTCATATGCTCCCTAATACCAATTTTATTAAAAACATGATCATCCTAGCGTATTAAATAATCCGCTACCTGCGTTAAAAATTATTTAGATAGAACAACTATATGTCATAATTTTCGCCATGTTATCGACTTATTTATTTGTCGCTATAATACATAACTAATTTTATGCAATTGGTATAACTACCGTAATTACATTAACTGTAGCGGTTTTATTTCAATATTGGTTGTATCGGTATTTACCCATACTTCACCATCTTGAATGGTAATGGCGAGCTTAATTCCACGATCAACCAAAGCAGCAAGTGCTTGTGTTGCTGCATAATCAAGGCTAAAAATACTTAGATTGTTAAATTCATACAATTTAGGTTGGTGTTTTTGCCACCAAATTTCTTGATTGTTTTCACCATAAGTATATAGCACCACTTTTTTAGATTTATTACAGGCTTTTTTAAGGCGTTTTTCATCTGGTAAGCCAAGCTCAACCCATAGTTCTATTTCTTCACTATAGCTTACATGCCAAAGTTCAGGCTCATCATCAGCACTTAACCCTTTGGTAAATTCTAAACCATCACAGCTATTGAGTGCAAAAGCGAGTAAGCGAATCATCAACCGTTGGTCGGTTTCTGATGGGTGTTGAGCCAAGGTTAAATTAAAATCTTGATAAACGTGGCGGTCCATATCGCTAAGCGATAACTGCACTTTCATAATGGTGGATTTAAGAGCCATAACAACTAATCTGAAAAAATTTGCGCCAGTATAGCGCAATTAAATGAATTGCCAGTTAAAATAGCGGTTAATTATACGTTAGGAGTTAAAAATGGCTATCCAGTGGTTCCCTGGGCGCTTGTATTAACTTCCGCCCTCATACGTAGGAAGTTTTTTGTTTAATTAAAATCAGTGGTTTATCTTTGTTTTATTCCGTCACGTTCCGCATGATGATAGCTAAATCCGAACCGCACAGTACCCCGTTCAGTACCCCCGACTATAAAAATACTATATACTCACTTTATTAACTTAATATATAGGTTCTGCGAGTTATGCGTTTAACTGATCGCAAGATAAAATCAATTGTAGCCACAGGAAAAGAACAAACCTTTTCAGATGGTAACTGTCTAGTATTACGTGTTAGAGCGAATGGCACTAAATCTTGGCGATTTAAATATACAGTTAATAAAAAAGTCACCAAGCTTTCCTTAGGTGCATACCCTGCTGTGGCTCTTGCTGAAGCCCGAAGTGTGGCAGTAAACTATTTGCAGCTTTTAGCTAAAGGCATTGACCCTAAAGAATACGAAAGTACTAAAAAGCTTGAAGCGAATAGAAAGCTAGCTAATACATTTTTAGCTGCCGCAGAGCTTTGGTTTGAACGAAAACAACCTACTGTGACCGCCCATCACGCAGCTAGGGAATGGCGAACGCTTGAGATGTATATTTTTCCTAAGATGAAAGATATACCGTTAGAGAGCATTACAGCGATTGATACTATTGAAATACTTAGGCCACTTGAGACTGACGGTAAACACTCCACAATTAAGCGTATTTGCCAAAGCTTGAACCAGATCATGGATTACTCGGTAAATCATGGTTTTATCAATGCCAATCCACTAGCAAAAATTATAAAAGTATTTACTAAAAATACTGTCGAGCATATGGCAACGATTAGACCTGAAGAGCTACCTGATTTTTTAACGGCTTTGAATAACTCTCGAACCATTCAGGACAAAACCAAGCTTTTAATCTTGTGGCAATTGCACACAATGACTCGTTCAAAAGAAGCCGCAGGCACTAAGTGGGCCGATATTAATATTGAAGATGCTGTATGGGTGATCCCAGCTGAAGAAATGAAGCGTAGAAGGTCCCATAGAGTACCTTTAACACCAGCTACCTTAGCAATACTTAATCAAATGAAACCACTCAGCGGTCACCATGAATATGTATTCCCGAGTGAGCGTAATGAAAAGAGCCATGCAAGTACCTATACGGTTAATGCAGCTATTAAACGTAGTTTAGGCTACAAAGGTAAGCTGGTAGCCCATGGCTTGCGCTCCGTTGCTTCTACAGCGCTTCATGAGAAAGGTTACGATAGCCTTTTGGTCGAAGCTTGCCTAGCCCACGCAGATGAAAACGAAACAAGAGCGGCATATAACCGCTCGGATTATTTAGAGCAACGCAGGCCAATAATGGGCTGGTGGAGTGAGTTTGTTGAGCAAGCTAATTTAAAGTAATAGAACCTAATCAAGCATTGCTTTGACTATTTCATTGAGGGCTTTTTTTTCAGTGGTATTCTGCTCTTTAGCGTAGTTGGTTAGCTTTTTCTGGTTGGCTTTATTTAAACCTAATAAGCTATTATTTCTTTGACGATGTATTTTTTGCTTATGCGCGTTGTATAAGTAGGCAATGAGATTTTTTTGAGTAGGTAAAAGATCTACTGATACGGGTAGCGTGCCATTAATTTCTAAAGAGTCGTCTAAAGCCGAAGGCTGATTAAGTTTTTCGGTAATGTAAGTAAACGTGCAATTAGGTAATAAGTTAACTCTAACAATACCAATAGTTTTAAATGCAACTAGAGATGTCGAGGGAGCAGTAATAGTGAGAAATCTGATATCTGTGCTGATTAACTTATCGAAATTTAATGTAATTAGAGGTGTAGAGGGCGTAGTAGTGAGCTGATTAATAGTAAAGTCGGCAGCATGAAATTTAATTTGATACTTACACCCTAGATCGGGAGCTGTTAAAAAGTACTCTGTAGGAAGAGATTTATTTGTTTTTAAATTCACACTCGTAGTGTTAGAAGGTTTGATTGTTTTGATATGATTAAAAAGCGGTTTATCAATATTTTCTACATAGCGATTTTTTAAGAGCTCCCAATTACCTATTAGTGCAATACATGACCAATATATTGTCTCGTTATCAATAGGCTTTATAAATTGAAACACATCTTTTTGCTTCGACGCCTCCTCTACTTTTTCTACTAGATAACGCCAAACCCAACTACATGTTTCCTCATCTTTCATGTCTAACCAGGGAAGTGGGCTTTTACCTATTACATATTGCGAATATGCGCATTTTAAGGCTAATAAATAGTTTTGCTTACGTCCATCATGGGTCATTGCTGCGTCAAAAGTTTTTATTATCAGCGGATATGCCTCCTCAATGTTGCTTGCAAAATTTCTATAGTACTTATCTGGTAGAGCGGAATGAAACTGTGGGATAGGGTTAAGGTTTATGTAAAAAAGTACCCAAGATAGTTGTTTTGGGTTTTTAACTGATAGCCAATCAAAGCTCTCAATAGGTAGAACATTTGCAATGTAGTTCCCCATTATATTGCTTAATTGGTGTTTTGAACGTTCGCTTACGCCATTAATAAATTCACTTTCCCATCTTTGAATAATCTCACGAGCTTGTTCGATATTTGTAGGGAAGTACTCAACGCACAATAAATTATTGTGATGAATATAATTAACCAACCAATACAGCGTTCTTTCATCATTCTTGAATACTTCTAGCCATGACATTTTTGTAATTCCCTGTCAGATAAAACCTGTTTATAGCATAACTAAAATGTATTTAATAAGTAATTAATTCATAAAAAAATACATATATTTCGTAAAAAAAACGTAACATAATAAATCTTTTTTGGTACCAATTTAATAGCTCTCAGCTGTTTTTGGTGTGTGTTTTCTATGTTTTTATTTTTTACTCTATTACATGTCAGTTTTAAAAAGCAAATGTTAAGCTTTATAGGCAGATGAATTGATCCCACATCGGTACTACTTTTCTCTTTTTTCATTGAGTCAAATTCAACTAGGTAGCTTATGATTTTTTGATTCATACCACACAAACCTGATGGGGTGTTTTTCTGTATAGGTAATATATACACGGCACTACCTCTTCGAGCATATAAAGGAATAATGGATAAATAATTACTAAGGAGACACCTCTTATGTGACTAACCAAAATCAAGAGGAAAATAATGAATAAACGTCATCCAGTTAATAGGAACTTAGTGATAAATAAAGGAGGTTTCTACAAGAATATTCCTGTATGGAATAACGGAGACTTGATACAAAATTATTTAATATCTATTGAGCAGGTTTTAACTCAAAGCCTGAATGAGCACCCAAGGACTTTAGCTATTAGGTTCGATTTAAGGTTTCCAATTAGCTTTGGCATTATTGATCAAATTGCAAGTTTACAAACATCCCATATATCAAGCTTTTTTAAGAATCTAGATCTAGAAATACAGCGTGATATTAAAGGTAAAATTAAAAGAAATGGTAATGCCCACCACAGTAGTTTGAGATATATATGGGTTAAAGAGCAAGATAGCTCTTGCATGCCTCATTATCATGTCGCCATATTTCTGAATAAAGACACTTATTATGGTTTAGGTAGCTATCAAGGTAATGGTGATAATATGGCTTCTCGTATAATTAGGGCTTGGGCCAAGGCTATAGGGATTGAAACCTATGATGCAGGTAAGTGTGTAGAATTTCCTGATAATCATACATACAGGCTTAATAGAAACAGTGAAAACTTTGCAGAGGATTTTAAACAGCTATTTTTTAGAGTCAGTTATTTTGCAAAAGTTGATACAAAAGCTTTTGGTAGTAAAGATAATTACTTTGGTTGCAGTAGGAGGTAATCAACTTCCCATTAAGCTACTTAACAGTGTTTTGAGACCTTCAACTAGTTAAATAGACCTAGGCCCTTATGCGACAAGGGCTGGCAAGTTCTCAAAATACCATTATGAGAACCTAAAAAATAAACGGTGTTATTACACTTTAAAAGAGTGCTCTATATGAGCACTCGTATTTTACTAATCAAACAAACTAGCAATGCCAGCAACTACTCCACCAGCTACCGCCAAAGGGATTGTAACAGGCGCAGACGCGACACCTGCACCAATTACTATTGCGCCAGATGTAAGCGCTCCAGCAGCTGCACCGGAGCTTATAGCCACAGCTGTTCTGCTTACGCTAGAGTCATTACTGCCAGTTATCTGTTTAGATAGCTCATTACCAACCAAGCCGCATGAAACGGCTTTATCTAAAGACATAATGCCTTCCTTTTAGTTAAGTAAAACCAGCGCCAGAATGACGCTACTAAGGGTTATAGCTCGAGTTCTTCAAAGTCTTTGTCTATTTCCTCCTGTGTTATGCCTATATAACGAAGTGTTGTTGCTTCGGAGCTATGGCGAAGCATTTTCATTACTCGGGCGATGTCGTGGGTTTTCTGATACAAGTGATAACCGCGTGTTTTACGCATTGAGTGAGTACCTAAATGAATGTTTAGTTCTTCACCAACTAGCGCAAATGCTTTTGTAACCGCTCTACGAGATAGCGGTTTAGGCTTTGAGTTAATTGCTTGTTGATTTCGGTATGATTGAAATAAGTAGATGTGATGCGGATGAGTCAGTTTAATTTTGTTGATTAAGTTGAGTGCTTTATCGTTTAGCTTTATTTCAGCTAATTTCGAGGTCTTTGACTCGTAAATAATTAACCTATCGTTATTTATGTCAGTGAACTTCACTGCAAGTAAGTCAGATATTCTAAGCGCGAGATTTAAGCCAATATTCCATATTTGACTCATTTGCCTTGAGCAACGCTTTTCTAGCAAATAACTAATAAGTCTTACTGTATCAAGAGCTTTAACCGCTTGTACTTCAGCCATAAAAACCTCCAACTATTCAGTCGTAATAGTTACTTGATAACAGCCTGTGTTGTAGTACTCAACAAAGTTTGAAATGAACAAGGCTAACAACTCTTTACCTTCCCTAGCATTCAACCAACCAGCTAGAAAGTGATAAACCTGCTTAATGCTAAAGCACACATCAATTTCTTTTATTAGCTCAGGGGTATGGCGACCCTGATACGAAAAGTCAGTAATATAAACAAGCTGCCAGCTGGTGGCCTGCTTTTCTAGCCTTACCTCTACAGGGTGAAAGCCTCCAGCTTCAGGGCTGTAATCTGGATCTCTAAAGTTAAGTGTAACCGCCTTAGCTGCTCCTACAGAATCACCTCCATTAGTAACTGCACTTACAATCACACCAATAAAAGAGTCAGGCACTTTAAAGCCTGATATTTGTTCTATTTTTAACGCCATATTTATCTCCTTTTAAATTAAGCCATGCTCAGCGAATGAATACGTGTTCTCGCCAATGATGATGTGATCAAGCACAGATACATCAATTAGGTTAAGTGCCTGCTGTAATTTGGTAGTAATAAGCTTGTCTGCTTGAGATGGGGCGGTAACGCCTGAGGGGTGGTTGTGAGCCAGGATAACGGACGCAGCATTAAGCTCCAGCACCTCTTTCACAACTTCTCTAGGATAAACGCTAGCAGCGTTAATAGTGCCTCTAAATAGCTCTTTAAACTCCAATATGCGGTTCTGGCTATCTAAAAACAGTACGGCAAATACTTCATGCTCATGTATCGCTAATTTATGTTTTAAGTACTCTTCGCAATCATTAGGGCTATTCAATACGCCATCTCTAAACTGCTTCTTAGCGATTATGTATGCAGCTGCTTCAAGTATCTGGGCATCATTTACGGGGTGTTTAAATTCATAAAACGACTGTTTAGCTTGCATTGTAAATTCCTCTTAAGTGGTTCATGCAAGTTAGTGATGTATATGTGTAAGTTTTTTGTTTGAGGGCATAAAAAAATACTACCCCCGGAAAGGTTATGAACTAATAACCAACCGGAGAAATTCGATGCGTTTAATCAAATTAAAAGAAGTTATACAAAAAACATCATTAGGCCATTCAAGCATTTATAAATTTATTGCAGAAGGCACATTCCCAAAGCAAGTATCGCTAGGCGCTAAATCAGTAGCTTGGTTAGAATCTGAAGTTGATGATTGGATAATGGATAGATTAGGGGAAAGAGAGGTATAAGTCGTGGAATTAGCTTTTAGCTAAAATTCATATGGAAGGAGCCCTATTAAATATACTGAAAGCTTGCCTAATAATTGCCAATTGCTAATATAGCCCATCATTTGAAACTGCCATCCAATTAGCTAATGTTTTAAATCTTTATTTTCTGTTAATCAAGCTGAAACCATTTGCGAACTAATTATTTCAGCTTTAATTATAGAGAGAAAACAATTTCTGTATGGTCAAGTTTTCAAAGCTTTCAAGCTTATTAATAGGTATGTATTTTGAATAGTGTGATCTTTTCTTTTTTTTCTGGCTCAGGTTTTTTAGACCTAGGCTTTGAGAAAGCTGGGTTTGATGTTGTCTTTGTTAATGAGATAGATAAATCATTTATCAATGCTTATGAGAACAGTCGTCAATTGATGGGGCATTCTCAACCCAAGTATGGTTATCATACTGGTTCAATCGAGGATTATTTAGAAGAGCGTGATGAATGCTCACTAGCTAAGAGTGTTAAGGCAGAGCAAGCCAGTGGCAAGTTAGTTGGTTTTGTTGGAGGACCACCTTGTCCAGACTTCTCTGTAGGTGGGAAAAACAAGGGGCAAGAGGGTGAAAACGGTAAGCTTTCACAATCATATATTGATTGTATTAAAAAGTTTGAGCCAGATTGGTTTGTATTTGAAAATGTAAAAGGGCTATGGAGAACGAAGAAACATCGTGAATTTTATGAGCGCTTAAAAAGTGAACTTTCAGATGCAGGATACACACTGGATAATAGGCTAATTAACTCATTGGAATTTGGTGTTGCCCAAGATCGTGACAGAATAATACTGTTTGGTATAAAAAATACTAAAGCTAAATTAGAAGTTAAGTTTGAATGGGAAAAATATATGAAGTATCCCAATCGAGTGGCTTTTGACTTTAATTGGCCCAGTACAAATAAGTTTGGAGAGCAGCCCCCCTTTCCTGATAATGTTCCCGAAGACCTTACAATTCAATATTGGTTTGATAAAAATGATGTAAGTGCTCATCCGAACGCTAAAGCTCACTTTACGCCAAGAGCTGGGCTTGCTAAGTTCCTAGTTATAGAAGAAGGCGATACAGCTAAAAAATCTTATAAGCGGTTGCATCGATATAGATATTCACCAACTGCCGCATATGGTAATAATGAGGTTCACCTCCATCCATATGAGGCAAGAAGGTTATCAGCAGCTGAAGCGCTGGCAATACAATCTTTACCAAAGGAATTCCAATTTCCTCAGACTATGACATTAAGTGCAATGTTTAAAACTATTGGTAATGGAGTGCCATACTTATTTTCTTATGGTATTGCATCTACAATAAAAGATTACTTAGAAAAATAAAAATGAATGGTAATGAAAATGGATATTGAACAAACAAAAACATGGATAGACGAGCTAGTTAATGTAGAACTTAAATATATTACTGGCCGCAATATAGTCATTATAGAAAGCACTGATTGGAGTGGAACAGGAAGGGTAAATGTATCTCGTGGTGAAAACAATTTCTCAATAAGGTTTGAACGAATTGAAGCTTTACTTCACAAACTTCAAGGTGGGGCTCCTATACATGTAGATACAGAACTTCGCTCTGGTAGTAATGACCGCAGTGTTATCGAAACAATAATTGCAAATTTCCCTGTAGTTGGTTACATGAAACCTAAGCAGGGGAGAAATAGAACTAAAAATAAAGTTATACAGTTGATGAATCAAGAGTTACACCCATTAGGAGAAACTCTAGATGTATCTGATGAACATTATAAAGCTCATTTATTAACTTCTTTTAGTTTAGATACTGTAACGCCTTTATCTAAGCCTTTTCTGCTTTTAGCTGGTATATCAGGAACAGGTAAAACTCGCTTTGTCAGAGAGCAGGCGAAGCTAACAGGCTCCTTAGCTGAGACTTACTGCTTAACATCTGTGCGACCTGACTGGCATGAGCCTAGTGATTTGCTGGGGTATGTGTCTCGTTTAAGTGGGAGTGCTGAGTTTGTAGTAACGGATGTACTTAAATTTATTGCTAAAGCATGGCGTGAAATACTTGATAAAGGTATTTCATTATCAGTAAATGAAAAGCTTTTATGCCTTCAAGGTGGCGTATCAGATATTGATGCAATAAAACCATATTGGCTTTGCTTGGACGAAATGAATTTAGCGCCTGTTGAACAGTACTTTGCGGATTACTTATCAGTTATTGAAACAAGGTGTTGGGCTTGGGATGAAGATGATTTTCAATACTCGTGTGACCCACTATTAAAAGCTACTATAATTCAATCAATCGATAATATTGAAAGGCTACGTGAGGAACTGGGGTTTGAGGATGCTAATTATGATGATGCGTGGCAACATATTTGTGAATATGGTTTAAGTATTCCGTTTAACTTGATAGTTGCTGGCACAGTAAATATGGATGAAACTACCCATGGCTTTTCTCGTAAAGTAATAGACCGAGCGCTGAGTTTTGATTTTGGCGACTTTTTCCCTAACGATTTCGATAACTTTTTCGCACCTACAACCACCAATAAGACATTGAGTTACCCTATTTACTCTGATGCACGGACTAGTACCGATAAACTCCCTGAAATCGATATAGATGGTCGTAAAAGCATCGCATTCATTAATGCAATAAATGGTGTGTTGGCACATACTCCATTTAAGCTTGCATACAGAGCACTTAACGAGTTGCTATTAGCCGTTATAAGTAGCGAACCCAAAGAAGAGGTTGACTTAAAAGCTGTATGGGATGACTTTTTAATGTGTAAAGTTTTACCCCGTATTGAAGGTGATACCGAGAAGCTTGCCGCAGTTGAAACTGTCGATATATCGATATTGAAACAATTGGAAGAAATTCTTGAAAGTGAATTTGGTAGCTTTTGGAATGAATTGCCTGGCTCAGATAAAGCAAGACCTGATTTGTACCGTGAAAATGTAGATGGCGATAAATTAATTCATATTGCTTGCCGGAGCAAAGAAAAAATAAAATGGATGGAAGATAGGTTAACAACATTTGGTTTTACAAGTTTTTGGCCTTAATTAAACTGGATGGAGTGCTAAGGAATGCAAGAGCTTTTATATCTGCAATCATTACAGTTTGAATTATCTATCTGGACGAACGATATTTTTAAACGAAAACAGGTTTACCAAGCCACGTTTGGTAAACGCAATATCGCTTGTTCAGATCTTGAAACACTCGCCACAGAATCGATTTATCCTATAAAGCTCTCCCCTTCTTTAGATGTTGATGCGTTAGTAGTAGATAAAAAAGAATATGAAGCGACTAATCACACTAATAGCATAGCTATTGCCGAGCCCATTTTTTTTGAAAATACACAATATCAATTTGAATGGGAGTTTAGCTCTGAAGTTGAAAGTGCTTATTTATCCCACCGTACCCAAAACATTAATGATAGCTTTCGCTTTAAAAGAGCGAGCCTAACTTCTTCCGCTCGATTGACAGGTACATTAAATACGGGGAATGATGTTGGTTGGATGCGTTTGCCACTTGAGTTTATTGCAGGTGGAAAGGTATTTAAAAGTAATATTTCCTTTGAAGTACTACCAACAAAAATGGATATGCATAGCGACTTACCTGCTATGTATAAAATGATTGATAAAGAGTTCCCACTATGGCGCTTTAGCTTACTTGAAAAAACAGAACAGAATGCTTCTAAGGGCCAGCAAAGAGGTCACTTTCCTCTGCTGTGGCTTGCTAACTTTAATAATTTACGCAAACGGTTTGAAGATGGTCTTAAGGTTATTACTCAGGCTCCGCACAGTCGCTTACAGTCATATGTTTCATATTCAAAAGCCGATAGGTTGAAAGGGCGCTTACCCCAACGTTTAAGTGAAAAGGTTAAAGAAGATATAAAAAGTAAGCAGTTCGCTAAGCGGTATAAAGTTGAAAAAAGGCAGCTTAGTGTAAATACACCTGAAAACCGTTTTATAAAAATGGTGGTTACAAATAGTAAAAAGTGTATTGCCAAATTTGAAAATAAACTAAGGGAAGCAAATAAAGCACCAGATAAGCAACGCCTTTCAAATAGCTTTTTAAATGAATTACAAGAGTGGCAAAAACCTTTACAAAAAACACTAAATCAGAGCTTTTTTAAAGAGGTAAGCACGTATACAGGGCTTAATAGCGAATCTTTAGTTTTGCAGCAAAAAACGGGCTATAGCGCTGTGTATCGCGTGTGGCAAGAATTAAAATACTATTTGGATGTGTTTGAAGAACAATCAAGCGTATCAATGAAGTCTGTCGCTGAAATATACGAAGTGTGGTGCTTTTTAGAGATTCGGAATATTTTAATAAATGAACTGCGCTTTAAAGATAAAACAAAAAAGCTAAATAATTTACAGTTAAACGATTTTTTAGAGTATCAATTAAAAGACGGCTTTGCAGGTGCGTTTGAATTTGAGCGTGAGGATGGTCTAAAAGCAAGATTAGCGCACGAGCCAAGGTTTACTAAAAAGGGTAAGCCTATTAAGTCTTATTTAGTTAGCCAAGAGCCAGATATTGTACTTGAGGTAACTTTACCCAAGCCCAACTCTAAGCGATTTATTTGGATATTTGATGCTAAATACCGCATTAAAACGAAGCAAGGCCGCTATGATGAAGACAATATTGATACAACAGACTTTGTGCCTGATGATGCTATAAATCAAATGCACCGCTACAGAGATGCGTTAATTCATATAACTAAAGAAAACCAATCAGACAGCATAAGCAAGAGCAGACCTATATTTGGCGCATTTGCTTTATACCCTGGCTACTTTAAACAAGAGGCTAACCCACAGAGTAACCCTTATAACGAAGCTATTCATGAAATAAGTATAGGTGCATTTGCATTGTTGCCAAGTGCTGGTGGAAAAAGTGGTAGTTATTGGCTTGCTGAATTTTTACGTAAACAGTTGGGTGATGGGAATAATAGCTATGTTAAGAACTCTCAAGAGATAGAAGAGAGTTTATATGTTCAAGAAGCAGCCCGAATTCCATATGCAGGTATGAAGCAGATGCTATATCCTGATTTAGTTTTTACAGCTGCTTTAGCTGGGTTGGCAGGGCGAGATAAAAGTTATTTTGAGCGCTTCAAAAATGGCTCAGCATCTTGGTATCACACCCCATTAGCTACTTTTAATTCAGCCACAAAAAAATCAAAACTCAATGTGTTAAAGGAAATTAGGTATTTAGCTATTGCCTCTACGAGTGCTATTAACTCTCGAACTAAATCTATAAAAAAAGTATGGCCTGTAATTGGTTGTCAAATAGTAGCGCGAAGTAGTTTAACTATTGAGCAAGCAGGTAAAGTGAAATCTGGTGCTGAAGAATGTGTTTTGTTTAAGCTTGGAAAACCCCTTACTCTTAGCTCACCTGTTGAGTCTGTACCGCATCGGCCAATAGATAGGACTATGAAGCTCACTACGTTGTCTAATCTTGAAAAGGCATCTGTATTTAAAGAGGTTGAGAAAGTTTATTCCCAAACGTTAAACTGATTTTGGTTGCTGTAGATAATGTACCCTTTAGTCAGCTATTGCCATATACTTCAACAAGCACTTTAGTAAAGCGGATATAAATACAAATACGAGTTTACTCGCAGCAAAAAACTAGAGTTTAAAATATTTCTAAATATATAAATAATTATATATGATGTAATAATTAGTACCAAGTTAGGAGAATTGTATAAATAAAAATATTTAGCTATTTGTCAATCATATCTTCTTGGTAATTCACAATATTATTATACAAATTATGTCCCTTAGACCAAATAATACAAATGGGTACGTCTATTACTTAAGGCTAAAAACTCACAAAGGTATCTTTTATAAAATAGGGTATACCTCTAAAGATAGCATTAATGAACGATTCTCATATGGAAATTCCGAAAACCATAAGCTTGTAGATAAAGTACTTATGTTCAAATATTGTGTACATGCATACGATATAGAACAAAGGCTTCATTTACTTTTTAGGAAGTATAGAGCGTTCGACAAGAATGCTTTTATGTCTGCATTCAAAGATTTTTCACAATACCCATTTTATAAAGATGGTCAATCTGAATTGTACAAAAGAGATATACTTAATTTGGACTTTAAACCCCCATTTAAGTTTTTTGGTACATATAGATGTTATGCCATAGAGAAACGTAAGCTATATAAAACACGATGGCATGAATCTGTAGAAGCTGATTTTATTAAGAAGGATGAACAAAAAGGTTACGATATGATCAGTACCTTACTAGAAAAGCCTTTGTTTGAAACTAAAAGTGAGTTTATTGAGCGCCATGGCACTTGGGTACACTCTCTTGTATTATGGGGGATCAAGAATAGTGCATGTGCTTTTTGGGAAGATTCAACTATCCATGGTGCTAAGCCAATGCCTGAGACTAAAGAAGAGTTGCTTCAGCTGAAGAAATTAAGCCCTGTGTGGGGTTATGTTGATTGTATCCCAAAGGAAATAGCTTATTTAAAAAACCTGGAAGTTGTAGAGTTCAGTAATAAAGGTTTAACCGAAATTCCGGAAGAGCTATTCACTTTACCTAACCTTAAAAAATTAGTGCTTTGGGGGAATGACTTTACAAGCATCTCTAATAAGATTGAAAATCTAACTGAATTAGAAGAGTTAAATATATCTTTTAATTCAAAACTAAAATCCTTACCAACGGGTATTGCAACGTTAAAAAAGTTGAGACACTTAAACGTTGACAAAGAGCATTGGAAGTTTCTCATTGATATTGGTGTGAAATCGCATGTTTTTTTAAAAATGCCTACCTTCCCAGAAGAGATGATTGAGCAAGAAATCATAAAAAAATATGGCTATCTTGGAAGTTGTGATATCAATCACGTATTTTCTAATGGGCACAATTATCAAAGTGTCATTAGGCAATTTTTATCGCACAAAAGTATACAGTTAGACTTCCCGCCAAATATACCTGACGGTTTATTGGCGATGATTCAACAGCATATTGAGTATTGCTCTGAACACTCTTGGGAAAAGTATTTGAAGCGATTTGACATGGTCTCATATTAAACTAGGTTACAGTTTATAAGATTCGCAATATCGTTTTCGGCCTCTAAAATCTTAACGTATTGTACTAATATTATTTTTTAATATATGCATATACCATGAGGGTTGATATCAATGGCAAGTACTCCAGTCACTTTTATGCTACTTCGTCAGGCTAGGGCTCAGTTATTCAATAGAGAATGGCATACTGCATCTTCTTTAGCCTGAACAACTTAATTTTTACGTTGTAGGGTTGCAAAGTTATATATTTTCAAATTGGTAATCGAGAGTCTTAGATGTGAATTAACAAAGTATATTTATAGTTATAGCTGAAGAAATGTAACCGTCGGCTAAACCACACCTAAACATTTATTTTATATTCGCTAAGCTCATTTCTTTTTAATAACAGGAGTGAGTTATGCAAACCAATCGAACACAACAATGGCTAGATTTAATTCGCCGACAACCAGGCTCTGGTTTAAACATACAAGATTTTTGCCAGCAAAATAACTTAGCAACGTCCACTTTTTATAAGTACCGCAAACAATTAACCGCCCAATCTAGTTTCAGCAAAGTGACCATTCAAACTGAACAAACCCGTTTGCAAGAAATCGTTGAGCCTGCCCATATCACACTGACTTTGCAGGTTGGAGAATTAAAATTGCCAGGTTCAACCTCTGCACAGTATTTGTCTGATTTGATTAGAGGTTTAGTTAAATGAAAATGTTTGTTGAGCCAAGTGACATTTACCTGCACCGCCCAGTGGTGGACTTTCGAAAATCGATTAATGGTTTAGCTAATATTGTTGTCGCTGAAATGAATTTAAATGTGATGTCCGGTGCTTTATTTATCTTCTGCAACAAAAGCAAAGATAAACTCAAAATCCTTTACTGGGATAAAACGGGGTTTGCTTTGTGGCATAAGCGATTAGAAAACAATAAGTTTAAATGGCCGAATGCCGAGCATGAAAACCAGCTTGTTTTATCTGAGCAACAACTGCACTGGCTGCTCGATGGCTTTGATATTGTTGGTCATAAACCGCTGATTTTATCAAACTTGAGCTTATAACTTTAGCTCATACCTGATCAGCTTTTAATCTGAATAACATGCAGATAATCAGCGAGTTATAGGGTAAAATACCCCCTATGACTGAACGAGAGCAGCAACTTCTCAAACGCATTGCCGAACTTGAAAAACAAGTAACGGATAAAGATTCCAGAATCGCGTATTTAGAAGAACAATTCAAATTAGCCCAACAAAAACAATTCGGTAAATCAACCGAAGGCCACCCTGCACAAGGTGATTTATTTAACGAAGCGGAAGACATCGCTGAGTTAGAACGTGAAGTTGAAGCTGAAAACGAAACCGTTACTTACACCCGTAAAAAAGCTAAACGCACTGCGTTACCGGCTGATTTACCACGCGAAGTGATTGTGCACGACATCGAAAATAAAAGCTGTGACTGCTGCGGTGGTGAAATGCATAAAATGGGTGAAGATAAATCTGAAAAACTTGAATTTATTCCAGCTCAAATCAAAGTGATTGAACATGTTAGACCTAAATACAGCTGCCGAGCCTGTGAGCAAAACGAAACACAAGTTCAAATCAAACAAGCCCCGATGCCAGCGAGTCCAATTCCTAAAGGCATTGCAACACCAAGCTTACTCAGCCAAATCATCACCAGTAAATATCAATACGCACTGCCGCTTTATCGGCAAGAAACCATGTTTAAACAACACGGCATTGAAATCAGTCGACAAACCATGAGTGACTGGATAATCAAATGTGCCAGTTTATTTAAACCACTGTATGACAAATTGCATCAAATCTTATTAGAGCAACATGTCATTCAAGCGGACGAGACCACAGTCAATGTGGTGAGTGATGACAAAACAAAATCCTATATGTGGTTATATTGCACAGGTACTGACACGCCTGTTGCAAATAACCCATTTAAAAATATCGTACTGTATGAATATCAGCCGGGTCGTTCGGGTTGTTATCCTGCGAATTTTTTACTTAATTATACAGGTTACCTTCAAGTGGATGGTTACCAAGGGTATGACCAAACTAAAGCCAAGCTAGCAGGCTGCTGGGCACATGCACGGCGTAAGTTTGATGAAGCTGAAAAAGCGCAACCCAAAGGAAAAACGGGCAAAGCAAATTGGGCGTTGAATCATATTCAAAAACTGTATCGAATTGAAACCAGAATCAAAGATAAAACAGCGCCTGAAAAACAAGCCATCCGGAAAA
>NZ_CAKZKO010000227.1 GCF_937123705.1 uncultured Paraglaciecola sp. | reverse complement strand
ATAAAATTTGACCTTTTTTATTATTTCAATAATATAAATATAAATTATGGAACAATTAATCTCAATAAATGGAATTTTAAGATGAAGGCGATTGAACGGATTATTGATAAGGCTCACTTAGATCGTAAGCGAGTGGTTTTGAGCGAAGCAGAAGACTCTCGTGTACTCAAAGCGGCGCGATTGGCGATAGATAAACAGCTTGCTTACATTACGCTGGTGGGTGACGAAAAGGCGATTATCGAAGCCGCTCAGTTGCATCATATTAACCTCGCGGGCATTCATATTGTTTCACCACAAACATCAGCACTTAAAGCCGTGTTGGCTGAGCGTCTGTATGAGTTAAGAAAAGCCAAAGGCATGACTTATGAAGATGCATTGGAGAAGGTCAAAGACCCACTGATTTTTGCCAATTTGATGGTGAGGGAAGGACTGGTCGACGGTACGGTTAATGGTGCGGTTTATACCACATCAGATGTAGTGCGAGCTGCGCTGCAGATCATCGGCCCCGCACCAGACAGTGAATTGGTATCGAGCTTCTTTCTGATGATGTTGTGTGAGCCTTTCCATAATCTTAAAGGCGGCATGATTTTCAGTGATTGTGGTTTGGTGATTAACCCCAATGAAACCGAGCTTGCATCGATAGCAGTGGCCGCATCAAATAGTGCTCAAACGCTGTTAATGGAAGAACCGAAAGTGGCAATGCTGTCGTTTTCTACCAATGGCAGTGCCAAGCATGAATCGGTCGATAAGGTGCGTCATGCCGCCCAGTTAGTGAAGCAACGTTGCCCCGGAATTGCGGTTGATCAGGATGTTCAACTCGACGCGGCTATTGTCACTGAAATTGCGGCGAAAAAGTTGCCCGATTCCGAGGTAAAAGGAGAATCTAACGTGCTGATATTCCCAAACTTAGAAGCTGGCAATATCGGTTACAAGCTTGCTGAAAGGCTAGGAGGCGCGGTCGCGATTGGTCCTTTGTTGCAAGGGTTGAATCAACCAGCCAATGACCTATCCAGAGGTTGTAGTGCCGAAGATATCTTTAATGTAATCGCGGTGACGGCTGTGCAAGCACAACAAAGTAAAACGGCAAATGCAACGACGGATGTTGACGCTGATGCTCAAGAAGCTTCAGAAGATCAAAACGCTACAGAAGATCAAAAAGCTAAAGAAAGAGCTGAATCGGAATTTGAGTTTAGGTACTAAGGCTCAAACTTAAAGCTCGTACTCATACTAAGTAAACAAGACCTAATTAGGATTGCCAATGGAGTTACCTGTTTTACTCGCCATTCTCGCCACTATTGCGGTGGGTACCTATTTCCAAACTGTCACGGGGTTTGGACTCGGCATTATCGTGATTGGTCTTACGGTCAGCCTTAATCTGGTTTCGTTGCCCGTGATTGCTGCCGTGGTCAGTATTGTGACCTTGTTTAATTGTTTTGTTGCGTTGATGGGCAAGCCACTGATGCTCTATGTGTTTTCCGATGGTTCAGTATTCAGTAACGGCATGATTGATAGCTCAGTAAACGGTCGTGGCAAAGGTGTGTGGACCGGTGACAACTCCTCGACCGCCGCGTCGTTTTTTCTTGTCTACGATCCGGTCGCGCAGCAAACCGCTATTCGCCAGCAGGTCGGTTGGATGCGCAGTGATGCCTCGGTCGAAACCACTGCGACGCCGGCTGCGAATAATGTCAATTTGTTGGTCGAAACGGTCATCCTCAATTACATGGCCTTGCACGGTGAAGAGGGCTCGTTCGATCAAGCGGGGGTTTTCCCCAGTCATGGCTTGGGCAGCTCGACCAACTGGGCCAACTATCTGGCATTTGGTCAGATCGATTCGGTCACGGGTGGGCAGATTACCTAGCACATCCTGTGAGTCATGGTGCTTTTGACAGTTGGCTGACTCCTGCGGCGATCGCTTTTCGGCGTTCTGGGTCGCAACTTTGATGGCGAGTTCACAATCCCTGCGTCGCACGCACTGCATCTGGGCGCAGGGAAGCTATATTTAATAAATCACTGTGTTTCAGTTACTTGTGTGAAAAATAGTCGCCTCTGGCGTCGCAACCCTCACACGGGTACCGCCGGATCCAAGTAGCGAAATAGTCCCCATGCCAATATCTCAGACCATGCCTGTTGCGTCGCCCCTTTTTCTTGGCACAGGGTTTTGCCGCCGACGTTGTTTAGGTCCGCTGCGCAGTGTGCCAGGCATGATTTTGGCGGTCTGCCTGACATTGGCCACGCTTACCACAACGGTGTTCGCGAAGGATGCTGAGACCGACAGTGCTTCATTGGATCAGCAGCTGCAATCACTCAAAAAAGACGTGCTCGAGCTCATGCTGCGGGGCTACGGCACACACATTTCCGCAGAGCGTCTGGATATCGCCCTGGAAACCGTACGCAGGCACCGCAAAAGCATCTATCGCAAACTGGACGTGAGTTCCCAAACCGATCTTTTCTCACTGTTCCTGAACGCGATGTCCTGTATGGGAGAGGCTGCGGGCAAGGACCCTCTCAGTATCTACATGTCACCGCGCTGAGCAGGATTTAGCATCAGCGGCGTGCGTTTGAAAACCAGGTAAAACGGCGAACGGGAGGGTGCATTTGAAAGTTGTGAAACGCGTCTTTGATTTGCCCCATGTAGGGTATTGAGTGGCTCCGGCTAACCCTGGATAGTGCGGTCTTACCAATGTCTGTACGGTGGATGCATGTCGCTTGAAGCCGATTGGTTCCTGCGGGCTCACCCTGAGATTACGACCATAGAAGCGCTGCTCCCCGACTGCAACGGGGTTATGCGCGGCAAGTGGGTCCCGCGCCACAAACTCAGCACCATCTTCGACGGTGAGTTGAAACTTCCCAAAACCGCACTAAGCCTGGATATCTGGGGCCGCGACGTCGAACAACTGGTTTTTGCCAGCGGCGACGCCGACGGAATATGTCGCCCGGTGGAAGGATCACTGTTACCCACGCCCTGGGCCGCCGACGGCAGCCACGGCCAGGTCATGCTCTCCATGTTTGACACCGATGGTACGCCCTACGCGGGCGATCCTCGCCAG
>NZ_CAKZKO010000226.1 GCF_937123705.1 uncultured Paraglaciecola sp. | reverse complement strand
AAAAGTAGGCTGTATAAGCGGCAGATCATGAAGGTCGGTGAAGCGAGAAACGCGGAAGTACCGATCTCGGAGCTGAGGCAGAAAGCAGATAGCCTATTCCTGGAGATACAAGAGGGACGAGACCCCCAGCTGCTAGCTCAGAAGTTAGCCGCTGAGCAAGCTAATGAGCAACAGCTATTCGCGGCCAAGCGAACTTTCAGGGACATGATATTTGGCTCTCCAACAGGTCAAGACGGGGAGTTTTTACCTGATGGCTTTGTTGCGGAGAGGCGTCCCGGTGAGCGTTACCTGATCGATATTAAGAACAAATGTGAGGCTTTGTTGGTGGACTTACTGGATGAGCCTCTATACAGCATATCGGCCGAACAGGTGAAGACCGTGTATTTGCAGAAAGTCGGTAAAGGAGAAACCCAACTACACAACGCAATGCGTATATTGAGATCAGTATGGAATTGGGCTCAAGCCAAATACGATGAGTCCAATCTTTACCTCCGAAACCCGGTTAGCCGAGCGATGAAGCAGTTGGGTGTCAATATCAACCGTTCTAACCGGCGCACAGAACGTCTGGATGATGGCGATTTTAAACCGTATCTCAAGGCCGTTTTAAGGCTGCGGGAGCACGACCACACCTCAGCTTTCAGAAATGGGCGAGATGCGCTGCTATTTATGCTATTTTCCGGTGTAAGGTTAACCGGTACAGTGACCATTCGGGTCGCAGGTATTGATCTCAACCGGTTAACATTCAAGATTATCAAGAAGGGCGGAACGCAAGTAGAGCTGCCTTTGAATACTGTCACGGAAGCTATTGTCCGTAATCGGCTGGCGCACTTGCCGGAGAAAACCGAATATTTATTTCCAGGCATCACCGGTAGCGGACACTACAGGGATACGAAAGAGGTCAGAAAGATCGTTAAAGATGTGTCAGGGGTGGCGGTTACTAACCACGATTTGCGCCGAACCTATAAGTCTATTGGGGCAGAATTGGAGATTAGCCCAATTCTTATCGACGAGCTATTGAGCCATGCAAGAGAAGGTGTCGACGCCCACTATATTCACCCATCCATGACAAAACTACGTGAGGCGAGTCAGAAAGTGGCCGATTATATGATCAATAAATCCTGCCTAGAGCTGACAAAAGAGCTAACGTTGGCTTGGTGATACTGGATTTTTGTTACGGGCTGCTAAACTTCGCTCATAAGGTCTTCAATGAAGTGGGCAGCCAGTTCGTGCCGCCCGGAGTATCCGGACTTGGAATAGATTTTGGTTGCCTGCAGCCTGACCGTTTTTTCCTTAACATTGCGCAGTTCAGCGATTTCTTTCATCGAGAAACCTTTGATGAGCAGCATAGCGACTTCGCTTTCGGAAGGCGATAACTCCCATTGTTCGAATTGAGAGCGTATGACTGAAAATAGCTCACCGGCCAGCCTTGCAGTTTTGGACTTCTCTGCTCGAATTTCCGTATTTAAGGCTTTCACGTGCAATAGCTCACGAAATAACACGTAGGATATGGCTAGAAAGACCGCAAATTCGATAACAATATGTAAGTAGCTGTCTCCCCCGGAAACAACGTCAACAATAATGTCATACGCAAAGAATAACATTGCAGCTGCAAGTACTGCAGCTGGCAAGTATTTATTCACGTTGTCCATTGATAGGGGTAACCTTGTATAGTCATTGGCTGGTAAACATCCTTTTCCAGATAGGGTTTCCACTCAGCGTATGCAGAACCACTGCTCCTACGTGCAACCCAAGATAAAGTGGAATGAGAGTTTCGCCGATCTCATGCAGTTCTTCAATGAATTCGAATAGCTCACTCTCGGCACTGGTATCCAGAATAAAAAGCCCTGCTCCTGTGAGAGCCATCCAGGTGAATACAATCAAGCCAAACGCTTGGGTTATCCCGGCTAGTCCCTGATGGTGATTATGCTCAGGGATCTGGAACTTAAATAGTGACCTGAAATCAAGCAAGGCAAGTTGCCACTGTTGCCGAGAGAAGGGGGACCAACCTCGAAACGATAATGTACCGGAAGAAAAAGATCCGATAATGATTCTTATTACTATAAAGGCTGCAAGTGACAGCCCTAGATATGCGTGCAACAAGTAGCCTAAGTTTGTGTTCCCATCTACAGCTAGCTCAGCGGTTAGATAGGCCGCGATGCCAAATATGGCCAGACCCAGATGAATGATCTTGGCATAAGTCGGGTAGTTGTAGTCGTGAGCAATTGTGGCCATAGCTTTCTCCATTTATTGGTGAGATAGCTTTACTATGGCGGCTTAGGAAATGGGTCAAAACTGGGCGAGTGACCTAAAAGTCATTGCATATGACATATGTCCTATAGGATTTGATCAAAATATAGTCTCAATAGCCTCACAACAGAATGAATTTTGCTGTTCCAGCCATTTAATGGTGCAGTACAGGTATGCATTTCTACAAGGGCTACGAATACAGTGAAAGGTATATGACAGAACTTATTATTTTGGCATTTGCATTAAGTATGGATGCATTTGCCGTTTCGATGGGCCTGGGCGCAAAACAAGAGCGAAAAACGTCGAATCTAGCTACCCTGGCTGCGATTTATTTCGGCCTTTTCCAGGGTGGTATGCCGATCATTGGGTATCTGGGTGGAAGGGGCCTGCTTGGCTGGGTAGAGTCCGCTGCGCCTTGGTTAGCTTTTATGCTATTAATTGGCATCGGCTTAAAGATGATTTACGAGTCATTTGCTGAAGGCGTTGAGGAAGAGATTTCAATCATTACCCATCGTGTGATGCTGACGCTGGCTATTGCGACCAGTGTGGACGCAATGGCTGCCGGTTTTTCGCTGACGTTGCTTCAAGTTAATCCCTGGGTTGCCTGCGCTATTATCGGTGTTACTACCGCATTGTTCAGTATCGCTGGTGTGCATATTGGCCGCCGTAGTGGAACCTGGCTGGAGAGCAAGGCCGAGTTGCTTGGTGGGGTGGTTTTGATCCTGGTTGCGGTAAAAATTCTAATCGATTAGATAAACGGGGGTTGGGAATGAGCGCAGCCCCTGCGCTCCTGACCCGCTGGCGAAGCGTGGGGGTAGCAAATGGCCAGTGGCTCGCCGGAAGCCGCAGCTAAGTGACTGAGCAACGCGAAGGAATCTGAACGGGTGAGGAAGCGCGAAGCTTTACACTTGCCATGCGCGAGGGGCAAGGCCCCTTAGTAAAGTAGCTTGAGCATGTGGGTTGATGTTCTACTGAGAGATGGGTGTAGGTGAGTGAAGCTGCTCGATGATTTTACAGACCGCAGGGCTGGAGCGTTAGGGATTGAGAGGGCGATAGTTCCCCAGCGGGGAATGAGCGGTTAGCGAACCCGGCCAAGCCCGGCAAACGCCAACAGATATACATCAGGGACTTTCCAGAATTGTCGACATGATGGCTAGACATAGGTTTCTTCGTAGTTGGATGTGGTATTTTTTTCCTTGAAAATAATGACCTCTGATTCCAGGTAAAAAACTTTGCGAAACCGCTTACACCAAGGTAATTCTGGGCGTTCTCCAGTGCAGCGCCACTTTCTCAAAGTACTGGGTGACAATCCAAGCAGCTCGGCGGCTTCTTTCGTTGTCAGTTCACGTTCAATGTTGTCAGGCGAGTTATTGCTCATACTGTCCCCGTCTTTTGTAAGTCATCAAAGCTTATTTTTCTGAGGCGCATTTTCCAGAATAAACCTTTCAATGAGGGGAGAAACATGGTGGCCAGCGGAAGAGAAGAGCACTGATTTTGTGCGCTATTTATCAAAATTTTGGGTTTTTGGCAGACATATGCTAGAGAATCTGACCTCCCTAAGGTTGTTATAAGATAATAACCCTATGGTTAACTCCACGAGCAAAGTGATTGGAGTTTTCCCATGTTTCAGGCAGGTGTTAATAGAAGCCATTCTCATTACAACCCATATGACGCTGAATTACACACAGATGTTGGATTGCAAGAGACTAAATGCGCTGAGCGAATGGATTTAGAGCGTTTTATTGCCGAGAAATACCTCCAGGTTCACAACGCCCGGCTGAATGAATATTTACCCCTGCTCTTTGGTGTTCGTCATAACACGGAATTGGTGGGTGCGGTTGGTATGAGACCGGGGCTGTATCGGCCCATGTTTCTGGAACAATATCTGGATTTACCTATTGAGCAGCAGGTCGCTGCTTTGTCAAACCAGCCCGTTGATCGTTGCTCACTGGTAGAAATTGGTAACTTGGCGATTGCACGCAAAGGTTATGGGCCGCTACTTATGGCAATGATGACTGCGGTTTTGGCAGAGGCAGGGTATGAGTGGATGGTCTTTACCGTTACGGAGCAGGTCGAACGGTTGATATGTCGCCTAGGGTTTAAGCCACATTACCTAAAGGGCGCAGAGCCTGATCGGCTAGTAGGGGATAAATCGCTCTGGGGTAGCTATTACGAGAATAACCCTCGCGTTATGGTGGGAAAGCTTGAGACCGCTATGGCCGTGATAGCACAAAACGCGGAGTTGTCTGGATGGGTATCAAGGCAAGGTAGTCATATAACCAGCCTGGCTTGCTCCCTGAGAGACTACCGTCGTTTGAGGTCAGAATAGATGCCTGGTGTGTTGAAACGACTGGAATTTATCGCGAGCCTGATACCTGAAAGGTCAATTGCTCTCACATCAGGTGACTACCAAGTTACCTATAAAGAACTGTTAGATGAGGTAAAACAGCGTATCAGTTGGTTGCGTGGAATCAAGTCAGAGGTTGTCGCGTTGTACGCAGGCAATACAACAGAGTGGGTGTTTATTGATCTGGCTTGCCAGGAATTAGAATTGGTTTTTATACCACTTCCCGCATTTTTTTCCGCTAGCCAGATTCAGGGCTGCCTTCGTCGAACTGGTGTTGATACGCTCTTGAACGATAAGCCAGAGCTACCCGGTTTCATCGATAGCCAGTTTACTTCCATGCCCTATCATGAGCATTCGGCGTCGGTAAATACCATTTATGCCTGGAGGAGTACCGCTTCCAGCGGTACGGATTTACCCATATCGACCCAGAAAATTACGTTCACTTCTGGTTCGACGGGAAGCCCGAAAGGCGTTTGTCTAAGCACGGAACATCAGTGGCGGGTAGCGCAATCGCTGGCAGATGCCATTGGTATCCGCTACCCAAAACATCTGTGTCTTCTACCGCTGAGTACATTACTTGAAAATATCGCAGGTGTTTATACACCTCTATTATGCGGTGGAGAAGTCGTTATCCCATCGGATCAAGAGCGAGGCATGCTAGGAAGCTCGGGTATTGATGCGCAGGCGCTACTAAGTTGCATCAATCGTATAAAGCCTCATTCACTAATTCTTGTTCCCCAGCTTTTGACATTGCTGGTTCAGGCTTGCCTTAAGGGTTGGCAATCACCTGAGATCCTCAAATTTATTGCTGTAGGTGGTGGCAAGGTGTCACCGCAACTGATTCAGCAGGCAAGACAATTGGGATTGCCAGTGTATCAGGGCTATGGCCTGTCTGAGTGTGGCTCAGTAGTTGCTTTGAACACACCAACTAATGATTGTATTGATTCGGTTGGTCAGATATTACCTCACTGTCAGGTGGCTATTGAAAATAACGAAGTTGTTGTAACAGGTTCAGTACACCTCGGCTATATCGAGGACTCTGCCACTTGGAACTCTGAGAAAATTCATACCGGTGATGTCGGACAATTACAGAATGGGTTTCTATCGATTGATGGCCGCAAGAAAAATATATTGATCACAAGTTTTGGAAGGAATATAAGTCCGGAATGGGTTGAGTCCGTCCTGATGGCAAAGCCACTGTTTAAGCAATGTGTTGTATTAGGTGATGCCAAGCCTTTTCTTGTTGCTGTCGTCAGTGCACCACTGTCGGTGAATGATGATGTCATTGCTAGTTGGGTAGAAATCTGTAATCAAAAGTTACCGGATTACGCCAGAATCGGTGGTTGGCTGCGTATTACGGATAAGGAATTTCAACCTTATATAACCGCCAATGGCCGCCCTCAAAGAGAGCAAATTAAATCACAGTTTGATGAGCGTCTGAACCGGTTATATCAAAACAACGATAACGCTTCTTTTCAATTTGGCTAGAGGATAAACGATGAGTTTTTTTCAACGACTGCAACAGGAAACATCGACAGAGCGTAACTATTTGATGTCGGCACAGATTATTGAGAATTGCTTGGCAGGTGAGATCAGTTTGAATGATTACGTGGCATTTTTACAACAGGCCTACCATCACGTAAAACATACGACACCGTTATTAATGGCGACCGGTGCTCGGTTACCTGAGAGTAAGGAATGGTTGAGGGAAGCCGTAGCTGAGTATATCGAAGAAGAGCTTGGTCATCAGGAATGGATACTGAACGATATTGAGGCTTGTGGTTTTGATAAGGAAAAAGCCAGAAGAAGTCAGCCAAACCTGTCGACTGAACTCATGGTGTCTTATGCCTACGACACGATAAACCGGGTAAACCCGCTCGGTTTTTTTGGCATGGTTAATGTGCTAGAGGGTACGAGTATCAAAATTGCCGATTTGGCTGCAGATAAGATTCAAGGCGTATTAAATCTTCCCGCAAATGCGTTCAGCTATTTACGATCCCATGGTGCACTGGATCAAGATCATATCAAGTTCTATGAAGGGCTAATGAGCAGGATCGAAGATGCCAGTGAGCAGGCTCAAATTATTCATTCATCGAAGGCCTTTTACTATCTCTATGGGAATATATTCAGGGAGTTGTCACCCATACAAGCCGAGGTAATCGCCGCGTGAAATTTGTAAGCGGCAGCCTATTCATAAAATCGCTGGTCGTGGTGATCCTGGTATTGCCGACGCTCCGCGTCATGGCAGGCAGCGAATCCATTGTGTATCAAAACGAGTGTATGGGGTGTCATGTTGGCCAGACTAAAGATGGGGGTGTCATTGTAAATGAACTCAGGGGCCCTCCGCTTGGAGGACTTGGCAAACAATATATCTTGCGCCAGCTGAAAGGCTTTAAATACGGCTGGCGTGGGGCAGGGCATCCGGCTGCACGATCAATGTCTGATGCTATCGCAAACTATAGCGACGAGGAAC
>NZ_CAKZKO010000225.1 GCF_937123705.1 uncultured Paraglaciecola sp. | reverse complement strand
GCTTAAACAACAGGTTTTGTCTGGGGTGACCTTGTTGTTTAAGCTGGCGCTGCATTTTATCGGTGTCGGCTATTATGCCATCACCTTCTTTGTCGCCGTACATCACATACATTCGGGCATCAAGCTGGGCTTTATGTTGCTTAGTAAAACTAAACACATCTTGTGAGTACCAATAAGAAGGTGAAAAAATTCCGGCTTTACTAAATACCTCTGGGTAAGCATGCAATGCATAGTGAGAAATCAAGCCGCCCATTGAGCTCCCCACTATGGCAGTATGTTGTTTAACTGCTTTGGTGCGATAGTGACTGTCGATATAGGGCTTTACTACTTCAACAATAAAGTTCATATATTGTTTACCTTGGGCTTCGCCAAATCGTTTATTTTCCCAAGGTGATAATTCGTTCATGCGAAATTCACCACCATTATCAATGCCTACAACTATGGCCTCAAAATCATGGGTTTTTGCAAGTTGATTTAAGGTTTCGTCTACGCCCCACTCACCAACATAGGATGTTGAATCATCAAATAAATTTTGACCGTCGTGCATATAAATAACCGCATAGGACTTGTCTGATGCTTGATAAGAAAGTGGTAAATACAATCGTATTGTACGCTGCCTCTTTAAACCATCCATAACAAATTCGTACGGTAAAATGGAAACGTTGGGACTAGCCGTTGGCGAGCGCTCTGGCTCGCTACAGGCAAACAACGCTATGCTAAGTAACCCAAATAAAAACTGAGATTTTATTTTCATAATTCAATCACCATTGACTGCATTGGTGCCAAATTTAGCAAAACTTCACCATTAGCTGCTTGCACATCGACATTGACACTTTGCCCTGTTAACAAATCTAAACCTTGATGTGTGCCTTTATCTAATCCTAAAACACTGATTTGCTGCGCATCAAAATTCAGCGCGACACTTATTGGCTTAGTATGAGAAAAATGGCTAACCACTAAAAAGCGTTTGTCTCCTTGATAACGAACAAAGGCCAGCACTTTATTTAAGTCTTGCTGCGCAATAGCCTTGTTAAGTTTGGCAGCAGGCATAATCGGCATATATTGCCCCGATACCGCGGGGTGAGTGGCGGAGATCTGCATCACATTACGGTAATACTGTTGCAACTGCTGTTCTGCTTTAGTGAGTAGGCCGCCATCAAACATCCCCTGATTATTCCAACGTACTATTGTCGGCACACTGCCATAATCAAATATGCTGGTGCGAGTTGGGTCGCCAAAACCTAGGTCTTCACTGCCATCTTCACCCAACTCTTGGCCAAAATATAATAAGGTAGGTGAACGGCTAATTAACGCAGACACCACCAAAGCGGGCTTACCCATCTCTGCCCCGCCCACTTTTCCTGCAAAGTCTGGGCTAGCAATGCGCTGTTCGTCGTGGTTTTCTAAAAAGTGTAATAAGTGCTGTTCAATATCTTGATGCTTAGCTTGGATTTGGTGTAAAACCTCTGCTGATTGTTTGCCTTGCATGATGGCTTTTAATTCATCATAAAATTCCACTTTGTCGTACAGATAATCCATTTTGCCAAGCTGAATATAATCGCGATACAAACTTGGGTTATACACTTCTGCCAATAAAAAGGCCTGTGGATTTTTAATTTTAATTGATGAGTTTAAATAACTCCAAAACTCAACGGGTACCATTTCGGCCATATCATAACGAAAGCCATCTACCCCTTTGTCTAACCAGTAATGGGTAATATCTCTAAACTTTTTCCATGAATCGGGCACGTCTTTGTCTGCCCAAAATGCCGCATGAGCATACACATCTTGGTCTCGATAAGATTGCGGCAAGGTGGCAAAATCATAACTACCATCTGGCTTTACGCCATAGTTTACTTTGACCGTTTCGTACCAATCATTAGCATCAGGCTGCGCTTTACGTGAACCATTACCTGTCCATTTAGCGGGTGATTCGTTAAATTTTCCGTCGGCTAATGGGTGGGATTCACCACCTAAAGGTTGATAGCCATTAGTGGGCTCAGGCACTTTAAAGTCTTCCGCTACTACGTAATAAAAATTGTTGTTTCTGGCATATTCAAAATTGGTATTATCTAACTCACCAAAATTTTTAATGCCTTGTGGTTTACCTAAGGACTGGTAATTACGCGCTACATGGTTAGGCACAATATCAATAATCACTTGCATGCCATGTTTGTGGGTACGGGCAATAAGTGCTTCAAACTCGGCTATTCGATTTGCTGGTTCTTGGGCCAAGTCTGGATTGACCGAATAATAATCTTTTACTGCATAAGGCGAACCCGCACGCCCCTTTACAACATCGGGATCATCATGGTTAATGCCATAGGCAGAATAGTCGGTGATCACATCATGATGTGGAACCCCTGTGTACCAAATATGGCTAGTACCTAATTCTTTAATGCTGAGCAATGCGGCGTCGTTAAAATCGCTAAATTTACCCACACCGTTTTCTTCTATGCTACCCCAAGGCTGATTGGTAGTGTTGGTATTACCAAACAGCCGAGTGAACACTTGATATACAACAGGCTTGCCAACCGGGTAGTTTGACGAAATGGCGTTAATTTGCGGCAATGTAGACGTATTGCTCTTTGAAGTTTTTTGGGGTTCTATAAGTGGGCTACATGCCAATATACTGCTAAGAACAGATAACCCTAGCAAATGCTTGAACAACAATTCAGTTTTTTTAGTCAGTAACATACAAACAATTATCCGTGAATGATCCTAAGCAAATAATATCCTGAGCTCGGTCGAACTGACACAGTGTTACATACGTATTCAGATAAAAAACCCATTTTTTGAAAGCGCCAATACTTTTAAGTATTGGCGTTGCTATTTAGCCAAATATGGCTAGGGTGAACATCGCTGAATAATCAAGCTACCCACATTATTACTTTTTGACGGGTTAGCTTCGTTTAGAGTTAACAAAAAGCTGTAGGTGCCAGCGGTTAAGCTGGTTTGGTTGTTGTTTTCACCTGCATCATTGTACGCAACTGGGTAACTAACCCCAACCGCTAAGCTGTCAGCAAAAATGTTGCCGTCTTCTTTTTGTGCCCATAATTGAGTGGTCCAACTGCCATCGTCAGAGGCGAGTTTAAACTGAAAATCACTAGAAAATTCAGCTACTGCTTGGTATATATTGTTGCCTTTATAAGGCAAGCGATATGCCTCATCTGGTCCCCAAGCTGAATGACTGCCACGCACATAAAGTTGCCCTCCACCATTTATATTAAATGGATTAGACTGAGTTGAGTCTGCTAAAGCGGCACAATTTACCGTTGGCAATACATTGTTAATGGTTAATTCTGGAGTGTCTTGTAAAGCATCTAACTGAAAATGGTAGTTGCCTTCGGTTGCGACATTAACGCTGATATTGCCGTCAGCGTCAGCGCTTGCCGCCACTGAGTTTTCGCCAAATTGTACTTCGGCAAAACCAAGATTGACCAGCGAATAATCGTCGTTTGCAATTTTTAGGGTATAAGTGCCTGCGGTTAATTCATAATTTAGGCTATACACGCCGTTTCCAACATAAGAAAAACTATCGGATTCGGTCAGTCCATTATCACCAAAGTTATTCATCGAGCCACGAAGGTAAATTGTAGTGTCGCCATAAGGTGCAACATCTGGTTGACTAAGAGTCACATCTGCGGCTAAACCTGGACCCTGCTCACCGTTTTGAGGTTTTATAAACACTGCGGTAGTCAGAGCAGGCACAGTAAAGGTTCCACTATTAGCTCCTTCGACAAAACTTGCTGTTTGTACCACAGAGTCAGCCGAGGTCTGTTGTGCGTTATGCAGTTCAAAATTGCTGGCTGTAAGAATGGTATGAGATTGTTCGACAGATGTGCCATTAACCACAACCACCAGCGCATCAAGCATCGGATCCAAATCTGCTAAGTCAGTGCCATCATCAATACTCATCACAATCAAACCTTGAGTTTGACCTAAACCGGTATTATGAAAACCTAAACGCTCTATAACGTCCTGTGCATTGGTCAATCTAAACAATTTACTTGATTGACGAATGGCTAAAAATTCTTTAAATACCGCCGCAGAAAACGCTATATGAGTGCCCTTAACTTGCGTCTGGTCATTTGCAAATAAATTACCGATGGCATACCACTGAGCTTGATTATTTTCTGCCAGCGGCAATCCCTCATTCCAATTATTCGAGGTCAAACTAAAATCGACCCAATTAAACCAATCGCCGGCGTCATAACTATTTTTGTCCATGGACTTTGAACGCAATAAATCTCCCCCAAGTTGCAAGAAAGGAATACCCTGACTGATAAAAGGTAAGGTCCCGGCCATATTTTGCACCCTGACTCTGTCATCAATCGACATATCCGCTGATAATCCATATTGCAGCTGATCCCATAATGTTTGGTTATCGTGTTTGGATACATAATTGATCACATCAGCAGGATCTTTGCCGTACGCAGGTTTAGCCGAATAGGCACTGCCGAGTTTAGTATTGCCATTTTTATCTTGCAGAGAATAAAGAAGAACAACTTTAGAACTTCTTTGAAGATTTTAAAAGTTTGTTCACTGAACAGAAACTGACTCCCATCAATT
>NZ_CAKZKO010000224.1 GCF_937123705.1 uncultured Paraglaciecola sp. | reverse complement strand
GCTGCGGCTTCCATTGCTTGTGATTCTGTATAGACAGCCGGGAACGTGTACGGATAGCCAGAGAGTGTTGACTGAGGGACCGGGCATGACGCAATACAACCACGCCATTCATACGTGTAGTTGAGCCACAGAATCGCTGTGCTGATATGGCGCTCTTTTGTATCATCATCCAGTGCTAACCAAGCAGCACTATGACTGAGCAGGTTGTCAGCTTCTGTAATGGTTAGTCGGCTCATTGAATCTCAAATCGTGGGCAATAAAAAAACCGCTCAATCGGCGGCTTCGTGGGTCGTGCTTGTTCGGGCTATTTAGTTCGATTCAATAACGAACTTACCATCCTTGCCAATCCTGCACGTTCTGTTCCTTCCATCCTTTGTCTCAGTAATGACAAAGAATTGACCTCCATCCACATCCTCAACCAGACTGCCGCCAAATATGCCGACATCAACGCCTTTTTCGATGTGATGGACCCGGCACGAACTCAGCGCCTCATCTCGTAGCTCTGCGTGAGTCATCGGCTTGGCCTCTGCTTCAGGGCCGAATATCTTCAGTATCCCGAACAGCAGCGCCAGCGCCAATATGCCGAGAAAGACGATTCCACCAGTATTGTCATCTGGGACTGGGTAATTCGTGCTGTTGCTTTCCATGTCGGTTATTCGTGATTGAGTTGGCATAAATTTATCACGAGGTTCGCGCAAGTCATGTGAAAAATTACCGACCAACCTCTCGATACTCACCCTTCAGAAAACACTCAGGGCAATAGTGCGCCTTACGGCATCGGTTATCCACTCGACCTTTGTCATTCATCATCGGCGTCTCACCCATTATCAGGGTGCGGGTTAATACGCCATGCACCGGGCAGGATGCTCGCTTGATCTCGGGCATTCCTGGCTGAACGATGGATAAATCGGGCTTCGGCATGGCGCTCATATTACGCTGCCTGAGCTGATTTTTCACGGAATAGGCTCGCGTATCTGGCCTTTAGTTCAGGCCGCATCAAATGACATAATCACTTGCACTGCGTTTTCACGACGCCACTTCCAATCGGCAGTTGTGTGGCATGACTTGCACAGGGTTGTCAGGTTGCTCATCCGGTTTGCCTTTGTGTTGCCGCCCTGATACTGATTAAACGGAATTTTGTGGTGTACTTCAAGAGCTTTCCCATGGGCTTCTTGAGTGATTCCGCAGTCTTGGCATACATACCCATCTCGTTTCCTTGCCTTCTCCGCAATGGCCGCCCATCCCGGTCCGCGATATCCTCCATCAACACCTCTTGATGAACCGCCTTGCCAATTCGGGTGTTTCTTACCCTGAAAGGCATTGCTTATCTTTTTCTTGCGTTCTGGATTTCGCTTGATCCACTCAATATTACAACGGTGGCTGCACGTTTTTGCGCCTGCAACCCTGGTGGCTTTGTTGCGCCCTTTGAACCATTTTATCGCTGAAAAACAACAACCGCAATTTAAGCATAGTTGCGGGTCTGGTTGTTTATGCTGGATGCGACACACCATGCTGCAATATTCTGGCGTCTTAGCTCCACTCCTATCCGGCCTGACTGTCCGCTCGCAACCTTTGCATCGTTTTGAGTTATTGGAAATATAGGCAGCTCTGCTGTCTGCCCTGAATTTGTCGTAGCAATCTCTATTGCAGAAAATAACATCCGACTTATCCCCGTTCCGCTTGGTTGACGCATTTCTCCTGTAAACCGGTCCGTGGCAAGCCTTGCAAAAGCCAGATAATTTTGCTGTCCTACCGGGAATGAAATTTGGACCTTTCTGCCATGCTCTATAGCATGCCATCCCGCAAAATCTATTTGATTTTCGCTTATTAAATTGAAACTGTGACCCGCAAATCTCGCACGAACATATTTCGCCGTCTACAATAGCTTTCGCCATGACCTTAACCTCATTCGTTAAGTGATTGGTAGGGCGCTTGGTCGGGTGCAACCTTCCAAGCGTCCGCTAATTATACTCTACGCCGCTTGACGAGATTCGCCTAGCTGCCTAATTGTTCTGGCGTACCTGAGTCTCAATTCCCCATCCGTCAGGCCGCGAGTGCCTTTGGTGTCTGACAACCCTCTAAGACTCACCTCGCCAGAGCGCCATAGCTTCCACTGTAATGCGGTGAATTGCTCACGCTGCCATGCGACAGGCTGGCGCTTTAATAGTTCTTCATACGTCAAGTTGGCTGGAACCTGCCCCGGCTTGGCCATGTTGGACGCCTGAGTGCCTTCTAGCGGCTCATCACCCCATATGGCAAGACTCCTGCAATTCTGGTGTCTTGGCGGGTATGGCGCTCTTCTGTTTGATACCGACCACTCGGTACCCGACAACCCAGCGCATATCGTGGAAGTCCTGTTGTCCAATACCGATAAGTACCGCCACTTACGGACACCCAAATTGCGAAACATTTCCTGCGTCGCTACGTTCGACAAATGATTAAAGCTGGTTCTGACAAGCATCTCAACACCCTGTCGATGCTTACGCAAATCACCATCGCGTCCCTTTAACGCATTGGTGCCAATAATCGACTTGACCGCCTCGTCAACTGTCTCGCCTGACACAAACGAACGCCGCAGCGCATTGGTGATTGTTCGCTTAACAGCTGTCTCTTGGTCCTTGAAATACTCTTTCAACGGTCTTGCCATTAATGGCTGCGCATAGGCTGCACTGACCACTTGCTGCACTGATACGGTTGGTCCTAATACACCCTGAATGGCCATAACCTCGGCTTGTAGCGCTACCTCTGCCGCCGCCAGCTCTTTAGCCGACAGCTTGATGTTGTCCTCGGTAATCTTCGCCCATCGCACAGACAGCGCCTGAATCTCTGCCAGAAGCTGTGTAAGGCGCTCAGTTGAATACTGGCCACGACTACGACCCTGGACGAAATTGTTCTTGTCACGCTCACTCAGGCGGGCAATACGCGCCCTGAGCTTCGTGTCTATATCCAGCTCCAATTCACGCAGAAAGTTGAGTATGCGCGTGGCTGAGCCTTTCGCGTAGCCTTCGCGCTCATGAGCGGCCTGGAAAACTGCGTCGATATAGTCCATACAATCAGGCGACCGAGCCGGAACCCGGTCGCCATCCTCTCATCACGATACGCTGATGATCTTCTTTTCGATCCAGCGCTTGAGTACGCCGTTCTCGGCATACTTAGGCACCTCGGCCTCTGACTCGGCGTCGATATCGACGCCACAAATACTGAGTCGTTGCTTTGACATGTTTTTCACCTTGACCGGCTTGTCTTTCGCAGCTTTCGCGTTCGCTGTCTGGTTGTTGTCGTCTGCCATTAGATGCCATCTCCGTATCGAACTTCACGCGGATAACGAATATCCAGGCCACCCAGTCGAAACACGCCGGGGATCACGAAATTCAGCGGGCCGTCTTGATAGACAGGCAGGAATCGATGAGGCATAGGAATATGCATTTTCATGACCCGAGGGTCGCGACTGTAGGCAATCATTCGAGACTCATCACCCGTGCCAGCTGTTTCCAGGCCACGAACACCCTTGATGGTTAGTTGTTGGCCAGTCATCTGTGTGTAGGTGTTGTTCTTGCGCAGGTACTCCATCAATGATGTGCCCGTACCGTCAATGCGCTTGGTCGCCAATTTACTCAGCTTTGCGTTTGACAGCAGAAGGGTGTTTGCCATTGACGTGTAGGCAGTGTCAGTCGCAACTCCGAGAATCAGCTCATTGACATCATCAAGAATCTGATCCTCAGTAGTGGCCGCATTGTTCCAGTCACCGGTTGTAACATTGGTCGCAGTCACCGCCGTATTGCTGACCAACCCCTGAAACCCTTTTGATGCATCGCCATACAGCGCGACACGATCAACCATCTCTTCATAGGCTCGTCGTGCAGCCATCGCGTCATCATTACTCAGGTTGACACCCATAAGCTGCGCCTGATTGATTTCCTCGAAACCGTAGCCGTAACCGATGCCTGCCATGTACACTTGTGTCTCGTGTTGAGCCAGCTCAGTGCCTGCCAGTGGAATGTCATCTGAATTGCCATTAATCCAGTTTGCCTTTCCGAACTTGTCAGAAGAGTAATACGTCACTGATTTGGCAAACGGGTGAGCAGATGTATCTACCGGGATCAGAGACGGATACTGAATCTCAGGGTAGACCGTTGCGTTCACACCGGATTCGATGTGTGTCTTTTGCTTTTCAACAAAAGTCATTGCCGCCTGCATTGCGTCGGCGGTGAAGTTGATTTTCATTGTCTAATGGCCCTCGTTACGCCAGTCGAACTTTTACAAGTGAACCGGCATCGCCGGAAGAGTCATAGGTAGCACCCGCAATAGCGACCCCACCTGTATTACTGAACGTGGCTGATGCCACAACGACAGTGACTGGCTCCCCAGCGGCAACCGCAACAGCAGCCGTCACCCAGATAACGCCTTTAGTCATCACACGCACGGATTCGCCAACCTTGAATTCATCATCCAAAGTAGACCGGTCACGAACAGAAATACCCAGAATAGCGGTATCGCCTGTTTTCGCCTTCCAACAGCCGTCATCAGCCGCGCCTTGTACAACAGGCAGACCGAAGCCAATAGAGCCAACTTCCGCAGTTCGACTGATAAGCGTCTTATCGTTCGTGTCAACAATGGCACCGATACGACCGGCATCCATTGTTTCGCCATAAGTAGTTTGAATAGCCATTATGCAGCGGCTCCAGTGGTGGATTTGTAAGCGTCAGTTAGCCGCTTTTCGTAGGCATCCTGACCGTTGTCATCATCATCCTGTGTTTGTTTGTCCTGCGATTTCACAACATCTCGGAACTTGTCCGCTTTCACTTCAAGCAAATCAAACGCGGCATCAATATAGGCGTCTGCCTTGTCTTTGCAGAAGTTATCGCCGCGAACACTGTCAACAGTGATGGTCTTGATTTCAAGATCAGTCTTGCCGTCGAACTTTGCATCCTTAACGATGCTGGTTGCTTTGGACACCAGTGCAGATCGATTGGCAACACGCTTGTCGAGATCAGCATCTGTCAGCACCTCGGCCTTCAGCTTGTCGATTTCAGCATCCTTTGTCGCCAGCTCTGCGTCTTTCGCTGCAATAGCTTCATCACTAGCTGCTTTCTGCTCTTGCAGCGCTGCATCGTGACTGGATTGAGCGGTAGTCGCAGCATCTTGCAATGCCTGATTATCCCGCTGTAGTTTTTCAATGGCCTTCGCGCCCGCATCAGTCGTTTCAACTGTCAGGCCGTCAACCGTGATGGTCTTCGTTGTCATCGTTGGTTTCTCATCTTTGGTTATCGGGTATGCTCCCCAGCTGTCGCCTATGCGAACGTCACTACCTGCCCGCCCTCGCTGAACTATCGCAAGATGGTTCATCTTCAGGTCGCGCATCACAGCGTCATAGGTTTCACCCTCTGGCGTTGTGCCTTGCTCTATTGACAAGCTGTTGGTGTATCCCATCGACACCTGACGCTTGCCGTCTTTGATTTGTTTGATTGCCGCCGCATCCATCACCTTGATAGGCACTCGGATGTACTGTCCGTCTCGTAGGACATCCTCACCAATGTCGCCAACCGCGTACTGCTTCCAGTTATCAGCTGTGACCATTTCAGGGGGATGGTCGTTAGTTACTGGCTTTCCAGAGAACGTGCTCAGCGAATCAGTTGAAAACACTTCCGCCTCTGGCCGATAGACGCGAACGACATCCTGATCCATCAGCCCAACTTCGGAACCTGCGTAATTCTGGATACCTGTTCTGGCGCATCGCACCTCGGCAACCAAATACCCGTCACTGGTCTCACGAACGCCGGATAATTCTGCGTCTTCTACAAAATTCACTGTTTTCATTGCATTCCCACGGCTATTGCCTGTTGGCGTTCATCTTCTGCGTTTGTTGACGCTATAACCTGATCGCGTGTTTTTCCCTTGTACATGCCAGCGTTAATCAGGTAGTCGATAGCGGTCCCAGCATCAACCTTGCCCATCGCCTCGGCTGCAACCAGCTCTTTTAAGGTATTGCCGTTGATATCGCCCAACACATGCACGTTTTCATCAATCAGTGATTCCAGATGCGGCAATACGCCCACCTCTGTAAGCCTGTGTGTGGCTATCTGACGCATCTCGCTACCGCTATACACGTGCATTTCGTGCAAGTTCTTCAGCGCTTCCACCAGCTTTGCAAATATCCCTGCAAGCTCAACCTCGGTCATCTGTTTCAGCGGCGTCCATTCGTACTTAGTGCCTTCTGGATAACTACCGACCGCCGAACGAACCAGGCATTGATCAAACAGGTGCATAGCAGGCCCGTAGTCAAGCGTTTGCATGGCCTGTAGCTTGTCGTGATAGTTGTTTAAATCACCTTCGCCGGTTGCGCTCATGCCTGCCGGTGAACGACCCAGGAATCGTGTAGCCGGGATGTCTTCGGATGCTGCGCAGTACAGCGCAAAGGCTTCCATTAATTCGGGAAGGTTGGTGAATGTTGCGCCCTTGCGTTCGTACTTTTCCTCACCATCGAGCACCAATGTTCTATTGATACCCTTCGCTGTAGCCGCGACCGTGAATCGTTTCAGTAGCCGTTTTTCATATTCATCGCTGCTTAAATTCTGGAGCATGTCCGGAACATGAATCACATCCACGTTAGCCTCAAACACCAGGGACGCCACATTCGCAAATGTCCCGCCTGCCTGCTTTATTGCATCACAAGTAGCTTTTAAGACACTCTCACTCCAACCTGAATACGCACCCCCGGTTGTCCAGATATCGGCTAATTCATGCCCGTAGAACAGGATCAGGCGTGACGGATGAATGGTCACTTGTCCTCTCTGGCTGCTGATTGTGTAGTCTTTAGGCTTGCCGTAGTACGGTGTTTCCGGGTCTTGCTCAAGCTCGCCCGCTGTCAGCTCTCGGCGCGTCATCACTGTTAGGTATTTAATGCCGCCTTTTTTTATTGTCTCAGGATTCAAAGGCTCTGTTGGCTCTTGATCGGTACCAATATAAATCGCAGCGCCACCCAGCATGCGACCTTTGATTGACGCTTCTTTGACCTTTGCTTTAAGTCCTAGCCGTTGCTCTTCCAGTTCAATCAAGTCTGAATTATCTGATTCCCATCGCCGCCACTTTCGCAGAGAATCTTCAGCTGGAATATCAATAATCTTTCGCGCAATCCAGTTTGACGAATAAGCGTTCATCAGCTGTTGATCGTCTAGCGTGTTTTCCTCAAACGAGATGCCAGCAGACTTATCGCGGTTGATGTCGCCCAATCCGCCTAGCAGGCTTTTGAGGCCGTCGAATACGTTCATAGGTTGTCTAGGGTGTAGCTAGACGACGACGGCACAGGGAAATAGCACATAGCAACCGCATCAGCCAGATTCGGGCTTTTCGTCCCGTCCGGTGTCTTGTTGATCAATAACTTCAATTTCGCGCCTCTGCTGACAGTCGATTGTGATAGTTCTTTTTGCAGCTTTCTAAGTAGTGGTATCGTTGAATCAATACTGATCAGCTCATCACTGTCGTACTGAATTCCTTCTGTGATTGCCTTGTGAGTTCGTTCAAATCGCCTGCGCAATTCCCATCCGGCCTGCGCCTTCAAGTTGGTGTAAAAATCTTTGTTTGTCGGTGATTCCTTGTCACCCTCAATCACATAGTCATCAGGCTTTAAGACGCCTGCGCCTGCGTTCCATGCGATGTATTTCAACCCTTTTGGCATCAGTCCCTCATCGGCAAGCCGGTTAGTCTCTGCCTTGACGCCTGCACCTACCCCTATGCAGTCGTATTGCACGGATGCTGTTTTACCCTCCAGCGCGGCTACAGATCGTCTAGCGGTAGCGCCTGTGTCTCTTTCTGACCATTCATCGATTGAGCGAAGTACGACGCCTTTTCTCACACACTGCGCGTTCGTGTCTTTACCCTCGTCTGCAACATCGAGCGCCGCCATATACCCGCCATCGTCCGAAAACCCGAGTTTCACGTGAGCATCTATTGCACTTGACACCCAGTCAGACGGAATCAATATACCTTCAACGGATGCGGCGTAATTTCGGTTAACTTCTTGCTCGAAAACGTGCGACATGACTTCTTGTTCGGCCTTTTTACGTCGTGCCTCATACCATTCTTTAGTCTTTAGCGGATGGTCTCGCCAGTCCATCACCAGCACGTTTGTATGCCCTTTGACGACCTCACCAACCCAATCAACGCCAGCCTCACGCCTGCGATGAAACACATTGCCCAGGCCGTTAACAGACGATATGTCTATCTGAACGTTCGTGTTATCAGCCAGTGCCGCTTCAATCTTTTCGGGCCGCTCGTAATGCGCAGCCTCGTCCTTGAAGTAGATCAGTGAACGACCACCTCGGCCAATATTGTCACCAGATTCGCCGGTTATCGTTGAGCCGTTTTCAGGGTTGATAATCTTCATGTATGACATGGATTTTTCATCAAAACCGCTAGGCATAAAGCCTTTCGGTAACGAGCGAAATATCATGCGCATTTTCTCGAATATCGAATCTGGATCACCGATTCGGTCAACCAGCGCTTCTTTCCGAGAACCCCACCCAATAGCAGAGCCTGGATGAAACAAGAACATATACACGCTGAATGCACAGCAAACCCACGTCGCACCCATGTCGCGGCATTTCTCGACAAGCCCATTCTCTTGCTCTTCGATAAGCTGGGACAGAAACGCAATCATGTCTTTCTGTCGATCAAACAGCACGAATGGCATATTCGATGGTTTGTCACTGCCTGCGTTACGAGGGTCGTATGTGTTGACCCAGTGCTCAATAAACTGCACCGGATTACTGCGGTAGTAAACTTTGGCCGCTGCGAGCTTGCTCGGGTTGTTCTTGAAGTCAAATAACTGATTATTGCGCCACTGAATGATTTTCAGGTAATCAGGCGACCATTCAGTCATCAAACGCCTTTAGGTTGTCTTGATAGATTCGAGTGGCCTCTTCAAGAGTCATATCTGGCGTGGTCACGGCGAGGGTCACGGAACCGGAATGCTCCACCTTGTCGGCAAACAACTTCAGGTGCCTGCCAAGCAACTCTGTTGCACCTTTCTTGTCTACCAGCTTTACATCAATCACATCGTCGTAGATAGGATTCTCAGCTGTAGAGCCTGCGGACTTCTGCTTTGTGAATTTAATGCCGTTGACAGCGCTGGCAAAGTCATCATCCCACTCAGACACCCTGAGAACCCGATCCTCGCCGTCAAACAAACTCTTGACCGTGGCCTTCCTCATCTTATCGATGCTAACCAGCACCTCATCAGCGGTGATTCTGAGCCTTTCTGCACGCCTATCCATCAATTCCTGGATATATGCCTTTATCCCTTCATTTCCCATAAACCGATGTGAGTTTGCGTCAGCTGAATCCTCTGCGTAACCTGCCCTGATATATGCCTGTGTAGCGTTCAGATCAACAATATATTCTTGACAAAATCGCACCTGACGATCAGTCAGTGCTGAAGGTGTTTCGTTATCACTCACGACTAAGCCTTACTCCAATACCAACCTGACAAATCACTTTTAGCCGTAATCATCAGTGAACGTTGATCCTGATCAATAATCGGTGAATCGCCTTCAAATGTCCCATTGAGCCAAATATCTGACGTGCTCTGACGTTCAACCCTGAATTTGTCCGTCGTCTTTAACGGTACTGGCACAGGGAATTCAACCGCTTGCACATCGCCATCAGGCGTTGTTACAGCCACTGTCGGGCTTGTTGCTGTAATGCGGTAGTGCCGCAGCTTATTGGCGTGAACGTCGCTTCTGAGCGTGTCAGGTGACGATACAGGCACCACATAGATACCGCCTTCCATGCCTGGATCATGCTTGTTGGCAAAGTGCATCGTGCCGTCCTTGTCCATCGAGAACAGCCATAGAACGTTGTCGGCTGTCTCGTACCTGAATAGAGCGTGTTCTGCTAGGCTCGGGTAATTCGCGACTTGATAGGCTTTTATCTCAGTGGCAGTAGGCTGTTCTGGCGCTGCAAATGTCGTGTTGTTGGGGACTGCGTATGTCTTGCCGACGATATCCAGCGCTGTGCGGCTGTCTGTTGCGTCTGACTGCGCACCATCTGCCGTGCTTTGAGCTGCTGCTGCTGCTGTTCCTGCATTATCTGCTGTCGTTTGTGCAGCAGAGGCATTGCTGACCGCTTGATTAGCGGTTGATTGCGCGTTATCGGCTTTTGATACACCTTGAGACGCTTCAGCTTGTGCATCTGAAATCGCTTGAGCCTGTGTAATTGCTCTTTCGTTCAAATCGTGCGTGAGTACCGTTGATGCACCAGTGTTTGGGTTGTCGGTGGTGAAGACTGATGCTAGTGCAGTAGGCGAGCCATTGCCGCCATGCACAGAATTGTCGGCCGCATGCGCATCAAAATCATCACGCAGGCTATTAACAACCTCTTTAACCTGATTTGCCTCATCAGCTGACCATTTGTACCCTTCAGGAATCGTGGCGATTAGTGCGGATCTAGCAGCTTCATCATCGCCTACTGCCGCGAGTTGTGCCTGTAGATTGGCATAACCCGACCATTCAGCAAGCGGTCGCTGCTCGGCGTATTCAATTTTTTGACCTGCTGGCATTACCTAGCCCTTCGATTAAATGGTGTCATTACCTAAACTCTCAAATTGTCCTGTGCTAAATTCCTTGTTATCGGATGGATGCAACCACCCGACAACCTCACAACTGATAATTGGATATCAATCATGAAAACCTATCTTGCTGTTATTACGCTGCTGTGTTCGTCTGCTGCTTTTGCCGCATTGCCCGATATGTCCGGCGATGACTGGTGGGAAATTCAAAATTCCAATGGAACCGTGAGTATTTGCCAAGGTAGTGGCGATACCTGCTCATCCCTTCCCCCTGGCACTTACATTGTCATCAATCATTCTACTAACCAGAGATTTGAAAATATAACTATTGGCGAGTCAATAACAGTTACCCCTCCTCCCAATCCGTTCTACCATGTAGTCAGGGTTTGCAATGCCGCACCTAATGGCATGTTTGGCGGCGGCAACTGTCCAACTAGTTGCGAACCCGGCGACTTTGCAATGGCTGTGACCTGTAGCGCTCGCCAAACGGGAGAGGAATTTATTAAATTAGTTGACTCTCAAATTGTCCCAAGCGGTGGTAATTGCAGCATTGATTACTATGATACTGCTTCTATCGTAACCACACTTACTTGTGCGGCTATGAATTAGTCCTTGCCCAATATAATCTGATTGCGAATATACAGTCTCTCTTCTACTGTGTTCTGAACTGTGTAATGCTCATACAATGACGCCCAACCGTCGGCCAGTTGGTCTGCTGTGCCGACGATGCCCAATCCTGATGTTGATTGCATCAAAACACCGTCTTCATAAATCGCGATAGTGCCATTGTTTTGGCCTACGTCATTTAGATGTATCTCTGTATCAACACTGACCCATTGGCCGTGCTTGTTATTCCAGAACACGTTGTGATTCGAGTTAATACCACGACCTTTTGAAGCAGCGTCTACATCTTGATCCAAATAACACCAGTTAAAATAGTGGCCTTTCTTGCCGTCAACCGAGCCAGAACCCGCAATGGCAGTTCTAACCGATGCCGATCCGTGGAACGATTGTCCGCCCCCTGACACATTAGCAGTCAAATTTACAGCCAATAGGTCACGATGTGCTGGTGTATGAAAATAAAATTGTCCGTTAGCAATATACATTCCGTTGTTATAGCGACCAACAACCCACGGATGCGGGTGTTGAATCTTGTACTGACCAAGCGGCGTCATGTACTCATAATGAAACACGAGTTTTCTTTTTGACAACCCATTTCGACCAAACTGATTACCCAGTACAGATATGCCTCTCGCGTAAGCATAGGGAACTCTCAGCCTTGC
>NZ_CAKZKO010000223.1 GCF_937123705.1 uncultured Paraglaciecola sp. | reverse complement strand
ATTAAAGGAGGCCCAATTTAGTGTGATACAAGCCCTAAGCGCAACGTGTACAAATGACCTAGTTTGAAGCGGCTGGTTTTTTGTGTAAGTATATCAACAATCAAGAAATCAGTTTTTCAACGGGGGGGCGGCATGAAAATCATTATTGCAGACGATCACCCGATTTTCCGATCCGGTCTCCAAGCAACGATTTCGGATGTCTTCGGCGATGTCAATATTCGCCAGGCCGGCCAAATGGACGGTCTTCGGAAACATTTGAAAACTGATCCTGCGGACTTGCTTCTGCTGGATATTTTCTTTCCGGGCTTAGAGCCCGAAGAGATGATTAAAGAACTACGGCACGCCTATCCGTTGATGGCAATATTGGTTGTTTCCATGCTGATTGACACGGCTGCCGTAGAACGGTTGCTGCGTGCCGGAGCCAATGGATTTGTTTCGAAAACTGCGCCGCCCAAGAGCCTCCAAAACGGATTGAACGAGGTCATGGACGGCGGACGCCCCGTCTATCTACCGCAAACCGGCCACGCACAGGCGGCCACCAGCGGCGATTCTGTGGTCAAGGATTTACCCAAACGGCAAAAGGAAGTGCTGCACCTGATTTGTCTCGGTCTCTCGAACAAAGAAATTGCGCGGGAATTGCATTTATCTGCATCAACTGTGCGCGCGCATATATCAGCACTCTTTCGAAAACTCGATGTTGCCAACCGCGCCGCCGCCGCAAGTTACGGTGCCCGCTACGGCGTCTTAGGCGCGGTCCATAAGGCTGAGGATCGCTGAGCGCAATTGTACCGGCATGACAGGTTTGTGCAGCAAAATAAAACCCGCATCAGCAATTTTCTGCCGTATTTCCGGCATTGTGCTGCCTGTAATAATCAGCGCCGGTATCGGCCCGTGCGCGGCGCGAATTGCTTTAATAACCTCTAGCCCTGTTTCCCCAAACGCCAGTTCATAATCTGAAATTATCATATCTGTCTTTTCAAGAGACGCTATATCCGCATCCTTCAATCGTGGCCGCGCATCGACATCCCACCCCCAATTGGCCAGCAAAGCACCTGTCGCTTCGAGCGTCGCATGGTCATCATCTATTACAAGCACGCGGCCGTTTTCATAGATGGGCAATTCCGGCAACTCCGGTCTTGCGTCATCAACATTGGCGGTCTGTTCAAAAGGGCCAAATCGAAATTCAGTACCGGTGTCTTTTCCCGTATCAATCTCAATCCCAATATTTCATTTTAACATTGCCTACTTGAAAGCTTTATTTTAAATATCAGAGAAAAGTTAGCCCCCCTTCCTTGCCGCCACGATTCAAAGAGCGGCAATATTATTCCCACTCAATGGTAAAAACCAGACTAAAGCCAGCATTACTACCCCTTTTTATTGGCTCGTTTTTTGCTCTATTATCTATAACCCCATAAAAAGCATATTCACTGGAGGAATTAACATGCTAATTAACAGTAACAGCCAAGCAAGCCATATTTATCAAACGCAAAGTAATGCACCTCATACTACAACTAGCTCGAATACTCCGGTCAAAAATGAAAATACGGCAGACAAAATTACAATTAGTGAAGCAGGGCTTAATGCTGAGAGTAAATTGCAAGAAATAGCCAAACACTATGACCCTAAAAATATGTCTTATAATGAATTATCTAAGATGTCTTCCACTTTGGAATTAAATGGGTTAGTAACACCTGAAGAAGGCTTGGCTCTTAGAGCACCGCCTAAAATGAACTTTGACCCTAATGAAAAATATGACACCGTAGCATTAGCAAAAAAATCAGTGGAGTTTGATCAGTCACTTGGAATGGCAGGAAGAGACTCGCAACTAAGAGTAAGAGCGCTTAATATTTTAGAAACAATACAAAGTTTATCTAGCTAAAGAGGAAGAAAAAGATACCCCTTCCCATTTAGCTAAACTTTTAATTTATATAAATTGAATCACTCCAATAACCAAACGGGGATGCTGTTGAGTTCGTACCAACATTAAATTGCCCTGATTCTTGGCCACTAAAATCATAGCCATATAACCAACCTGTTATGGTTTCACCAGAGGCACAAACATGCAAATCACTGCCGCATCGATATTGAGTATATCCTGCGGCTTTAGAAATACCATTCATTGTAGCGTTGGTTGGATTTCCGTAACCATATTGCCATAGATATACATTTAACGTAGCCCCGCCATGATCTCCGGTAGAAGTTTGAGTTTCTTGAATGATTTCTTGACCATAATTTGTTGAATATACATTCCCAATTTCAAAATAAGTAACACCACTTGCGGCGGCACTCTAGGTTACACTGTCGTATTAACCTAGAGGCCTTGCCATGCAAGCGCTAATAACGAATTGCACACGGGAAAGTTACACGCGTGATGTGAACGGTACTTTTGAACGGACTCGATAAAGTTATTGAATAAGCAGGCTTGATAAACACAGCCGTAACCCACCATAAAACGAGCTGACAGCCATCGAGGAGGGCAAATCAGGGTATCCACTGATAAATCCACAAATGAAAGATGAAAGCTCTTAGAGTTCGTTATAGGAGCTAATGCTACTCACTCTTACAAAGCTTAAATATTTCATGGCGAAGCCGTAGCGAGGAACGAGCGGTAACCCGACAGAGTTCAACGATAAAATCAATTTAACTACGCGATCACAAAAGGAACAGCAGATCCGATGCTCCTTCGTGCCCTGATAAACCAATTATGCACGGCCTGTAAGCCACGCTAACGCATTTTGTTTGCCCCAATGATTCAGGCTTTGGGTTGGCGCTCAACGAGCGTTTAAAATCAATTCTGAGCGCAGTGAAGGCGTTCTTGGGGTATGCCGGTACGAGCGAAGCGAGGGGAAGCGAGGGGAAGCGAGGGGAAGCGAGGGGAAGCGAGGGGAAGCGAGGGGAAGCGAGGGGAAGCGAGGGGAAGGCCCCTAAGAGGGGATTTAGGCTCAAATTTCACTTGAATTTTTAGGTTATCCACAGGTGTTTTCCTTTTTAATCTTTCTTGTTTTTTAGATCTCTTGTTTTTAGCACCTCTACAGGTCACGCCAATAGGGGGCTGCAGGGTTTAAAGGTGTACAGATTGACACGCTAAAGCAGTTTAAAGGTGTACAGATTGACACGCTAAAGCAGTTTAAAGGTGTACAGATTGACACGCTAATTCACAGCTTAAGGTGTACAGATTGACATCCTTTACACCTTTAATTAAGGTGTAATAAAACAACATTGGTACACCTTTATGAATAATATGTCTGTGACAAAGTCAAATACATTGGTAGATGCTAGCTATCAGCTTAATGTGCAAGCTCAAAAACTGGTGCTGGCATGCCTAGGAAAAGTTGATTCACGCTCAACAATACCCAAAGAAATGACGTTAACGGCACTTGAGTATTCTGATTTAATGGGCATAACCAATGCGCGAAGAGACCTCTACAAAGCTGCTGATAGCTTATTTGACGCAGTGATTACACTGAAAGATGAGAATGAAGAAGTGAAACTCAGGTGGATTCAAAAAGGCGTTAAAAAATTAAAAGGTGAAGGCGCTGTAGTTATTACTTGGTCGGATGATGTTCTTAAATATATCAGTAGCTTACAAAGTAGATTTACCACATATAAACTGAGACATATCGCTGAGCTACAATCATCTCACTCAATACGCTTGTATGAGCTACTCATGAAGTTTAACAGCACTGGAGAACGTATTATCTATCTTGATGATTTCAAATCTGCGCTGGGAATTTCTGATAAGTACCCAACGTTTAAAGAGTTGAATAGACGAGTTATCAAGGCATCTGTTGATGAGTTAAACCAGAGAAGTGATTTAGTAATCAGTTATGAAACAATAAAAAAAGGCCGCTCGGTCGCAGCCCTCTCATTTGAGTTCAAGAAAAGCGCTCAATTAAAAATGAATGTTTAAAACATTTCGCAGTGTAGAATGAGGTTTGAATTTTTTCTTGGCTCTCTTATCTAAACCTTATTATGAATAGCTCTAGTTCATTAATATAAACTAGAGCATCTTTTTAGATTAAAAAGAAGGGAAACAAGTTATTTGACTTCTAAGGTCATTTTTATCTCCGCTAAAAGTTATCATACAACTATATTGTTTAGCTCGACTATAATTATAAATAGCACTTTGAATTTTCTCTGTTCTTTCCCAATAAGCTAGGTCTTTACCTTTTTCAATTTCAAAAATTATTCTTTGATTAGCTGCTTGTAACACAAGCACTTCATTGACATCCTCACACCCTGCTGAAGTTATCTCACAAACAGACATTGGAACTCCATTTCTAGAATTCACGAAAAATTTTATTGGGCTTTTTTCTTTGCCCTGATTCGTAGCTCTATCGAAAACTTCGTTAGCTGAGCGATTCCCTAAAGTAGTAGCTATACCTTCAATAAATTTGTTTGCTATATTTTTTCGTCCAGACGCAACTTCTCTGACCAAAGGTATTGCATTAGTTTGATTATTTGGGACTGAGTGAGCAACATTACAAGAGGGGCAAGGTGCACCATACTGAACATATGTGTAGTTTTGTGTGTGTAATGTTGAAACAACATAATCATAAAAAACATCTACAGGGTCTAAATCATCAGTGATTATAAACGTGTAGTTAATCTCTCCACTAGATGATTCAGAAGCAGATACTTGTATCTCTCCTCCATACCTGTCTTCAAAGTAAAAAACTTGTTTATTATTACTAAAAGCTGGTGTGGCGTAAACAAAAAGATAAAGCACAACAGAAGTAAATAGAACCTTTATATTAAACATTATCGAATAATTCCTTTTATTTTATTTGCAACCAAAAATACAACAAAAGAAACTTGATGTCTACCTTTTATTAACAACATTACCAATGCTATAAAGATATTTTATTTCACGATTTATGGGGTGTGCAAACCACAATTTTAGCGCAGCGTTTAAAAATTGTGTAGTGAGTCCACATATATTAATCTATGTTCATACTCTCCCGCACCGAGTCACCAATGAATTTTGTTATTTTGCGAACACAGAAGTTAAAATCCAAGGGCGCAATTTGCCGCTCAACAAAGCATGCTTTCCGTGAGCAAGACACACCCAACGCAGACCCAAAATTAACGCCCGAAAATACGCATATCGGCGCACAAAGTTCGGATGAAGCAATGGCGGCTGTCAATGCGCGTTTACCGGATAAAATTCGTAAAAATGGCGTGATGGCCATCGAGTATTTGATCACTGCTTCCCCAGAAGCGATGACCGCCAAATCACGCAAAGACCAGGATAATTATTTTCATGATTCGCTCGCCTGGCTTAAAGCAAAACACGGGGCTGAAAACGTGGTGTATGCGGGCATCCATCGGGATGAAAAAACACCACACATGTACGCCTATGTCGTCCCCATTGACCCCAAAGGAAAATTAAACGCACGGCACTTCTTGGGAGGCGCTAAAGCGCTGAACGCCATGCAAACCGATTTTGCGCAACAGGTGGGGGTTAAACATGATTTTCAACGCGGCATTGAGGGCAGCAAGGCAACTCATCAGCGGGTTCAATCGTTTTACGGGCAGATAAATCAACCACAAGCACCGCTCACGGTGGACAAAGAACGCAAAGTTCTCAAGAAAGGCGTGTTCAGTACCACCGTGGAATCCGATGAGGAATACCAAGCCCGAATTATCCGCGAAGTGAACAAACAGATCCAACCCAGCGTTGAGAAAGCCCGTTTAAGCGCCTCAGAAACGCGCAAGCGGCACGAAATGAGTAAAACCTTAGGAAATATGTACGTAGACTTAAAAAAGGCTCAAAATTCGATACAGGCGCTCTCAAAGCACTTTGATGGATTGGATAAAAATCAGGTCGCTGAGGTGATCAAATTAACTGAATCGCTAAAACGTCAGAATCAAACCGATGGGGCGATTTGTAGTCGTTCCAATAAAAATAAGGGCTACAGCCGATAATAAGCGACTATGAGGGCGAAGCCGCAGCGAGGAACGAGCGATAACCCAGCGGTGTTTAACGAAAAACCTGCCTAACAACGCGATCACAAGGGGAGCACTAGATCCGATCCTTCCTCGTGCCCTGATAAACCAATCATGCACGGCCTGTAAGCCACGCTAACGCATTTTGATTGCCCCAATGATTCAGGCTTTGGGTTGGCGCTCAACGAGCGTTTAAAATCAACTCTGAGCGCAGCGAAGGCATTTTTGGGGTATGCCGGTACGAGCGAAGCGAGGGGAAAGGCCGGCAGGGGCAACGCCCCTAAGAGGGGTTGGTATCAAGTGAATTTTTGAAATGCGTTATCCACAAATTTCAGCTGAATTTACCTTTAAAAACTTTATGTATAACTTAAAAAGACTTTAAAGACTTAGGAGATAGCTTAAGCCACTGTAAATTATAGAGAATAAATTTAAAAGGTGTGCGTCTACCGAGTTAAAGGTGTGCGTCTACCGAGTTAAAGGTGTGCGTCTACCGAGTTAAGGTGTGCGTCTACCGAGTTAAAGGTGTGCGTCTACCGAGTCATGTGGATAAAAACCCACCTCTTTTACACGGGTGTATATTGACAAAGTCAGCAACACACCTATAAAGTAGGTGTGTGATTAAAAAAACAAAGTACACCTATGAAATTAACCAACGTATCGAGTAAAACAAAAGTTCGGCATAAAACTGATATAAACAAAACACTATCTAAGATGCCCTTATCATCTAGGCGCGTTTTATTTATGGCTATTGCTCAACTTGACTCTAAAAAGATAGTAAAACAAGGCCAAGTGTTTCGTATATACGCTAGTGAGTATGCAAAAATAGCTAAGCTGGAAATGAATACAGCCTACGAACAACTAAAATCCGCTACGTTGGATTTACAGAAACAGATAATAGGAATCCCAAAAGATCAACTTTTACCGCCTATAGCTCGTCAAGGAGATCGGCCTTGGAAGAAACCTAGCGGTAAAGGGGTTCGCATGCTTAACGTCACTGAATACTGTGACTATGAGGACGGTGACGGTTACGTAGATATTAGCTTTAGTCGTCAAATGGAGCCGTATATTTGCATGATAGAGGGTAATTTCACTACTCAAGTGCTTATCTCTAGCGCACGACTCAGAGACACAAATGCCAGTAACATATATCAACTTATAAGGCAGAAAATAAGTCAGAAGAAAGACCGTTTTTTTGAAATTACTGTTGAAGAACTAAAGGAAGAGCTTGGGCTTTACACAATAAAGAATAAGGAAAAAGTTTATTCTTATCCGTTGTTTAAAGAGTTTAATCGCAGTGTTATCAAGCAAAGCATCGATACCATTGAAGACACTACTGAAATAAAGAATATAAGCGTTGAAATCATCGAGAGGAAGCAGCGTAAAGCAACTAAGCTAAGATTCTCTTATCGAGTAGATGACCAAATGAAGTTTGAGGGATTTTAGCTAAACTTGCTTTCCCTTGCACAACAGAAAGTAAAAAATCACGGTAACGCCCTTAGCCGAAAAAATAATATGATAGACAGATTAAAAAATGA
>NZ_CAKZKO010000222.1 GCF_937123705.1 uncultured Paraglaciecola sp. | reverse complement strand
ACACTAGCAGCCCTGGCAGGCGCGGCACCAGCCGTTACCGCAGGGCAATTATGGCTCGCCTATGAAACAGGCGGGTACATGTATTCAGACAATCTGTCTGATTTTCTGAGAATCGAAGTTCAATCACGCTGCCGATTCCGTCAATTCTGCGATTTGCCAGAGCAAAAGGGATCAAACGCGCAAGGCAAGGGCGAGCAGTTTGCCTGGAACATCTATGGCGATTTGCCAGACGCAGCCAATGAAGGTGAATTGGCTGAAACCGACAAGATGCCTACTACGCGTCTTGAAGGCTCACAGGGCACGTGTACCGTTACCGAATTTGGTACAGCGGTTCCTTACAGTGGCAAACTCGATGACCTGTCTGCGCATCCTGTGCGTGACATCATCAAAAAGTCACTGGAGCGTCATTGCGCACGATCACTCGATGGTCGAGCGCACAAGCAGTGGGCTAAAACGCCGCTGAAAGTGATCCCTGCCGGTGGTAATTCAGCCACCGACATAACCATCACTGAAAACGGCACGGCAGGCGCTGTCAACGATGCGTCCATGACTGCATCACACGTATCTGAAATTGTTTTACAGATGACAGAGCGTGATATCCCGACTCACAAACACGGCGATTACTACTGTATCGCTCGACCTACCACGTACCGCGTTCTCAAGAAAGATTTAGAGAACAAGCAGCAGTACACCGAGACAGGTTTCGGCCGTATCGTTGATGGTGAAAAAGGTCGCTATGACGGTGTACGGTTTGTTGACCAGACCAACATCGAAACAGCTGCCTGGGCCAATGGTAAGTCTAACGATGCGTATTTCTTTGGTGATGATGTGGCGGCTGAATGCTGCGTTATACCTGAAGAGATTCGCGGTAAAATCCCTGATGACTATGGTCGGGGTAAGGGCGTTGCCTGGTACTACCTGGGTAACTTTGCACTCACTCGCACCAAAGCGGAAGACACTCGTGTCATCCATTGGGCGACAGCGTAAGGAGTATTGATATGTCAGACGCAAAAGAAAGCGATTGGAACGACGTCGGGCGCTCATCCGGTTCTGCCGGTATGACTAAAGGCGCATCTGTTAGCTCTGGTATTTCCGAGCATTCGCAGATCAAAGCCGGTAACGCGGATATGGGTCAGGCGCACGGCCAAGGCCAACGACCAAAGCCACTGCCTATGTCCAAGTCAGCCAACCACCACGGTAAGTCTTTCACTTACAAGTGATCTGATTAGCTATCGGAGGTGATTCGAGCAGGCCGACCTTAATAACGCGGTCTGCTCCCTTATCTGGAGAATTTAATGACGACGACAACAATCCAAGAAGAAAACCAGCACTTTACACACGCCGTTGATCGCAACCCCAATGTATCGGGATCACTTGAAACGGGCATTGTTGGGCAAGAGGCGATGTATGCACACAAGGGCAAATACGTGGGCCGTACCGAGGTGGTGCCGGACAACCCCGCCGCCGCCATTTATGAGCAACTAGGGGCATGTGATGGCTACTGTTGATCAAAGGGCTGTTAAGCGACAGCTTATGGCAGAGGGGTTTGGATTGATGTCCCCGCCAAAAGGTGGCGCGATGTACGTTAGGGGTGATGATTATCGTACTGCTAACGGTGAGTCATGTGATGCACCTGTGATTGATGAGCCGACCGCCGATCAGGTTCTCGATGGGAAACTGTCGGCGCGTGTAGCTGATATGACGATAAGTGAAAAGATGCGTTTGATTATGGGCGATACGATTGATCACAACACAATGCGAGATATTATGGGCAATTCTAGTGCTGGGGATGTTCTAAAAGACTACACAGACGCAGCCATTTCCAAGTATCTAAAAGCGCAAGATGTTGATGTGGCCAAAGGTGCAAAACTACCTGCATTGCTGCAACTGGTCGAAGCATTGCACGCATGAATTATCTTGAACTCTGCCAGCGGGTCGCACGTCGAGCCGGTGTATCGGGAAGCCATGCGGTCAAACCTGATTCCGTAATCAATCAAACTGGCAGAATGGCTCTAGTTTGTGATTACGTGGCAGAGGCATCAAGAGAGATTGAAACGACGTGGAATGATTATACATTTATGCGTCGTGAGGTAGATTTTTCCATTTCGGCGAATACGCAGAGTTATGATCCTGGCGCGCTGCAAAGTGATATCGAGCGAATCAACGTTACATCGCTGACTGTTCGTGACGAAAATTCGCGCAATCCACTAACACCTGTTTCATGGGCTGAGCAATACCGTACGCAACGCGTGGTCAATATAGATACCAGTGACATGCTGCCCACTGCATATTCGATTGACAGTGCGGGTATTATTCATTTTCTACCGGTGTCATCTCGTGAGTTTGTATTAAGAGCAGAGGTAATACTTAGAGCAAAAGAGTTGCGAAATAACACAGATGTGCCACATATTCCAGAAGACTATCGTTATTGCATCGTGCACAAGGCTAGAATGATGTATTACGAAGAGGATGAAGCATGGCAACTCTATGAAGCATCAGAGCGTCGATATCGCGAGTGGATGGACAGACTGGAGGATAAATTCCTACCCGCCAACAGTCACGGGCGAACACAAACCACGGAATCCCCTATGATCATGGTTACGGAATGACAGATCAACTCAAAGCTATACCGTTTAATACAGGGTTGAATGAGGTTGTATCAGACTTAAACGCTCAGGCTGGCGATGTAAGGCGATCTTTGAATTACGCTCTTCAGGCAGAGGGCGGGTATGAGTGGATTGGCGGATTATCAGGATGGGCGGGTAAGAGCATATCGCTTAATCTGGACGCTATAGACATACTGGAAGTAGAGACATTTAGCCCGCCACCACCTGAATCTGATTTGGAGTCACAATACGGGGTTAAGTCTACATACATAGGTAAAATCACACGGCAAAACACGTCGATAGTTATTCTTGAAAAGCACAGAGCCACGGAGCAGTTCAGGTTTGGAGGATACTTTGGCGACAAAGTGCCTGAGACAACCAATGTGCTTGATATAAATCCTGTGCTTACAGATTTTGAATTATCACAGGCGAAAGAATTAATTGATAACTTCGGATCGAATTCAGCGCCACGACCAAGCGGTAACGGTGAGATATTCCTATTGCATGAAAACGCAAATTACTTATACTCGGTAAGACAGCGAGGCGTGGATAAGGCCGTTGTTAGCAGATCCATTAACGGTGTTGGCGGGTGGGTTGAGCTTGGTGAGATACAACTGAGTGCATCGGATATCGACAAGGGAATTAGATGGGAGGCGTACAGCTATACATTCGCTGGGCAGAATCCAACTCTATTTATCGTCAATGGGATTACTAGTGCTTACCGAGTTGAATACGCTTCAAATGAGCCGCCTATTGCCGTTATTGATGACGGCGTAGCACAGTTTCCCACACATGTAATTGTCCATCAAAATCATTTATTTCTATCATACCCAGGAGGGCGAATTCTGCACTCTAATCTAGGTGATCCAGTTAATTTTACCGCGCTGGGAGGAGCAGCGGAACTATCAACCGGTGATGAGATAACTGGTTTTCAAATACTTCCAGGTGATTCACTGGGGATATTTTGCCGTGATCGAATCCGCATATTGCAAGGCACATCAGCTGCCGACTGGGTGCTTCAGGATTACTCGGATGAATCGGGAGCTATTGTCGGCACGATTCAAAATATGCCAACATCAATATTCGCAGATAAGAGAGGCGTAACAACGCTTGCATCATCCGATGCCTATGGCAGTTTTAAAGATAAAGCGCTAACCCAGCGTATCGATAGTTTGTACCAAACGATAAGGCAGAACGCTAAATTATATTCAGCAGTAAGCCGGTCTCGATCACAATATCGACTCATTAACGAAGATGGGCGAGGGTTGTATTTTACATTCAAGGGATCTTCGTTAGCGGGGGTTATGGAGGTAGATTTAGGGCTTCCCATTACCGCAATGGCAACGCTTAGAGGTGATGAGGATCAAGTATTTGTGGCCTATGATGGCGCTGTCTACCAAATGGATTATCCGGTATCTCTTGAAGGTGATGAAACTATCGAGGCGTTTATAGAGTTAGTTGATCATCATTACGGCAACCCACGTCAGAAAAAACGATTTTCACAGATTGATGTCGATGTAGTAGGTGATCCACAGGTTACCTTAGAGGTAGCCAATCTTATTGATGGGGGTAAGGACTATTATGAGGATAACGTTCCGGTGTCGATAGACACTCTTTCGAGATCAAAATCAAGCTACCGCCAAGAGTTGCTGTCTCGCTATTCTCAAAGATTTGAAGGTACAGCCTACCTTTGTGGTTCTGGCGTATCCCAATCAATCCGAATAACCCACAAATCCAATCACGCACACAGCATTAAATCAGCAACAGTACACTACCGGTCGCGAGGACAGAAACGATGATGCCATCTATGAATGATCGTGGTGGATTGATTACCGAGGGCCACGCTCAATCGAGTAGGGTGCCGCGACAGCCACAACAACAACCCATGCCGCAAACGCAGGTCCAGGCCAATGCAGCGCCATCAACGCAACTGGCAGGCCATCAGACCAGTATCGGCTCTGATTCGCTGGTAGAGAACAGATTGACAGGATTGCTTAGTCAAGACAATCCGTACATGCAACAGGCCGAAACACGCGGATTGCAGCAAGCTAATGCGCGCGGCTTGATCTCATCATCACTAGCGGTTGGCGCTGTTGAGGGTGAGCGTATCCGATCGGCCTTGCCGATAGCGCAACAAGACGCATCGCTTTACGGTCAGAGCAATTTACAGGATTCGGCCTATACACAGCAAGGCAACCTTAATGCGCAGGCATACCAGAACACATCGAATCTGAACAACCAGCAAGGCCAGATAAACTCGCAATTAGCAACTCATCAAGGTCAGATCAACAGCCAGTTAAACGAGCAGAGTGCGGCTACTCAATTTCAAAACCAATCCAGCTTGCAAGCTCAATCGTCTATTCAAGCAATGCAAAATCAGCTAGGCGTCACGATAGGCAACATCCAGTCAGACCCTAATATGAGTCCACAAGCTAAGGATGATGCAATACAGACCCAGCTAAGTATTCATAATGCAGCGGTAGCGGCGACTACACGAGCTGGACAGTTGGCAACCAGTAGTTTTATCTATATGAATCGAACAACTACGCAGCCTAATGTGGGCGAATCTCAGCCAGAAATAGCCGTTGCAGGTCAGCCGCGCCCAGGTGATCCACGATATGATCCAACGCGACCGCCGCACAGGCAAGATAGAAACATATACGACGAGCGTGATTAATGGTAAGAAAAGCCACGTATTCTGATGCTCACGCTATTAAAAAGTTGGTACGCAAGGCGTGGGCCTTGACGCCATACGGTCATTTGCCGATATCCGATGTAAAGCTATCCAGAACAGTGCATGAATATCTAACGCATCAACGATCACGAATATGGGTTTCTGTGGTTGATGGTGAGGTTAAAGGTGTGTTAGCTGGATCTGTAGGGCAGCTTGAAGTGTCCGAGTGTTTGGGCGCTACAGATAGCATCTTTTATTGCAGGACAGGCGAAGGGCCGGAGCTTATAGGTCGGTATGTCAAGTGGGCAAAAAAACAAGGCGCTGATGTGATCGGTATGTGCGTGTCATCCGGCAACAAATACGCGGACAAACTAATTAGTTCGTCGGGATTCAGTCGAGCTGGTGGGAATTTCTATTGGAGTGATGATGAGTAATCCGGTAAAGAAACTAAAGAAGAATTTCAAAAAGATCGTTAAGGCGGTGATTGTTGCAGCCGTTGTGTTTGCCGCGTTCCCGGCGATAGCGGGAGTGGTGAGCGCAGGAGGTGCGGCGGCCGGGGCATCCACGGTGGGCAGCTTAACAGCAGCGCAGGGGATAACCGGATCGATAGCAGGCGCTGGACTTGTAGGAGGGTCGGCAGGCGCTGCTGCTGGCGGGGGATTGATTAGTGCTATGGGATCGGGTTTGGCCTCGGTCGGTGGCGCTATTAAAGGCGCAAGCCCATTGGTTAAAATGGGCCTTATTCAAACAGGCGGGCAAATGTTGCAAGGCGCGATGACGCCGGAGCCGCAAACCGCAGCAGAAATGGAGGCCGAGCGTCTGGCTGTCTATCACAACCAGCCCACACAAGCGCGTAGCTTTAGCGCTCAACCCACTGGGTTTATAGCGCCACAAGTTGGTGTGCAGAGTCAATTCGCGCAACCTCAGCAAGCGCAGACTCCTCGTGCTGTTGCTCGCGTCAATCCAGCAACTGGACTATTCGAGCGAGCATGATGAATCAAACCGGTGGCGGATTGATCACCAATTCACGAACACAGCAACCTGATAACAGCCTGCCTCAAGTGCAACCGATGAAACAGGTTCAGCCACAGACGCAGGCACCACAACAGCCACAGCAGGGCTTGATCCAACCTCAAGCACCGCAACAACCTCAAGCGCCTCAGACAACTGCCCGGGGCGCACCAGAGCAACCGGCAAATCAGGGCGTTAATGACGTGGCGAGTAATGCGCTGTCATTGCTTCATGACCCAGAGGCTGGGCCACAGTTTGAGCAGATGATTGCTCAAGGCCCAAAGGGTGCCGCACAGGCCGCTGCATTGATCTATGAAGAAGTGGCTAATGCACACCAGCAAAACGGATCGCCGGTTGATGATGATTTTGCAGGTCAAGCGGCTGAGGCAATTATTCAGGATATATCGGATATCGGCATATCAATTGGATCGTTTAAACCGGAGCCATTGATTGACGGCATACCAGCTAGCGCAATGGAATTCGTTGCCCACACAGGCGAATTATTGGCAGGCAAGTTTCCTGAGATTGCCCAAGAGTTTCAAACAATGGCAGGTGATATTACGCCCGAGGATCAGAGCACCGCTCAGCAACTGGCTCAGCATGTTGGAACCCGGCAATGACCCAGGTTAATTTACGTCAGAATCAAGCGCAAAAGCTGACGATACAGCAGGGCGACGAATCACTTATACATCTGTCAAACGTTCATCTACTTACCGGAACTAAGCAGCTGCACACGGGCGGTAAATATCGAACAGATGGCACGTTTTCATGCCCAATGCCAGCAGATGGTAATAACGTAGAAGTTCACGTTATTAGCGGAATGTTGACGTTGGTCGGCGTGGTCGATGGCATTACAAACCCCGTTCTTACGGCTGGACAAAACCGCGAATATGTCAAGGTTGGCGCTGAGTGGCATGTGCTGACCAGTGGGGGCGCTTCTATTGATAGCGGACTGGGAAACTTTAGAAGTTACGCTGCCAGCGCCACAGTGTCACCAGATGATCCTCTATTGTGGTTCGACACAACCTCTGACGCGGTGTGCACGCTCCCGTCCAGCCTTCCTGTTGACACTACATTCGGCATTGTTCGAGGTGGTGCAGGTGGTCTGCGTGTTGTTGGAACAAGTGAAAGTATCTTTGTCGATGGTGTGGCCGATCCGCAAGGCGTTGACTTCAATGAACGTGGCCGAATAGCGTGGTTTCGTAAAAGCCCTACCGGCTGGACCGTCGCCGTATGATCACCAGTATCGCGATTGATAGGCTCTATGCCTATACGCTCGATACGAGCGTTATATCGCGTCATCAACTGGATGCGCCACAGAATGTAGACGAATTCACAGGGCCAGTCGGCGCTGTTGTCAGCCAGATCATGACAACCAATGATTTTATATATGCGTTGTCTGACGCTGGCGTGTTCAGGCGCTATAACCTATCAGAATCCTGGCAGCCAGTTTCTGTGCCTGTTGGCACTACATATCTGTCATCAGGTGATGATTACATCTATACGCTTTCAGCAGGCGCTATTTGGCGTCAAGACTTGGAGGGTGGCGAGTTTGAAAAAATAGCCGCCGATCCGCGAGTGGTCGTGATAACTCAAATTGATCATGATGAGGAGTTTGGATATGCACTTCTATCTGATGGGCGTATCTGGCTGCGTAAGTATCCAATCGGGTCATGGTTTGAATACCGGGCCTTGTCCAACGTAATCCAAATCGTTGCCGGTATTGATTTCATCTACGCGCTCAATGCGTCAGGTGATGTGTTCCGATCTAAAGTTTTCGGGCATTCTGGATGGGAGGGCTTAGGCAGGCCTGGCATTCGGGTTGTGGCCATACCCTCAGATCATGTTGATCGATTGTGGTATGTGGATGGCGATGGGTTGAGCAGTATATCTATATTTAATTGGGGAAAGACTAGTGATAATGCATGGATTGATGCTGACTGGATTGACGCTGACTGGATTTTGGTTGCATGAGGAGTCTATGAATGGGTATTAACTGGGAAGGCGCGGTTGCAGGGTTAGGCGCTGGCATCGCAAACACAGCACAACTTATGATTAGCGCTGAAGTACAGGCACAGCGTGATGCGCGCATGGCTCAGTACAGCCAGCAATCGCAGCAAGCAGGATTTGCACAGCAAAACGCGATGCAAGACCGGCAGTTAGAGGCTCAAGGGGTTATGAGCCAGAATAAGATTGCGGCTGATCAGCAGAAAGCAATGCTTGAGCGCGAGCAGGAATTGTCTGATATGGACCGAAAAGAGGGCCATGCTTTTGCGCTGGCGTCGCACAAGGGAGCTGTCAATCCAAGCGCGACCAACGTTACAGTTAATTCGGGCCAGGACCTGGATGCACGAACAGAAGAGTTTTCTAAGGCGATAGGTAAAGCGGATGCCGAAACGTATGAGTCAATCAGGAATGAAGCTCGGTCGGCCGTCCAAATGGAAGACTCCCTAAATGTTCTTGAAGAGATGCAATCCAAGTTTGAAACCGGCAAGACGCAAGAGGCGTTAGCGATACTTGGGCAATACGCAGGCACCGATGCTGGAGCGGCAATGCAAGCATGGGAGGGCACGATCTCGCCAATCGTACTAGCCAAGGCGGAAGGACTCTCCGGCGTTCTTAGCGACAAAGACATGGAGTTCTTGAAAGCCAGCGTGCCAACATTTGGTAATGATAAACGTGCCAATGCCGTGATGATCGGATTGATGCGAAAGGGTATGCAGCGTGCAATTGAGAATGAAAAATCTATGCAGGAGCACTTAAACGAATTCGGCAATCTCAATAATTGGTCAGCACCTAATCAACAGGGCAGCGGGGTTAATTCAACACCAGCGGCGCAGGCAAATATGAATGCAGCCGATGATCCACTGGGGCTTTTTTCTAACTAATGGATATCTCAGCGTTCAGGGGGAAATACCCGCAATACAACGGCACAGAAGATGCTGTGTTGGCAGATGCGTTATTTGCCAAGTACTACGAGGGCAAAATAGATAGACAAGAATTTGAGGTCAAGTTTCTCGGCGCGCCCATAAAATCAGACAGCCTGCTAGGTGCCGAGCATGGCGACTGGGCTATAACCAAAGGCGCTAAGTCGCTCGCACGCGGTGCCATTGATGCGATCAAGGGTGATGCTGAATTTCCCAAAATGGGAAACATTAACTCTATTGGCGCAGGTAATAATACAGGCGTTGCAATGGCGTCAATGTTTGGCGACGACGAAGACTACGCCAAAGCGTTTAAAAAAGAGCATCCCGATGCAATCGAGAAAAAAGATAAGAACGGCAATGTGTATTTCGAGTTAGCTGAATCTAAAAGTGGCAGACCAATTTATTCTGACACGGACGGTAATAAGTATTCAGAGAAAACAGTGACACTACCTATCGGCGATAAGTGGGTTACTTTTCCATCGGTTGATAGCAATGGCGGAAGTATGTCTGAAGATCAGGTGATGGACTACATCAAATCCAATGGCCCAGTCGATCCGATTACTGGTGAGGAATTTCCACTATTCGATACAGTTGATGAGGCCACTACTTACGCGCAAGAGCGGTCAGATTCGCGAATAAACCGCGTATATTTGAACAAACCAGGGCTTGATGGTGAAGACATAACCCGATTCGTCGGAAAAACCCTGTCGTTCGCCGGAGCAGGCGCTGCCGGAGCGCTAACTAAAGGTGCTGGTCTGCTAGGCAGAATGGCCGCTGTTGGTGGTGCATCTGCTGTCACTGATGCCGCTATGCAAAAGGCCGCTGGACGTGACGAGATTGACGGCGGACAGGTTGTATTGACAGGAGCGCTAGGTGCTGGCGCTGAGGCTATAGCACCAGCTATTGGCGCGATAGTAGGGAAGGTGCGTAGCAAATACAGTCAGTATCAGTGGAAAAAGATGAGTGACGTAGCACAGCGCCGGGTGATTGCTCGGCAACTGACAAAGGATGGATTCAGCCCTGATGACCTTCGCGGCATGTCACGACAGGATTTGAATAACCTAGGGGCGGCTCGCGTTGCTGGTGATGAGTTGGTGTCGCCTGATGCCACTATTGCGCAGAGCGAATTCGGCTACAAGCTCACACGCGGCGATATGATGCCCGATGGCACGCCAACACAACGTGCAGGCAAGTTCAGTCAGTTGGCAGATGAAGAACGACTACGATCCACAGAGTCAGGTCAACGGTTCAGGGATCTGGACGCTGACAATGCATTACAAACTGATACAAATATTCGAGAACTTACCAACAAGCTAGGCGGTGCGCAAGCTGATACCGCAATGGAAGGCGCGGAGCAGGTGCACTCTGGTGTTTTGCAGGCTGAGCGAGCCGCCAAATCAAACGTGGATGATGCGTACAATGTAGCGCGTGGTTTTGATGCAGAGATACAAGAAGATGCGATTTTAGCAATCCCTAGTCGCGTTAATGAAGCGTTGCGCACATCATCAACCACACTAGATGACGAACTGACTCCAGGCGCTGCCAAGGTGCTCAATGATCTAACCGACAACCCTGTAACCACCATCAAGGATCTTGATATACAACGCCAGAGAATCAACAATATTTTCTCTGACACGATGGATAGGCGCGATAAGCGAGCACTAAAGATCATCAAGGATTCGTTTGATGATTCCATTGGCGATGCCATTGATCAAAAACTGTTTACCGGTGACCCTGAAGCACTCGATGCTCTGAAGAACGCACGCGCACTGTATGCCGACTATGCAAAGAAGTTTCGATCTAATGACGAGGCTGGAAAGGTAGTGCAGAAAATGGTTGACTTTGAGACCACGCCGGAACAAGTCAGCCAGTATATGGTTGGCATTAACGGATTGTCTAAGGCTGGTGCCGCTAGGATTGCCAAGCGCTACGGTGATATTGTCGGTCGAGATTCTGAGGCGTTCAACGCTCTCAGAGAGACTGCATTTCTGACTATAACCCGAAAACCGACAGGTGAATCAAAAGGTGCTCAGGCGCTTGTGTCAACGCTGAAAAAAGCAATGAAGGGCCAAGGCTCCAGTTTGATGAAAGAGCTTTACAGCGTAGAAGAAATGGCGACAATTAAGCGGTTTACTATTGCGCTTGAATCAACGATGAAAAATGGTGACTTTGCCAAATCATCTGGCACTGCCGAACGTATGCTGAGATTCTATAATTCGGGTGGTTTCCGTAATCTGCCATTTGTGGATACGGTTAAAGGCGTGCTGGAGAATCACGGTGTTAATCAAGCGCTGTTACCGCCAGCACGACTAGCTAAACCAATATCGCTAGCCGCACCCGTTAATGCCACGGTGTCTAGTCAGTAACTAACCCCACCCATTCGGCGCATACCTCCAACCTATCGCCACGCAAGCGACAAACCACACGCCAATCCCTAGCAATCCTGCATAGCTATGCGCCAGTAATCCGACGCCGGTAGGAATTCCATAGCAAAGACAGTAAAACGCTGTACGCTTGATGCACGCCCAGATTTGAATCATGTCATGAAGATTATCACGTTATCGTTCCTTGCTCTGCTATTCGTCAATGGTTGTTCGTCTAGCGAGTTGTGTAGTTTAGTATTGGCACTTAATCCTCCTTTATAAATTCGTATTTGTACTCAATTTTAACTTGAACTCGTAAGTTCATAATTACCGCGCCATTGACATTTTCTACGCATATGTCACAGCCCTTTGTCGGTTTATATTCTCTAACCCATTCTCTCGCAGCCTCAACAGGGCCACCACTAAAAGCAATTCGCAACGGATCTTGTCCATTGTGAAGAGCGACCTTGTACTGAGGCATCTGGATCTACTCCTTCGCGGTTGGTTTGTATTCGGCACAGGCTTTCATCATCACGCCGAAGCACATCACTACTGGATACGTGAACGTAGTGCAGCTCATTTCGTTTGTCGGCGGGAATCTTCGACACTCAAAGTCACCATACTCGACTGCTGATGAGTTTAAATCTGACTCCATGCACAGATACTCGCAACCTTCGCACGTTCTGCCCTTCCAGTTAGTCATGTCGTCTCTATTATGTCGTGTTTGTATGGCTTCAGTAATGGGTGTGCTGAAAAAGCAAACGGCTTGATTGTAATAAGCTCATCAATGTTCGATATTGCGACATCTATAGGATTATTCCCAGATACTTTCATTTCTGAAAGCATTAGCACATATTCGCGTTCGCCTATGAATGCCATTGCATGAAGCCGCTTACGCTCCAAGTTCAGCGCTTCTTCAAGCTCTACAATACGCTTCTCTTGCAATGCAATTTTGCGGTATAGCTCAGCAGTATTGTCAAACGCTTTGCCAATCTCATGCAACTTTTCTTCCTGTTTAGCCGTCCAGATTTCCTGTATAGAATCACTCATGTTATTTAGACTCCTTTACAATTTCGATTTCAATATTTACTTCTTGTCTTATCGCGTAATTCGGCTCAATACCCCAAACGACACGCTTTATTGAAAATGCAGTTTTATATTTTTGGTTGTCGCGATGGTTCAACATGATTTCATCGCCCACTCTCGGCACTGCGTTCCATATTCGGCTTGCGTAAACTTTTTTATCGAGGTAAAAATAAATGCTGATGGTGGATTGGGAAAACACTCTGCTAGCCCTCTTTTGCGTATATGTAGTGTTGAACACCTATGTACGAACAGTGCGCCCATGCCAGAAAGGGCAGTAGTGATCCTGATGCTATCGGAACACCCCAATACTCCAGCAGTTCACCCCAGGCGAACCAAGCAAGGAATACGTGGCTGATGTAGCCTTTCTTGTATGTGCTCATACTGTAATCACTTCTTTATGATTTTCGGCTTGTTGATAATGCAATCACGCTCTGAGCAACTTACGCCTTTGCTGGTGTAACTTAAAACATGGAAGCGCGCACCATCACAATGCACGTGCTTGGTGTAGTTCTGATCTGACTCGGCTTGCTCACGCGGAGGCACCATAGGAAAGTGATCGATGTATATTGAGTCTTGCACTGTCAAACCTCCTTAACGATTTTGTATTCGTCTATAAACTTAATAAGCTTTTCAGCGCGTATACCGTACAGTCCATGATCCGACAAAACATCTATCATGGGCTTCTCATAAGTCACTTTGTGTTGCAGTTGTTTATACAGTCGCTCAAGCTCTGCAATACGAGCCTGATTTGATAAACGTCCAGCTTCATATGCTGCGGCCATTGGTACGCACTTATCATGATAAGAACCAAGCGCTTTGATTTCAGGCAACAGTTGTAATACCTCATCAGGTATTTGATTTGCTCTGTACTGTTCCTCAGCGTGTGTAATTACTGCGTATTCTGCCATTACTTTTGCCTCTCCTTTACGATTTTGTATTCGTGCCAGGGGTACACGCCTCCGGCGCTCACTACCTTCCCCGCCACTTCTAATTGAGCGATTAGCCCCGGAAGCCATCTATGGTGCTCGCTCATATCGAACGTGCTAACGCGAGGATCACTTTTAAGGCATCGCAATGCATTCTCTTGTGTTCGGTCACGCGGTTTTAGATCAGCAATTGATGAGGAAAAACTATCAATATGTGTTTTCATAATTGCTTACTTGCTACTCGATCCACATGTCATCAGGCAGAGGGTGCCAACCCACTACTGTTAGACCGCTATCATCTAAGTTATTGTTCTCATCATACATATCACCGTCCTCGGTAAAACTGCGCAAACCTTTTTGGTCTGTGTCGAACTCGACGATAACAAGCAAATCAGTTGGTATGTTCATGTTGACTCCTTTGTGAATTGCTGCCTGTATTCTGCCCAGTTAGACTCATCAACCAGATTGATGTCTATGACAGAGCAATTTAAGTCTTTACTATTTTGATATCGAATTGCGCCAGCACAGGGCTTGGTAGTGTCTGAGTGACAAGCCCATGTCTTCCCATGATCCTGTCTCATTGAAATTATTTCGAATGGAGAGGGCAGACACCCATAGTTCTGCACTGTTTCAGATTCATCTGTAAACGCAAACGGGCACGATGTTGTTTGGCAGTCGCTCATACCTTATTGCTCCTTTGCGATCAGCGTATAGCCAGCCTCAAAAGCATCAGCAGGGGAATATGATTGGTAGCCACCTTCATACAAAACGAAGTAGCCGCCAGATTGCGGCTTGTGCTTATCCATGTACTCCTGCGTCACATCTGAAGTCTCACCGTTAAATCCAAAAATAATCATGTCGCCGTTAACTGAATCTTCGCTGTAAACGATTTCATCGATCTTAAATGCCCAAACTTCTTTGTGGCATTTGTACTTAGGTAGTTCTGTGTTAGATGTCATGTCGTGTTTCCCTTTTAAGTGATTTTGTTAAATTCGTACAAATGACCATCAATGAGATCAACGCTTAGAATCTGCATTTCATTGTTCCGCTCCGGCAACATCGAGATCCAGGTGCCTTCTTCTTCAAGATAGTATTTTAGTGCTTCGTGGAAATCGAATCCGCAAGTATCCGAATTGATGGTGACTGCATACTTTATCAATCTCCTGTCGCTAAACAGAAATGCAGTTATAAGTACCACGTGCATGTTGCTCATGTCTGCTCGTTTATGTTGGGTTCTGTTTCGATAGGTTTGAAAGTCACATTCACACCCGCAAGATCGGAGGCATCTGCCGGAT
>NZ_CAKZKO010000221.1 GCF_937123705.1 uncultured Paraglaciecola sp. | reverse complement strand
GATTTCCATCACTGCGGTCACCACATTTTTTGACATCGGTATCTTGCTGTTCTCGGCCTGATCAATCGGAACGTAGAGACCTGATCCAATGGATGCAATCTTTGGGTGCGCCTCTGCTGCCTGTCTGACCAGATAGCGGCTAGTCACAAACCCTCCGGTCATATCGAGACAGTCTGGTCCAGTGATCGGCCAGCCTTGCCGCTTGAAAACATTCATGAGCTTCTGGAGGCGTAATGATCGAAAACGTTTTGAGACAATCGACCCGTCCTGAAGGGTGTATTGAGGATGCCGCCAGTATCCGATACCGGGAATGAAATGGATGCCGACTTTGGCAAGTATGGTCTGCATGTTTGAGTATGGAATAGCGGCCCGGTGAAGCCCGGTCAGGCTAACAAGTTCCTCTGTCAGCAACGGTACAGTCTGCCCCTTCATGACATCGGTCGCACGCTCGGCAAACTTTTCGTAGCTGGTGATGACAGGATCAAAGTTCTCGCCGTCGATTTGAGGCAACATCACAGTACCGTCTTCAAGACGCAGGCCGCGTGCGGTCAACGCATTGGCCATGCCGTGTCGGTCGATTTCCCAAACCTCGCCAAATCCATCCTGCTCTGCATCCATCAACAACTTCTCTAGCGCGATGGGTTCTGAACCGAGACCACGAAAACGGTCGGCGAGAAAATCATAAATCATATTGTGGGCCGTCATGGGTGTAGCCTTCTCAGTGCGTCAAGTGTTTCTTTGTATCCGTTTGTATCGATCATGTCGCAGACCTGTGCCGCACTATAGACCTGCGGCGTGCTATTCAACCAATCTCGGAACTCTTTTGGAAGGCGGTCAAACGCGCGCATTTCCTGCGCCGCACCGCCCTCGACAAATACAGACGTGTCGTCGTCTGGATTGATCGCACCAACGTTGGTGTGCCGCTCTCGCATCAGACCCTCATAGGCATGCAGATGCGAGTTACGTTTGGATCGCCGTCAGAGATACGTACAGGTGATGACGCGTCTTGCAAATTAACCCGTACATCGCCAGCGTCGCAAGATTTCAGCAACTCGCTGATGTATTTGGAATTGAGGCCAAACGAGATGTTGTCGACGCTAGCTTTTTGCTTCACCTTTACCTCGATATGGCCAAGGTCTGGGTCGTTGGAACCCATCACCACTTCATAGCCGTTGGTGGTGATTTTGATGGCTCGCCCACGACCGGACGCCAGTGCGCGCGCCATGGTAATCGTGTCAATCCATTCCTCGCGGTTAATGACGATGCTGTGTTTACCTTCTTCAGGTATCACGCGGTTGGTGTCTGGGTATATGCTGTCGATGAGTTTGGAGTGCACCACCACGTTACCACTTTCAAACCGGGCGGACTGGTACGTGAAGAACCACTTAACGTCTGGCTCGCACAACACTTTAGACAGCGCGATTGTTTTTCGCGGCACGATAAGAGAGTTTTCCATCGGTTTTCTTGGCTCTTTATCGATAATGACACGCACCAGTCTGTGTCCATCGGTCGCCTCCGCATACATGCCGTCATCATTGAACATGATGTGCATACCATTGAGATAATACCGTGTTTCCTCGGTGCTTATGGCGAGGTCAATTTTATCTACGATACTGCGCCAGCGTCCATTGGTGAAGCTTTCCTGACGCACCTCGCCATCATCAGACTTAGGGTCTGGCCAATCGGCTGGTGGATAACATTTCATCTCACCACTTACACGCTCGGCGATGTCATGAAACGAAACAAGGTTATTGGGCAGTACAACCAGCACGATATCTCGGTTACCCATCGACTTTGTCAGCGCCAGAAGTTCCGCAGCGGGTAGACAGATGTCAAATTCGCCGGTGTCTTCTTTGTTTGCCTGTACATCATCTCTGGTTGTTACCCACATATCCAGATCAGTGGTGATGAGTTTGAGTTGTGCGCCATCAAGGAGAAGGCGCACGCATCCCAGAATTGGTATTGTGTTTCGCTGCTCCACGACCTTGATGTTTTTTGAGAGTTGCGCCGTTAGTGTTCTTGCGTTGACTGTGATTTGCATTGGTTCTTTCCTGTTCTGCTAGTTTAACGATGTCGTATATTCCCTTGTGCGGCACCATAATGATCCCGGTTTTTTTAAAGACCTGATGTGGGTGCAAGCCGTGTTTCACCATATGAGCGAACATCCGCTTGGCCACCTCAAAGTCATGGTCCCTTCTGAAGTTGTTACAAAATTCACATGCGGCCACGCCGTTTCTTAGATTAATCGCTCCGCCATTGGAGGCTGGATCGATATGCTCGAATGTAACGCGCAGCCATGTTGCTGCAATTACCCTCATGCCTGTCGTTGTCTTGATGGGTGACAACATCCGTTTGGCTTCGGCCAAATCCTTGGCCATTTTGGTCTTGCAGTAGATGCATTTCCAGTCCTGCCTGTCGGCTAGGATTTCGCGACAACGCTTATTGTTTCCTGACATTATGGATACCTGTGCTGTTTATTGTAGGTGCCATATTTCTCATCGGCGGCGCAGTCTTCACAGATACGGTCTTGACCGTTTTTACTGGTGTACATGATGGTGGAAGCGTCCTGACACCAGTCACATTTCTCCTTGTCTGGATCGATAACTGGTTCTGGCTCTGGCTTCATGCGTGTGAACTTCACACCACAGACTGTAAACACGTTGATGTCTTGAAAAACTCGATGGTCCGGGATGAGTAGATCAGTGTTGCCATCAGCGTCTTTACGGACTTGTTCCAACATGGCGTCAAACGCATCGGTGGAAATACCAATCTGCACCGCAGTGGGTTCGCCCATGGATTTGGTAACACTTCGCGACAGGGCTACGCACCACGCAGCGGTTTTAGTCAGCATCTTTGGCATCAAACAGCTCTCCTGTTTTTGGACAGCGCGGACGTGTGTCGGGCGCATCTGGCTTGATCTGTCCAAAATACAGTGGGCCAATCTGGTCTGGCCAGAGCCATCTGATGGGAAAACACCCCTCATCTTTAGCGCGTTGAAATTCCCGTCCAGTTGGACAATGTCTGCCCTTGGTGTCGAAACAGATCGCGCGAAACGATTTCTCATCAAACCGTTCGTGCCGGGTCAGCCACGACGATGCTTTGTTGCACCATTCAGTATGGGTTTCAAATCTCTGATTGTGCTCGGCCATCAGATCAATCCTTTCTCTTGCGCTAGCCATTCCGGGATGGTTACGAGGGCGTGTCTACCGCGTGTTTCGACTTCCGCATGCGCCAGCGGAAGCCATGCTTCGGTATCACCGTCATCGATCAAGACAGCGCGATCCGTCTTGTGCTTGACGATGCATTCGATATCAACGAGACGTGCCATCATAATTCTTTCCCCCTTCTTCGTCCAAAAATATCATGATCGTTGTTCTCTCTGCTCTTTGTTCAAAAGGAATGTTGGGACGTAGTCTGGTACGCGACCGTCTTCCACGTCGACGTTGTCAGCCACGGCCTGCGGGTATTCCTTAACTGTTGGCGCAACCGGAACGAACTGGCCTTGGCAAAGCCCGTTCAACAGCGTCACCAGATCGTCCCGGCCATCAATGCGCAGCGTGTATAACTCGCGCGGCTTCAGTCCCAGCGCCTTACGGTGCGTGTCCGCTTCGTTCTTCATGGTGAAGAACTGGCTTCCAGCGTTGTAGATGACAGTCATACCCCCAACTCCTTCAGCAATTCCTTGTCGGTCATTCTGTACAGCGATACGTCGATACCGCTGTTTTCGAGGAACACCAGTTCTTGCTCCAGCTCACGCTCGGCGCTGGCGACCTGCATCGTGCGGAATATGATATCGTTCTTGGCTGTGGCGCTGGCGAGCCTCACGCGCTCCCGGCGCAGGCGTTCCGCAATGACGTGGTAGTGATCGAATATCGCAACGCTATCGGCGTCAGGGAAGTTTCTGTGAGCTGTTGTGGTCATCTCTTTTCCTCATACTTTCGAGCCATCTTTATGAGCCATTCAATGTGCTCGCCACGGACCTTGCCGGACAACACAAACGCGGCGTTATGGAACCGCTGGTGAGCCGATTTTCCATTCCCCAACGGGTGGTCTGGTCGACACGCGTGGAGCACATTACGCGCCTCGGCGCTTAGTCCTTCGCTGTCCGTTTGGATCAAATCGATACGCCTGTTGAGGTTTAATCCCTCAAGCAATTTTGTTTGGTGAGGATATAGTTCGGGTTTCATCAGGTCTCTCCGTGGCTAGCAACTAGATATCCCACTCATAGAGTGAGATACGCGAGGCGCTAGTTACTCATCCATGGTGGCTTCAATTAGTTCACCATCAAAGTCAGAAAGAAGGCCGGACCAAATCAGACAGTCGCCAGACAGAAAATCAATTGAAAGTCTCGCGTCAGGTGCGGGGTTGTAGACATCACCATCATAGTAGATGTGATAGTTACAGTCTTCGCCATCGCAGTCTGGGTGCTGAAGGTAAATTGATCCCGGCACGGTTTTCAGTTTTGCTACAAGCTGCGCTGCCGCGCACCCCATACCATTCATGATTGAATTGTAATCACCGGAGATACCGTTAATCAGCTTTTTGCCTCCAAGCGCTTCCGATAACTCGTTACCCATTGCGGATGGGTAGCCGTCCATTTGCCGATATATAGCACAAATAGTTTCTGCGCTTCTGTTGCCATTGTGAATGTATGTGACTGATCTAGTACCCATTTTAAATTCTCCATCAGGTTGACTTAACTTTGCAACGCAACACGCGCTGTATGTCCTCCCTATCAGATCATGGCAGCATGTCAACAGCGATGGCTTATTTTGTACCAATTATTTTTCATGACGACACGTCAACGAAAAACCGGGTATCCAAATATGTGCTATAAGGACCATGTACCAAAAAATAAACCTATAGGTGTTTTTTAGGTCTCTATCTGTACTCTTTTACAAATTAATATGTACCTATTTACCTGTCTCTTTTTGGCTAGATTGATTGTGAAGAATAGTCAATAAAAACAATGATTTAAACGATTAAGTATCCATAAACAGACACCCACACCTCTCCATAATGAGTACGAAAACCTTTCTCTTAGCTCAGTCGGTTTGACGAACCCCCCTTAAAGCACATTTTTGGACATTTGGGGTGGTCCAAATTAAGACGGGCAATAATTAACCAGATTTCAGTTAATTTCCCGGTTGGTTGAAAAAAAGAGGTAAACGTGAACATTGTTCACATACGCACATATACGGAAATCTTTATATGCACATATCGTTATATCGTTTTTGCGATGGTGTTATTGACAGGTTGTCACTGTTGTGCATGATGGTGCGTGCTGGCTGTCAGCCCCTCAGAAGCAGTCAGCGCCCCTCGGCCCGGTGCGTAGTGCGAGTTGCGCGCCGGGCTATTCTACAAGCCAAAGGGAATTCAAAATGATTGTTGTGGAAGTGAAGTTACACAGTGCTGTAACGAATACGGTGACGACATTGGGTCGAGCCATTATTGCCAACGATGGTACGGGTGGCGGCGCGCGTCGGAACTATGACGCCATGATAGCCAAGAAAGTTGATGCGCAGAAAGAGCCTACAACAGCAAACCTTGGCAAGATATGGGCCAAACCGTTGCGTCGTGGTCGTGTTGAGGATTATCCGGCTCCGTCTTACAATATGTGGCGATTGGTTATCCGTGCGCTGAAATCGGCATTTCCGGAGGAAAAATAATGACCATAGTTTGGATACTACTCTGTGGCTCGTTCATGGCTGGCGCATACGCACATCTGCCAGCACCGGGCAGGCTAAAGGCGGTGGATCACATGGCTCCGGCAATGATGCTGATTGCGGCCATCATATTCTTTGTGCTGGCGGTGATGTGATGGCGATGCACTATCTTAGCCAAGCGGAAGCGTTTCGACTGTTGCAAGCGGCTTTGGTGGCTGAAAAATATCCAAGTGGGTCGTATGATGCTCGAACAAATATGCACATCAAAGTGTCTGACAACAACGTAACTGACGTGGCATTCACAGTGAGTGTCGAGCCAGCGCACGAACGGTCGTAAATAGAATATGATTTGTCGCGATCAGAGCTATCAAGCGTTCATCTGGGAGTTGTACCGTCTTCGCATGGAAAAGGCGTTAGAGGGATATTCGATATGAAAATCTGGGACTGGCTCACTATGAGCAATGCCGTAAGGGCGCACCAACTTGAAGCCGAAGCGCTACAGGCGCGCGTGATCCACGAAGAACGCAAGGCAGCTCGTGAACGTGATGCGGCCAAATTGCAGGCGGCGGCGCTGAAAGAGGGGCTTGCTGAGAAAGACAGGCTTGACGCAATACGTAGTATGAATGAGCCGTTTGCTGAACCTGTCACTGCTATGGAAAAAACATTCAACGAGTATCTGGCTAATCGTGACAAGCCTGATTCGGGAATTGATAGCAAGCGAGGTGAGGTGTGGCACGTCAACTGGGGTCCGGAGAATACAGAACCAACACGCGACCGCGTCAACAAGCTGGCCAAGCGAGCAGGGTTTAACGGTTATCTGTACGAATACGGAAGCGTCACGGAATACATGGAAGCACTTGCCTGCTTTTTGCTTGAGCAAGAGATAGCCCGGCAAGAGCTGTGGACGTTGAAGGGAATGGAGGTGATAGATGAGTAAAGCTAATCAGCAATGCATGCTAAATCTCATGGTGTTCCAGCATCAGGCGCTGCGGGTCCACAACAAAGAGATGGCAGAGCGCGTGCAGACAGCGCTATATGCATTGGAGGATATTTACCCAGACGACTACAAAGCGCTGATTGAAGCACGCAGAGAGGACGCGCCAGATAATGGAAACGATTGAGGAATTGCTTAACGCGCTGGTCACCGCGACTGGTGCTGCCAATACGCTGATAGCGGAAGGCACGCACTGCACGCTGATGCTCCAGCACGATGGTGTGATGATCGCCATGGCGAAGGTGGATGCGAATAACCAGCTCCAGACGCTTCGTGTCGAGGTGCCGTATAAGGGCATTCTGGACTTCCGGGGTAATCTTCTGATAATGGAGATAGCCAAGGGTAAGCAATCGCTGAACGATTATATTCGTGAGCAGAACGCCGCGCCGGTCAGTCCAATATCAACGGAGATGCAGTGATGCAAACGATACAGAACGCCGCCCTTCAACGTCTAATGGATGCGTTTGAACAGAAGGATGAAGAAGCTGGTCTGGAGGCGGCTGTAGATATCGCTGACCATGTTCTAACATCTTTGGAACGGATAACCACGGCTCTTGAGGCCATCGCTGAGGCGCAGGTAAAGATAGCAAACCCGTACATATCACTGGAGAGTAACTATGCAGACCCTACGGAAGAACCCAAAGAAGCGACCGCTGATCGGATGGAGCACGGCTCGTCATTATGAGTGGTTGAACGACCGGGCCAATCATCAGGATCAACTCAACATCGACCGCTCGACGCGTAAATATCGCACGCCAGATCGCCGTGTGGTGAGCAAGTACATGCCGCATCAGGGCGGTGGTGAGTACGTGCCAACGCGCGTCACTGACAAATGGCACGGTACTGAGCGTGTTTTTACCAAGGCGGTGATTGAATTTGAGCGTAAGGTACGCGCCAACGACAGCGGCAATGACTAAATTCCTTCACCTGCTATCATCCAGAATTCTCACCACGCTTGGCTGCATACTGCTTGTCGTGGTGGCTACCGTAGCGTTGGTCATTGCGCTAGCGGCTGGTGCGATCTACTATGTGATTGAGAGTTCGTGGCAGGACCGGGAGAAGGTTGGAGATGAGTAGGATACACCTGATCTGCGAAAC
>NZ_CAKZKO010000220.1 GCF_937123705.1 uncultured Paraglaciecola sp. | reverse complement strand
GTCCAGGCATTCCCTGAGATTTACTTCTCACGTTTGGTTGTGTTGGGTGAAGGGGATAGCGAAGAAATTGTACTACCGCGCCTTTTCCAAGCAAAGGGTGCGCCAGTTGATGAATCAGCGGTTACGATTGCTCCGCTTGGAGGTAGGCATGTCAATCATTTTTGGCGCCTGTTATCAGCACTGCAAATCCCATTTTTGACCCTTCTCGATTTAGATGTGGGCAGATATCAAGCGGGCTGGGGAAGAATAAAGTATGTAAATAACCAACTTGGCTTATATCAACCTGAAAAAGTTCTGCCAAATACTTTTTCTTTATCAGATTGGAATGATGACAAAGTACCTGTTCGTACCCACCACTTCTTTGAAAACGGCACTAAGAGTGTATTTGCAGAGCTGGAAATGCGTGGTGTGTTTTTCTCATTTCCAATGGATTTAGATTTTTCAATGCTCCTTGCTTTCCCAGATGCTTACGGTGTTCAGCAGGAAGTTCCGGATGACTCAACAATTAAAGCCGTGTTAGGCAAGAGCCATCATGACCCATCCCAATATAGCTATGACGAGTTAAATCTTTTCTCTACGTATCACAAGCTTTTTAAACTGGGCAGCAAGCCCGCTGCTCATATCGAAGCTCTCGCTCAACTAAGCGACGAGGATTTGCTGGCGAACATGCCTGAATCATTTGGACGACTCACTGATGCCGTGATCGCCAAGCTTGCGGAACTGCCCGAGTGATTGCTGTAGATGCATGGCTGCCTTCGGATGGGCTAACTCTTGAACCCAATGCACTGCGGGCTGCGAAGGAACAAGCGCGCTGTCTTGCACTGACGGCGGGGCCGGGCGCGGGCAAGACGGAAATGCTTGCACAAAGAGCTGACTTCCTCCTACGAACCGGAACCTGCCGTTATCCGAAGAGAATACTCGCTATCTCTTTCAAAGTTGACGCCAGCAAAAACTTGAAGGAGCGAATCCAGCGACGCTGTGGACAAGAATTGGCTTCCCGTTTTGATAGCTACACATTTCATGCGTTTGCAAAGCGTATTATTGATCGTTTCCGAGTAGTGCTTACTGGTAATGATGCTCTTGATCTGGATTATTCGATTGGCGAAAGAAAAGTCACAAGAAGGCAAATTACATTTCATGATCTTGTGCCGCTAGCAATTCAAATTCTCAAGGCCTCTGCTGTCGCAAGAAATGCCATACGCCAAACTTACAGCGATGTTTTCTTGGATGAATTCCAGGACTGCACGGATCAGCAGTATGAACTCGTGAAGGTAGCCTTCCAAGGTACGAGCATTCGTCTCACTGCTGTCGGTGATACCAAGCAGAAAATCATGGGATGGGCAGGTGCATTGGACGGAATTTTCCAAACGTTCGCTAGGGATTTTTCAGCGGTCCCATTAAACATGTACCGAAACTTTCGTTCAAAACCACGCCTGCTTCGGATGCAGAACGAGATAATTCGCGTGCTCGATCCGGCTTCCGTCATGCCTGATCACCAACTTGCTGGTGAAGAGGGAGCGGTCTTCGCGTGGCAATTCGAGAATGCCCAGGGTGAAGCTGAGTACTTGGCCGATTTGATTGCCGGGTGGATAAGAAATGAACAGGTTCCGTTATCCGAAATCGCCGTATTAGTGTCCAAACAACTAGATCTTTACGCCAATCACCTGATGGTGGCATTGGAAGTTAGGGGAATACCGTACCGGAATGAGCAGGAGATGCAGGATATTACTGTCGAACCTGCCGCAAGGCTCGTTGTTGACTATTTGTCCTGTCTCTATGGCCAGCGAGAGCCCAAAGCCTGGATTCGGCTGATGAATCAATTGATTCCCTTTGCCGATGACGAGGTGCAGTCTAGCGTCAGGCAAAATTTCCAAAGCTTCTTCAAGGAACAGCGAAAAATCATCGCCATGGCCGAGTTGTTGGATGAACCGTTTTCGGGATGGTGGGATTCTGTGTGTAGATTTTTGAAGAAAATAGGAATGGAGACTCTTGTTGCTCTCTCGCCTGACTATGAGTCACATGCCAGATTAGGTGAAGTTGTGGGAGATACCAAAGCGCGCATTGAAGAATTGCTTGAACTTACCCCCGACTTGCCTCAAGCCTTGACTCGTTTCTCTGATGATCAGGCTGTGCGTATTCTGACTATCCATAAGAGCAAAGGATTGGAGTTCGACTCAACGATAATTTTGGCCGTTGAGAACGAAATATTTTTTGGGGATCAAGATTCTAATCTGTGTGCTTTCTTTGTTGGTGTATCCCGTGCCAAGCGTCGGCTTGTTCTTACATACGCTAAACAACGCGACAGGCCCCTTAACTATGCTAAAAGATGGGATGTAATTCGAACTCCACAACAGGAATATCTTCAATATGCAGCACAGTTTATTACCGATTTAACGCACATTTAAAAAGTCATTAGCTAAACTACTCAGTTCAAAACTTGCAAAGCCATAAACCGTCCTCAAAAACGTTCTCTTTACTAAATATAATGCAACATCTAGCGCGATGTCAGCTCCAAAATATACTGGAGCTGACAAAGATTTTTTCTTCTAGTTATTCCCCGAAATTTCCTCCGTCGCCTCCTGACGCAGTTTCTGGGCATCCATTCCGTTTAGCCGTTCAAGGGCTCTGTCTGCGGCACTCTGACGATTTCCATCAACGTTTAGCGTACTTCCTGAGCCTGTGAGTCTTTCCAGATCCAGTGACGGTACTTCGGGTAGGTTGCCTGTTATCGACAAGATACCTATCCATTCATCGAGATTGACTTGGCTCCAATCCACCTGGTTTAACTGACTCGCGGTCAAACCTTCACAGTTTGGAGACTTCGCACTGCCCCAGCCAAGGCCCAATTGCGGACGTACTTGTTCCTGAATGATCCGTGAAAGCGGCGAAGTAAAGCAGCAATATGATTGCCGTTTCTCAACACAGGCACCTAAGAACTTAGACTTGCAGTAAGAGCCTACGTAGTGGCAACTCTTCAATACCCGCTTGGCGTTCATTTCAAACTCGCTCTGCTCACATTTCCAGATAAGCTGAATGAGGATCATGGTGACTGAATAAATCATGTAGGCCGTCATAACCGTACTCAGAACCGCGCCCGCAGCGCCACCCAGCGCAAAGTTACCACCCGAAACGACACCATCGGCTCCAACTGCGCCACCAACGTTACTAAACAGTGCCGATTGCGCCCCCGAACCAAAGGTCGTACCTACCCATTCAGCCGTTTTGTTGGTCAACACCTGCATGAAGCCAGTCGCAGCTTGCTCCGCTCCCGCGCCAGCAGCCGTTGATGGCCCAGCCCCCATGAGAGAGTCCCATGCAGACACAAAAGGCTCTTTAACCGCACTCCAGGTACTGGTGATTGGTTCCCTGAGCGTATTCCACGAACCATAGATTGCCGAAGACGGATTCATGGCCATGACTGCCGTATCAAGCTTGTTAACCGCCACTATCATCGTGATGTAATCCGATAACGACACGCCACTTGGCTTTTCACAGCAATCCACTATGCCACCAACGGCTTTTTTGCACTGGCCAGCATTACCTTTAAAGACCGTACACTCGACGTTATCTTGGCCATCAGCTCCCGTACATGACATATCATTGGTCATAAACTGCGCCGCATTAAGCATCGCTGCGGCTTCTGCAAAGTTAGCCTGCTTGATTGACTCTGGCTCTAAACAATCTGTGCCCATACAGCGAACTGGCCCCTCACAGTTGTATTGAGTTTCCATTCGTGCATTTTGCACTTCAACGCTTTGTCCGCAGTCATACACCAAACTTTGGATATAGCAGAAGCCTTCATGACCAGCCCCGCCTTCAGTGCATTCGGTTCTGACGTACTGGCAGGCCGGGTTTTGCTCTAGCGCGGCACACGTATTGGTGGTCGTGTTTTGTCCGTTATTGACGATGGTTTGTGTATTACCATTGGCAT
>NZ_CAKZKO010000219.1 GCF_937123705.1 uncultured Paraglaciecola sp. | reverse complement strand
AATCATTAACGGCCCTTGAACTAGGAAAAAGTCGCACCATAAGAAATGGCGAAAAAGTCGCTATCCTTAATTTCGGCATTTTATTGCCTTATGCCCTAGAAGCGGCCGAGCAAATCAACGCCACTGTCATTGATATGCGTTTTGTTAAACCATTAGATACTGAAGTGATTGATGCCCTTGCTGATTCTCATGGGTTGTTTGTGAGCCTCGAAGACGGAGCCATCATGGGAGGCGCTGGTAGTGCTGTAGCAGAGTATTTAATATCCAGTCAACATACTAGCAAGCTAATTCAATTAGGCCTGCCCGATGCCTTTATTATGCAAGGCACCCAGCAGGAAATGTATGCTGAACTAGGTTTAGATAGTGCGGGTATTGTTGCTAAGATATCTGAATTTAATAAAAATTAAACTAAGACGAACAACTCAATTTAGGGCTATAAAACTGGGTGATTTTTTCATATTGTTTAGGGTTATGCCACTGATTACGGATCTTGCAAATATAGGGATAATAAGTATTCACAAGATCTTGAGCGTTGGTATCAAAAAATTGTTTGGCAACATCTTCATCGCATAACTCCATTTCTCGGCACAATATAATTTGCTCATAAAATGTAAAAAGTTGCTCTAAGGCTCCATTTAACTTCTCTTCTTCAATTTGTTTGATTATTTCGTTTTCGTATTTAGTAGATAATTGTACGGCAGATAAAGCGGGATCTTGTAAAATTTGATTCAATTCACCAGTGTGTTTTTCTTGAGACTGAGTGATTTTCACTCTTGCAGCAACCAAAGTACTGTTACCTTGATAACGTTCAACAAAAGCCATAGAGCGGTCAACTCGAACTGCAGATTTGTGCTCAAGATATTGATATATTCCAAACAAGCCACCAATCACAACTGATATTGCTGCCACCCAAGTGCCAGCAACTTCAGCAATTTGTAATTTTATTTCTTGCTCAGTCATTTTTTACAGACTGGTAAGTTTTTGTTCACTAAACAAGGGTTATACCCTCTATCATCACCGTTATCTGATTCAGTTGAGCAAGACTACTCATTAGGATCAACTTCACAATCCTGATTATGATTTCCCTGACGAACTAATTGAAACAGGAACAAAAATATTCCACCGTGTCGTCAGAAGTGTCTTAGGCCCTAGCAACTAAAAATACTTGTAATTAACAATTATACCTAACACTCCACCCATACCTTCAAAATCATATCTACTGACGTTTTCTCCAAAAACCAACATAACATTTTCAGGTAAACCATTATGCATCGGCACTACGGCGTTATTATCAAATGTTTTCTCTCAGCCTTAATATTGGGTATCGTTACACAACTGGCTTTTACCGCAGGGCTTGTTCGGTGGGCAGCCGCACAAGGGAATGATTTTAGCGCAAACTATTGGATGATCGTTAAAGACACTTGGCACAATGACGGATTAACCACCTTTTTAATTTGCATGGCATCAAGCCTGATTATCTACTTAATAATCAGAAAGTTCACGGCCCAACAAGAAACGGCCGAGAAAATTATCACATGGCTCATTATCCCGATCACACTAATTTATAGCGTGATTATGTATCCAAATTTTTCCGATTATCTATAATCAACGACGAACTTAGCTACCTACCCACTACCCAAAGCAGGAATATCCCGCTTGAGATCAGGGGCATCATGAATGAAGGTAACCGTTAACTGCCCCTGAATGGCATTATTTTTATTACCTATTTTTTCTAGTTCAGTACTAGGGTTCAGCGTGGCTTCATCCAACTTTGAAAGGAGCTCTTTATAGGCGGGCACGTCATCTATTTCGAAATTAATCGTTGCTGCCTTATTAGAAAGTAAAGTGTGATCACTTACCCACCCACCGCTCTGGCTAATTGCTGTACTCAATTTATGTATCGCGCTGTGCCGATCCATTGATGTGATAATCGAAATACGAACAAAATTCTTCACGATTACCCCCGAATGGCCGCCTTTAGATCTTCTATCAAATCCTCAACATTCTCAATACCAATGGAAAAACGGAGTAGATCATCAGGAACAGGGGTCCCCTCGCCCTCAACCAGTGCCCTATGCTCAACAAGGCTCTCCACACCGCCCAAAGATGTCGCCCTAACAAAGCGTTTCATGCGCCCCATAATTGCTGCGGTAGTATCTTTTCCACCTTCAAATCGGATAGACAACATTCCGCCAAAACCACCCCTCATTTGTTTGGCGGCCACTTCATGGTTTGCATGGGATGCAAGCCCGGGATAGATCACCTCTTTTACACCAGCGCGCCCATCGAAGTGCTGCGCCAGCTTCATCGCATTTTCACATGCACGTTCAACGCGGATGTGCATGGTTCGCATTCCACGAAGTAGAAGCCAACTTTCAAACGGCCCCAAGATCCCGCCTTGTTGAGCGCGGATTTTACACAGACGCTCCCATCGCTGATCTTCTTTCGCAGCAATTACAGCACCAGCAACAACATCGCTATGGCCATTTATATATTTGGTCGCGGAATGAAATACAAAATCCGCACCAAATTCAATTGGCTTTGTGATCAGTGGCGTTGAAACAGTAGAATCAGCAACCAACTGTGCCCCTACGGAATGCGCCAAATCAGCAGCTTTTCTGATATCGACAACTTCCCAAGTTGGGTTGGCCGGGGTTTCTATCCATAAAATTGCAGTCGGCGCGGCCTTCACCACATCAATCATATCCGCTTCGTTCTGCGGATCATAAAAAGCAAGATCGATATTCCAGTCCGCACAAAAAGAGATAAGCCATGCACGAAGAGACCAATACATAACCGTCGGCGCAACTATCCTGTCGCCGGGACGAAGTGTTTGCACAAGCGCCGTTGCCGCTGCCATCCCAGAACCAAACAACTTACAAGAAGATCCGGCCTCTAGCTCACAAAGAATAGCTTCAGCCATTTCAGCATTTACGCTCTGATCACGTGCGTAAATGCGGTTGCTGTTATAAAGCTCCCCTTGTTCGTTACGGGCAAAGGTTGTTGACGGCTGGATTGGCGGGACAACAGAGCCGCTCTCTTTATCCAGATAATGTCCAGCCTGTGCCAAAAGTGTTTCAGCCTTATCCTTAGTACCCATAACATACTCCTTTATTAATTCAGCCAAACAATAGGCGGAACAAAAAGGAATGAAAACTCTTAGTTTCAGATGCTCAGAATAAATTACTAAAAACCAAGTATCGATAAAAAATCAACATGATAAAATAATTAGGATATTCATATATAACACGCTTAAGGGCTTCTCATATTTTGCTACCCAATAATTTTTGAGTGTTTTCGTTAATGAATGTAAAAAATTAAGAGCTTCGACAAAGAAACAATCTGAAACACATAAGTTGCAATGAACAGCCCCTTGCTTCTTTTTCAACACAGCAGGACAGATTGTGTTATCTTCGAGCTTATAGAGGATGAATATGTGCGGTTTCCCTATAAAAATCCGGAGGCACGAATGACATTTTCCCGACGTAAATTTATTACCGCGCTGACGACACTTGCGGTATCACACCCCCTAACCCCCTCAATAGCCAGCAATAAGAAATCTGATCACGAATCAGATAAAGACAGAAAAGACCTGACAGAAACGTGGCAAAATCCCGGGTTTATACGACTGGAAACCCTCTCAACTTTAATCCAGATAAATAATATTATTATCCTCACTGCCCTCACAGTTTATTTTCTGAAGATAATAAGTCTCAGATCAATAACGCGTAACAATGAAAACAGGCTTTCAGTTCCCAAGTCTGTGCCTCTATTTGGCAGTTTGTTCGAGAAAACATACGACAGCGATGATTTTTCCCCTCAAAACAAGCTGGGCCTTGCCTACACACACAATAATTCATTGATTTTAGATCTTGTTCCAAACAGGCCGCAAGCAGTGACAGAGATCATGCCAGATTTTGATCTGGAACAGGAAATCACCCGCCTGGATCAACAGGTTCCCCCAATTGGTAAAAACCTTATCCTGAATTTAGGAGCAACAAGTTATTCAAGTGAACGCATCGACCTTCTGAATAGTGATTACAGCTATCGGATAGCATCAAACGAAGCCAAGGTCGCGACTGAAGAGAACAGTCAACTGCCACTATTAAGTAAAACGCCACTCATCTCCCATTTTTTTAAAAATAAAGTCGGTGCAGTATATGGTTCCAGAAATCTGCATATACTCGTCAAACCGTCAATTGTTGAAAACAATTAACTCCATAGCTTGCCGCGATTATGGTCAAGCACGACCTGTTGGCTCTCCATTTGCAAACAGTCGTTTACCCTGTTCATCAATAATCTGCCGTCCTTTACGGACTGTAAATTCAACGGCTTCTTCCCGTGTAGGAAAAGTATCTGCCCTCAGAAAAAAGCGTTCCATTTCGGGATCATCCGGATTCTCATTGAGCTTCTTAATATAGCCACTCAAACGCCATTGGCCACTATCGGCTTTATCTGGCGATGGAACAATCGCATAGCCTTCGTACATAACAGGCTCGTCTTTAGACTTAGCCTCCTCTGTATTTTGTGAAGAAAAACCAAAAAGTTTCGAAAAAAATGACATCCAGCCAAAACCCTACCAAAATACACAATGAATATCCTTACTTCTTATTTTATATTACCCAAAGGATACAAAGGTAAAGTTTTACATCAAAATTAAGAATTTGATTACGGCTTTCTACTTATACTTTTCAATGAAAATTGCCATCGAGAGTAGTTAGCGTGACAAAAACGAGATACGAAGTACTTAGGTATTACCCAGTTACATCACCAGATGAACTCATAGGATTAAACAATAAGACGTTGCTAGAGTGGTGGCTTTCCTTTGCCCCCAATATTCCTTTTAAAAGTGACTTTGATATTCTTGATCATATTGACCTGGTGTCAGATATTTTCCTCGTCAAAAGACTCAGCGACACCGATTATGAATTTCGCGTCCACGGAGAAAGCGCCCATAACATTTTTGATGACAACATTGGCAAAACCATAAGTACAAACGGCCCGGAGACAACGGAAAAAGAACGCGAAGATGTTCGCCTCGCCAGATATTATACTGAGTTTTTAAAACAGTCTCATTGTTTTAGGAATGAAGGCAATCTTCCTTTTTTAAAAAAAGAACATATCCGCTTTGAATCATTAGATTGCCCGTTGTTAGATGAAGACAAAAATCCAATCTATATCATTGGCACAATAGCAATTCTTAATGACAAAAATCATTAAAATAAAAGGGAGCAAAAGCTCCCTTTTATTTTCAAACTGCTAGATTATCCAGCAAGCTTCTTTTTAAGTAATTGGTTCACCATACCTGGGTTGGCTTTACCGCCTGTTGCCTTCATCGTCTGACCAACAAACCAGCCAATCAGCTTTTCATTACCGCCACGGAAAGCTTCGACCTGA
>NZ_CAKZKO010000218.1 GCF_937123705.1 uncultured Paraglaciecola sp. | reverse complement strand
ATCATAATAAAATTAATTTTTCAAGTATATTTCTAAAAAATGTACTATAATTTATAATATTGTACAAATACATAAGCAAAACCTTATATGTCAAATGAGTTTGAAATTACTAATACACTTTGCAAAGTGGATGAATCCCTTGGCTTGGTTTTAGGCTGGGGAATAATTTGCAAAGTTGATAACCAAGAATACTTTGACTTGCAAGGCGATCACATAACAGAATCTGCGATGATCGAAGCTGCTGCTGATTTTATGCAAAACAGCAGGATTGCCAAGGATATGCACATTGCTGGAAGTGAGGGGGAGTTGCCGGGATCTGTTGTTTTCGCTTTCCCTCTCACTGCCGACATTGCGAAGGCTTTTAATATCCAAACAAATAGAACTGGGTTACTTGTGGGTATGAAACCTGGAAGCGATCAAGTTTTGAATAAATTTAGAACTGGTGAATATACCGGTTTTTCGATTGGTGGTCATTTAATACCTGATGGTGATAGATAGTGATTGACGATTGGGATTGGTTTGTATCTGATGGGTGGGAGGGTTAATGGCGGCACATGATAGCAAAAGAAAAAAGCGCGTTATAAACAAATTCAAAATAACCGAATTGTCCGCGGTTGATAAGCCTGCTCAAGAAGGGGCAAGAAGTGTGATCATGAAGCGAGAACAAAACAACGCCATCATGACACTCGCAGATAAAAGCGGACACGCTCATTTGCTTTTTGAGTATGGTGGTATTGAGTCGGGGACTACGAGTCATTCTGGAGCTACTTCAGAGTCAGTTCACCATCATCCATTTGTTGTTAAAAACGGCGAATTGATAATGGGCGAAGCAAATGGGCACACTCATGAAATAGACACTGAAGATTTTAATGTGATGTTGTTCACCGATGCGATTCGGGAAAACATTGAGCGTGATTTACAAATGTCTGAGAATTTAGAATTTAAATCAGCTAATTATATTGAAAAAAGAGATTGGTCTGATAATGCGTCGATGGATGATGGATCATTCTTAATAGAGAATTCCGACGATCTCAAAAAAGCCGTGATTGTTTTCAATCAGGTTACTTGTGATCAGGATGTCGCCCAACACATAGCACGCCGGGCACGTGTACTAGGTTTGGAATTGAACATCTTAAAGCAAGGTGATCATATTTCATTTGATAATACCGCTCCGAGCGGATGGCAAAATTTGGAGATTAATATGCCGAATACCGAGAACACCGCAGAAGATACAGCGGAAATTCAAAAACAACTTGATACCGTGACCGCAGAACTTGTTTTTGCTAAAGCCTATGGTGAATTGACAGATGTGGAAAAAGAACATTATCAATCACTGAGTAAAGCAAAGCAGGATAAATTCATTGCTAAGTCCAAAGAGGATCGTGCCGCTGAAATCGAAATGCTAAAGTCCGCTGATCCAGTCGTTTATACTTCACAGGCAGGCGAAGTTTTTCACAAGTCGGATGATGTGAGACTTGTTACGATGGCAAAACGTGCTGATGAAACAGAGGCACAATTGACCAAGCAACTTGAAGACAATCTTAATATTCAGTTGGCAAAACGTGCAGAGACAGAGCTTGAATTTATGCCAGGCACTGTGGAAACTAGAGTGATTTTGTTAAAAGCCGTCGAGACAATTAAAGATGATTCAGATAAGCAGGCAGTTTTAGATTCTTTAAAAGCCAAGAATGCATCTATGAGCAAATCATTTGAGACGATTGGTACGACTGAGGGCGAAGTTACTGGAGAAGTACTAGAAAAGTCAGCTTCTTTGCAAAAATTAGATGAACTTGCCAAGGCACACGCGGAAAAAGAATCCACTGATTATTACACTGCATATGATGTTGTGTCTAAAGCGAATCCAAAGCTTTATCAATCCGCAGTAACTGGCTGAGCAATTTATAAATATATTGGAGTAATTATATGACTCAAGAACTATTACAGAACATCACCATGACTCCAGTTGCGGCGAATGTTATTAATAAAAATCGTTTTGTAGCTGTTGTTACAGCTGGTGAAGTGGACGAATCAATTGCTGCTGGTGATTCAATTGGAGTTAGTCAGGAGGCTTCTGCTGCTGCAAGCGCAACACCAATTCCTGTTGCTATCTTAAACGGCGGGAAAGTTGATGTTGAGGCTGGAGCAATTGTGACAGTTGGTGCTCGAGTTATGTCAGATGCAACAGGTCGAGCAATAACAGCTACTGGAGCCACAGCAAGAGTACTTGGTATTGCGTTGAATACAACCGGTGCTGCTGGTGAAATGATAACTGTATTGGCTAGCAAAGCTGCTGGCGAATTTGTAGCCTAAACGCTGCTAAATATTAATTATTAAATAGGAGTTTTAGAAATGCCTACAAATCCAACGCCAGGTGACGTACATGTTAATGTACCCCTAACCAATTTTAGTCAAAAATACTTGCAAGATGAATCAAATTTTATATCCTTGCGAGCGATGCCAAATTTGCCAGTAGGTAAACAATCCGATCTTTATTATGAATTTAATAAAGGGGATTTCTGGAGGGTACAAGATACTGCTCGGGCGAATGCCACTGAATCTGGTGGTGGTGGTTTTCGTTTGTCAACCTCTCCTTATTTCGCCAATGTTAATGCATGGCATAAGGATGTTAGCGATCGGGATCGTGCAACCTCAGATTCTCAAATTGCATTAGATAACTCAGCTACTCAATATGTATCTCAGATTTTGATGATTACGCGAGAGATTCAGTTTGCAGCTGCTTTTATGACTCCGGGCAACTGGACCACTGCTGTCAATAAGGATTGGAGTTCTGCCTCAAGTGATCCGATTGCGGATGTTAAAACAGGCAAGCGAACCATTCAAGGATTGACCGGTATTCGACCAAACAAGATGATTTTCGGTCGCCAAGCATGGGATACGTTGACCGACAATGACGCAATGCTTTCCCGTATCACTGGCGGAGCCAACAACGCGTTACCTGCAATGGTTATGCGGACCTTAGTTGCTCAGTTGTTCGAAATAGATGAAATTTTTGTGATGGATGCGGTTAAGAATACGGCTATTGAAGGTGCCGCTGATGCGATTAGTTTCATTGGCGGAGATGACGTTTTATTGTATTACGCTCCAAATTCAGTTTCCCTTGATGAGCCAACAGCAGGTGTTGTGTTTTCCTGGACTGGCTTTCTTGGTGCCACATCAAATGGTATACGGATCAAGCGTTTTCGTAATGAAGCCATTGAGTCAGATAGGATCGAGGGACAAATGTCCTATGACCAGAAACTGACAGCCGCAGACCTTGGGTATATGTTTACCACGGTAAGTGCTGCTTAATAGCTTTTGAAATGGAAGTTCTGCCGGTTGTCAATATAAGAGATCGGCAGAACATCAAAAAGGGAAAGATCATGGTAAGACAGCAATTATTTAATAGATCACTTGAATTTGTAGCTGTTAAGCATTTGCGGCTTACTGAAAAAGATTCTTTGAAACCAGGTGATCCAATTGATAAAAAGCTATTCAAAGGTTTTCATATTAGGAGTTTATATCGTCGTCGGATTATCGGTGTTAAGGGATCATTATGGGCAAAATCGATGATCAATCTTACAAAATCCGATTCCAGTTTGAAACCTGAAATAGTCGGAGAAGTTAAAACACCTGATATTGATAAGTTATCCAAAGTCGTTAAATCGAAGCCAAAACTAAAGATGAAGACACCTTGGGATGAGTCCGCAAGCAAGTAAAATTATAGTGGAGATGAATAATTTCGTCGGTAAAGAAAGGGCGAAATTGGTGTTAAATGTTCACAAAGAATTAACCACAACAACTCCAAGGGATACTAGTTGGGCGGCAAATAATTGGGTATCTCAGATAGGCACCCCTTCGCGTGTGACTGTTGGATCTAGAGATAATGTTGGCGGGGCTGCAAGTGCTAGCCAATTCTCACTGGCTCAAGTGGTTGGGACATTGAATGTGCAGACGGATAACTCTAATCAAGATATTTTTATAAGCAACAATGTGCCATATATTAGACCGTTAAACGATGGGCACTCGAAGCAGGCACCTTCGGGATTTGTTCAAATTGCTGTTGCCGCAGGATTGGCCAAAAGTACATGACAACGCTAGACCAGGCTCAACAAGCTATTAATGATCGTTTTATAGCAGCATGGGGGTCAACCACTCCGTTTTCATTTACGAATGAGATGCCAGCCAGTAATGATATATCTACAAGTTGGGTCAGATTAGTATCTAGATTGGCAGTTAGTGGACAAAGATCTTTAGGTCAGTCTGGTAACAGAAAGTATGATCGTAACGGTATTATATTTGTTCAGGTGTTTAGCCCAATAAATCAAGGTAGTTCTTCTGGAACTGCACTAGCTAAGCAAATTGAAGATTTATATGAAGGTGAGAGATTCAATGGTGTTGTCGGTCAGGATTCCATAATTAGGGATATTGGTCCAGACGGTGAATGGTATCAATTACAAGTTGAAATTAATTTTACGTATGAAGAAATCAAATAGGAGATTTAAGTTATGCCTCGCACCCTAACAAATAATTTTGGCTTGTCTTTTGTCAATGAAACCGCATTAGGTACGCCAGATACAACAAACTGGAAGCGCCTTGAACCAAATGCTTTGAGTACTTTTGGTGCTACGATAACAACAGTACCGAGAGCGCCATTAAGCCCAAACAGGCAGGCTTTAAAAGGATCTGTAACTGATTTGGATAGCGCTGTTTCTTTTACAGCAGATGCCACAAGGGACTCAGTTCGTGATTTTGCAGAAGCACTTGTTTTTGCTACAGGGATTAATACTGATGTATCTAATTTAGCGACAACTGCCGCTGCCACAACTGCTGATGAATATAGCGTTGCTGCTTTAACTGCCGCACAAGCAGATAAATTTGAAATCGATACCTTGATTTATATATCCGGATATACGAGTTCTGCCAATAATGGCCTGAAGGTTGTTGATGCAGATATTGCTACTGCTGCCACTGAAATAAGTGTGGTTGAAAATTTAGTCGATGAGACTGCTCCAGCTTCTGCCAGATTATCTTTTGCTGGATATCAGATTTCAGCGGCAACTAGTGTTACTTGGACATGGAATGGTAGTACAAAGCAAGCAACTTTAAATGCAACCGGTAAAGGTACAGTTCTCTCTGCATTGGGCTTAACACCAGGTCAAATTGTGCATATAGGATCGCAAACAGCAGCTGGCGTATCACAACGTGCCTTTGAAAATTTAGCTGCCAACGATATGTTTGGTCATTGCAGAGTTGTGTCAATTTCTACCGATGATGTTATTTTTGACGATGTTGACGCAGCTTTACAATTTACTGATGGAACTGATCCTGCGACTGCTGTTGATATCTTATTTGGCGAATTCTTCCGAAATGTGGAAACAACGGATTCTGAGTTCTTAGAAAGATCTGTGCATTTTGAAGGTCAGTTTATCGGGTTAGATACTGGTGGTGCAAATATGTACCAGTATGCTAAAGGTAATTTTTTGAACACAGTTGGATTCGATCTACCTTTAACGAATAAGTCAGAGATTACTTTTGACTTCATTGGTACTGATACAGAAAACCCAGTTTCAGCAGGTTCCAGAAAAACCGGCGCAAGTGCCGCAGTTACTCCTGTGACCACAACAGCCTTTAATACATCTGCGGATATTGCTAGATTAAGAATTGCTGAAACAGATGATGACGGTATTACCACTGATTTCAAATCATTGAACTTGTCGATTACAAATAACGTATCACCTGAAAAAGTTCTGGGAACGTTGGGTGCTAAGTTTATGAATGCTGGAAATTTTGGCGTTACTGTAACCGCGCAACTGGTATTCACTAATGCTGAAGTAATTAATAAAATTCGGGCTAATGAAACAGTACGTATGACGTTTGTTATTAAAAATGACAACGGAACAGTGGCAGTTAATATCCCAAGTATGACTTTGGGTGATGGGTCTTTGAATCTTCCTGTTAATGAGTCCATTTTGATTAATACAACTGGCACAGCGTTCAAGGATGCTACATTGAATACATCAATTGGCCTGAGTGTTTCCCCAACTCCCTTACTGTAATCGTATATAATTAGAGCAGTCATTTACACAGGAGGTGATATGACTGCTCTTCTTTTAGTAGCATCTTTATTTAATACAACACAAGGTGAAAAAATGTCAAAGTTTAATTATTTAGAAAAAGCAAAAGTAAAACCAGATTTGGTCAAACCGTATGAGCTTGTTGATTTAGAAATCAATGGGAAATGTCCGGTTTTATTTGTCACAACGTCATCCGATGCTAATCGGGCTTTGTTTCGAAAACGATTGGCAGACGCTCAAGATAAACCAACACGCAAGAAATCAAAAAAGGTAACTGAAGTTGACATAGAAAAAGTTCGTACTGATGATATCGAACTTTATGCAAAATTTGTAGTGACTGATTGGAAAGACGTAATAGATGACAGCGGAAAACTTGTTCCGTTCAGCGAGGAAGCATGTCGAGACTATTTGTTGTCATTGCCAAGTTACATAATTGATCCTATGCGGGATTATTGTTCCGATCCTTTGAACTGGACTGATTCCATTGATGCGGAGAGTGTGGCAAAAAAATAATTGAGCGGCTAGAGTATGATCTTCGTTTTGAAAAAGACGGATGGATGCTCGAAACCGCTGAGGCGAAAGGTCGGGAGATTCCAGATTGGGCGAGAGATCCAGCAATTTTGGATTTTCCCGAAACCTTTTTCCTTTCTTCTTTTTGGAAATTACACACAGAAAGACATTTTGAAAATGGGCCAATACCGAGGAGTGAAATCAGGGCACAGATTTTGAGATATGATATCCAGGGCCAATTGTTGGAAGATTGTATCGATATAGTTTCACTTGTGGATAATTCATTTTTATCTTATATCGCTGCTGAGCGTAAGAAAAAAATAGATAAAGAACAGCATGCATCAATGAAATCCTATAAGAGGTAATAAGCAATATGGCCGATTTTCCAATTGATGTCGTTATAAAGTCTGACAAAGCCAAGACTGGTGGGAAGCAGGCTGAGAATGCTATTCTCGGTGTTGATGCAGCATCCCAGCGCACACTAAAAACCCTTGAGCAACTTAACGCAACTCTGCTTAAAGTTAATGGAACGCTTGAAAAATCTAGCGGCGCGAAGAAAACAAATTCTGAGTTAGAAAAAACAAAGAAACAGCTTAGCGACGCTAACAAAAGGTTGAAAGAGTTTGACAACACAAGTAAACAGTCAAACTCAACACTTATTTCCCTTTCTAATACTCTTAAACTTGTTGGAGCTGGTTTTATAGCCATGAAGCTAACCCAGCAAGCAAAAGAGGCTGCAACTTTAAGTCAACGGTATAACGAGCTTGGTATTTCTTTGACTACTGTTGGTCGCAATACAGGGCAGACTCGTCAATTTCTAGATGATACAGTTAAATCATTGGAAGGTCTTGGTATTTCAATGCTTGAGGCTCGTCAAACTGTTCTCAGACTTGCATCCTCCCAAATTGATTTAGCTAAAGCCGAAGAACTCGCCGACCTTGCTCGAAATGCTGCAATCGTTGGGCAATTGAATACCTCTGAAGCACTGGAGCGCATCACATTTGGTGTGGCTAACGCTAGTTTGGTAACTCTCAGATCTGTTGGGATTGTAACTACATTTGACGCTGCATACAAAGAACTTGCGGCAGAGCTTGGTATAAACGCAGACCAGTTGTCTGAATCTGAAAAACAACAAGCACGTCTTAATGCTGTATTAGCAAAAGCCCCAGCATTAACTGGTTTGTATGAAGAAGCCATGAACAATGCGGGTAAGCAGTTGCGTTCCACGGATCGCCTAGCTGAAAATTTGAAAGTTCAGATTGGTGGTGTGTTTGATAACGCCGCGCTGCTATCTGTTGGTGCTTATACTGATCTACTCAAGGAGCTAACGAAAACTACTGAGGAGTTGGTCAGGAGCGGAAATTTAGAAGAATTTGGTAATAAAATTGCCAGAGCGTTTGCTATTGCTGGTGATGTTATAGGGAACGTACTAAATCTTATCATAAGAGGTAATGATTTATTTTTAGTTACCTTACGTCAAATTAAAGCATTGGCTTCGGGTGATCTTGCTGGTGCCCAAGCATTGGGAGCGGAATTCCTCGACAGGGTGAATAAAAACGTTGCTGATGTCACAAGCTTAAACGATAAGCTCGATGAGCAAATTGATATTAGAAAAGAACTGGCTGGAACAGAAACTGGTGCATTAAAGCTCAGTGATCTAACAAATGTTCAAACAGAAGCTACAACCAGACTAGTTGAAGCAGAAGAGAAACTGATTAAATCTGAAAACGATTTAGCGGACGCACATGGGAACACGTCTGGTGCATTGGATAAAGCCGCTAAAGCCAGAGCTGATTTTGTCGGGAATCTATCCGATGAACAAGAGCAGATTGGCAAAACGTCTGTTGAACTCAGAAAAATGCAAGCCGAACGATTGGGTCTGGGGGATAGTGTCAATGATTTGATTGACGATATTGATAGATCAAGCCGAGCATTTGAAGAACAAGAGCAGATCTTGAAAGAGGTCGCTGATGTAACGGAGCAATTTAAATCCTCAGAGCAAGAGCTTAATGAAGAGTTGGCGAGACTTGAAGTCCTTCTTCAAAATGGTTTAGGTTGGCAAGAATATCAAGCCGCTGTTGCTGCTGCTAAGGGGGAGGTTGAAAAAGTTGACGAAACCTTAAATAAAGTTGAAAAGACATCTGAAGTTATATTCGGAAAGATGTCTCAATTTGGGATTAGGGCTGCTAGGAGTATTCAAAGTGCATTTTCCGAGTTCCTCTTTGATCCCTTCAAAGATGGTCTTGACGGGATGTTTAAAAATTTCGCTAATGTTCTGCGTAAAATGCTAGCTGAAATAGCAGCAAGCGGTATCTTAAATGGGGTTGCTTCAATATTCAATGGGGGAAGTTTCGGGAGCGGTTTTTCTAATACATTAGGATTGGGCGGTGTATCTAATTTAGTTGGGCGTGCAGGTGGTGGATTAGGCATTCGATCTAACACCAGCCAATTTAGTAATACTGGAGGTGCTGGCACTGCCTTTATTGGTGGGCCCGGGACGGCATTGGGCGGAACTGGAACAAGTGGGGCTAGTACTGCTGTTAGTTCGTTGCTATCTGCTGGTAGAACAGTATTTGCGGGCTTATCTGGCGCTGCCATAGGAATAGGTATCGGATCTTCGATTGCTGGTGACAAAGAAGTATTCGGGGCTAGTGGTACGGTAACTAGTGCTATTGGGTCTGGTATTGGTGCAGGTATCGGAGCTATATTCGGTCCTCTTGGATCTGCTGTTGGTGGCGGCATTGGTGGAACTATCGGCGGGGCGATTGCTTCTATATTTGGTCGTGGGCCACTTAAACAGCAAGAAACACGACTGCTTGGTGATGTTAGTCTTGATTCTGGATTTGAGGGGGCGCTCAACACTAGGTTTCAAGCCAAGGGCGGACTATTACGAGGCGGTAAAACTGATAATGTTTTATTGAGTGGCGAAACTGGGGAGTTGTTGAATGCATTTAAAGGTATCCGAGAAAGCGGCATTTCTGGAGAACTCAGAGAATTTGCTGAATCTGCCAAAGATACAGCTTTGACGATAGACACTCTCCTTGACAAGGCCATAATTGGAATGGGAGACAGCTTACGAGATACCGCAGATGTGTTAGGTTTAAATGCCGATTTGTTAGATGGATTTTCTACAACTATCGATCTAGCTGGGGCGGATGGTGAGCCGATAAGCGCTGAGGCGATAAATCAAGCAATCAGCGATGTTGGGGACCATATGGCTAACGTATTGCTCCCTGGTTTGGAAAACTTCAGACAAGGTGGTGAAACAGCAACTGAGGCACTATCTCGCATAGTATCTGAGTTTGTATCCCTTGAGGATGCGCTTATTGTTTTTGGTGTATCTGCTGAAGATGCCCAAGATGCTATTGGTGGTCTTAGTATTTCCACACGTAGCGAACTTGTGGAAATGGCTGGTGGATTTGAGGCATTGAACGAAAAGATAAACTTTTTCGCATCTAATTTTTTAACAGATTCTGAACAACTTGATATTGCCACAAGTAGTCTTAACAGGCAGTTAACAAGTTTAGGCGTGGCTACTGATATATCCGTTGAAGATTTTAAAGCATTGGTTATCTCTGTCACTGAGGCTGGTGGAATTAGTACTGAGCTTGCAAATGATTTGCTTGATCTTGCCCCGGCATTTAAACAGGTTAGGGATGCAGAAGAAGCATTGGCGGAAACAAGTGATGACTTGAGCGATAAACTTGAAAAAGCAGAATCAACAATGGCAGAATTCGCATTAACGATTAGCACTTTAGAGGATGCTGCTGTATTCGGGGTTATTTCCAACCTAGCAGATGAAACAAAAGCCGCATTAATAACGGCAGCGGGTGGTTTTGATGAATTTCTTGCAAGAGCTAGTTTTTTTGTAACAAATTTTGGATCAACTAGTCAACAAGTTGCGGCATCTACTGGAGCGCTTGAACAAGAATTGAAAAGACTTGGGTTAAGCACAGATATAACTGTAAATGAGTTTGGTGATTTGGTTGTAGCTGCTGTTAATGCCGGGGCTGAAGGCGCGGCTCTCGCGAATGATCTTCTTGTTCTAGCTCCAGCATTATTTGCCGTAAGAAATGCAGCATCCAGCCTATCTATAAGTTTGACTGAACAGTTTGCTGCCACTGCGGCATCCGACGCGAGAATTCGAGATGCTAGAGAGGCACTAACCAACGCTGAAAACCAATTGGCTGTTGAAGCTGCTAGGGGTGCAGTAGCGGATGCACAGGCTGGTGTTACTTCAGCGCAAAATGAGTTGTCAAGAGCACAGAAAGAATTATCAGCAGTTCAAGGGGAGCTTAGCGCAGCTAATAGCATATTATCAGAGGCTAAAAGCAATCTATCTGCTGCTGAACAAGAATTGTCCCGCGCGCAAGCTGCTGCTGTACAGCAAATAATTGATGAAAGATCCGCCCTGATATCTTCATATGAGGAAGAAGCCAATGCATTGCGTGGATTGACAAATCGTTTTGATAATCTCGCCGATAAACTAATTGCATTTAGAGATTCACTGGCAACAAGTGATCTATCCCCATTCGGACCAGGTGAGCAATTA
>NZ_CAKZKO010000217.1 GCF_937123705.1 uncultured Paraglaciecola sp. | reverse complement strand
CAGTGCTCGTCTCAAGAAGGCATTTTCCCTTCACGAAGTGGATTCCCGGACTCAAGCAGAGCTTGACTCGTTCCAGCAGTAGAAACTGTGTTTCTAAAAGGCTCCCATTTAGTGGAAGGGCTATCCATTTGGATAGTCTTTTTTTGGCATGAAACCTAAATTTATCTCTCAACGCCGACTTATACCAATTCATCCTAACAATTAGTCACTCTCTGAGTGACTAATTGTTAGGATGAATTGGTATTATATGGCTTGGTACTATTCCACTATAGGAATTTGTTAAAGGTGAATGTATAGTTTAGTTACAGCATTCCTTTATCATAGTTTAAATGGTTTTAGATTTTACTGATTTTTGGAAGGAATTAAGTTGAGACCAACAAATATAAAGCACAGAGAGATACCAGCTTCGGCTTTACCTACTGCAGTATGTTATATGTTGTTTGATCAAGACTTGAATATTCGCGGCATGAACGCTGCTTGCAAGCATTTCTTGGGTTGCAAAGAAATCCCACATAATTTTGAACAAGTTGGAATTGAAGTTAAGCAACTATCATTAGGTAAGTTGCTGTCGATTAATACCATAGATAGTTTTCTTTTTCAGGATAGCTGTACACCCATTGAATTGACCCATAATGATCGCTCTATTGCTGGTCGACTAGAACATTTGGGAGGGCAAGACAGTTTAATATCGTTGCAGTTTTTGAGTCCATTGCACGCACAGTCTTACCTAAATAGTGATCCCGCATATAAGATGCAACGAATGTTAGAAGTAACTCAAGCTGGGACCTGGGAGTGGAATGTTCAAACAGGGGAGTTGGTATTGAATGATAGATGGGCGGAAATTATCGGTTATCGGCTAGATGAATTGCGTCCTATCACAATAGATACATGGATAAAGTATTGTCATTCGGTTGATATTTCTTTGTCTAATCTAGCTTTAGAGGAGCACTTTTCCGGCCGTAATAAAATTTACAGCTGTGAAGTTCGAATGCGCCATAAAAGCGGGCACTGGGTTTGGGTACGTGATTACGGGTGCTTACAAACTCGTACTAAGGATGGGAAACCTGAGTGGGTTTCAGGGACGCATATTGATATTACTGTTCAAAAAAATCAGCAGACAAAATTAGAGGCAACACAAGCAGAGTTGGATGCGATTATTGCCAGTACACCGGCAGTCATTTATAAATCTCCTAGGGGCAGATTGTATCGGAATTATTACATCTCAGAAGATGTGAAGGAGTTAACAGGATTCTCTGCTTTGGAGACTAAAGAAAATGTCAATTGGTGGCAGGCTAGAGTTCATAGTGAGGATATGCTTCAATGCGATGTTCAAGTGCAAAACTGGTTGGCCCAAGGTTGTATAGGTATTCTTAAGCGTCGTTATCGCTTCAGGCATAAACAAGGGCATTATATCTGGTTGTCTGATGAAGTACGTTTATCCTCAGAAGACTTTGTTGGGTCTTTGACAGATATCAGTCAAACAATGGAGTTGAGTAAAAAATTTGAATCGCTAGCGGCTATTTCTCCTGGTGTGATTTACCAATATCAGATTAATGCCGATGGTAGTAGTTGCTTTCCTTATGCAAGCGAAAAATTGTTCGATTTAATTGGAGTGTTACCTAAGGAAATACTTGAAGATAGCGCTCCTCTGTTCGAGGCTATGCATCCAGATGATGTCAACACAGCGAATCTTTCGATACAACATTCGCTTGACACAATGTGTGATTGGATTTGTGAAGTGCGTTTTTTGGTTAACGGAAAAGAGAAGTATATTTACGGCCATTCCCAGCCAATTAAACAGCATGATGGTTCTGTTTTATGGTCAGGCATTTTGATGGATGTGTCTGCGCAGAAAAGGCTGGAAATTAAACTCAAAAATAGCCAGAAGCGGTTAGAGATGGCACAGGAAATCGCTGATTTAGGTTATTGGGAATACAATATTGAAACGCAAGTATTTTATTGGTCTGATGTTTATTTCGAATTACTTGGGATAGATAAGAATCACACTAAGCCTAGTATAAGCTTATTAAACAACCTTACCCCAAAAGGTGAAATGGAGGGGATTTTAGCGGGTTTCAAGTTGGCCAATGAAACAGGTGATGCTAGTTTTGAGCATCAAATAAAACATGGTAGTGGCGAGCTGATTTGGGTTCATGTTCGTGTAAGTAAGAAACCCAACAGTGAAGTGTTAATGGGAGTAGTACAAGATGTCACACAACGTAAGGCGGTCGAATTTAAATTACGCCAAGAATCAATTACCGATCCTTTAACTAGTCAGTTTAATCGCCGTCATTTTATTTACGCTTTGGAGCAAGAATTTGAACGCTTTAGTCGAAGCCACAAAGCCTTTGTTTTGGTCATGATGGACTTTGACGATTTTAAACAGATTAATGATCAGTATGGGCATAATATGGGGGATGCAGTGCTAACTCAGATCAGCCATTTAGTAACAAACCACATACGAGTCTATGATATCTTTGCAAGATTAGGTGGAGATGAATTTGCATTACTGCTCCCTAATACCGATTTAAAATCGGCGGAAAAATTGCAAACTAAGTTATTAAGAATCATAGCGGCTACACCTGTGACTTATATAAACCAACAAGTATTCGCAAGTGTGAGTATGGGGTTGGCTATGGTGAATGAAAGTTATGACAACATTGATGCTCTAATTCATAATGCGGATCAGGCCTTATACCTGAGTAAAAAATTGAAGAATAAGCCTCTTTAAGCATAAATCCTTGAATTTTTAAATTGTTGCAAGGTATTTTCTGACAATGGCTCTATTCTTGATTAAAATGAACTTAAACTTCTACTGGTTTCATTTGTGTATTCTCTAGCTTCCCTTCATTCTTTTGGTTTCCCTTCATCAGCAAAAGCGATAGTTTTTATTAAAGCTGTTTCCGAGCTACAGGTTCAGTTAAGTCACTTAGATAATTCACCCTTTTATATTCTGGGTGAAGGCAGTAATACGGTGTTTCTAGAAGACTATCTAGGCACAGTCGTGAGCCCCGCTTTTATGGGAATAGAGCTTAGCAATACCGATACTCATTATATGCTTGAGGTCGGTGCTAGTGAAAATTGGCACCAGTTTGTATTGTGGTGTATGGAGCATCAAATATATGGTTTCGAAAATCTAGCATTGATACCCGGTACCGTAGGTGCCGCTCCAATTCAAAATATTGGGGCTTATGGTATTGAGGTCGAGCGATTCGTTCATCGTGTTAAGTATTTTGATTTGGAAGAAAAAACTCACCACAGCATTGCTTCCTCTGATTGTGAATTTGCATACCGTGATAGTGTGTTTAAAAATAAATTAGCTAATAAAGCGATGATTACGAGTGTTATTTTTGCTATACCTAAAAATTGGCGGGGCGTCACTCATTATGGAGAGTTGCAGCATATGGAGAAAGCTACTGCTTTGGACATATTCAAAAAAGTTGTTGAAGTTCGTCGGTGTAAGCTTCCAGATCCGGCAACAATAGGCAATGCAGGTAGTTTTTTTAAAAACCCAGTAATAAATATGCGTCAATTCACACAACTGCAGCAGGTTTGGCCGTCTATTCCCAGTTACCTCATAAGCACCGAGAGCGTAAAAATTCCAGCCGCTTGGTTGATAGAGCAACTTGGCTTTAAAGGTAAGAAGATTGGTGGGGTAGCCTGTCATCCTAAACACGCATTGGTATTGACCAACGATGGCTCAGGTACGGGTAAACAATTGTTACAGTTGGCTCGCGCCATCAAGTTAGCAGTGAGAAGGGAGTTTTCTATTGAGTTGGAGAATGAAGTTAGATTGATAGGTAAAAATGGTCCAATTATTTTATGAACAAATCATCACAGCTAGTGCAGGGAAATTTACTAGCCATTTTGGCGGATAGCCAATTTCATTCGGGAGAAGTGTTAGGTAAATCTTTAGGTATTAGCCGAGCTGCCATTTCTAATCATATCAAAGAGCTCAGTTCCTTGGGTTTAGATATCTATAAAGTTACCGGGAAAGGCTACCGCGTGGCGAGACCATTGACATTATTGAATTTAGAAAAGATCAAAGAACGAGTTGCTGGTGCTTGCACTGCTGATATTGAGGTTTTGAATGTAATAGGGTCAACTAACCAGTACCTTAAAGAAAAGCTGCCTGAAGTTAAAAATGGGCACACTTGTTTGGCAGAAGCACAAACCGCGGGTAGAGGCCGTCATGGACGAAAATGGGTTTCACCTTATGGCAGTAGTCTATATATGTCTATGGGTTGGTCTTTTTCAGGTGGATACTCAGCGCTAGGAGGACTAAGTCTAGCGGTGGGAGTGGCTCTAGTTGGTGCTCTACATCACTGCGGGATACAAGGAGTACAGTTAAAATGGCCAAATGATATCTATGCTAAAGGTAAGAAGTTGGCTGGGGTTCTAATTGAAGTTGAAGGACAAATCGATAGTCTATGCCAAGCGATTATTGGTATTGGCCTCAACGTTTCGCTACCTTCAAATGTTGACGAGATTGATCAACCTTGGACAGATCTTTCACAATTAATTACAGCAACTGTAGACCGCAATTTGTTAGCGAGTGCGTTAATAAGTGAACTACATAGGAGCTTGACTTTATTTGAGGAGAGCGGACTTGAGCCCTTTATTAATAAGTGGCGCGCACTAGATATATATGCCAATCAAGGCATAAAACTTATAATAGGTAAGCAGACAATAACGGGGATTAGTAGAGGTATAGATAGCACTGGCGCCATATTGATTGAAACTAAGCAAGGAATTGAAGCCTATCATGGGGGGGAAATTAGTGTTAGGCCATTATAAAGCACTATTAGTTGACATAGGCAACACTCAGATTAAATATGCGCTTGTTAACCAAAGTTCTGATTTGGGCGACGTGAACTTCTGCCAGTACCCTGATGACTTAATTTCATATATTCAATCAGCTGAACAACTATTGGTGTCATCTGTTGGACATAGCTCGTTAGTGGCAACCCTAGTCGAGTTGTGTGATCAATCCAACATAGCCTGTAAAGTAGTTGAAACTGAGTCTAAAACGTTAGGAATTCAATGTGCCTACAAGCAATTTGAAACCTTAGGGGTAGATAGGTGGATGGCCATTTTGGCCGCCCGTGAAATCACCCCGTTACCTGTTGCTGTAATTGATTTAGGTACCGCGAATACCTGTGATATTGTTATTGATAATAGACATATTGGTGGGTGGATAAGCCCTGGTTTTTCAGTGATGCGCGAAAGTTTACTGAGTAATACCCAACAGGTATTTGCAGACACTAGAAGTCCAGAATTTTTGAAAATAGGAGAAACCACTCAAGATTGTGTTAGCTATGGCTGCCTAGCCTCGCAAACTGGTTTCGTTTTAATGGCGGAGCAATATTTAAGTCAGCACTATGAAAACTATGCTATTTTAGTCACAGGTGGTGGCCAAAATTCACTTGGGTTACAAAAAAATGAAAAAATATCACTATTTCCAAATTTAGTATTACGAGGACTTTCTCGTTTGCTTGAATCTTTTGAGGCCAAATGACCGAATTTTAGTATATGAAATGGGTGAAAAACACTCGTTCAGTTGTTATTTCAGGCAAACAAACAAAAAAAGGCAAATTTTTCTAAATTCCCTCTTGCGCACCCTGAATTCTTGCTCTAGAATCCGCACCCACTTGATGAAGCCGACTTAGCTCAGTTGGTAGAGCAACTGACTTGTAATCAGTAGGTCACCAGTTCGACTCCGGTAGTCGGCACCATCAATCTGGAGGGGTTCCCGAGTGGCCAAAGGGATCAGACTGTAAATCTGACGGCTCAGCCTTCGGTGGTTCGAATCCACCTCCCTCCACCATCATTCTAAAACCCGTAGCTCAGGCTACGGGTTTTTTCGTTTTGCTATTTTGAAAATATTTTCCATAATTTAATGAATTTTGTGACTATTTGTCACTTATCAGATCGTGCAAGTTACATATTAGATACAATTATCCTGGCTTTGAGTATTGTTGTGTGAGGATAAAAGGAGGAAAATCAATTGATATGTAACTATTCTTTTAGGTTAAGTAATTGTGATCTAAATGAAATATGCTAAATATGAATTAAGGAACACCATCATGAAAGAAGTACTAATTATAGAAGATGATAAATTGGTGTCTCTTACTTTAAAAAGCCAATTGGAAAGTAAAGGCTTTGCTGTTACTCAAGTTTTTAACGGATCGAATGCTTTGCGAAAAGTAATCAATACTTTTCCAGATCTTATTTTGTTGGATATAGGCTTACCAGATATTAGTGGTTATGAGGTTTGTAAGCAACTTAGAGAGTTTTATCAACGGCCAATTATTTTCATCACTAGTCACGAAGACTCAATAGCTGAAATAAAATGCTTTGAAGTTGGGGCTGATGACTTTGTGTTAAAAACAGCGCCGTTCGAAGTTTTGTATCAACGAATAAAGCGCTTAGGTGTTAGGCCATCCAAGTATCAGCCAGATGATATTTTAGCTTTTGGCGATGTTAAGTTTATTCCTGCATCTACCGATTGTTTTTATCAAAGAAAAGCTTTGGGTTTAACACAAGAGGAGTATGAGTTATTTTACTTCATTGCTACAAAGCATAATAGTGTGGTGTCTCGACAAGTTATTCTGAAAGTATTAAAAGGGGCTGATTACGATGGCATTGACCGTTCTATTGACATTAAAGTCGCCCGAATCAGGAATAAACTGAAAGCTGTTGGTTTACCGGCAAATATTATTCAATCTGTTCGT
>NZ_CAKZKO010000216.1 GCF_937123705.1 uncultured Paraglaciecola sp. | reverse complement strand
AAAAACCCAAGGTTGTTTATCGCCCCAGAATAACACTTCTCTTACTTGCCATTCATGCTGATTTAGCTTTTGATGTGGGGCACTGACTCGTTGAAATTCCTCAAGAGTTATCGGTGCCTGCCGTTGACCTATTAAGGTTAGATGAAACGAGCTACTTTGTGATTGTAATTTTTCGGTTAACGAGCCTGTATCTAATAACCATTTTTTTAAACAGAGATTGGGTATCATAAGTTGGTCTGGTTTAGCCCAAAGCGACGGAATACCGACCGGAAAAGTATAAGATGAGTTCAATTTTACAACGTTATTGATTAGCGACAATGAATAATACCAAGTCGATGGCGTAGACTAAAGTTAAATACGGCTTCAAAAAATTTAGTTTTATGATGCCTTATAAAAATTGTTAAGCTTAACTCAACTGTCATGATAACGAACAAAAGAAACTAACGATGAAAAAAAATATATGCTTATTGGCTAGTTTACTCACTTTTTTATGCTATCACAGTGTGGTACTAGCCCAAGAAACACCGAGAAAGATCTACGCTTATTACAGTCTTGAGCCGGATATAGTTACCAATTACTTAAGCACTAGCGCAAGAAAGTTAGGCTTTGTAAGGGTAACAATAGAATTAATGTTAGAAGACACCGCATTACTTGAAGCTGCTGAACACCATTCACCTTTAATGAGAGCCGCAACAATTGAAGTTTTTGGTAGCCAACCTGCGGAAAAAGTAAAGTCTCTAACTGGCCGTGAAGACATCAGACTGACGTGCTTAAAAAAACTGCAAGAGCTTATGCTTAAAGAAACCGGCACAGAGATGGTGAAAGATGTGATCTTCACCAAATACCTGTATCACCAAAGTTAAGCTTTATACCTTATATGGTATTAGATGCTGTTCCTTCGGGTACTCAAAGTCAGAAACCAAGCATAAAGACAACCACATATTAGCCCAACTGTATGGGCAGTATTCGCCATATGCACCGGTAAAATATCCAAATAACCTACAATTAACCACACCAGTAAAAAGCCCACTATTGGTTTAGGTAGAGATAACCCCCAATTTGGCTTTAGCCACCCTAACCACCAAACACAGCCCACTAATGCATAAACTACACCTGATAGGCCACCAAAATTAGGCCCACTAACCAATAGCTGAGCGACATTTGACAGCACCGAGGCCAACACAAATAACAACAGCAAGCTACTCAGACCGAAAGTTTGTTCTATTTGTTTACCTAAACTCCACCACCACAACAAATTAAACGCAATATGCAGCACAGAAAAATGAATAAGTGCTGGCCCCAATAATCGCCACCATTGACCCGTTTCAAGCAACATCCCTAAAGGTTGGATCTGTAGCCATGAATAAGGCGCTGACACACCCAGCATTGCCAATAAATAAATCAGCAAACACATGCCTAAAATGCCTACCGTAAAAGGAGCCTGCTTAATATCATATAAGGCCTTAGCTGCAGAAAAAGTTTTCTCTGGGGTTAAATCAACGGCAGCGCCTGAATTCCACGCCGCCCTTTGATATTTCTCGTCATTTGGATTATGTATAAACTCTTCTGCAATTGCGTTGGCTATGCTTTTATCTGCTGACTCAAGCAAATGTACTCCGTGGCCGTACTCATCAGAAGAATAGTGATATTCGGCTTGGATACCTTGCTCTAAAAGATAATGTGTTAATAATCTTGCAGGTTGTTCTTTAGAGAAGGCAACTAATTTAAGCGGATTAGACAAAGTTAGTGTGTTTCCAATAGTATTTTAAGAGGTTGGTTGCGATGTTTCGAACGACTGGCTTTTTCGCCACTCTTCAAATCCACCATCTAGGCTATATACCTCTTCAAAACCTTGGTGAATTAAAAATTGAGCCGCTTGTTGGCTGCTAATACCATGATAACAGCACACAATAACAGGTGTATCAAACTCCACCTCAGACATAAAACTATGTAACGAACCATTAGTTAGATGGGTAGAATCTTTAATATGCCCTGCTGCAAATGCGGCATCATCACGAATATCAACTATCCGCACCACACCTTCAGACAATTTTTGTTGAGTCTGTGCTACTGAAATATGGGCAAATTGCTCCATTTATAGCGCTCCCTTAAGATTATGAATAACGACTACCAAATTAAAATTACTTTACCCGATTGACCCGATCCCATCACATCAAAACCTTGTTGAAAGTCCTCTATGCCAAATTGATGGGTGATCATAGGTGTTAAATCTAAGCCTCCTTGAATTAGGCTGGCCATTTTATACCATGTTTCAAACATTTCACGGCCATAAATGCCCTTTATCACCAAACCTTTAAAGATGACTTGATTCCAATCTATGGCCACATTGTTTGGCGGTATGCCCAACATGGCGATTTTTCCGCCGTTATTCATTTTTTCAAGCATATCGCGTAAAGCAGCTGGCACACCTGACATCTCAAGGCCCACATCAAAGCCTTCTGTCATACCTAACTCATCCATCACATCTTGCAACTGAGTAGTTGATACATTTACCGCACGAGTCGCGCCCATTTTAGTGGCTAAATCGAGACGATATTCATTGATATCGGTTATCACCACATTTCGGGCGCCCACATGGCGTGCCACAGCCGCCGCCATAATACCAATAGGACCGGCACCTGTTATCAACACATCTTCGCCCACTAAATCAAAAGATAAAGCGGTGTGGACTGCGTTACCAAATGGGTCAAAAATAGCAGCTAAATCACTAGATATATTCTGTGGAATTTTAAATGCATTAAACGCCGGTATAGATAAATACTCGGCAAAGGCCCCTTGTCTATTTACGCCCACACCTGTGGTATTTCTGCATAAATGACGACGCCCAGCACGGCAATTTCGGCAATGACCACAAGTAATGTGCCCTTCACCAGAGACTCTATCGCCTATAGTAAAGCCACGCACTTCTTCACCAATCTCTACCACTTCACCCACATATTCGTGACCTACCACCATAGGTACTGGAATAGTATTTTGCGCCCACTCATCCCATTGGTAGATATGCATGTCGGTACCACAAATAGCGGTCTTATGAATTTTAATCAATAAATCATTATGACCCACTGTAGGTAGGTCACAGTCGGTCATCCAAATACCTTTTTCTGAATGTAGTTTAGCTAAGGCTTTCATTGGATAACTCCTAACTCTTTACCCACTTCTATAAAGGCATCCACTGCAAAATCAATTTGTTCAAGGCTATGGGCTGCTGACATCTGAGTGCGAATACGGGCTTGCCCTTTAGGCACCACAGGAAAAGAAAACCCAACCACATACACGCCTTTTTGCAGCATCTTATCTGCCATATCGCTGGCTAATTGTGCATCGCCTAACATCACAGGAATGATTGCATGATCTTTACCAGAAAGGGTAAAACCGGCGTCAGACATACGTTGACGAAAATGTGCTGCATTAGTGGTGAGTTGCTGACGAAGTGCATCTCCCTGTTGCATCATGGCAAACACTTTAATAGATGCAGCAACGATAGGCGGAGCCACAGAATTTGAGAATAGATACGGACGAGAGCGTTGACGTAACCAGCTAACCACTTCTTTTTTACCCGATGTGTAACCACCTGACGCCCCGCCTAAGGCTTTACCCAAGGTGCCGGTAATGATATCCACTCGCCCCATTACGTTGCAATATTCGTGGCTACCTCGCCCACTTTCACCGACAAAGCCTGTGGCATGGCAATCATCTACCATTACTAAGGCCTGATATTTATCGGCCAGATCACAAATGGCAGCTAAGTCAGCTATAACGCCATCCATAGAAAACACACCATCGGTAGCAATAAGTTTAGTACGGGCCCCATCTGCGTCTGCTTGAATAAGTTGGGCCTCTAAAGCTTGCATATCATTGTTGGCGTAGCGATAGCGTTTTGCTTTGGATAATCTCACACCATCTATGATGCTGGCGTGATTCAAAGCATCAGAGATAATGGCATCTTCAGCATCTAAAATGGTTTCAAATAAACCGCCATTTGCATCAAAACATGAAGGATAAAGAATGGTTTCTTGGGTCCCGAGGAAGTCACTAATAGTGCTTTCCAATTGCTTATGAATATCCTGGGTACCACAAATAAACCGTACTGAAGCCATACCAAAACCGTGTTCATCCAACCCGATTTTGGCCGCCTCTATCAATTCAGGATGATTAGCTAGTCCCAAATAGTTATTGGCACAAAAGTTAAGGACTTTTTGTTTATGGTTAACTTCTATATTAGCTTGTTGGCTTGATGTAATGATACGCTCATTTTTGAATAGACCTTGAGCTTTAGTGTCTTCAATTTGCTGAGCCAAGCCTGTATAAAAGTCATGTTTCATAAGAAATCCTATGTACGAAGTGGGAAGAAAACGCATCATATATATACACTATGATGAATGGTAATTTTTAGGCATGATGGGTTAAAACAAATGGCAAATTTATTTTACACCTGAGATAGGTACAACTAAAGTCCAGCGTTTAATTTGTCTAATTTATTCCATACCCCTAATTGTACTTTTTCAGGTAGCAAAGAGTATAAATCTCGCTCAGGGATTGGTTGTGAGATAAAATAGCCTTGTCCTATCTCACAATGCAAATTTTGCAAAATCTTCATTTGATCTAAGGTTTCTACGCCTTCTGCAACCACTCGCATCCCTAGTTTTTGTACCATAGTAATGGTAGATGCAACAATCTGCATATCAGCACTATTATCCGACATCCCAGAAATAAAACTGCGATCTATTTTGATAATATCTACTGGCATTTGTTTTAGATAAGCCAAAGATGAATATCCTGTACCAAAATCGTCGATCGAAAAAATAAAACCTAGCAGTTTTAATTGCTGCATAATCTCTAAAGTTTGCTCGACATCATCGACTATGGTTCGCTCTGTCAGCTCTAACTCAATCTGTGATGGGTTTCGATTATATATTCTAATCTGCTCTCGTAAAAAAGGCAGCAGATCAGGATCTAAAAACTGACTAGCAGATAGATTAACGGCAATTTTAAGGCCTTTAAAACCTAATTGATCGAGTTTTTCTAATATTTCAAAGGTTTGCTTAAGGCCCCAATAGCCAATTTTTAGCATATTCTCGGAATTTTCGATCAAGGGAATAAATTCATCAGGTGGAATAAATCCTCGCTTTGGATGAACCCATCGAATCAGGGCTTCAAAGCCAAACAGCTTGCCCGATGCAATTTCCACCTGAGGTTGCAGGGCAAAACTAAATTCACTTCTTTCAAGCGCATCTCTTACGTCATTCTCTACTTCGACTTTTCGCAATACCGCCTTTTGCATTGCTTTGCTGAAGGTACTATATTTATTGCCGCCAGCGTCCTTGGAAGCATACATCGCCATATCAGATTGTCTTATTAAGTCCTCTTTTAAAAAATCTGCATTTAGAGTACTGGCAATACCAATACTACTGGAGGTGAAAAATAGTAACTCTTCAACCCTAATAGGTTCTTTAAAGCTATCTATAATTTTAGTGGCCAATATAGGGGCCCCTTCAGCAATTGCCCTCTCAATGAACACCACTACAAATTCATCTGCACCAAAGCGATATAGCAAATCAGAATCACGCAAACAGCTTCTAATTCTTTTTGCCGCATTGATTAGAAACTTATCACCCACATCATGACCGTGTGAGTCGTTAACCTTGCGAAACCTGTCGAAATCAAGAAACATCATAGTCAATTTATTCGAGTTATTCTGCAGCGTCGCCAGCAATTGATTGAGTTGATAATTTAACATATTACGATTTGGCAGCCCGGTTAGGCTATCGTACATAGCAATGTTCTCTAACTCTCGGGTATTTTGTTCAATTTTCTGGTCTAAAAATTCTAGCTCTTCGCCGAGCAAGCTAGCTGAGTCTTGTAAAAGCTCAATTTCATCGGAGAAAAAGCGATTTTTGTGAAACTTATGCTCAGAAAATTCTTGATACTTCTTTTGCGCCAACAGCGGTAACTGTTCGGCTATCAACAACAGGCGTCGACGAACTTTCCATGTCATAAAAAATAATGCAACAACACAAAGCACCACAACAATAACGGATATAAACAGTACCTTGAACTGGTATTGCTTATGGGCTAGTGACACGGCGCTAATATCGTGTACAAACATAATATAAGTTGAATTTTCAATATGGGGGTCAACAGGCAATAAATTTAACAGAAATATGTCGTCACCTAGCGCTAGTCGATAACCCGACTCAAGTATTTGTTCCAGCTTAATATCTTGGGGTATTGTTTCTAAAACTTCTTGCATAAATTGTCTATTGGCAAAGCCAATAGGGGGCTTAATTTCTAAGTTCTGTAGTGTCAATGCTTTAGAAGTTTTATCAGCACTTAAAATCGCCAATTTGGCAAAAGTTGCACGATTGGCAGCGGCCATCACTTCTAACAAAGAACTGCTAGCAGATAATATAATCATTTCTTTCGAATTGGATAAAATGGGCAAGCTAATTTGTTGTTGGCACTGTGCCAGACAACGAATATGTGACACCGAGGACTGAGTTTTTATAACCTGCTCTATATCTTCTAAAATATAACTATGCTGTGTTTTAGCAGTACTAAAATACAGCTTACTTTTATTATCAAACAGCCATAAATTGTTGATTTGCCAATTGAGCTGTAAAAAGTCAAATTCACTTTTAAAGAAAGAAGCAGTGTCTTCAATATTATCGGCATAATGTGATTGAAAATGCACTAAGGATTCAAACCACAACTCCACGCGAGTTCGCAATAACCCCCGAATTAACTCAAATTGCTTTTGATCTTGGTCCAGCAATGTCTGCTGTTGAACTGAATATTCCTGATTGTTTTTAGTCACCCACAAGTAAGTTAATGAGGTACTCGCAATTAACAAAAATGCGGTTAAAAGCCCCATTACCTTAGTGGGTAAGCTGACAAATTTACGCATTTATTAAAACCAATACATTAGTTGCACAGCCCACATATTCCAATATTTGTGATCATTGATAACTGTGTTTGGGCTTAAGACTGGCGCTAACCTACCAATACCTTTTACTCTATGATATTCAGCTTGCAATTGCATATTTTTGGCAAATTTCCACGTAACACCAGCTGTAGCTTGATCCATAAATCCAAAATAAGCAGGTACCAAACCTTGACTCATGGCAGCTATCTTTTTGCCATTTCTGTCATCACTATCACGATCATAAATATCTAATCTACCAAGCAAAGTGACCTTGTTAGATAATACATACCTAGCTTGGAAATAGCCTCCTTCTGCGGTGTCATCATTGTAAAATCCTGGATAGAGTAAATCTTCAAAGATCACTCGCTCTCGCATGATCTCTGATGCAATTTCCCAATTCCTTCCTTGATATAAAAGGTTTACCATAAATCTTTGAGAGAATTCATCACCCGAAAAAAATGTATCGTTTTCACCTTGTTCATAACTAAAGTCGGCTTCTAGCAATGAAAAACCAAATTGAAAATTGCTTAATCTAGGCCGCCAGTAAACACTAAATTGTGTATCAGAGTCGTGCTGCAATTTTCCAGGTGCATTAGTGGCAAATAAATTTCTCTTCTGCTCGTCACTTATACTTGAACTACCAAAACTGAGATTAACATCCCATTCGCCTAAGCTGTTATCTGTTTGGGCAATCAGCACTAAACCATCGACGCCTAAAGCTACATCACGAAAAGCATCAAAATATAACGACTGCGGTAGCACGATAGAAGGACGAGTATGAGGTACGTCTCGCGTAGAAGAATATAACCAATGATAGTTTTTGTTGCGTCCAATTTGGGTTTTAATCTGCCAGTCAGGATTATTAAGTAATTGCCACTCTAAAAACAAATAATCAACTCGCAATCCTGAGGGATAACGATTACCGCCCTCTAAATAGATGGCCTGCCCCGCCACACGAAATCTCGAGTTGATTCTATATGAGCTATTCACCCCTATTTCTGTCAATCTAAGCGATACATCGCCTTTATCTGTCACAAAATTTGAATCAGTCGCCTGAATTAGCCCCTGCGCTACAAAGCCATTTAATTTTAATGACCCTGCGTGAAGACAGCACCCATGAAATAGCAGTCCTAATCCAACACCTTTAATCCATGCTGTAAGTTTCATCTGCTGTTACTCCTTCAGCACTTTAATAACACTGATTTTGTCAGAATTTACAAGACGCATCCCATAGCCAATAGCGCCAGGCGTTTGGCTAACACGCTCAAGCATTTCTTGCTCGCTTTGAACTTTAATAGGCGCTTCTCCTAACCCTGAATACACTAACTTGTTCCAAATACGATCTAGCAGATAAGGAAACATGCCTAGCACTTTTATGCTGAAGTCTTGATGTGTTTGATGTTGATTAACAAGGACATAAACCGTAATTTTTTGACCATTAGACCAAGCAGTTTGGCGCATAGAAAAGATTTTGCGGAGCTGTGCAACACTCATCTCTTTATGGTTTACCGAGGAGTTCACTACAACCAGAACCTCAGGCGCTTGGCTTTTAACCGAAAAAGTGACAGCCAGAAAACTACATGAGCTAATAAGAATAATTAAGCATAGATGCTGTCTAAATTGATACAAAAAAACTCCGGTTAGGGTATATTTTTATACAGACGAGTTAAAATATAAACTCTGAATTAGCTAAGGATCAGGCTGTTAGTTTGACTATATTATACTGAAATTTACACTAATGGTTCTTTTTCATAGGACAAAACCTGCTAAAGTAAGCTTTTTCTTGTTGAGGCTGCTATCACTCACCAATCATGACGACATATTTTAAACCTAGCCCCATGCAAAAAATTGTATTATTTAGCTATTCTTTGCTATGGCTCTTTATTATTCCCTTTTCCTTGTGCCACTTTCTATTCCAACTTATCAAAGGCAAATCCGGCTACAGTAAAACACGGTTATCACGATATGGTTTTATTGCGAATACAAAAAAACAAAAAAATACTATGCTCATTCATTGCGCCTCTGTGGGTGAGGTAGTAGCAATACAAAATTTAGTCGAACAACTATTAAGCAACAGTCCTCATCAAAATATCATTATCACCACTAATACCACGACTGGTGCCGATAGAGTAAAACAACTGTTTGAAAATCGCGTTCAGCATGTTTATTTACCTTATGACTTCCCTGTTTTTATCAGACTATTTCTAAAAGCAGCTGGCATAACTCAAGTACTGATTACGGAAATGGAATTGTGGCCAAATTTTTGTCATCAATGTTGGAGTTTGGAAATCCCCATTTTTATTATCAATGGCAGAATGAGTGAGAAGTCCACTAAAACCTATCAAAAGTTTCCAACGTTATTTCAACCTATGTTTAAGAAAATAACCGCGATTTGCGCACAAGATCAAAGAGATGTTGAAAACTATTTAAGTCTAGGCGTCTCTTCCGACAAGCTCACTTTAACCAACAATATTAAGTTCGACTTAACAGTTTCAAGGCACGACTTAGATCTAAGTCAAACCATTAAATCAAAATTCGCTCTGCATGATCGTTTGATCCTTGTAGCCGGTAGTACCCATGAACCAGAAGAACAAATAGTGTTGGACGCCTATCTGGCTTTGCAGGCTACTTATTCAAATTTATTATTGGTGATTGTTCCTCGTCATCCACAACGATTTGAAAAGGTGCATCAACTGCTAAAGAAACAACATGTAAACACCGTTTTGATGAGTGCAGCCACACCATGCACTAGCCATACTCAAGTGCTTTTGTGCGATCAAATGGGTACCTTGCGTTCCCTCTACGCAATTGCAGATATTTGTTTTGTGGGTGGTAGTTTAGCTGATAAAGGAGGGCATAACGCATTAGAGCCTGCGGCCGTAGGTGTACCGATACTCATGGGTAACTCGATTTATAATAATCCCGCCATTTGCCAAGCATTAACAGCTAGTGGCGCCCTGCTAACAGTGACCGATGCTCAACAAATTGAGGATCTTTGCAGAAATTGGTTAGCCAACCCCGAGCAAATGAAATGCGCCGGCGATGCCGGTAAACAAGTGTTAACAGTAAACAGTGGCGCCATTCAAAAAACCCTTAATGTGCTAAATGCCTATCATGCTCATTAAAAATGAGCCACTCTGTAATCCTCTGCAAATACCGTATAATAGTGATGACTCCATACACCTTACGACTAAGCGCAAAAATGTAGCATGACACTGACACATGAAATGCAAATCCCTGCAAATATTCAGCAAAAAACCATTGACTCCCAAGTCATATTGTTTGATACAAATCATTTCTCTACAGCCACACCGACATTATTTTCAGGTGAATATTGGCAGACTAAAGGTGCCATAACGGGTCAGGCACAAGGGCGCGGCACAACCTATTTCTTCCAACATAACAACGATGAATATGTATTAAGGCATTATCGTCGAGGCGGACTAATTGGCAAGGTGCTGAATGATCAATATTTGTATACTGGATTGGCACAGTCCAGAGCATGGCAAGAGTTCAAGCTATTGCAATATATGCAAAGCCTTGGCTTAGCTTGTCCTACCCCTGCTGCAGCTTCGTTGAATAGAAACGCTTTATATTACCGTGCTGATATTATATCAACTAGAATTCCTAATGCACTAGACTTACATCACATATTACTAGAAAGAAGCCTGACTGCCGATGTGTGGCAAACAATAGGTCAAGCTATTGCCAAATTTCATCATCATCAAATTTACCATCACGATCTCAACATTCACAATATTATGCTCGATGCCAAGCACAAGGCTTGGCTAATAGACTTTGATAAATGTGGAGTGAAGCAAGGTGACAACTGGAAAACATCAAATATGGCGCGCCTTAAGCGTTCTTTTGAAAAAGAGCAGCAACTAACCAATAACCATTGGGAAATAGCGGATTGGCAGCTATTAATGTCAGCCTATCGCGACACAATAGAAGCTCAAAAAGCAAAATAAATGATTATAAAAACCTGATAGGAAAAGCCAACTCATTGAATATTTTGATGTTTGGCATTAATAAAAATAAATTAGCAAAAATCATCCCAATCGGGTTAGCCTTAACAAAAACAAGTAATAAAGTTAATTATGCATAAAAAAGCCATATACCCAGGTACTTTTGATCCAGTTACTAATGGGCATGCCGATCTCATAGAGCGCGCAGCCAAAATGTTTACCAAAGTGATTGTTAGCGTTGCCTCTAACCCTAGCAAACAACCTTTATTTAGCTTAGAAGAGCGGGTTGAACTCATTAAACAAGTAACAGCACATTTGCCAAATGTTGAAGTTATAGGCTTTAAAGGCTTACTGGCAGATTTTGCACAACAACAAGGTGCTAATGTTTTGGTTCGCGGCCTTAGAGCAGTATCCGATTTTGAGTATGAATTTCAACTGGCAAATATGAATCGTAGACTCAACCCCGATCTCGAAAGTGTGTTTATGACACCAGCAGAAGAAAACTCGTTTATTTCTTCTACTTTAGTCAAAGAGGTGGCATTACATAGAGGCCGCGTGAATGACTTTTGCCACCCAGCCGTAATAACAGCCTTACAGCAAAAACTACATAGTTCTTAACTTAGGGTCTGGTTTTAACGCTGACATGCATCACAATAGAAGGTATTACGTTGCCCAATCATGATTGACTTAATAGGTGACATACAGGCTTCGCATTTTTCACCGTCACGTCCATAAACCAATAATTGCTGCGCAAAATAACCGGGCTGTCCATCGGCCTGAACAAAATCTTTCAAGGTAGTGCCCCCTTGCTGAATGGCACTGGCTAAAACTTGTTTGATGATATCAGCTAACTGTAAATAGCGTTTTTTAGTGACTTTATTGGCTGGCTTGCGTGGGTCAATTCCGGCCATAAATAACGCCTCGTTGGCGTAGATGTTCCCCACTCCTACTACTACTTTATTGTCCATAATAAATTTTTTCACGGCCACAGACTTAACCCGAGACAATTCAAACAACCTATTGCCATCAAAGTCATCTGTTAAAGGTTCAGGCCCAAGAGAAGTCAGCAATTTTAATTCTGGGTCTTGTACGCCTTGCCAAAGACAACTGCCAAATCGTCTAGCATCGTTAAAACGCAAACATAGGCCATTTGTCATAACAATATCTAAGTGATCATGCTTTTTAACAACTGTGTTGCTATCCACCACACAGAGTTTTCCTGACATACCTAAATGTAAAACAATACTGCCTTTGTGAGTATCCAATAACAAATATTTGGCACGGCGACGAATGGCAGTGATCACCAAACCTTCAGCTTGGTGAACTTCCTCTGGAATAGCCCAGCGTAATTGCCGTTTTCGCACAATAATGCTGTGGATCACTTGGCCTTCAAGATGAGGGCTAATGCCCAATCGACTGACTTCTACTTCTGGTAATTCAGGCATACATTACTCTGACAAGGTTAACGCTTGGTAGCTAGGACGAATAAGTAAATAAGTTTTATCGTTGACCATAACTAAGGTTTTATTAGCCTCTGGTACAAATTGGTATACAACAGGCGATGTGTGACCGGCAAACCACAGTGTAACTGTTACACGCTCCTCATGGTTATACGCCTCATTTTCTTGTAAGGAAATTTCTGCACGCTTCCAATTATTAACTAGGCTCACCAGTGCTTCATGACTGTGCCGCCCTGATGTTGTTCGCCAACCTTGCCCTATGCGCTCTACTTTATCTTTTGCAAATTCCATGGTGGTGATGGTCATATTTTCGGGTACTAAACTGCGTAAAGGTGCTGTTTCTTCGTCTGTATCATTTAGAAAAGTGTTGCTGAAATTAAATATGGTGATCAACATTAACATACTAACAATGATGACATTGTTCCACGCGCGCTGAGAGAGTTTGATCATCTAAATATATTGCCGAATTAATAAGTCCGAGTTGATTATGACATAAGCTTTAAACGCAAAAAACCCGGCATAGACCGGGTTCTTCAGGAGACAAAACCAATAAATTTACTTGATTTTGGCTTCTTTAAACATAACGTGTTGACGAACTTTAGGATCAAATTTTTTGATCTCCATTTTGCCCGGCATATTACGTTTGTTTTTATCAGTAGTGTAGTAAAAGCCTGTACCAGCACTAGACACTAATTTAATTTTTTCGCGCATAATCTGCTTCCTTAAACTTTAACACCGTTGGCACGCATTTCAGTTAATACTGAATCGATACCTTTTTTATCAATAATACGCATACCTTTTACAGATAAACGCAACTTAACGAAACGGTTTTCACTTTCAACCCAAAAACGGTGGGATTGAAGGTTTGGCAAAAAACGACGACGAGTCGAATTTTTAGCGTGTGAACGGTTGTTACCTACCGCTGGACGCTTGCCTGTAACTTGACATACTTTGGCCATGGCCTTTGTCTCCAAACAATCTAAAAAATTTAGCTCTGACTCATCTTTAATCGTAATCAATCAATGTGTCAGCTAACGCTATTAACAAGAGGGCGCATTTTATACAGCAAAGACCAATTCAATTCAAGAAAAAGTGCAGAAAAACTACTCTTTTATCAATTCATCGACTCTAAGTGTTAATTTATTGTGTTTTGGGCTGTGTTTCATGGCTAAATTAGTCGCCATAATTTAAGGTGTTGTACACCTAAGAACAGACTTTCATTGCAAAAGAAACAGTTGCACAACTTACACATTAACTGGTCTTTTTGAGCATACCTTATGTTACATAAGTCCTCTTTGCGCAAACGACACCGCCACGCCGTCTCCAATGACTATGTGGTCCAACACTTTGATGTCCATCAAATTAAATGCATCCACTATGCGTTTTGTAATACCCTTATCTGCCTGACTAGGTTCAGCAATTCCGGAAGGATGATTATGGGCCAAAATGACCGCAGCAGCATTATCTACTAACGCTTGTTGGACTAGCACTCTTGGATAAACAGAGGCGCTATCAATAGTGCCATAAAACATAGGGCGATATTTTATCAGCCTATGCTGGCTGTCGAGTAATAACATGGCAAATACTTCGTGAGGTTGATCTCTCAGTTTGGCAATGAGATAGGCTTGGGTTTGCTGTGCCGAATTGAAGGCATTGGTTTTATCTAGAGCTTCGGCCATATAACGCTGACTCATTTCCAAACTGGCTTGTAATTGTGCAAATTTGGCCTGACCCAATCCTTTGGTTTGACAAAAATCATGTTGTGACGCCCCTAATAACCCCCGTAAACTGCCGAATTCTGTCAGTAAGTTCCTTGCAAGGTCAATGGCGCTAGAACCTTTAATACCAGTGCGTAAAAAGATAGCTAAAAGTTCTGAATCGGAGAGGGTTGCCGCACCATTAGCTAGGAGTTTTTCTCTGGGGCGCTCCTGCTTTGGCCATTCTGTAATTTTCATGCGTCCGTGCCTTTTTGGTGATTTGCAAGTAATTATAAATATCAATCTACATATCAAAACTTCAAAATAAGCCTAGCAAATGATGGCAATTCCAGCCAATAATGTCACCTAGAGTCCAACCACAGATAACAAAGAACCCATGCAACTCGAAAACACCAACATTATTTTAGGGATCACTGGTGGCATTGCTGCTTATAAGACCCCAGATTTAGTGCGTAAACTTGTAGCAGCAGGCGCAAGTGTTCGCGTTGTAATGACCGCATCGGCTAAGGAGTTTGTTAGCCCATTAGCGTTGCAAGCTGTTTCTGGGCACCCTGTGTCTGATGACTTGCTAGACAAAGACGCGGAAGCCGCTATGGGTCATATCGAACTGGCTCGTTGGGCAGATAAATTATTGATTGCCCCTACCACTGCAAATTTTATGGCAAAAGTAGCTTACGGTTTAGCCGACGATTTATTGTCGACTCTCTGTTTAGCCACCAGCGCACCAATAATTATGGCTCCGGCTATGAACCAACAAATGTGGAAAGCCAAAGCCACACAACATAATTTGTCAGTTTTACTTGAGCGCAATATTCGATGCTTAGGGCCCGCTCAAGGTGAACAGGCATGCGGTGATGTGGGCATGGGCCGGATGCTTGAGCCTCAAGAAATTGCCGATTTATTAGTTCAAGCAACTTGTGAAAAAATGTTAGTTGGTAAACGAATAACGATTACCGCTGGCCCCACTCGTGAGGAAATTGATCCGGTGCGTTATTTGTCTAACCATAGCTCAGGAAAAATGGGGTATGCATTAGCGATTGCCGCTCAAGAACTTGGAGCTATGGTCACACTAGTTAGTGGCCCTGTTAACCTGCCGGCCCCAGCCAAGATCAAAACCATTACTGTTGGTAGCGCGCAACAAATGCATGATGCTGTCATGCAATCGACACAAAATTGCGATATTTTTATAGGTTGTGCGGCTGTTGCCGATTATCGAGTTCAGCACAAAACCCTGCAAAAAATTAAGAAGTCGGATAGTGAGTTAACGCTTACTTTTGTTAAAAACCCTGATATTCTTAGTGACGTTGCTCATTTAGCTAATCCACCTTTTACTTTAGGTTTTGCTGCGGAAACACAAAATTTAAAAGAATATGCCTTAGGTAAATTACAACGTAAGAAGCTCAATATGATTGCTGCTAATGATGTATCTGATAACACCATTGGCTTTAACAGCGAGCAAAATGCGCTTAGTGTGTTTTGGAATAATGGTGAAACAAAGCTTGAAACTGCCGATAAGCAATTACTTGCTAGACAACTCATGCAGCTAGTAACGCAAAGATTCTTAAAAGACACTAACGACTGACGCCACTTTCGCCTAGGGATACATAATGCCAGTTACAAAACGCCCCAATCGCCGTGCCCAAATTCTTCAAGCACTAGCAAGCATGTTACAAACCAATCCAGGACAAAGGATTACCACAGCTAAGTTAGCAGCACATGTGGGGGTATCTGAGGCGGCTTTATACCGTCACTTCCCAAGCAAGGCACGCATGTTTGAAGGGCTTATTGAGTTTATTGAAGAGACCTTATTCTCCCGTATTAATAAAATAATCAACGAAGAAAAAAATACCGCCACTCGTTGCCAACTTATTTTGCATCTTGTTTTAGGTTTTGCCGAGAAAAACCCAGGTATCACTCGCATTTTAAATGGTGATGCATTAATGGGCGAACAAGACAGGCTAAGAGAGCGTATTGCACAATTGTACGAGCGTTTGGAAACCCAACTAAAACAAGTACTGCGAGAACGAAAATTACGAGAAGGTAAGACTCTACCGGCAGATGAAGGGGTAATTGCTAATATTTTAATTTGTTTTGTGGATGGTCGAATAAACCAGTTTATTCGTAGTGAATTTACTAAAAGGCCAACAGATACATTTACGGAACAATGGCAATTAATACAGAAACAATTTTTTGCCTAACCTCATTGGTATCACTTATTTATGTAGTTTGGTATTAGATACAAAAAACGGACTCAATTGAGTCCGTTTTTTATGCGCTACGCTTTATCTATTTAGAGAAATTATCACCAAAAAAGTCGCCTTTATTCCAGCTTGAAGCTTGTGCTTGGTTAGCTAGGGTTAAGCCAATGTGATAATTCACTTCGGCAAATTTAGTAGCCGCTTTCCAATTAAATGGCTGTGTAAAATCATCACCTGGCTTGTGGTAATTGGTTTTAAGAAAATGAGCAAACTGCTTGCCACCATTAACCTCTGGATCAACCGATTTAAAACCAGGCACTAAAAATACCGAAGGAATACCTTGTTTTACAAAGCTGTAATGATCAGAGCGGGTAAACAGCGCTTGCTCTGGCATAGGGTCTGGACTTAGCGTTAAGCCAATTTTTTCAGCGGCTTTTGCCACCGAAGCCTTCATATCACTATGATCAGCACCAAATGCAATGACATCGGCAAACTCATAAGTAAGAATAGGCATATCAAGATTCACAGTCGCCACCATTGAGCCTTCTGGCACAGTGGGGTTTTGTGCATAATAATCTGAGCCTAATAAACCTTTTTCTTCACCCGTCACAGCTACAAACAAAATAGAACGCTTTGGACGTTTTTCTAATTGGCTAAATAAACGTGCCGTTTCCATTAACACTGATGTACCCGTGGCATTGTCCATGGCACCGTTATTAATTTTGTCTTTTTTGACTGTTTTAGCAAAACCTATGTGGTCTGAGTGTGCAGAGTACACAACATACTCGTTTTTAAGCATAGGATCAGACCCTTCTATCATCCCAACCACGTTAGGACTAGAAATGGCTTTATGGGTACTTTTAGATCCAAGTTGAATGCCCATGGATAAATCAAACCCTTTAGGCGACTCATCTTTTTCTAACATGGCATAAATTTGTTCTAAGCTTTGCTCAGCATCCGCAAATACCAGCTCTGCCGCTTCTTTACTGAAATAGGCTGAACCAGTCATTTCTGGATACACCCCAGATGGTTTACCGTCTTTGTCTAACCAACGAACAGTAGGGGTATGTAAATAGTTCAGCAGGTTTTGATAAGGCCTGACTTTCTCCGCTAATGGTGTACTGATAGTAATGAACCCTACCGCACCGTTTTCAGAGGCATGACGCAGTTTTTCACGGCCTGAACCAAAATGCGCCCCCTCTTCACTTGGAAAAGACTTAGGTTTGCCATGTAATGCCACGACTATCTTGCCTTCTACATTCAAACCTTGATAATCATTATGTGCCAACTCGGGAGCAACAATACCGTAACCAACAAATACTAATTTGCCGGCCATCTGAGTGGTTTCACTTAGCGGGTTAGCGCCAGTAAGAAATTGTTTTGGGTAACTGAGTGCCGTTTCGCCTTGAGCACCCGTTAAGGTCAATGAAATGGAAGATTGGTCAATATAGGCTTGAACAAAGTTCACTCTCTGCATATAAGTGCCATTATCTCCTGCTGGGGTTAAGCCATATTTTTCAAATTCAGCAGCAATATATGACGACGCAATTTCGTGGCCTCTGGACCCTGTGTCTCTACCTTCCAATAAGTCGTCAGATAAAAATCTTAGATGTGATTTGATCCGTGATGCGTCAGCCGCAACCTCTGGTGTGTGTTTTTCTGGCACAGTTTGACATGCAACCAATAATAAAGCGCTTAAAGTGGCACCTAAGCCAAAACTTAACTTCATTGTTATCTCCCATTTATATGAATGACTAGTTTTGGCCAGTACATTAAGCGAGATATCCAAGGACTACAACCTTGACAGAGAATTTAACTCGGTTACTCTGTGAAGAACATTCATTCTGCCAATACTGGTTGGTTATTATGCCCCGCAAAGCCCAATACAATATTGAAGCCGTATTAAGTCAAGCCATAGATGTATTTTTAGAACATGGTTATCACGGCGCTATTATGGATGAAATTATTGCCAGAACCGACTTCAACCGAAGAGGTTTTTATATAGAATTTGGCAGTAAGCAGAAGTTTCTTTATAGAGTATTAGCCCACTATCAAAGTGCGCAGTTAAACAAAGTCATGCAACATTTAGAATCTAATCAAGGACTTAATTCAATCGGTGCTTTTTTCAGCCACTACGTGGCACATATCAAAGGCAAAGGATGTTTGTTGATCAACTGCATTACTGAGTTAGGTTTTGATGATCCAAACATTCAGGAAATTGGCCGCCATTATCTTGATCGCTTGCAAATAAACTTTATTGGTTGCTTAGAAAAAGCCCAAGGATTAGGACAAGTACATAACCATATTAATATAGAATCCACCGCCCTGCAGCTAACCAGTTATGTGCAAGGATTTGCAGTGAATGCGATTTTGGCCGGTGATACCGATGAATTGCAACTCGCCACTCAGGCGCTTCTAGGGCCTTTAGCTGTTGCACAATAGTTTGTGCCTTTTTGCTTTAAGGCCATGTATTTTTTTATTTATGAGTAGTTCCAATGTCCAGTAAAAAACATTTATTCCGCATCCAATTTATCGCCAACGGTGAACGTTACGAGCTGTATGTGCGTGAAGTCTGCCAAGGCAGCATGTTTGGTTTTATCGAAATAGGGGATTTTGTGTGGGATACCCACACCAGTTTAGTGCTTGATCCTAGCCATGAAAAACTTAAAGATGAGTTTGCCGGTGTTACTCGCACCTACGTGCCAATGCATAGCGTGCTGCGTATTGATGAAGTCAAAAAACAAGGTACCTCAAAAATCACTGAGCTATCGGACAAGGTCACCGCTTTTCCTACGCCCATTTATACGCCAAAAAATAACTCTTAGGAGAAAAGTATGCTGTTTTTTATTGTTGAGTTTTTCTTATGTCTGCGGTGCAACAGGCACCTCTCAATTACAGTCGTTGTTAGATGAAATTTGGCAATATGATCTATCCATTAACCCTATAGCTGCTAGCCAGCTTGGCGTTCACGATTTTGATCATAAACTGGCCGATATCTCGCCCGAAGCCTTGGCAAAACAAGACACGCAGTTTCGTGCGTTTCTAAAAAAACTAGCCAAAATAGATAAATCCGAATTAAAAAGAACCGAGCAAATTAATCTGCTAATTCAACAAAGACAGCTACAAGATGCTATCGATCAATACCGTTTTAACTCTGTGATTGATTATCAGAATTATTTAGCCCGGTTGTCGCAATTTCCGAGCTATTTTGCCCAACAAATTGAGTGGATGAAAAAAGGGATACAAAGCGGTTTTGTGCAACCTAAAGCGGTACTTGTAGGTTTTGAAGACTCGGTGAAAGCCTTTATTCAACAACAATAATTCAAAGTGCCGATGAGTTCGTTAATCATTGGCACTTTCTAAGTAAGCTCTCAAACTCATTTTGCTGCACTGGCATAATCGATAATCTATGGCCTTTTTTTACTAGCCCAATTTCGGTGATGTCGGGCATGGCTTTTATGTCTTTAAGTGGCAGGATTTGCGAAAACTTCTGTTTAAATTGAAGGTCCACCATTACCCACCTTGGCTTATCTTGGGGTGATTTGGGATCATAGTATTTACTATCTGGATCAAATTGAGTGTGGTCAACATAGCCTTCTTTTACCACTTCAGCTAACCCGACTATACCTACATCTTTGCAACTGGAATGATAAATAAATACCTGATCGCCTAGCTTCACCTCATCTCGTAAAAAGTTACGGGCCTGATAATTACGAATGCCATCCCAATGTTCAGTTTGTTTAGGCATATTAGCCAAATCATCAATACTAAATGCGTCAGGTTCGGTTTTAAATAACCAATATTGCATACTCTGCCCTCGATTCAATTTATTAGATCTTCAGCTTATACCAATTCATCTAAAACTTGCATCTATCGTCATTACAAATATACTGTATATAAACACAGTATATTTGTAACTTTATGCACCCAACTATTGCTTATCTAAAAAATAAAAACTTGCTATGGCAGGCCAGTCATACTCAGTCTGTCGATAACATACAGCACACCGGCTTTAAAGAGTTAGACAGCGCCCTGCAAGGGGGATTTCCTGAATATGGCGTGGTGGATATTCGCAGCCCAATGGGCATTGGCGAGCTACGTTTATTGTTGCCGAGCATTCTCACTAGGCAACAACAAAGAGTAACCGAGTTAGTTACCTTTATCGCGCCGCCTATGTCTGTTAACGGCGAAATGTTAGCCGAGTTTGGCTTCAGATTAGATCAGGTGATGCTAGTGCAACCTAGGTTAAGCAATCAAGTTTTATGGAGCACCGAACAGAGCCTCAAAAGCGGCTGCTGCCATAGCGTGATCTTGTGGCATGATGCCTTGTCGGTCACCCAAATTAAACGCCTACAACTGGCCGCAGAAAAAGGCCATTGTTTACTTTTTATTATACGTCAGCCACAACAAGTTCATATTTCACTGCCGGTCACCTTAGGCATTAAGCTCAGCCCTTCTAAAGTGGGCATACAAGCAAACATCACTAAACGTAAAGGTACATCCCCTAGTGACGCCTTTCACATTTATATGGGCGCTTATTGGCCGGAACTCTGTCAGCCAGAGCATAACAATGTACTAACCTTCCCTTCTAGTGCCAGTTGCGCTGGATAAGGCGTTGTTTTTAGAACCCCATCATGAAAGAAATCTGGCTATATGTGTATTTTCCTAATTTGCAGTTAGATGCACTCCTGCAACAAGATCCTAAATCCAACATACATGCCTATGTGATCCTCGACGAGCAGACCGCACAGGTATGCCAACTCAATCACACCGCTTACCAAGCAGGTATACGCTTGGGCATGGGGCTAGGCACAGCGGTTATGTTAAAAGGCGATCTGCAAGTGATTCCTTATCAAGCAAAGATCACTAAAAATAGACTGCATGCTATTGCCCAAAGCTTGTATTTAGTAACCAGCGACATCTGCTTTTTTAATGATAAAGGGTTGTTATTGCGGGTGCATAACATGCTTAATTTGTATGGCAACTTAAACGCTTATTGGCGGATTGTGCAGCAACAATTGTTGGCACAACAGGTGCTTTTTCATTACGCCACTGGGCACTCCCCCTTAGCCGCTAGATTATTGGCGATCACAGCTTGGGATCAGATAACCGACAACCCAAAAATAATTAGCCAAGCTCTGCAACAAACCTCATTACAACACACTGATATTTCGACTAAAGCTATTGAAAAGTGTCAGCGAGTGGGTATCCATAACATACAAGATTTACTCAAAATACCCTTGAGTGATATTGCCAAACGTTTTGCTATAGAAGTCGCCACTTACATTGGCAAACTCAGCACTCAGATACCTCATCCAGTCAGTTTTTTTCATCCCAAAAAATCTTTTGAGCGGGTGATTGAGTTGTTATACGACATAGAAAACATCCAGATATTGCAGGCACCTTTAAAGCAACTTTTGCACAGTTTGGAGTTATTTTTAAAAGAACGAGACTTATTAACGCAAACCTTAGTTTTCACCCTTAGTCAACGAGATGAAAAGTCTCTCGAATTAAACATTCACTCCCAACAAGGTGAATATTTGGCTAAGTCTTGGGCGGTGTTAATCGCTCTAAAATTAGAAAACGTCACACTTAGCGCGCCAGTTTTTGCGGTGCACTTAAAAGTTGCCAACAGCTACATTCGAAATCCAGATAAAAGCGATTTATTTGCGGGTAAACAAGGCAGGCTGTCACGTTTGCAATTAATCTCGTTGTTACAAGCCAAGCTAGGAGAACAAGCGATATCTACCCCAACCCTAAACAATGACTACCGCCCAGAACGGAGTATTCAAGGCACCAAGCTATTCGCTCAACCCCCAGAAAGTTTTACGCTTTATGCGTTACGCCCTAGTTTTTTGTTAAGCCCTCCGCAACACCTACGAGAAAAAGTCACCATTGCTTATGGACCAGAACGTATAGAAACAGGGTGGTGGGACAGCCAAGCCATCACCCGAGATTATTTTATAGCCCATAATCAACTGGGGCAGTGGTACTGGGTATTTAAAACAGCAAAGGGGGATTGGTTTCTTCATGGAGTGTTTAGCTAATGACCGCAAAACATCACTATGCTGAATTATTCTGTCAGAGCAATTTTAGCTTTTTGTATGGCGCATCTCACCCGCAAGAATTAGTCAAACAAGCTGACTTTTTAGGCTATAGCGCTATCGCCATTACCGATGAGTGTTCAGTGGCAGGCATTGCCAGAGCATACACAGCCATTAAAGAGCACGACCTTAATATCAAGTTACTCATTGGCAGCTTATTTCACTTCAATGACGAGTTGCAGTTAGTATTACTGTGCCCCAATAGGCAGGCTTATGCAGAGTTATGCCGCATTATTACCAACGCCCGTAAACGGGCACCTAAAGGTGAATATCGACTCAACGAATGGGATTTACGGGGTGTTAAACACTGCTTGGTTCTTTGGTTACCCAATGGCGAACAAAAGATAGATGACTATTGGGGCACATGGCTTAAAAAGCATTATAAAGATAGGCTGTGGCTAGGTTACCAGCGACACCTATTAGCGAATGAACATCGCTATTTAAAACACCTTGAACAGCTTAGTGATAACCATCAAATAACCATTTGCGCTTGTGGTGGTGTATTAATGCATCACCAACAACGCTTACCGCTACAACACGCCCTGACGGCTATTCGTAAAGGGCAATCAGTAGCAGTATTAGGCCGCGAATTGTTACCTAATAGTGAACGTTATTTGCGCCCTATCAACAAACTTTCGAGCCTATATAAACCATCTTGGCTTGAAGCAACCTTAGTCATTGCCGATGCATGCACTTTTAGTTTGGCCAGTTTGCGTTATGAGTATCCAAGCGAATTAGTACCTAAAGGAAAGACCGCCTCAATATACCTGCGAGAGCTGGTTATTGCCGGTATGGGCTTACGCTTTGCAACAGGTGGCAAACTAACCTTTGCTATCAAACGAGTCATTGTAAAAGAGTTAACCCTGATCAAGGAGCTTGAGTACGAATATTTTTTTCTCACTATTTATGACGTGGTGCAATTCGCACAGCAGCAACAAATTTTATATCAAGGCCGCGGTTCAGCGGCCAATTCAATAGTCTGTTATTGCTTACAAATTACCGCTGTCGATCCTAGGCAAATCTCTGTGTTATTTGAACGATTTATTTCCAAAGAGCGCCAAGAAGAGCCAGATATTGATGTGGATTTTGAACACGAAAGACGCGAAGAAATCATCCAATATATCTATCAAAAGTACGGACGCGAACGGACCGCCATAGCCGCAACTGTGATTACTTATCGACATAAAAGCGCGGTCAGAGAAGTAGGCAAAGCCCTTGGGATAAGCGAAAGCCAATTAGATTTTTTTATTAAAAATATAAATCTTCGAGACAGCGAACTAGGCTGGCAAGGGCAAATTTCTGAACTAGGCTTTGATCCCTCGTCAAAACAAGGCCAACAATTTGTTAGTTTGGTTAATGAAATCAAAGGGTTCCCACGCCACTTGTCGCAACACGTGGGAGGCTTTGTGATATCCCAAGGCCCTCTTTATCATCTGGTCCCCATCGAAAATGCTGCCATGGCAGATAGAAGCGTGATCCAATGGGATAAAGACGATCTCGAGAGTTTAGGGCTGTTAAAGGTGGATGTATTGGCATTAGGCATGCTCACCGCCATTCGTAAATCCTTTGCCTTAATTCAAAAACACTATCAACACAGCTTTAGTATTGCCCAGATCACCGCAATGGGCGACGACCAACAGGTCTATACCATGATCCAACAAGCAGACACTGTGGGGGTATTTCAAATCGAATCGCGAGCACAAATGAGCATGTTACCTAGACTCAAACCCACTACCTTTTACGACTTAGTGATCCAAGTGGCTATTGTTCGCCCTGGGCCAATTCAAGGCGGCATGGTGCACCCTTTTTTAAAACATCGCGCTAACCCTACATTAATTGAATATCCATCTTCAGAGCTAAAAGCGGTACTAGAGCGTACCTCTGGTGTACCTATTTTTCAGGAGCAAGTGATTAAAATTGCCATGGTAGCCGCGGGCTTTACTGGCGGTGAAGCCGACCAATTACGCCGCGCTATGGGCAGCTGGAAGAAAACCGGCGAACTCACCAGCTTTAAAGAAAAGCTAATAACGGGTATGTCACACAGGGGTTACCCACTTGAGTACTCAGAACGAATTTATAAGCAAATCTGTGGCTTTGGCGAGTATGGCTTTCCCGAGTCACATTCAGCCTCATTTGCTGTACTGGCTTATGTATCCTCTTGGATAAAGCACTATTATCCCGCCGCTTTCTATGTTGGTTTATTAAATAGCTGGCCTATGGGGTTTTACTCACCAGCACAACTTATTCAAGATGCTAAACGTCACAATATTCAGGTGTTACCTGTATGCATCAACCACTCTCAATACGATCACATTTTAGAATACCAAAATAAAGATTGGGCTATCAGGTTAGGTCTTCGCTTAGTTAAAGGCATAAATAAGAGTAATATGGAGAAACTGATCCAACAACGTCCAAAGTCAGGTTTTACAGCAATCAACCAAGTTAAACAGTTAACACTTCCCCAGCATATTGTTGAAGCCCTCGCCAGTGCCAACGCTTTTCATAATCTTTGCGATAATCGTTATGCAACACGTTGGTTACTAATGGATACCGAAAATGATTTACCTTTGTTCCGTCAACAGCAAACACTACCAATAGCCAATATGCCTAGCCCTACTGCAACCGAAAATCTATTGGAAGATTATGCCTCGACTAGCTTAAGTCTGTTCACCCACCCAATTGATTTATTAAGGAATGCACACTTATTACCCAAGCACACACCAGCTAAAGAATTACAGTTCAAAGCACATCAAACACCCGTTAGTGTCATCGGTTTAGTCATTGGCAGACAACGGCCTGGCACCTCCAAAGGAGTGACTTTTATAACCCTTGAAGACAATACCGGCAACATCAACGTAGTCGTGTGGCTTGCCACTTCAAGAGCACAAAAACAAGCCTATCTAAAATCGACAATATTACAGGTAAAAGGATTACTAGAACGAGGCGACGGCGGTGTCACTCATATCATTGCTGGAAAACTCGTAGACTTAAGCCACCTGTTAGCAGAGCTACACCCTAAATCTCGTCATTTCCATTAATTACGCGCAACAAAAAAGGGCTATCCAAATGGATAGCCCTTCTTCTGAATGGGAGTCTGGCAATGTGCTACTCTCGCAGGAGGGTGGAAGTGGGGCTTTCAAGAGCACTGCTCTTGCCACTGGAAC
>NZ_CAKZKO010000215.1 GCF_937123705.1 uncultured Paraglaciecola sp. | reverse complement strand
GAGGTGGAACGAGGAATACTCTACGCAAGACGGGTTTTACAGTGGCTGGATTCCATATCCGGCATTAGGCGCATAACACCATATTCAACGTCGCACTGACATACTTATTGCGTCACTGTGATGTTTAACACAACCAACTATGGGGTGGATAATGGCTTATTTTTCAAATAGCAGTGAGGGTGGAGTGTTAGACCAGCAGTGTATGGACTGCCCGATAGCTGATGATGCGCCCTGCCCGATTTTGCTTGTGCAAGCGACTTATAACTATAGGCAGCTGGATGATGGCAACGAGAAGTTACGAGAGGCAATGAATTGCCTGATCGACGACAAGGGCAACTGCCAGATGAAGCCCATACTCGATGAGCAGTTTGGCGGCGATACAAAAACATTGCAGTTATTTGATAGCTAACCACTTTCAATAGACCTATGGGGTGAGGGTATGAAAAAGAATGCGAAAATAGCAGCCGCAATGAAGCGCAGGAATAAGCGAATTAACGCTCTGTATCAGCGGCGAGCACGACTGTACCGGCAGGGCGTCAAGCAGATTGAACTGCCCTATGCGCTAGTAAATATTGAGCGACGAGTAAAATTCGATCTGTAGCCACCAATAGAGAGTAAGGAGAAAATATGATACTCACAGCATTCGACACAGAAACCTCTGGCCTGCCAGAGTACGAAAAACCCAGTGATGACGAAAGCCAGCCGCATATTGTTCAGCTTGCCGCCAAGCAGGTTGATTGGGAAACAGGTGAAATCGTCCAGTCGATGAAATTTATCGTGAAGCCTAGTGGCTGGGTTATCCCGCCAGAGGTCGTCGAGATTCACGGCATTGATAACCACAAGGCGACACGCTTTGGTGTGGATGAAAACCTAGTGGCCGGAATGTTCATTGAAATGGTTAAGCGCTCCGACATGATAGTGGCCCACAATGCTAGCTTCGACAAGCGCATAGTGCGAATTGCCATGATGCGGTTTTTCGGACGAGCTATTGCTGATGATGTGAAGCAGTACATGAGCAAAGAGCGCACTATCTGCACCATGAACAAGTCGATCAAGACTGTTGGCGCTGGCCGCTATCCAAGCCTTGCGAAGTGCTACAAGCATTTCACCGGGGAAGACCTGAAGAACGCGCACGATGCCGAGGCAGACCTTGATGCCTGTCTGGTGGTGTTGCGTGGACTGGTCGAGCAAGGAGCGGTCGAGTTTTGAAGATAGCAAAATGGGTCGGCACAGGCGAGCAGTGCCGGTGACGTTCATGCCGCCAGCCGATGCTGAGTTTGGTGAATAATTATTTTTTTGTTGTGCTTGCTATGCCCGCTTCGGCGGGCTTTTTATTGGGTGGGATTATTGCCCCAGCAGACGAAAATAACCGCTCTGGTTAAACGATGTTGCCGATAGGGGCTGAAGCCTGAACCCATCTATTGCGCTGGGCGATCCGGTGAATCCATAAAGCGCGGCAACTGATGATAGGCCGTATGATGTGCTGAAGTTGTGCGAAAATACATTGCCAGTCAAGATGCACGGCTGCGCTATATCGACCAGCGCAAGCTCCACAAACCCCGCCACGTAACTTGTGCCAGAATCTGGAAGCCCGTCTATTATTTGTATGCCTGATGACGATGAGGCGTCCCACGATGTAAAGCCCACAATGCTGTCGCCTATGCCGCGCTGATCGCCATCCGTGCTATAGACGCCCGACTGCCTGACATTCAGATAAATAGGCGTTTCGCCAGAGCCTGTATTGGTGTCATACCACTGGCGAAATTCAAGACGCACACGAGAGAACCCAGCAATGGCGGCTTGCTCCCATGTTAGCGTCGTGCCCGTCTTGAGAGCCCAGTCCTCTATAAGCGTCCATGACTTGAATGACGTGTCTAAGCCGCTCAGTCCAATTCTGTTGCCATACAAAATGCTGCCGATCGACTCCGGATCGGTATTTGAAAACGTGTCAGGATCAATATTGCCAGAGGCATCAGTAGAGAATGCACACAGTTGACGATAGCGCGTATAGCCAGCTGGCTTGTTGGCGGCTGATGCGCTGACATCGAAACCGGCATCAACAGTGCCGTCAGGGTCCGATATGATGAAAAAATAATAATCCGTACTTACCGCCTTGGAACCGGTGAATAGCCCTCCCTGATTATCGCCAGCGCTCCACACCGCATCCAGCTGTTTGGTCAGGCCACTGGCCAGCGCCATGTCCAGCTTATTGGCAGAATCTGTGCACTGCCCTGCTGCAATATCGAGGTCGTTGTCGGCGTCTGTTGCGTTAATAGTGACGATGAGCCCTGTGATGTAGTCATCCGGCAGGCGGTTACGACTATCGATATGCGAGCGCCTATCCACAATGGACGCGGTGGTGATTGCCCCTGCCAGCGTTGTGACGGTGTACAGCGGTAAATGGTGCGACTCAATAGAGTCGTTGTCGACTTTGTAGAACAGCCCATCGTCAACGCTAAACACCAGCGTCTCAGTGGTGCCATCGTTCATGGTGATACCGGTCGGCGTTGTCGCCTCATACACAGCACCGTTCGCGCGCGATACGCGATACGGACCCACCGAAAAACTGAGGCCGCTATTCAGCGAGCTGTCATTGTGGAACATGTCGTTCTTGCTGATTTCCTCCAGCACCTTGGCGTCCACATAAGTCGTCGTTACCGATCCGGCGTCTCCCTGAAAGCCCTCGACGCTCTCGAGCTCCCAATACTCGGTGCCGTCTGGTCGCTCTAAGCGGAGGGAGTATGACCCATTGAGATAGACCTCTCTGGCCGCGAATAACCCGTTGGCGTCCAGCGTCAGGTTTTCATCGAGCGCAGCAGAATATGCCGCATCAGAATACGGCGCCTTGGGGTTGGTCTTGGGGTTTTGGTTGGGTAGGCCAAAATACATGATGTAACCAGCACAGGGCACACCATTTTCAAAAAACTGTGGAACTTCGGTGCCTAATTTAGCCATCGGTTTCATCCAAAAGGTTTTTTAGCGCTTGAATCGCAGAGTATCGATCGCGGCCCCTCAGAGCGTTGATCTCCGTTACGCCGACATCAACCAGCGTGTCGATGGGGCCACGGCGCAAATCTGCGCCCTGTACCAGACCGCCAAAGCCGCCCGGCGCTTCGTGCCGGATGACGCGATTCATGTCCGTATACAGTCGCGTTAGCGTCATCAGGTTGTCGTCGAATTGACCGCCGTGCTTGTTGGCTTTCTCGGTCAGGTCGTTCATCACCTGAAGCACACGCTCGCCATCGCGGTAGTTCGTCAACGTTTTGCGCGACAGCAGGCCGAACTGGCGGTCGGTGGGGTCGTATTTTTTGCCTATCAGGTCGTCGACCTCTTTTACGGTGTCGAGTAAGTCGGTCATCACATCATTCGCATCGGCATAATCTGGCGAGACTTGGCGAATCGACTGATTCAGGTCGTGGCGAAACTCTTTGAAAAAAGTCTCTACCTTGCCGGTGATGCCCTCAGCCGACTCGCGACCGTAGCCCACCATATCATCGATGCCCAGCTTGTAAATGTGCGCCTTGTGCGCGTCGACCCGGCCAGCCGTCGCCAGATCGGACAGAAATGCCTGCATTTTTGTTTGCGCCGCAGGATTCAGTGCAAAGACCGAATCTTTAAATACAAGCGGCTGCAATGGGTCGAAATTACCGTTGGCGTCGACGCCATAGCGCACGCCCAGCTCATCGAGGCGACCTACAAGATTATCGGTAGCTTCTCGCAGGTCGATGGGTTTGCCTCGCAGGTCTTTGACCGCGACGTTTTTTCGTTTTCTGGCAGCGGTAATGGTGTCCTGCAGGTGCTCGTATCGGTGTTTGGCGCTTTGGCCAACGATGTCAGCGGCTCGCATTTCTCCGGCTTCGGGAGTAATGGCGCCACGCTCGATGCGATCACGTAAATCGACCATACGGCGACCTTGCGTTTTAGTAGCCGCGTTAGCGTGCTTGAGGTGATTGACCACCAGCGGGTCAAAGCCGTTGCCGAGGGCGTCTTGTGCATTGGGGTGATCCTCAAGACGGCCGTCGACAAGTCGAAAGCCGGCAGCCTCTTCATTAAACACATCACCGGCCTCTAGGGCGTCCTGTGCCCTGCGCCTCAGAATCATCTGTGATGGCCGCATTTTTCCAGTCGTATCCAATGTGCGCCCCGCGACATTGGCAACGCCCTGCCCCACGGCAATCATCAAGTCGCCGCCCGCTTGCACGGTTGCCTGACCGGCAGCTCTTGCTGCACTGATGGCTGGTTTCATACCCGCCGCCGCTTCGGCAATCTCTGGCAGGAAATCCCCAACTGCCTCGCCGTATTTGCGCGCACCCTCACCTAGATAGAACTCGGCAATATCCCCGCCGCCCTCGGTGATAAATGGCTTGGCGCCCGACAGGGCCTTCATCAATGTTTGAATGGGCGCCGACTGAGACAGGCGCTCCAGACCAATGCGCCCTTCCTCCGTCTCCGGGTCAATCGTCATCGCCTCAGCGAGGTCGTCAGCGATCTGGCGCGCTTCTTCTGGCCTGAATGGAATGCTAGCGATGCCGTAAAGGGCTGACAGCGGCTGCGTGACAGCGCCTGACAGCGCGGTAGGCGTCGCGCCTGCAATCTGGTCCATCAGGGGCGGCGGCTCGGCTTGGCGCTGCTGGTTGTCTCTGAGGAAGAACTCCTGTTCCTTGACTGCCTCGGGGCCGCCAGACGCCCACGCCTTTGCCTTCAGGCGTGCCCACTGGTCTTGGTCTGACGCCGGGATGTCGTCGGGCACTGTGACATCAAACGTGCCGTCGCTCGACCTTACTCGAATTGTCGTCATGGTATCGTTATGACTCGATCAACGCCGGGCGGCAGGTTTGCGCCCGATCCCTGAGAGTCGCCCCGGTTTTCACTCTGGCGCTGCTTGCTGCTTTTTTTGTGTTTAATCCAATCCGGGATGGTTTTGTTCCCGCCCCCCAAAAATCCCGCAATTTCTTCGACGGCCGACAACAGTTTTTTCTGTGCAGTTATCCGCGACTGCAGCCATTCTTTGGTTTGCGCCGTGTTCAGGTTTTTTGGCGGTGACCCGGTTTCGATAGCCAGTCGCATTTCCTTTTCCGACAAAGCGCCAAATGTGTACTGGCCAATAATGTCGAGACCGAAACGATTTGATAGCTGGCGCAGACGCAGCGTGTTTGCATTGAGCGTTGCCAGCCTGCTTTTAAACACGCCAGTCTCTGCGCCGTCATCGATTAAACGCACGCCCTCTTCAAGACTCGATATGGATTCGCTAATAGGGCCTGACTTATCATATACGTCTGCAGCGTAATCGGTGGCGACCTTCAAGGCGTTTTCATAGCCTCGAGCCTCTGACTTGAACTTTTTCGATGATTTTATGGCGTCGGCTGCAGCCTGACCGGTGACCTCTTCGCCACCGGGACGCCTGACCGTCACAGAGCGGTCGTCATTGGCGAATATAACCGTGCCATCTTCCAATATTTCTGCCTTTTGCACATCCGGGCCAAAGTCTTCGCCTAGATACTTCAGGGCAGAAATCGATTTTTCGCGCATGTCTGCCGTGTAATCCCGGCGCTCCTGAAGCTCGGTTATGACGCTCAGGGGATCATCCAGTGCGCGCGGTGCCGCGTCGGCTATGTATTCCATATCATCAGGGTCGAGACCGTCCTTGTTTTTGCCAAGATAGCTGATCAGCCTGTTATAGATGTTTTCTTCGCTGGCATCGGTGAGCAGGGAGTCCAAATCTTGCAGGTCACCATCAAACATGGAAACCGCGCGGTACGCCCCATTCAACAGCTTTAGCCTTTCCGCTTCGGCCTCTTGTTTGTCGACCTTGCCCGTCAGATATTTCTCATTGAGCCCGGCAAGCCTATCTTCGCGCTCGCGTAGCTTGCGGTTTCGAGGATTGAACTGGCGTATTTCATCAGTCAGCGGCGATATGTCTGCCACCAAGTTGTATCGGGAAAAATCAACCATTGGCCACCTCGTCGCCCAGTGAGGGCAGCACTTTCATATAACCCGAAGCGTCCATAGTGACATGCTCCGGGTGTTTGTCGGCCACATCCTGCGCCAGCGGTCCAATAGTTGAATGCCCCGCCATCTGTTCGGCAAATTCCGGCTTCCAGTCCCAGCTGTATATTTTGGTGCCGTCATCCAGCTCGCCAACTTCCTGAATGTTTGTTTTCATGCGCTCATCGGAGAAGAATGAAGCCACGGTGCCGACCAAGCCAAGGGCGTTGCTTTGCCCCTGCGCCTGAGCCTGTTGCGCTGCCAGTGCTGCCTGCATATCGTTCGACGCAATATTTGCGCCTGTTCGCTGGCCAAGATCCGACAACACTGAGCCGGCACCCTCACCCAGCCCTGAGAGCTCTAGCCGGTTTTCAAAAAGGTCGGATTCAGCGCTAAGCAGTAAATCAAGCTCTTGGGCAGGATCAATACCAGCCACGGCACCGGGCACTCTCGGCCGATCAAGCCCGACGCTCTGCATATAATCTGCCGCTGCATCGCCGCGAAAATCCTCGATGTTATTTAGAAAGCCATCCACTGCCGGCTTCATCTGAAAGGGGTTGTAAGTGGTCGCCTGCGATGTCACGCCCGGTAATTGCGCGTGAGCGGCATCCAGCGCCGGACGCAAATTGCCTTGAGTTATATTGAACTGGCGAAGAAGCTCGCGCTCACTGATTTCGGCCGCATCTTCTGCTGCATCGCTTCCGGTTTTCCCCGTAAACCCACCAACGAGATCACCATAGAATCCCTTGTGATCTTTGTACGCTGAGCCCAGACCCATGATTGCCCCCTATAGCCTATTCAACAGGCGTGTCGTTTGTCGTCGTTGGTGGCTTCTGGCGCTGGCGATAAAATGACAGTCCGGCAGCACCTAGTCGCGCTACATTTTGAGCGCCTTGCGCCTGTGTTTGAGCGCCCGACAATATGCCGCTCGCCAACATATCGCCGGTTCTCTCGGCGCTATCTTGTCCCAGTCGCGATAATTTCATACCCGAATTGATGCCAAACTCGGCGATTCGCTGCTGTCGCTGGTTCATGAAACTTTGCAGACTCAACAAGAACGACATGTGCGCGTCGCCCTCTATATCGGCAGCTGTTTCCACGCCAAAGCCGGACCGCCGCATACCACTGGCCCCCAGCTGAGAATTAACATCGCGCATGCGGTCTTCAATAGCCGGCCTGTTCAGTGCCTCAGACATCGGGGCATAAGCCGTTGCGTAGTCCAGTGCGCCGCCCGGTGTTGCTGTACGCGACAACCCCGGCAGCATCGAGTTGCCGGCATCGGTAAATGGTTGCAAGTTAGCTTGCGTCCGATCAAGCATTTCGCCCATCGTCCGGGCTGCTCGCTCTGACGCGCGAACGGTGCGGCCTGCAGCGCGTACGCCTGCCAAATCTAGCGGGTCTTGGATGAAGTCGTGCGCAGAATCAAGGCTTTCGAGACTCATGTTTTTCTCCTATGCCGATATAGGCAGCATTGTATCGCTGCGCAGCCAATCTGTGCCGTCGCTGAACGCCATTATTGGCGAACCGAGCGCGCCATTCGACACGTAAATAGCGTGCCCCTCAAATTTCGCAGCATTTGGCACGCCAGCAACTGTATATTTAGGCAGCTGAACAGCAAGGCCCAAGTCGCCCACATCGTCCAGAAATGACTGGAATGGCTGCGTGGGACGCCCCTCTGCATCGACAATGCTGTCACCGTGCTGCGGCGTCTGCTGGCTGGGCATCAGTATGAACCGGTGAAGTGAATCGCTTTTGTGTTGAAGTTTACGTCGCTGGTGGTGCGCAATCGCAGGCCCATGTGAGATTCAAACTGGCCTATACCGCCCTGCCAGATAACACGCTGGTCGCGGTTGCCGTGCCTGCCAAGGCTGCGCCATACAGGCTGGTGAAATTCCTGCGAGTCCCTAGAGACCTGTAGCGAAATCGTCCCTTCGGTGACGCCAGTACCGGTCAGACAGTCGAGCTCTATCGAATCGGCAACGAAGTGGCTGCCCTTTTCCCCGCGAACAAACGTTTCTATGACGCGCTCTACCGGCGCCGTGTATTCGGTATTAACATCAGCGAGCTTGCCAATTTGCGTGGTCGTGGCATCACCAACGATATAGGTGTCATAGGCGCGCGTCATGTGGTTCGCGCGATAATTGTCGTTGACCCCTGAGCGCCGATATATCCAGTTGCCGGCACAGTATGCCAGCGTGATGTCGCTCAATCGCCACTCGATAACCTCCTTGTCCTTCCACTCGTAACGCATCGATGTCACTGCTGACAACTGTGCTTCAGTGTAGCCAGAGAGGATTTCCTTGATCGCCGGGTTGCTGATAGGTTCGGCTCGACCGGGCTGCATTATGAAAAAGTCCGGCATTCCCTCGCGGTCTCTGCCCAAAAATGCAAACGTGCCGCGATAGTGCGCCTTGCCGGCAATGTATCCGGTGTGCACTGCGCCCTGATCAACACGGCGAAACGTCGCCACGGTGTCGCCGGTATCGCGAAACAGCTCGGTAGTTTCCTGCCCAAGAATATACAGGTCGTTTTTGACTACGATGGCGCCTATATTTTTGTCTGGCAAAAGCTCGGCGTCGAAAAAATTCGTGGCGGGAATACAGGAAGCGCGCGCGGCGTAGGTCATCCCGTTGACATCGGTATAAAAGCAAGGCCCGCCATCGGTTGGCACAAACACGAATCGGCCATTGATGGCGACCACTTCATTAGATGACACATAATCGCCGTCCGTGATTTGGCCGAAGTTGGTGCCGTCATAAACATAGGCATTGCCGCCAGCTACTTGGATCACCAGTACGCTGTAATCCTGTGCAAATCGACAATTGGCAGTCCCCGACACTGTGCCTCCTGACAGATTTGAAAACGTGCCGTCAGACGCAATTTTGGCAAATGACCCCACCGAGACCATATACGCTTCGTCTTGAAAGGTGACCGCTCCGCGACACGCACCGTTTCCTGTGGAAAAGCCGGTGATGCCCGGCGCTTTTAGTAGCCCAGACTCAACGCGGAACAGATTGACTAGCGACTCCTTGAGCTCGGGAAAGTCGTCGAGCCCGACAATGCCATTGGGTAGCGGGATGGGCTGCCTCATGCAAGGATCGCCAAGGAGTCCATACGGCGCCAGTTCACGCCGTCACAGAACGCCATGACCGCTGCGCCACTCGCCCCATCTGAGACATAGGCCGCGTCACCCTTCATGGTGAGCGAGACCGTGGGCAATGCTGCCACCGTGTACGCGGGCGCACGAATCAGGTCTTCGACTGTCACCTTTTTGGCCGAATCACCGCTAGCGGGCGCGAAAGGCACCACGTCCGTGCGATTGACGGTAGTTGTGCGAGTCAGGTTAATGATGCGCGTGGCCATAAATCAGGTGCCTAAACTGTCGCTATTGCTGCCCAGCGTGGTGGGCTCGGGGAAAAATCGCTTGGAGCGCGGCCCCACGTTGTTGCCCTGCCCCAGCGGTAATTTGCCGGGCAGTTGCTGGACCGGGTTGGGGCCATATTTGGCCTTGATACGGCGACGGGATCGACGCCATGCACGAAGCAGGCGACGCGCCGGCTCTTGGGGTGCTCGCGTGGTCATTTCCAGCGCCAGCGAGTGCGACAGACCCAGCTCGATGTCGCGCGGGTTGTTCAGGTCGCTCGCCAATACTGTTGGGATGGTGACGCCTGTCGCGACACCAATGCTGGCCCACTCTTCCAGCATCCCAATCAGTCGATCGAGCGCATCCTGCTCAAGCTGCGGATCGGCCGGTATCAATTCCGACTGCATTCGCAACTCAGTGAGCGCATCACTAACTATTTTCTGTGCTGTTGCCATTCTCTTCATTGCCCTTGTTGGCAGCCGCTTTGGCCTTGGGTTTCGGCTTTTCCTTGCTGGCGGCTTTGGCTTCTTCGATCAGCTTGGCGCGTTCTTCCTCGCGAATCTGATCACGCAGCGCCTGCTGTTCTGCGGCCTTGGCCTCTGCGTCGGCGGCGGCCTTGGCGGCCTTGGCTTCGGCATCGACGCTGTTGAGCGCGTCTACCTCTTCGGCATCGGCACATAGAACACCGTCGACCCACTTGGGATATTGGTTCTCTTCCGCTGCAGGGTCGTAGTTGTTGTTTTTCTGCTTTTTGCGTGACATAAATTTACCTCTGACTGTTGGGGTGTGGCGAAAACAAGGGGCGGTTTGACCCGCCCTCTACTGGTAGTGCTGGTTAAGGCGTTTGCGCACCCATCAAGATGCCACACTTGATCGGGTCGCGGATCGTCACACCGGCTCGCGCCGTGACCCTCCACTCCGTACTCAAGTCTGCGATGGCACCCTGCTTGGCGACAATGATGTTCAAGCCACGCTCCGTGGTCTCATTCATCAGGATCATGCCACCCAGCTGCTCTTCGGTGCCGACTACGGGTGCGGTGTTGATGCACACAGAGTCATTCTCGAAGAACACATTGGTCAGCGCTGTGTCGTAGTTGACAAAGGTGACCGCTGCGCCGTTGGCCGGGGCTGCTGAACAGTTGGCATAGTCATCACGCGCCTGTGTCACTGTCGAGTTCGGTGTACCCGAGTCGACGATGATGGGCGGGCTGTAAGTGATGTCCTGACCGCTAACAGAAACCACCGTAAACGTGCGCAGGTTGCCTGTGTCGTTTTTATTGACCAGCGATACCGCATTGACGCCCGCAACGGTGAACTTGTCACCCGCGACAGCGCCGGAAATGGTGCCGGTCACTGTCAGTGTGGCGGTACGGTTATCGATGTTTTCAGGCTCACCGGCAGTGGTGGTCTGGAACGCCGCAGGATCATAGTCTTGGTTGGCACCGTTGACCGTGATACTGGTAGGCGCAGCAGCGACCTTGCTGGGCGCAAACGAGGTCTTGAACGTGTCAAAACCTGACATCTGGCCAATGAAAGCACGGTCGTAGGCATTCTCTGCCCGGCCCTGCAGGGTTTCACGGCCCGCCAAGTCTGCTGCCATCGCGTTGTAATCGCCAGCATTCAGAATCATGGTCTTGCCGGATTCCTGCGAGACATCCTGCTCAGTCAGCAACGTATCGACCGCTGCAATGTCGGCAAAACCTGACAGCGCAGACGTGCGACCCACGAACTGACCGCCTTCCTCGACCACCTTGTTGACCACGGCGCGGTTAATGCCCGCATCGATGGCCTGCATGGCAGCACGCATCTGGCGACTTAGCTCAGACGGATCAAGCGTATCGTTGTTGGTGAGTTTGAAAGGTCGCGTGTAGTACGTAGTGACCTTGTGAGGCACCGCAAGGTGCGTGATTTCGTTGAAATTCGAGATCGACGGGGTCGAACCAGTGACAACGGTGGCGATGGGCGGGGCATCGTGCCACTCGGTGAATTCCGAGCGGTGGCCGGTCTGGCCTCCCATCTGCTTGACCATACACTGGCGCAAACAAATGTTGTCTGCCTCGAATTTTTCAAGCTCTTCACCCAGTACGCGGGTGACAATTTTGGCCTGACTGGACATGACTAATAACTCCTATAAAAATGGAGTCTAGCTAGCAGCTGCTTGTTCCTTTAATTCGCGCTTTATACGGCGGGTTTCGCGAATTGCCTGAGCGGGTGAAATTTCATCCTTCTCGAGCTTTTCGTCGATCTTGGCTAGCTGGCCTTGGAGACTGCTATCTCCACCTGCTAGCCCTTCACCCTCAATGCGATCCTCTGGTGCGGCTGCGCTAGACTGTTTACGTTTAATAACAAGTCGTTCGGCTAGCTTGCCAAGGGCGAATGTCGTGCCTCCGGGGTTGTTGTCAAACATTTCCCGGTATTTCAGCGCTTCGTCAGGGTTTTTGCCAAAGAAATACACCAGCTTTGGTGCATCATCTGGCAGCTCCCTCGCGAGCATAACCCCGAAATCAGTGCCGATAACATCCAGCGCATCTTCCTGTGCTTCGTTGAAGTCCGGAAGTTTCAATGCGTTGGCGCTTTTGGCGTACTGCTCGAGTGCTTTGGCCTCACGCTGCTGTGCAGCGATTGTGCGCTGGCCTTGATTGGCTTCGCGAATTCTAGCCTCGGCTTTGACATCGGCAACCTGTTCGGTCCATTCCGCTATCGCAGCGTCAAACTTATCTTCGTCGTAGCTAAACTCGGCTCGTGTCGGTCGCTTGGGAAGCTGCAACGATTGATCGTGCTGCCTCTGCCCTGCGCCCGGCGACTGCGCGTGCCGTCGCAACTGCTCGTTTTCTCGACGCAACTGCTCATTTTCTGCATCGATGCGTTCGCGCTTGCGTTTCATTCGCTTAATGACAGCATCGGTATTGCTGTGCTGGTCATTATTTGGCTTGTTAGCCTGCGAAGATGGCGACTCTTCTTGACCCGCTAAAACGATTTCATTTTCTTCAGAGTCCTGATTCCCGGCTGGCTTGTCCTGATCGCCTTCGGGTTTCTGCTCTCCAGCCTCGTCGCTCGCTTGTTGCTTGAGCTTGTCAGCCTCGTCGTTATCGACGGTCTTATCGTCCAGCTTGTCTTCAGCCATACAAAGGGTCTCACCGTGGGGTGGTAGGTATTGCTCTCGGGTCAGTGCCCGGTTGCGCGCAATTTTGCGCCTAAGTGACAAGAATTGTCAACAGGTGCCGAAAAGTGTCATTTTAAATCGGTTAAGGAAGAACCTCGAAACCCGCGCGAGTGATAGCGCCGGCAGCCGGCGATACATTTTCAGCGACGTAATCGCCTACTGTCTCTGGCAGGTCAATGTAAGCACTGCCCACTCGTCGTATCGGCTCTGGCAGGTCTTGGGCGCGACCCATCAGGCCCATCAGGATGGCCTGAGCGCGTGGATGCAGCGGCACATCGGGAACAAAATCGCGTACTGCTTGGACTTGCCGGGCGCCTTCATCGGTATCGTGCAGGATTGATCCACCAATACCAGTGATTCCGGCTATGGCATCCTCAGCGTAGGTGCCAGCCAGATTGGCCGCAATGTTGGCAGTCGCGGCTGTGTCTTTGATTCGCTCGCCTACGCCGCGCCAGTAGCCCTTGTCTTCAGGCGCCTTGGCCGGCTCAGCCATGGCCTCGGCGTCTTCGGATTGGCCCATCATTCCTACGCCCAATGCTGCGGGCACCAGAGTATTAAACTGGATATGTTTGTTTATATCTGGATTAGAGTTGACCGTTTCTCTAATGCGTTTAGCAGCCGCAGGATATTTTGTTTTTATCCAGTTGGGATTTTGAAGATACGCGCGAATGGCTTCTGCCGATAATTCCCTGTCCATATCATATTGCGGCAGCGCATATTGCTTCCTTGCTTGCCCGTCACGGTAAAAAGGATTGTTTAGCTCGTTGTAAATTTTCTCTAGGTCTTTTTTAATTCCTTTTGTGCTTAACTGCCCCGCCTTCTCATCGATGATGTGGGAAACCTCATGCGACTCTACATTATATTTTTTGCCACCAGTTAGGTCTTTATCGATGAGTATCTCTGGATTCTTTCCATGAGCGTTTTTAACTCGTCCTGCGTCATTTCCAATTGACCTTCTTGGCACATAGCTAATTGTCGCACCAGCATCCTGCGCGAGAAATTCAAGCTCTTTTTGGTCAATAGCCTCGTCTCCTCCGCCTGTTTTTCTGCGTCCTGCAACGTGGGGCGCGATAAGTCTTTCGCCATCAATCGTCTGGAGCAAATCCCCATATTCATCGCTTGCGGCTGGCTGGTCCGATAGGTAGTCACTGCTAATATTCCTTTGCGGAATGTCAGGTACATTATACCCTACTGAGCGGCTCGCTTTTAGGCTCTCACTAACCGCATCGACCTTTTCAATCAGCCGGGATAGTCTGCCCATCAGTCCACCGTACCAAGCCATGCAGCCACACAGGCAAGCAGGGCGTCCTCGTCATTTCTTCGTTTTCGCAGGCGCTGCTTCGTGTCTGGATTGCCGAATTGCTGACTGGTCCAAACCAGCGGATTGTACTGACCATTATGCTGATATACCGCGCCGCTCCCAATCAAAATAAATGTCGTTTGCTGATGACCGTCTTGCTGGTTTATCGATGGCAGCACAATCCATGCGCCGCTGTCCTTGCTGTAGGTATATAAATCATCGCGCCACTCGATGCCGGCAGGAAACACATCGTAATTACCTCGCAGGGTAAACATTCGCGCCCAGTCGCCGGGAATTCCACTAATAACACTGCGAAATTGTCCCGCGTAATAGACATGATATTTGCCATAAGACTTGACCATGCTGGGCTGGCCATCGTTGACCTGCAGATCGTAAACGTTGGAGTTTTCATCGGCCGCCTGACCCCAGCCTAGATACTCGGTGCGATTGATGGTGCCATCCTGATCGTAAAACACAGGCGTTGATGTGATGGTGTATGTAGCCATTAAGCAGGTTACCAAAAAACCGAATAGCGAACTCATAGCGCCTTGGCGTCGATGGTTTCTATGTCGCCGTACTTGTTGCGCTTAACCGTTAGTCGATAATCGCGACTGGGTGACGGCTTTTGCATGGCAGACACCACGCCTTCACAGGCTTTGGTCAATGCAATCATTTGCCCCAGTATTTGGCGGTTAGGTTGCAGCATGTCCCTAACCAGACCGGTGTCTAGCGGCTCTACGCTAACCGTTACCTGCGGCGCAGGGATGTCTGGAAATTGTATTGTTGGGGCATCTTGTGTGGAAGCGGGCAGGTTTTTCAGTGCGTCCATCACGCTGTCGCCAGCCTTTCGCACCGCAGCATCGAGGCTTTTCCGTTGCTCGTTGCCGCCCTGCCGCAGCTGCTTGAGTATGCTCTCCAGCTGCACGGCGATAGCAATCATGGCGCGCTCATTGACGCCAAGCGGCTTCTTCTCCTGCGCAGTGCCGGTCGCTTTGCCCAAGTCGAGCAGGTTGGATATTTCGCCCATCATGCCGCCCCCATCTTGTCCAAACTCTCGGAAAGCTGTGCAATCTTGCTGCGAGCGAAATTGTTTTCGATAACCTGCGCCTCAGCTTCGGCGTTATCCCTGCGCGCCTTAGCGGTTTTGGTAGCAATGTCGGCCAGCTTAGAAGCGCGGTCGAGGTCGGGCAGCTTGGTCTCTGCAGCCACTTCCCGGCCTGCTTCAACCGTTTCACGTGAAACCACATCGTTGGTGGCCTGCAGGCGATCCAGCTGGATGCCGTGCATTTCGCTGATGGCTTTCGCGGTATTGAGGCGTGCCTGCGTGGCGTTCTTCTGCACCTGACTGACCAGCTCTTGCGCTTCGGCCATTTCCTTGCGAGCCATCGAGCGCAACAGCTCCTCTTCGGCAGACTGCTGCTTCTGCTGCTCTGCCTGCGCAATGGCTTGTTCTTCTTCGGTCTCCGGTTTGCGCAGACCCTGCTGTACCATTTTGCGGCGGTTGTAATCCTTGAGGTCGGTCAGGCCAACACCGTCCAGCAGTTCGATAATTTCACCCAATATGAGCGGCTGGTAATCCTCGGTCGCCATCTCACCAATTTCCTGCAGCGCCTTGATGGTCTCGCGACGCTGCGAGGCGTAAGCCGGTCCCGTATCGACCGTGATGGCGAATTTCTTGGTGGTGATGTCGTTGATGAACTTCGGCTGGCCCGTCTCGCGGTCAACCACAATGTCGAACAGACGAACCATCTTGTCCGTACCGTCCTGCTGCAGAATGTACTCAATGCGCTCGGAGTCGTAAATCTCGCCAGCAATCGATGAGTACACCACGCCCGCCCGGTGCATCGCTTTCTTGATGTTGTCGGTCAGGATGATGGTTTTGGCATCGATAATTTTTCGCAGACGGTCGACAGCAACGCCTGACAGGCTGGCCTCTTCGATTTCCTTGGGGCTGGAGCCCATGCCAGCGGCCATGAAGTCGCCGCACATCTGGATCAGGCTGACATTGTTGGGGTCGACACGGGATGCCGCCCACGTACCCACTGGACCCGCATGGATGTCTTCGCCCTCCGGCCCTTCCACCGGGTTGATGACCGCGTAGTTGTATTTACCAAGGTGCATTTCGCGCAGCTGCTGCTCGCGGCCTTCCACCTGTTCATCCGTGAAAATAGGCATGTCTTTGGAGGTGGTCGCGGCGTTCTCGGCCACATCCGTTGCTGCCATGTTGAACAGGCGATTGGCGTCCTTGTACTTGCGCACGATGCCGTACCAGAACTCTTGCCCGTCGATGTAGCCCCGGTAGCCGTAAATGGGGATGATCGGCAGGTGCTTGCCTGCTATGCGACGTGGCTCTACCAGATAATCACCACCACCAAGAATGGATTTCCACACCGAGCGGCGCTTGATTTTTTTCTCGCGCACTTGCTCGTAGCCCATGTCGGCCAGCTCTTCCAAGTGCTTGCCAATCTCGTCCTTGAACAGGGTTTTACGCCTGCCCAGCGGGTCTTCAAACGTGCACGCTGTGGTGCGTTCAGTGCGTATTTCGTAAAAGTGCGCGATCCAGACGGTCTGCCCGGTGTGCCAGTTAAAGCGCCTGCGATCGGGTGGCGAGAATGCTGATTCAGCCTGATCACCAAACTCGGCTTCAGCGGCTTCACGGCTCATCGACTTGAGCACTGTGACGTGCCGCGCATCGGATTTGTCGGGCTTCTTCGCGTTCTTGTCCCAAATGACGCTGCTGTAGGCTGAATAGATCGGCTCGAACTCGACCACCTGGCGGTCATCTTCCGGGTCTTCGTCGTCGATGTAGCGTGTCACCATCTGCAGGGCGCCATAACCGCCCTTGGCCATTTCATCGACCGCGTTGTCGAAGGCTTCGGTGCCCTCGTTGTCGCGATAGAAATCCTTGCGGAACAGGCCGTTCATCAGGTCGGCGTCGTCATCCGTCGCCTTGATGTCTTCAGGGCGATACTTCACATCAAAGCGGTTTTCCCGCCAGTTGCCCGAGAATTCGTACACGGCCTGATAGACCTTGTTGAATTCGAGTTTGGGCCGCTCTGAAAACTGCTCGCGAAACCAGTCGTCATACTGGGCGCCATCCACATCGCAGAAGCGCATGTCTTCGTTGGTGTTGTCGCGCTGTTCGTCGACAACGTAGTAGTCCTTGTCGACCAGATCGATGATTTCAGAATGGGTGCGTGGCGTCGTGACTGGAGTTTTCATGTCTGGTCTCGATAGTAGTTTTTCGCGCTCATCTGTGCGCGGCGTGATTTCTTCTGTCGGGGCGCCTGATAAGCGAAGCTCATCATGACAGAATCGGCCATATTGGGCGAATCAATGGGCGGGTCTAGCTGAGCCATTTGCTCTTTGCTCATGATCTGGATTTTGCCCAGCGGGTTTGCAATTCTCGGGATGCGACACAATTCAGCGCGCAGGACATCGAGCTGGGCAATATCGCTGCTGAAGCTGATCAGCTCGTCCGGGTCGATGTATTTGCGCTGTGTTACTGCCAAATAGGTTTTCAGGCAACGATTACGTACATCCCAATAATACTGCGCCCGGCGATTGAAAAATGTGTCTTTGTTGGTCTTCGATTTCTTTTCGGCCTCGCTTTCCATCGGGACATACTTCTCGTGCTCTCGGTCGACACCCCGGCCACCATAGAACGCATGAGCGGTCATGTGGCGACCGGCAATCTTGGTGTCAATCTGCTCTCGCAGGCCAGCACCCACGCCATCAGCATCCCAAATGAACTGCTCAGCGCGCTTGTCGAGCGCGTAATCCAGCGCCCAGTGACAGGCTTCGTTGACCAGACAGCTCTCTTCCTTGGCCTGCACATCCAGAAACACCACGCCATGCCGATAGGCCAACGCCGCATCATCCTCGCCCCCGTCATTGGGGTCGTGGGAAACGACCTCGGCCCCAGTAGGATCGAAGCCCAGTTTTTTGTGCGCGTCGATACAGGCGTCGAACCAGTCGGTTTCGATGATCGCGTTCGGCACCGTATCGAGGTACTTGCCCAGCCACTTGTGCTCGTATTCAGCCGTGGTCATGGTCTTCAGGTCGTCGAGCCGTTCGCTTTCGAGGCCAGAGCCCATAAACCACGGGTTTTCATCGTAATTGACCTCAATGACGATCATGTAGTCGTCTTCGTAGTAGCCATATTTGGTCAGGTCGCGTTCGGCGCGCTTCAGGAAACGCTGTGCAATGGCGTCCTTGGCGCTGCCCCGGTTCATCGTAATCCACATCTCTGGAATCTGGATGTCAGTGCCTGATAGCTCAGCTTTCTGCTGCTCCAGTGCCGAAACACGCAGCGAGGCGGTCAGTGTCGTCAGGGAGCGCTTGCTGGTGGCTTCGCCCTCTTCGATCCACAGGCCGTGCGTGCGAATACCCTTGAGGCTGGTGATATTGCGCGCCAGACCACGGTAAAAAATATGCCCGCCGTACTCGTGATCGATCTCGTTGCGCTTGGGCCAGAAACCGGGAAGGGACAGGCGCTCAATCTCATCCTGCAGCATGCCATGCACGCTGTCTTCGATAGAGTTCTGGTACTCACGCGCACAGCACCATGACTCGCCTGTTGAGACGCGGGCCAATATGTAATCAGCGACAAAGGTGGATTTGGTGGAGGCGCGGCCACCGACAAGGATTTTCAGGCGCTTGGGTTTGGCGAGCAGGACACCGAGGCGGTCGATGTGCTCAACTTTGACGTTAAGCTGGTTCGCCAGTGCTGTCATGATTATTGCTTTCCGGGTTGCGGCGACCATCGGCAGTGACGCCGACAAAGCTGATCTTTGCTGCAATAGGGATAGCGCCTTTGTCAGGGCCGGACACCTCTTTCTTGTCAGCCCATCCAAATCGATTTTTCATGTTGAAAATCCACGCCGTGGTATCCATGTGCTTGGCTTTGCCGTTGACGGCATTGCGGCCCTTTTTGAGCCACCATGCTTCAGATAAATCCCTGCCCTTGTCGTATGCCTCGGCAAAATCTGCGTGCTTTTCGATGTAGCGATAAAACGACTTTTTCCCAATGCCCAGCACGGCGCAGACCTCGGCGACGGATTCGCCGTTCTTGAATAGGCCGGGCAGCTTTTCGGCCATCGCCGGGTCGTATTTACTTCTTGAGCTGCGCTTGGTCATTAGGCGTTGATCGTACCCTGCTTGATCGGCGTGAAGACCAGTGTGACGGTCGCGCCACTAGAGCCTGTCAGCTCCCATTGGCTATAGGCTGCACTGCAAGTGAGTGAATCTGCTGCCGTGGTGGAATAGGCCGAGCCATCCAGCTGAAGCTGAGCACCCTTGCCAATTTCTTCGGAGTAACCGTATGGCGTCACAGTGCCTGAGCCAAAGGTGCCACCAACCTCCAATTGGTGCGGGCCATCGAGGGCAATACGCTTGATATTGTCGGCAGTCGTGAGCGTTAAAACCTGTTTTTGCATGGTGTCACCTATTTAGTAAATTTCTGGAAAGCGCCGACTTGCTGGTTAGGCCAAGTCCGCCACCGCCACCGCCGCTGCCGCTGGCCGCTAAAAATCTGTAGTCGTGTGATATTTCATCATTAAATGAAATAGTTAATCGCTTGTATCCGTTCCATGTGCCGGAGCTATCCGTTGTAATTACCGCACCAGCGTGCGCCTTAGCGGTAACCCACTGATCGTCAAATGGAACTAAATTCATGCCGTAGTCATTAAGCCCATCAAAAACACGTTCGACAGTATCCTCCGTCATAGTGTCGCCACTGGACGCGAATTCATGCCCATAGATGTTGAACGGGTAACCTGATTGTTCAGCCAGCGCAGCCAGCCCCGCCGCCTTTCGTTTCACATCTATATTGATCTGGTTCGCGTTGGCGCCAAAAATAGTATTGCCGCTAAATGAGCGGGTAAAATACGGGAGCGCGCCCTGATACTCCGTCAGATAGTCTTTGTCAGATATGTTGTAGGGTATTAGCTCTCCACCACTGGCATTTCTCACGGCCCGCCCTGCGGCCATGCCTGCCGCCTCAATTGCCGCTGCTGCCGCAACGGTCACAACGCCGTTAGGATACACAAACGCGTTGACAGTAGCGCCGGTTAGCGATTCTAGCTGCGTTTTTGCGTCTGTTATTTCGCTCTGCAACAGAGCCGCCTCACTAATGGGGACGTTTTGCAATGTAGCAATACTGGTAGATGCCACCGAGTCAATGATTACCGGGTCTGCGCTAGGGCTGGCCGTGTACTCCGACGAATTTGCAGCAGTAATTCCCGGCAATGGCGCTATCGCGTTTACCAGATCATTCATTGACGTGTAGGATGACAACGTAAATGGGGCGGCAACAGTGCCCCCTGTGTGTCGTACAGTCAGCACGCCGCCTGCAACCTCATACGTGTCCCCCGCTGCGCCGACCAGCGTAATAGCTATCTGTGCATCAACACCCAAAGAGCCTCGGCCATGCAAATATACGTGATGCCCGCGTGCCACCTGCGCTTGAATTTTTGTGATCTGCCCTGCGCTCAATAACGTGCCGCCCGGATGGGTCTCGACTGCTATACCGATTTTATGCCCGTAGCCCTGCGTAGCGATGTAGTCACACGCCGTTACAAAATCATCGAGACTGTTTGCGTCATCAAAATTTAATGACAGCGAACCTGTTGATCGTCGGGCTGCTAGCGTTCGTTTTGGCGCAATATCCCCGTCTAGGTAACTAGCGCCACCATTGATCACAATGCCGTTGTGCAGGTTATATAGATCATCTGGCGCAGAATGAATAACACCGTTATATACAACCATATCGCCGCGAACTTTTTGAATAGTGTCGTGATTGACGTGCGCAGTCATGTGGGCGAGGCCGATGCCGACCTTGTTGTTGGCTCGGCTGTCGGCTGCAAAAAATTCAGTGTTATGGACTATCAGTTCATCAACATTGAAAGCCGTGTCTCCACAATTAAAGCGGGTGTCGTATACCTGACTCCATACGCCAAGGTCTCGACGGCTCTCATTGTCGATAAGCTCCAATCGGCCAAAATACATATTGTCCCCATCGAGCGTGGAGGCATTAACGATAGGCTCTGAGCAGTTATGAATTCGCAGGTGGCGGAAATAACAGGTGAAATTGTCGCCTATGCCCGACCAAAACAGGTTGGCACCAGTGAACGTGACCTTTTCGGCTATGCTGACGAGCCTAGCACCCGCCGTATCATCAGGAAACCGGATAAACGGGTTGGCGGGATTTGTGTTTTCGTGCTGGAAATAAAATGCCTTCCCCATCAATATCAGAGCGATGTTTGACCCCACCGAGCTGACATAAAAATTAAAATAAATCAGGTTTGAATCATTAACTGTATTGTCGTGCGTGACATTGACAGCGCCGCCATCCGCATTTAACGCGAATATTCTGTCGTCCTCGTCTAACGAAAAATGCTGTGCTACGGAAGGCCCGCGCATTGGGTAGTCGCCGGGGTTTATCGTTATTTTTACATTTCCCGTTAGTGTCGTTTTTGCGTAGTCCAGCGCTCGCCACATTTCAGAATACGGGTCGGATTTGCTGGTAGGGTCGGTTGGCGTTGTAGAGCCAGCGGCGTACCCGTTTGTCGCGCTGTTGCTGACAAAAATTTCAGCATCAAATATTGTAAGTGCCTGGTCGATAGCTGCGCTCATTTCCCCTGTCCCCTTACTGCGCCTGAATATTCCACAACAGATCAACAATACGCTGCGGCCCACCTAACGAGTTGCGTACCGCATCGACGAATGACTGCTCGAATCGAACCTCGCCCAGCGCTGTATCGCTGTACTGCTCCGATTCTGAACCATCGCTCATGCGGGTTTTCATATCAATGGCGACTGAGGCCAGCCCGTCATCGAGAATATCCGCGATTGTTACCTGTAGCGCAATCGGTGTTGACTCGCCCGCTGCTGTGATCTCGCCCAGCGTCTCACCTGCGGTAGTCGTCACTCGATAGGGGAATGCCGCGATGTCTGCCTGATTGAGCGGTGTGCCATCAGCATAGGTAGCAGGCGGCGTAAAACAGAGCGTAACGACTGTCGGACAGCTCAGCGTAGACACGTCGCATCCTGTGATCAGTGCTGGCTCGGTCATTGGCGTGCAGGTCTGCGCCTGTGTGACAGTGCATAACGCCATAGCGACAATCGCTAGCGCGTAGGTTTTTAATTTCGTCATGAATGGCCTCATAGTGTTGTGGTGTGAGTGAGCTGGGATTGTTGCCCGAACTGCTGCACCCTGTACGATTTTTCTCGCTCCATCGGCAGCGCTGTTCCAGCGTCATCGTCGCAGTCCACGGTTTCGAGGGTGAGACACGATCTAACATCGGTGTAGTTGTTGATGCCGGTCGATGCCCTGAGTGCCTGCCCAGCGAGTGCTACTGTCAGCAACAATACTGCGGTGATTGCGAGAATAACCCGCCCAACCAGTCGTCCTCGCGGCGTTGGTGTGTAGTAACCGTCCCGTTGTTTCCATAGTCCCATCACGCGCCACCTGTGTATTTTTTAACGATAGCGAGCACGGCATTCACGCCAAACACGCCAATTAAACTGGCGAGCACCAGATTCGCGCCCTCGGCCAGCCCAAACATTTTGCAGGCACCGATAACGCCCGCAGCTACCGCGATATTCCTTATCGACACGCCAATCAGTTCACGCTTGTGCACCTCGTGGCCCTTTGCCAGCACGTGCCCTACATGCCCGAGGGTGAGGATCAAAAACACCTCCACGCCTGCGGGCAGGCCATGAAACAGCTGTGCATACACCGCCGCCGAAAATGCTTTAATTTTTGCCAACAGCACACTGGCCACTCCTACACGTCTACAAAAAACTCGGCATAACAGGCCAGTGGATGCTCGCTGCCATATACCGTAAATGATTTGATAACGTCCTTTCCGATGCGATCCCAGCCTAATGGCACGCGCGTAAACCCATCGTTAGGGTTGACATAGTTGGTCGTGCGGTCGCGCAATTGCTGCTCGTGCAGCGGGCTGAACAGCTTCTTAATCGGCTTCGGTGCGCCGAATGTCACCACTGCTGCGATATTCAGGTGCGGCATCATCGCCGCGAACAGCTGCGCCTCCGCACCCCCCTTCGAGTGGCCGGTGAGCACTAGCCTAGATTCCGGTTTGACCAGCGCCATGATCGATAATTGGTGCTGCTTGATTTTTTTGTAATACCCGCGATGGGCTTTGCCAAACACGGCGCGCTTGGGGAAAAAATGAAACCCGCGAAACCAGTCGAATGTCTCATTGCTGCCAGCAAACGCGAGAAACGTGGTATCCGTATCGTCGTGATACTCGCGATAAATATCAATGCCGCCAAACGAATGAATCTCTACGTCATCCCGATAGGCGACGGTCGAGAGTTTGTGGCAATACTCCCTGAGAGCGACGCCTTTCACTGGATAACCTGCACGCTCTGCACGGCCAGAATCAGCTCACTCACCACCTGATCGAGCGTGACTGTTACATCGTCGGTTTCGACCGCCTTCAGTGCCGTTAGCTGTGCGCCGATCTGCGCCATGTATTTCTGGCCCGCAATCGTCTGGCACCACACGCCACACTCTGAGGCCAGCATAGCCGAGACAATATCCAACCCCTGCTCGACCGAGTACGTCGCCTCGACATCAGCCACGCGGTTTTTCACGTTGTAAAGTTTGGTTAGCGCCGACTGCGCCAGTGCCGGTTTCTCGAACAGCGCCACCTGCGCCAGTGACACGCCAATCTCATACGCTGCCGAGTTGCCAAATAGTTTGCTATCGCCTAGATCAATATCGATCTGGCCATTGCCGATCGTGCCAGTGCCGTTACTGGCACAGCCAACGAGCCAGAAACCAACAAGCGTCAGAGCGAAAAATATTCGGTTAGGTCGACGATACACAGCGATAACTCCTACAGGTTAGCCCGGCAGGTCGCTACGGAAATACGCAGCCGGATCGACGTATGTGCGGTTTTTTTTGAGGTCAAACGTGTGCTTGATTTCGTCGGGGATGGTGTCGCCAATGTCGCCCGGCTGGAATACCTCGACGTGCACATGGTCCTGCATGCCGTTGGCGTAGTGCTGGCCTACTGCCTGAGATTTACCAATAAACTCACCCTCGATCATGGTGTCGCCAACCATCAGGGCTTCGCGTGGCTCGACGTAGAAATACCGCACAAACCATGCGCCATCCCTGAACTCGATGTACCTGAACTCGGGCGCGTGGCTGTAGGCTTGGCCGGTTTTGCTGAAAGCGCACGTTCTGGCAAGGAGGACCGCCTCTCCAGCGGCCAGCTGGTAATCAATCCCGTAGTGGACTCGCAGCCCGCGCTGAGCGAGAAACTCGCCGCTGCCCGCTATGTCGTTGCGGACGGGTGGCTGTTGGCGGGAAATGACCAGCATGGCTTGGCTCGTGGGTTGACATTGGCGCGGAGACTACACCAAAACCGGCCAACTTGTCATCAGGCAAACAAATCGACCCCACGGCTCTGGTGGTGCTCCCAATCGGCTTTGGTGCACTGGGCTGGCAGCTTGTCAGACACCGACACGATCACCCGGAGGTGCGGTTTCTCGCCGTAGCGCTTGTCGTCGGTCGAGCTGATCACTTGTTGATCGTCGGCAAATAACACGCCGTTCAGTGCGTCGCGCACGATTTTGGCGATGTTGTCATCGTCGGGCTTGACCGTGGGCGCAATGTCACCGGCCAGAGCCGCTTGCCGCTTCCACTTCGGCCATGACACTGGGACCTCAAAAACCGCTTCGACCCGGATATTGATCGGCCGCTTGGTGGGTTTGAGCACGGCTCTCTGCGCCTGTCGCAAACACCACACGATCTGGTCCATGTAATCGCGGGTTTTCTTGTCGACGAACTTGCGACCACTGCGCCCATCTGTCCAGACACGCGCTTTTCCGCGAGGCTTTCCCGGCACGTTGAACTCGATAAAACCGGATCGATTAGTCATTGCACCGTGCTGCTGTCGCGCTCCGTCACAGCCTCGACCTGCTTCCTGCTGGCAAGACGCAGAACCAAATCCGTGTCGCGATAATCCATCATCACGTATCGGTTCTCGTGTTTCAGGATGGCCTCGATGTCCTGTCGAGAAAACACGACAGAGCTCTCGCCTAGACGCTTCACCAACGCGAGAATCAGCAATTCGTATTGATCGAGCAGAGCTTCTGCTTCGTGAGTCAACAAACATCGATTCATCGATTACACCGCTTATGCGCCAGTCGCAAATTAGACAGATCGTTAGAGCCACCAAAACTCATTGGCACCAAGTGCTCAATCGTGGCCATGTCCTGAAAGTTTCCCTTGGCTAGCTTGAAGTCCATGCGCCCACCACACCAATGACACCGCTCGCCGTAACGTTTTCGCAGGTAACGTCTAACACGTTTACGCCAGTTCCTGTCCCGCCGCTCAATGAACCCATCGATCCTGTTGCACCGCTTGCGATTTTTCTTGAACGTCGCCACAAACTCTCCACGCCATCACCCTCCAGACCATGTGTTTTCGACCTCAATCGGGTCAGAGTAAACACACAAAGCGCAGCGAGTATGCCACTGCACGAAGTCTATGCCAAAACGCAACTGTCGGCGTGTCGATGATTTTTCCTGCGGCATGGCCCAGCTGGCCGGGACGATGGACTTCTGGTAGTTCTCGTCTTCGACTTCCATCACGACCAGCGAGGCTTTGCGGGGTTTGTCGAAACACTGCGAGCTCGTGCATCGATCGGGGATGGCTGGCAGGTCGTTCATCGTTCGAGGTTTTTTAGGGGTGTCAACTGACATGCTCGATCCCCTGTGTTGGTGAAGCGATCATCTGTGCCTGTTCCGAAGTGATGGCCTTGGAGAATTCCAGTTTGCGTGGTATTGACCAGTCCTGCCAATCCTCGAGGTCTTGTGCGATGTGCTGGCGCTTGCGCTGGTTGCGGTCGAAAAACGACTCATGTTGCAGAGTGTGGCTGTCGGTGCCATCGATGCCGGGGTTATCTTCAAACGCCTGCGCTGCGAGTGTTTTGATTTTAGCGCTTGAAAACATCATCTGGCTGAACAGGTGCGCGGGTGTTGGCCAGAAACGGCCTTGGTCGGGATCGAGTCTATGCCGTGTACACGCTTCAATCAAAAAATCATCGGGGTAGTCAGCAAAGTCGTTGAACCAGATTTTCGGTAAATCTTGGCTGACTGGCTGGCGATAGATTTCGCTCAGGATGGTTAATTGTTCGACAATGGTTTGCTTGTTCACGAATTATCCTCCTGCAGAAAGCTCTGCATGTTATCGATGGTTTGTTGGGTAGTTTTTAACCTGCCTGTGTCGGTGGTCTTGCCGTGTTGTGAGCGATAATCCTCTTTGTGCTTTCTGATCCAATTTCGTACAGCCGCTTTCCAATCCTTCATCGGATTTTTGCCAACTTTCCAGCCCTTGGATTCGTAGAAATCGAAGAATTTTTCGTGTTCGATGTTGCAGGGCTTTTGGGTTCGATCCTCGAAGTATTCTTGGACTTCTTCGAGTGTTGGTTTTTTGAACTTCTTGGGGTCAGGTCCACTACGCTTTTGAACTTCTCGGTTAGTGGGTAATGGGTTACTGGGTAATGGGTTACTGGGTAGTATGCATTTCGTATAGTGGTTCGTATCGATTTTCGATACGTTCGTATCGATTTTTGATACGTTCGTATGTTTTTCGTATAAATCGTGGTCACCGAGGTGGGCACCCTCATGGTTGGCCTGCTGCTCATGTAGCACCCTGAGTGCCTCCTGTTCGCGCTGGCGCTCCCATCGAATTTCTTGCGATTTTCGTGCTTTTTCTGACCGTTCATAGATGGCTGACAGCTCTTTTTCGACCCGGTTGTGCCAATAATTTCCATCACGATTGAGGTAAAAAAAGCGGCCCAAAATGTAACGCAGGGAGTCCATTTCTTCGCTGGTTCTGGCGCCCAATAATCGAGCGATTTGGGCGGCATCACTGGGCAATGGCTGCTCAGTGATGTAGCACTCTTCGAGCAGCTGGTTGTATACGCCGTGATCAAGAAGTGTGAGTCCTGTTGTATCACCCCGGTAGTCCTTGATGTGCTTTCGATAGTGGTGCATCAGCCAATCACCCGCAGATTAGCTAGCTTTTTGTCGCTTATTTCTTTCTGCTTGGCGGTGAAAAACCGGCTGAGAATGTAAAACTGGGTAGTGCTGACTCCCATTGATCTGATGGCAAGCCGAACAAACAAAGCTGCACATTCAAGCTGCTCTTCAGTCTGGCAGGACCGGATAACTTTTTCGCATTTGTGCGCAGTGGTGAGCGGCTGTATTGACATGGTTAAACCCCTTTTAGGTGACCTCTCGCCGGGTGATTGTAGGCAGCGAGGTCGACTGTGGACAGTCTGGAGCCTCCGGCGAGAGGCCACGTAAAAAGGGTTTTAGTGAAGCAAACCCCGCATTTTGGTAGCGCAATCACGCGCTTGGTTGAACTATACGACAGCTTGACCGGTTTCGGCAATGCTGGTGATTTCCAGTGTAATCAAGTCCGTGAATTTCACCGGGTAGCCATGGACCTGATAGAACAGCAGCAGTCGCTCGATACCCGGTATTGTTGGCGCCCCGCTTTCCCAGTTGCGCATGGTGTTAAATGCCACGCCGCACCCCTCAGCGGTCTGCTGCAAGGTAAATCGATGCGCTTTGCGCACTGCCTTCATGTGATTCTGCATGCTTGCCCCTGTGTTTGGCGGTATGTGACCAATATGGCCGATTTGTGCGCACTCTATCGCATTACCTCCTCATACGCAACTTCTTGTTAGGTTTTTGCTTAAAATTAGTTGACAAGGGCGCAGTGATACGACTATCCTGCACCTGTGTCGAGTGATAGCGGCACGTTAAATCACGAAATGCGAGGAAAAAATCATGCTGGTTTATATCTCTAATTGTTGCGGCACCGTGTCTATACGAGAGGCTGCGACTGACCGTGTTTTATGGGTGGACAAGAAAACATACAGCCCCGCTCATGGGGAGCATGCGTACACTAGCGCCGTTGCTGAAATCAAAGCCAACGGCTGGCAGGAGTACCAATGATCCGGTTTAGCTGCCCTCAATGTGGCGAACGTATGGCAGACAGGATGCACTGTACGCCTTGCGGTGGCTCTGGTGAGGGCGCTATCCCAGAAGCCTTGTGTGGTGCTTGTAGCGGTCAGGGCGAGGTACTGACAGCGCCCTACTGTCCAACCTGCGACACTGATGACAGCGGCGATTTACCACCTGATTGGGGTGAGCAATGAGTGACACACCGAAAGCCGACATCGGCGCATTCAAGGGTCCAGACAGGACCGCCAATGTTTACTGAGAGGGCAAAGTCATTGGCCGCTGTCGCAAATTGACAGGCGAAGGCATCGGCTACTACCTGATCTATCTCAATGGCTATCGCTGGCCAGATACCAAGCTCGTGTCCAGTAGCCACGAGTGCCGGGCGGTGCGCGGTATCGACCGGGCCAGAAAACTGATCAACGATCCAGAGGCGCACGGCGCCATTCCTATCGAAACTGAACACGGAGAGACTGGCGATGTTTGTGAAAATTCCAACTGACTTCCCTCGCGAGGTATTGGCTGAATTCTGCGAGTCATGGGGTACGCCCCTGCAGCGCGTCGACGAATTTGCCAGCTTCCCCGACTGGCTGCCAATTATCGCCGTGTGTGAACTGGCTACGCAGAATGGCTACGTGATCGGTCACACGGAGCTGGGTAGCCTGAAGTTTGAGCCCATGAAAAACCCGGAGAAGCGCCCGCCAGTGAAACCACTGACACGCGAGCAGATCAGGCGGTTGAAGAAGCAGCGCTCACCGGGACAAGTACACCGTGACCTGAAGCAAGCCGAGCGTGAACTGGCCGATGCCGATACCTTGTCACAGGCCGAAATCGATTGCCTGCTGAGTCGGGAGCCTATGCCTAATGGCTGACATCGTATTTTTTTCTATTGGTGTTATGTTTGCGATTTTATCGGCTTCAGAGCGGGACGAAGACGACCGTATGTCATTTGGGGTGGCGGGACTTATTTTTTTTATGTTGTGGCTAATTCCCTCATGACCGCTCTCTCCCAACAGCCCATCGAGTCCCAGCACCCTGACGGTCTGGTCCCGCCCGGCTACTACACGGATATTAGTAACCATTTTTATCATCACGTGAGTCACGGCACGAGCAGTAGCAAGCTAAAACTGCTGCTCGAGCATGAGACGGACGCAAGGGCTCGCCACTATTGGCTGAATCCAGAGCCGCCAAGCGTGGCAATGCGGCTAGGCACGGCGGTGCACAGCTTGGTGCTGGAGCCGCATAATTTTGGTAACGACAACTTTGTAACGGCGAGCGATCACTGGTCTGCAGTCAAAACAGCGCGCGATGCGTATCCCGGTATGAACATCATCACGCCAAAGCAGCACGATGCAGCGCGCCGTATGCGTGACAGCGTATTGAGCCACCCCTATGTTAGCCAGCTGCTGTGTGACGGTCTGGCAGAGGTCAGTGTGTGGCAGGATGTTGCATTTTATGATGCCGAGTCTGACGACACGCAGACAGAGTTGGCCAAATGCCGCATCGACTGGATGCCACACAATAAGCCCTATCTGGTTGACCTCAAGAGCGCCGCCAATGCCAGCGCCGAGGGCTTTTGCGACGCCTGCGATCATTTCGAGTATTACCTGTCGGCCTGCCTGTATTCGCGCATTGCCAACCAGTGCAGTGACTTGATGGCGGCCACCGGCTATGCCCAGCGCGAAACGTTTATTTTCATTGTGGTGGAAAACATGCCGCCCTATAGCGTGGCATGGTACGAAATGGGCGTCGAGAGTCGCAGCAAAGGCAACATGCGATTGAACGAATCATTGAGCCGTCTGTACTGGGCCCGTAGAAACGGGTGGCCCGCACACAACGAAAAATGTCTTGTCATTTAACTTACCGAGGATAGCCACATGTCAGAAAACAAAGCACTCAACCCATTTAGCGCAAAAACGCCCGAGGCGGTCAATACCACGGCACCAGTCAATGCGGCGGCCACCTCGGATCAGGCCCGCGCCATTCAGGAAGTCACGGCCGCACTGATGATTGCCAAGCAGTGCCCTCGCGATCCGATCCAAGCGGTCGATAGAATTATTAACTCGTGCGCCCGGCCAACACTGGCCAATGCAGCGCTTTACGAATATGCCAGAGGCGGCACCGCTATCACCGGGCCATCGATCCGGCTTGCCGAGGCGGTCGCCCAGCAATGGGGCAACATGCAGTTTGGTATTCGTGAGCTCAGCCAAGAAAACGGCGCCAGCACGGTAGAGGCATTTGCATGGGACGTTGAAACCAACACACGGCAGACCAAACAGTTTCAGGTGAAGCACTGGCGAGATACAAAAAAAGGTGGCTATGCACTAAAAGACCAGCGCGACATTTACGAGCTAATTGCCAACCAAGGTGCACGGCGGTTACGCGCCTGTATCTTGGGAGTGGTCCCCGGCGATGTGATCGAGGCCGCAGTCAATCAGTGCATGCTCACACAGCAGGCTGATGTTGACACCAGCCCGGACGCCATTAAAGCCATGCTGTCTGCTTTTCGAGAAAACTACAAGGTTGGGCAGGACCAGATTGAGGCGCGCATTCAGCGACGCATTGATGCCATCCAGCCGGGTCAGGTTCTGCAATTGCGGAGGATATACAAATCGCTGGCCGATGGCATGGCAAAGCCGTCCGATTTTTTTGACGGCGTTACTGAGGCGCCACCGGTCACCGAAAGCGCGGTGAATGCTGCGTTAGAGGCGAGCGGCACAGCGGCGGTCGAAGAAAAAAAGGTCGATGATTTTTCGTCTGATATTGATTTTTAGATTTTTTATGGTTACGGCCACCACCTACTAACACACTGGAGAATCTTATGAGCAGCACAGCACAACAAATCGCACCACTCGATCCTGATCAGGCGGTCGTCATGGTGCAGGACATGCCAGACGCCCACCTGTTGGCAAAGAACGGCGCTGAATCAGCTGAGAAAATCTATCAGCAAGTGCGCGAGTACGCCGCCCCGCAGGTTTTTGACATAGAGACAGACAAGGGCCGCAAGAATTTGAAGGGGCTGGTCAGGCGCGTGGGTAGTGTGAAATTACGCATTGACGAGAAGTTCAAGGCAACGGTTGATGAGCTGGAAAAGTCCATTGTCCCCATGCGTGCCGAGCGATCACGCATCAAAAAGCTGTTCGAGGATTTTCAGGACGAGCTGAAAGAACCGCTGGATGAGTGGGAGCAGAAAGCTCAGGACGAGGCGAATCAGGTGCAAGTGCTGCGCGACAGGATAAACGCAATCAGGGCAATGGGCGATCCCATTGTCGATGGTCGAGAGTTGTCGAAGAGTCAGCTGCTAAGCAACAAGGCCAAGATCGAGGCCGTTGATCTGACTAGCGACGAATTTGGCGCCCTGATTAACGATGCCGAGCAGGCGAAAGCGATCGCGCTTCGCAGCGTACAAAATGGCATAGCTGCAGCTGAGCACTTGGCGCACGTGCAAAAGCTGCGCGACGATGTAGACATCGATGGTGGTGACGCGCAACCAGCCGACACATTGCAAGCGACCCTAAAAACCCCGCAACAGTCGAGCGGCAGTGCGCAGTCTGTCAGTGACATCATGGCCGAATCAATGGGCGCCGGGCCATCGACAGATCAACCAGAGCCAGATGTCACGCCAGAGCAGCAAGTGCAGTGTCGTCGCGATGCGCTGGCCGTGATGATGGCGTTCAACCTGCCTGAAAACGCGACACGTGAGGATATTTTCAAGCAGATCATTTCAGCGGTGCATAAAGGCGCCGTGCCACACATGCGCATGGAATACAGCAGGTAGCACGATGGGAGTGCATCGTCACGCATCTGGCAAGTATCGCGCCTACAAGAAAATTCGTGGGCGCGAGCACCAGTTCTATTTCGCGACAGCGGAAGAGGCCTACGACAAGCAGGCCCATCTCGACAGCATGGCACGACTGGTGTCTCGCCCGGCGTTTTCCCGGTGTGGCCGGTTAAAGGGGTTTCGAGTGAAGCGGGATGCACGGCGCGGTTCGATCATGATGCGGGTGCAGCTCATGGTTGAGGGCAGGCGGGTCGATACATCAATCGCATACCACGGGGAGTACGCGCCACTTTGGCGTGAGGCTTACGAGCAGTGGAAAACGCTGCACCAGCTCACACCAGCGGACTTGGCAGATTACTTGAGCAAAACACAGGCCGCGAGGCGGCTTTACATGAACGATATACGAGAGGCAGAGAGATTATGTTAGTCCTAACGAGGCGAATTGGTGAGACCCTGATGATCGGTGACGATGTGACCGTGCAGGTGTTAGGGGTAAAAGGTAATCAGGTGCGCATGGGCATTGTTGCGCCTAACGATATTGCTGTTGACCGGGAAGAGATTTATATCAAGAAGCAGCAGGAGAAGGCTATCAATGAACAACGGTGATAAACCAGCAATGCAAGATTACGACTGGATGGAAGAGGCGCGGGAAATGGCCGCACAGTGCTGGTGCGACGAGCGTGTCAGTGATCGCGTCATGGATGTTGAATTTGCCGAGGTAGTGGCAGAGCGTATCGCGTCATGGATGCAGACAGCGGCGCAGAATCAACGCAATACCGATTACTACAGGGGCTTACTGGTGAAGATAGGCGAAAGCATCGGGCAGGCAGCGTACATCGCAGACGATGGAAGTGTATCGGATTCTGTCCTATGCGCCAGCATCCCCGACTTGGTGGAATCGTTATTAGCCGCTCTAGAGGGAGAGAGCAAATGAACTGGAGCGAATGGAAAGAGAGTGACGAAGGCAAAAATGCTTGTGGTTGGTGGACTGGTGATCCCGCTACACATATTCGCAAAATCAAATCAGCCTTTGAAGCAGGCCAGCGTAATAGTCCTGATACAGAAATGACGCCATTAATGCGAACAGCTTTGTGGATGGCAGAAACCTTCCCAAAAAGCACAGCAGAAAAGTTAGGGCTAGACGCAGCCATGCAAAGCGATAAGGGGTAAACAGTTTATGGTGACAGCAGCTAGGAGAATGCACTCTAGCGGCATACGGGCAATCTTATTGCTGACAGAAAGTCCCGTCACTCGATCCCCCGAGGCAGCATTAGGGAAAGCAGGGGTAGCGTCCTGCCTGTCACCACCATTACACAGGAGAAGAAATGAGCTTAACTAACAGCGACAAAGCATTAGGGTACCCCGACAAAATAAGGGTGAGGCATACTGACTACGGGAGCCTGTATGTAATCAAGGATGATTTAGATATTAAAAAGACAGCGTTTGCCGAATACACCCGCACCCCTGCAATGGAGTGGGTACCTTGTAGTGAGAGATTGCCGGAACCATCGGGAAAGTATAGGAGCGCATCAGTTTTAGCGTATTGCCCATCGATAAAATGCACATTTACTGCCTGCTATAACTACGAGCATAGTCGATGGGAATTTTTTGCTACTGGGGCAACATGGATGCCAGAAACGGTATCTCATTGGCGCGCCCTACCCACACCACCAGAGACAGACAAAGCATTGGAGGGTGAGGATGGGTAGCTGTCCGAAATGCGGGAAAAACACTGGTGCAATATGGGGCGCCTTATGTCCTAAATGCTTAGACAAAGTGAAACCGAAAAAAGCTAACGATGTTTTATTCATGGGGCAAATTCAATGCCCAAAATGCGCAGAGCCTGCAAACATACAAGGGGAAAACATCGATTTTTTATCTCTATTAAACAGGCTATGTGATCACTGCGGGGAGCAGCTTATCCCAATAACCCCGTTGATTGACTTGCGATTTACTCCTCCACAGATTAGCAAGCTGTTTAGTGTGATGGAAAAACATGGCTTTTATGTAAATGACTATCTAACGGATGCTGTAGCATCTGAAATGTTCATAGATATAGAGGCAACTATTTATGAAATACGAAAAGAGCATGAGGCCAACAATGACAGAGAGTAGCTTTATAAAACGGATTCATCGGGCGTTATCTGCAAAAGAGTTGAAAAATGATTCCGAAGAATTAGCGCGACTGAAAAATAGCATCCGAGAACACATGAACTGGTGCGCTTACGACTCGCCAGAAATAGGCCACGCAATGATGAACCTGCTGCGAAAAGAGCGAGGCGTTGATAGTTTCCGCGACCAGTTACGCAAGGGTGAATTAACTTTCGATGCGCTCAAGGAGAAGATATGACAGAGAGTAGCGACCCAGTGTTTTTGGTTGCATCCAGTTATGCCGAGGCTCAAGATTATTGCAGGGCCAGCCGTATCGCACCGAGTCGGGCACGGCTAATAAATAATGTTAAGCAAGCAAGGGGCTTGCATGGCGTAACTGTTCATATTGTTGGCCGTGCGGGGCTGCTAGATCAATATGACGAAATAATGCAAGAGCTGTCAAATCGAAAGGTAGAGGTGGTTTATGGTTGAGAGTAGCGACAAGGGGTTTGAGGGATTACACCCTTGCAAGCAGTGGATAGCTGCCTTACCCATAGAGTTTTGGAGAAGCCTACAGGATATTGACGACCCTGTGACACTGATTGCTCATGTGTTGGCGCGCGGATGGGAAGCAGGCCACACCACCGGCTACCAACAAGCACTGGATGATGTGAGGGGGCTATTCCACGCCAGCATCGAAATGGCACAGACAAATGAGCGTCATATTGGAAGCTGTTACAAAGCAGTCACCGATGAGCTGGAATACCTGCTCCAACGCATAGACAGAATGGCAAACCAACAAGAGGAAACAACATGAACATTGATGATTTAACTATCGGCCAGTTGAAAGAACTGCAATCCATATCACCGTCAGGTAACAAACTGCCGTTCGAGGTCGGCAAGGCGTACCTGTTTCGCACCGTAACGCATATTGAGGTCGGGCGAGTAGCGCGCATTGTCGGCAAGTTTGTTGAGCTGGGAGAAGCAAGCTGGATAGCTGATACAGGGCGCTATCACGATTGCTTAAAAAAAGGCGTATTCAATGAGGTAGAGCCTTATCCGTTATACACAGGCATCAATACTGACAGCTTGATTAACTACGCGCCTTGGCCACATGACTTGCCGACGGAGCTAGCTATTGAATGTTTGTTGCGTAGAGCCGGAAAGTGGCAGGAGTTTAATGACGGCTAACCTTTGGATAAGCGGCTGCGGCGGCAAGATTAACGGATACGCCTAACCCCTATGGCATGGGCTGCGAAGCAGTCCGCTTGCCTTGCCTTGGGTTGTTATGTTTCGACTTGATGCGGAGTGATTATGGCTGATAAATGTACGTGTACAGATTGTCCAGATTGCAAGGGTAGTGGGGGGCTTTGGCTATCCCCAGATGGCAGTATTGGAGGCAAACACTGGGATGACTTGGAAGAGCTTGTTTGTTGCGAGCACTGCGGCGGTGATGGTGTTGTTGACTGCTGCGACTACTGCCATGAGCAGCACGAACTTGAAGAGCTGGAGCGCGAAGAACAGGAAAGGCGCTAACGATTAACCAGGAGAATTGAAAATGTTTGAACAGAGTGGGCCACAAGAAGAGACAGCAGGACGCGAAGCGTCCGGCGTTGATGCTGTTGTTATGGCTCCCGTGACTGGCTATGTGATTTACGATGTGCGCGTGGAATGCCCTCATTGCCACAAACACCTACACCTGAACCAGTACCCCTACAACGATGACCAGACAGATTATTCGTTGGCGGAAGATGAACTTGGTGAAGCCTTATTTGGTTACGTTGATAAGCCCGCGAAAAAAAGGCGAACGTAACGAAGCGGAGCGTAGAGTAGTGAGTCCAGCGGAACAGAGTGGAGCGATTTTTGACAGCGTTGTTATACCTCATGGCGGGTATAGCACGATAGTTGTAGACCCACCGTGGCAATACGGAAAGTGGGGAAAAGCCAGTATTGCGCCAAGGGGCAGCAGCTACGAACCGCAGGATAGCGTAATGCCATACCAGACTATGACTCTGGCAGAAATTAAAGCGTTGGATATAGCCGCCCTTGCTGCAGACAGCTGCGACCTTTATTTGTGGACTACCCAGAAGTACCTGCCAGCCGCATTTGATGTGCTGCAGGAGTGGGGCTTTAAATACTGCCAAACTCTGACATGGTGCAAGAAGCCAAAAGGCACGGGGCAAGGCGGCCTGTACTGCCCCACGACAGAATTTTTATTGCTGGCACGAAAGGGGAAAATGCCTGCAGGTAAAAAGCGCCAAGATACAACTTGGTGGGAAGTGAAGCGCCCGATGCGCCACAGTAAAAAACCTGAGTTCTTTCAAGACTTGATTGAGCTGCAGAGCGAAGCGCCGCGAATAGAGCTGTTTGCTCGGCGTGAACGTGAGGGCTGGGACGTATGGGGTAATGAGGTATAACCTTGAGCTTTGCGGCTCGCGGGCTAATTAACGGAGAAAGACCATGAGTTGGTTTTGGGGTGCAGAAAGTGCAGATGTTGGACTTAACTATAGCGAGTCCGATCAACAGCGTGTTGTTATGCGCTATCGGTGCGGCTGGTGCGGACGGCCTACCTTAGAGGACGGAACACCAATACCGCT
>NZ_CAKZKO010000214.1 GCF_937123705.1 uncultured Paraglaciecola sp. | reverse complement strand
ATGCTAATGAAACTTTGATTGGTGAAATCCGTATCATCCCCTGTTCCATTCAAACCTATGACTAGACCGTAGCCAAACAGTTGGTTATCACGCACACCTTCTACGCTTGCAATATCTTTAAGGCGCTCCGCCGAAGCAAGCCCTCCCCATAGAAACAAAAAGAGCGTTAAGAACAGGGTTTTCATAAACTAAAATCCACGTAATTAGAACGGCCACCAACTCGTATTCAACGCTCGAGTCAGCCAGCCTTGTTCACTGCCAGAAGCTAATTCCCCCGTACCGGAGTATGCAATCCTCGCATCTGCAAGCCTTGTCGACTCGACAGTATTATCGGAGCTTATATCTGCTTCTCGAACTAAACCAGACAGACGAATATACTCTTGCCCACGATTTAATGTAATCCATTTTTCCCCGCGTACAGCAAGCAACCCATTAGGGTACACCTCATAAACAGTCACGGTAATACTACCACTTAGACTGTTACTCTGGTTTGCATCAGCACTACCAGAAAAGTCACTGTTCATCCCAGGCAAACTAGTATCTAACCCCACCGGAATTCCTAAAATAGTAGGGTTCTGTATAGTAGCTGAGGACGACTTAGAAATAGAAGCCCCATTGGACTTTGTTGAACTAGTACTTTCAGACAATGTTACTGTCAGGATATCGCCTATCTGACGCGCTTTTTTATCACCAAAAAACACATCCCCCATACCAACCTGATAAATGCCGCCATCACTGTTCTGTGTGTACTGTACAGAAGGTTGAATCACCGGAGCATAATACGGATCATCCGATACAGGCGCAGGCTCAATAGCAGCACACCCGGCCAAAAACAAAGGGAATAATGCAAGCAAGTAACGCATAACAAAACCCCTTTACAATTGCTGATTGACAAAGCTCAGCATACCATCGGCAGCAGAGATTACCTTAGAGTTCATCTCATAGGCACGCTGTGTCGTAATCATATTCACTAGCTCTTCAATAGAGTTCACATTAGAAGACTCCAGCACACCTTGACTTAAATAGCCTCGACCATCAGTGCCAGGCACACCAACCACAGGCGCTCCGCTTGCAGTTGTTTCCTGATAAAGGTTGCTACCTAAGTAATTTAGACCGGAAGCATTAATGAAAGTAGCAATATTGATCGCCCCAATCTGCTCAGTTTCTGTCGCTCCAGATCTAAGGACTGAGACAACACCGTCTTCGCCAATGGTGATTTCAACGACATCTTGGTCTACCGTAATACCAGGATCTAATACCAAGCCAGTTGAATCCACAATCGTACCTTCGCTGTTTAGCTGAAATTGGCCGTCGCGAGTGTAAGCAATGCCACCGTCAGGTTGTTGTACTTGAAAAAAACCACCACCTTGAATAGCCACATCCAGTTGACGATCGGTAATATTGTAATCACCTTCTTCAAAGTTCTTTTGAGTTCCCGTGACACGCACACCGGCTCCCAGCTGCAATCCGGATGGCAATTCAGTATTCTGCGACGACAAGCCACCTGGCGCACGCAGCGTTTTGTATAGCAGGTTTTCAAATACTGCTCGGTCTTTTTTGAATGCCGTTGTCGATACGTTAGCCAAGTTATTCGAAATAACAGCCAATTGTTTGTCCATTGCAGACAAACCTGTTTTAGCAACCCATAGAGCTGAATGCATGTCGTACTCCTTATCTCTGAATCACGTAGTTGTGTTAACTACGCTCAAGAATTCGTGCCGATGCGTTTTCATTTTCACGCACCGTGTTCATAACTTTAATGTTCATTTCAAATCGTCGAGACAATTCCATAATGCTGGTCATTTCTTCTACCGCATTAACATTACTGCCTTCTAGGTACCCTGAAATCACTTGAACTGAATTGTCCTGTTGTAACTGCTCGCCACTTTTTGTTCGAATCAAGCCGTCATCACCTTTTACTAAAGCTTCAGGCTCGGCGGACACAAGTTTAATTCTGTTCAAAGCGGTTATTTGAGTACCGTCACCACCTTGGGGGATAATGGAAATGGTCCCATCTTCACTGATATCAAGATCATCTAAGGGTGGGAGGAAAATGGGACCCGCAGCCCCCATAACAGGCAAGCCGGTGCCAGTCACCAACTGACCAGAAAGTGTCAACTGAAGATCACCAGCACGGGTATAGGTTTCTTGCCCACTACCATCCAGCACGGCAATAAAACCATTGTTTTGAATAGCAACATCCATTGAACGCCCAGTATTTTGCAAAGGCCCCATATCAAAGTTAGTGCCAGGGTTCTCTGTCATGGCATAGACACGTGAGGGGTAAAAGTCACCATTTACCTGCATAGATCGCGCCTGCTCAAAGTCCGACCTAAAGCCTGTAGTCGAAACATTGGCAAGGTTATTTGCATGAATAGTTTGGGCATTCATGACTTGCGTACCACCACTCATTGCTAAATACAGCGCTCTATCCATATTTCATACCCACGATTAAAAACGGATTTAAAACTAATAATAAATAGTGTGTAACAAATAGTGTGCCAAGTCTGAAAATTGCGTTTTTCAGGCATAAAAAAGCCCAGCATATGCTGGGCTTTTTAGTCGCTAATAATGATTAACGTAGGTTGATAATCGTCTGTGTGACAGTGTTTTCAGTCTCTAAGGTCTTAGAGTTAGCTTGATAGTTACGTTGAGCTTCGATGAGCGCTACCAGCTCTTCTGTAAGGTCAACATTGGACTCTTCTAGCGCTCCACCTTGAATGCTACCAAATGTGCCAGTATTAGGTTTGCCGACATTTGCCGCTCCAGACTCAGAGCTTGCCACCCATGCTGTATCACCTGCAGGCGTCAAACCATCTACGTTATCAAAGTTCGCCAAAGCTATCTGCCCAAGCACAGCCGTTTGCTGATTGGTATAACTCGCTGTCAAGAAACCATCTTCATCAAAGCTCACCCCTTGAAGCTCACCTGCTGCATAGCCGTCTTGACTGAACGTATCTGAGCTAGATAACGCATATTGAGTAGAGTCTCCTAAATCAATATCTAACTCGGAAAATACATCTGTTGGATCCCAACCAGTAATACTTAATTGAGTTGGACTTGATACTGCATAGGGAGGATACCCAATATAGGTACCAGTAATATTACCCTGGTTATCAAACTGAACGATTGTGTCTTCGGTTAAAAATGGAACTTCATTACCTGTAGCAGGGTCTGTATAAGTTGACTCGCCATCTACCGTCACTTTCATCTCCCAAATATTATCTTCCCCTTGCTTGATGAAGTAATAGCCTATGGTATGAGTCTCCCCCAGCGCATCATAAACAGTATTAGTATTACCATACGTGTAGGATTCAGGATCTGTAGGATCAAAGCTTTGGCGAGCAAAGCTATCAGGTGTTGATATATCAGGTGCCGTACCATCAAAATCAAATGAAACAGGCACACCCGAGTTAACAGTTATTGCTGTGATGGCCGCTGGAGCACTTAAATCTGCTGAGCTAGTTGGTTCAGTCGCACCTACATAAATAGGAGCAAATGAGCTAGCTGTACCACCACCCGCCGCAGTAGAAGTAAATGACCCATCTGCATCATCAAATGTCACATAGGTCGTACCTAAATAAGGCGTTCCCGTGCCATCTTCAAGCTCACCATTTACTGTAGCGTACACCTGATAAGTATTTGGAGCTTCAGACTTAGCATAATATAAAGTTACGGCCTGAGGTGGGGTACTTGTATCGTTTGTTGTTTGAGTAAATGTGTAAGTGTCTGGGTCACTAGGATCAAATGATGACGCGATGTAAGGAGGCACATCATCAGCTCGAGAATCCAAGTTTGTTTCAATTGTAACTTCTGTACTTGCTTCAGGTGCAATTCGCTCCGTTGGTACAACCAAGTCTTCTAAACTACCACCAATAACGCCATTTACAGCATTATAGCCCTGAACAGTCGCCCCATCATTTGTGACCAAGAAGCCATCTGCATCTAGTTTAAAATCCCCAGCTCGAGTATAGGCCTGAGTCCCCCCCACATCGACAACAAAGAAGCCTGTACCATCCACAGCCAAATCAAGGTTGTTATCTGTGTAAGAAATGTTACCTGCCGAAAACTCTTGCGCGATATTGTTTACACTAACACCACTACCAATAGTATTGTTACTGCCTGCACCTATAACACTAGTGCTATAAAGATCACCAAATTCGACTCGAGACTTCTTAAAGCCTGTTGTATCAGAGTTGGCAATATTATTACCGGTTGTGCTGAGGTAGTCAGCGGACGCTTTGATACCTGAAAGTGCTGTATTAAAACCCATAATAAATTCCTCCGCTAACTGACGATTTCAATCTCGTCACTAAGTGCTAAACTACCATAACCTTGAACATTGAGCGTTGTGCCATCAGCTCCATTTATCGTGACACTATTAATACGAGCGGGGAGCTGAGTACTTAATTCTGTCACCTCTCCATCCGCGTTACGCGATGTCACATTAAATGTATACTCACCATCTTCAACGGCATTCCCGTCACCATCAGTACCATCCCAGTTGTAAGTTTCATCCGTTAAGGTCACAGTTCTGACAACTTCGTTGTCTGAATTAAGTATCTTTAAAGTATTAGATTGCGCATCATCAGGGAACGAAGTCTTTAGAGACACAGAGCTTCCGTCTGATACTGTCGCTGTGTCGCTATCAACATATACTGATTTGCCCACTAATGTAGACGCGGTCAATGCCTGACTCGACATAAGAGAATCTGACATTGCTGACATTTGCGTTGCCATCTCAGTAAGACGCTCTAGTGAACTAAATTCCGCCATTTGTGAGACCATGTCCCCAGTATCTTGGGGCTCAGTCGGATCCTGATTCTTTAACTGCTCGATATACAGCTGAAGAAATACATCCTGGTTACCGATGCTATCAGAGCTCTCTGTACTGGTGGTCGTCGATATACCTGACTTTGCTTTCGCTTCATCTGTGCCATATTGAGATATCAAGCTGGAAAGCGCTGAATTTGTATTAATATCAGACATCATCTACCCCCTTAGGATTGACCTAAGGTCAACATTCTCTGCATCATACTTTTAGCAGAGTTCATAATTTCAACATTGGTCTGAAATGAACGCGATGCAGACATCATATCGGCCATTTCCTCAACAGGATTTACATTAGGATAGAACACATAGCCTTCTTCGTTAGCCATCGGACTGTTTGGCTCATAACGAGGCTCAAGCGGTGCATCAGATTCAACAATACCTGCTACACGCACCCCCATCCCAGACGCACCAGAGACCAAATCTTCAGAGGCGTTCCAACCACTTTCACGAAGTGCGTCGGTCATCATTTGTTCAAATACAGGCTTACGCGCACGATAGGTTTGATCAGCAGAACTGGCTACACTATCGGCATTGGCAATGTTGCTGGCAACGGTATTCAAGCGCACTGTCTGTGCACTCATTGCTGAACCGGAAATGGCAAAAATATTATTCAATGACATTATTATTGTCCTCCAGTCAGCGCTTTCTTCATGCCGCTGATT
>NZ_CAKZKO010000213.1 GCF_937123705.1 uncultured Paraglaciecola sp. | reverse complement strand
TTAGTCGGGTGCCTTTTTGGCACCCGCATTAATCCAGCATGGTTATTTGTAAGCGCTATTGGCACCAGCTACTTAGCAGGGCTAATCGATCTTGAAAGTATGTTAGTTAACTACGCTAACCCGTCGCTTATCACTTTAGTACTATTGGTGTTAGTGTCGACCGCAATAGAAAAAACCACCCTAATTCAAAAGTTAGCGCAATCGCTATCTAAAGGTAGTTTAGTAAAATCGGTAACAAAATTGGGGTTATCAACCGCCTTTTTATCGTCGTTCACTAACAATACCGCCGTTGTTGCATCGCTTATTACCGCGATAAAAGACAATCCTAATCACTCCCCTTCAAAGCTATTATTACCGCTGTCGTACACTGCTATTTTGGGCGGCACTATTACGCTTATTGGTACATCAACCAACTTAATCGTCAATGGCTTTGCAGTAGATGCGGGCATGGAACCGCTGGGCTTTTTTGACTTTACCTTAGTCGGTTTAGGCGCGCTAAGCGTAGGCCTAATTACTATTTTAGTAATGCTTAAATACTTACCCGACAACGGTAAAAGCGACCAAGAAGTCGTGCCTTTTTACCTAGAAGGTAAAGTACAAGCAAACTCAAAGTTAATAGGCCAAACCGTTGAAGAAAACGGCCTGCGTGATTTAAAAGACTTATTCCTCGCTGAAATTATTCGCGATGGCAGCCGTATTTGCGCAGTCACCCCGCAGCAAATCATTCAAAAAGATGACGTGCTGCTGTTTGTAGGTGACATAAAATCGGTGCCATTACTTACCCGTTTTGACGGTTTAAAAGTAGTGCACGAGAATCATCAAAAAGACATAGAACACTTAGTAGAAGTAGTTGTAAGTCAGTCTTCAAAATTTATTGGTAAAACCGTAAAAGAAGCCCGCTTTAGAGAGCAGTTTCATGCTGCTGTTATTGCCATTCGTCGTGGGCACGACCGCTTACAAGGCGGCCTTGGGCAAGTGCAACTACAAGCTGGCGACTCACTAATACTCGCCCCAGGCAAAAACTTTTACACCTTGCCTAATTTAAAGCGCGAATTTGTGTATATTTCAGGGTTTGACTTACAAGCCCACCTTGCACCTAAACAATCAAACATTGTGCTACTAAGCTTTGCCGCAGTACTGGGTTTAAGCATTATTGGCATAGTGCCGCTGGTTAAAGGCTTATTAGTATTACTGATTGGCTTAATGCTCAGTGGCACCATAAAACTTAACGAAGTAAAACGCCGTTTTCCTATCGAGTTACTCGTGGTCGTAGGCAGCGCCATTGGCCTTGCTAAATTAATGATAGGCACCGGACTTGCCGGGCAAATATCCGACGCCATGTTTATGGTACTTGGCGACTTTGGCCCTTACGGCGCATTTATAGCTATATTTTTAATGACCGTATTATTTACCGAGCTTATTACTAATAACGCAGCTGCTGCCTTGTCGTTCCCTGTCGCTTACTCGCTCGCGGTTGGTTTTAATGTAGACCCGCTACCGTTTATTATGGCGGTTGCCTTTGGCGCATCAGCTAGCTTTATATCGCCATTTGGGTATCAAACTAACCTAATGGTTTATAGCGCGGGTAACTATCGCTTAAAAGATTACATAGTGATGGGCTTACCCCTTTCTATTATTTATTCAATCACGGTATTAACCTTGATCCCGCTGGTATTTCCGTTTTAATACCTGCGCTCACAGCATAAGAGACTCTCACTATGGATGAAAATATAGTTTGGCATAACTACGCAACGACAAAAGCACAGCGTAGTGAGCAAAAAAAACATAAGCCCGCTATTTTATGGTTTACCGGCTTTTCAGGCTCTGGCAAAAGCACCGTAGCAAACGCACTAGAAGCGGCGCTTAATCAGCAAGGTACGCACACTTACCTGCTTGATGGCGACAACGTACGCCACGGTTTATGTAAAGATCTAGGCTTTAGCGACGAAGACCGCATTGAAAACATACGCCGCGTAGGCGAAACCGCAAAACTAATGACCGACGCTGGCTTGTTAGTACTTACTGCGTTTATATCGCCTTTTAGAGCAGAACGTGACATGGTGCGTAACTTAGTAGACGAAGGCGAATTTATCGAAGTATTTATCGATACCCCACTGGATGTATGCGAAAGCCGCGATCCAAAAGGCTTATACAAAAAAGTCCGCGCTGGAGAGATAAAACACTTCACTGGTATCGATTCAAGCTACGAAGTGCCAAACAATCCAGAAATAATTTTAGATACAAGTAAAAACACCCTAGACCAATCGGTTACACAACTGATAACGTATCTAAAACAAAAGCACATAATATAGGTTAACCCCATGAACCAAACCGAACTGCTAGAAGAAACCCTCATCCTTGCCCGCAAAGCAGGCCAAGCGATAATGGGAATTTACGAAAAGGATTTTAACGTTGAGTACAAAGCCGATGAAAGCCCCGTAACCGACGCCGATTTAGCAGCTCATAAACTGATTGTGGCAGGGCTTCAACAGCTCACACCTGATATTCCAATACTCAGTGAAGAAAACGCCGACATAAGCTGGGATGTACGCCAAACGTGGAAAAGCTACTGGTTAGTTGATCCAATCGACGGCACTAAAGAATTTATTAAAAAGAACGGTGAATTTACCGTAAACATCGCCCTAATTAAAAACGGTATTCCTATTTTAGCCGTAGTAGATGCACCCGCACTCGGCGTATCGTACTTAGCCGCCGAAGCAATTGGCGCGTTTAAAGATAAAGGCGATGAGCGAATTGAGCTTAAAGTAACAACTAAACCTAACAAAGGGTTAATTCGTGTTGTAGGCAGCCGCTCGCACCCATCTCCCGATTTAGCCGAGTTTGTGAAACGCTTTGACGAGGTTGAAATGGTGTCTAAAGGCAGCTCACTAAAACTCTGTTTAGTCGCCGAAGGCAGCGCCGATATTTACCCACGCTTAGGTCCAACCTGCGAATGGGATACAGGAGCAGGCCATGCAATCGCTGAAATAGCCGGTGCTAAAGTCACTAAGCTTGATGGCAGCCCGCTTATTTATAACACCAAAGATGAGTACTTGAATCCGCATTTTGTAGTGAGTGCGGTGGAAGAGTAAGGGTAGTTTTTAGTGGTTAGCTATCAGTTGTCAGCAAGACAAGTGATAGCTTTAGCTTCATTAATGTAATGAAGAGGTAAGCACTAACTTGGGGGGAACCACAGCCCCCTTCAAATTATTGTTTGCCCACTAAAGATCACCTCTAATAGTCTCTAACGAGACAACTCTGGACATTAATATCTTTATTTCCGAACTAGTGTAATGATCTAGTTCAGTTTGTATGAAGTTGATTAAATCAGGAATATCTGCATCAGCCTTAACAAAAAGATATTTGATATCAGAAGGAGTGATTTTTAGGCTATATGTATTTTTAGCCTTTAGATTTTCAGCCTCCAATACTTTTAAATTCTTAAACTGATGTTCATAAAGAAAAGGGGGGATTTTTAACTCTGAACTCTTCCCATTTACTGCAAATCTCCATTCATTTTCTTGGTGGAACTCTTTTGATATAAATTGCCCATTGATAAACATTTTACCTTCTATAGGCTTCACATGTGTCATAATAGTATTTATGTCATCACCTGCACCACAATAAAACTGCTTATCTTTTAAATTTTCTCCAAACAATTTTTTTAAAGCTAATTGTTGAGCACTACCCTCATTTAGATAAATAACTGGTGATAACCTATTCAATCTAGCCCATTCCTTCGTTGCACCTAGACCAAAATTACCATAAAAATCTACATGTTCATCAACTCTAGAAAGAGGAATATCACAAAAACAGACAATAGGATAAGCAGCTTGAGCATCATTCGAGCTATACCATTTTACATCTTCTAGACAGAAACGAGGCCAGAATCCATTTAATAATATATCTTTCAAGAACTCTAAGTTCTTTGTGAAATGAAATAATGTATGCGACTTTGGTTGCAAATTGCTCTCCTTGCAAAATAGTGTGCTGTCAATTTTATCAGAGAACACTTATCTTATTTTATGTAGTTCTATTAATAGCAAATCGTGTAAGTTATTGCCAATTATAAATATTATATCCAGATAGACTATTCGTTATGAAGACCGTCCCCTTGGCTTAACTAATCGCATGGCGCTATGATATGTTGGGTTGGGTTTCGCTTCGCTCTACCCAACCTACACAT
>NZ_CAKZKO010000212.1 GCF_937123705.1 uncultured Paraglaciecola sp. | reverse complement strand
GTCTGCGCATAGCGAATCAGACTCGTCCAACGTTTTAACGTATAGTCTAACGCTTTGGCGGAGCCACCGCCGCTTGCAGTTTGAGTGCGTGTTTGTATCAGCCAGTCATGCAATGTATTGAGTGCAGGTAAGCTTTTTTCTTTGCGTAATAGCTGGCGTTCTTCGATGCCCAGGTTTTTACCTTCTGCCTCAATTGCATATAAGTTACCAATGCGCTGCAACGCTTCAAAAGCCATCGGGCTGTCATTGGCTTTATGCAAGTCAAAGAATTTACGCCGTGCGTGCGCCCAGCAAGCCAATTCAATACAGGGATCGGCTTGTTTCGCAGAGAACAGTGCTTTGTAGCCGCCATAGCCGTCAACCATCAAATGGCCTTGCCAATCTTCCAGGAAGTTTTGCGCATACCGGCCACTACGCCCGGCTTGATAGTCGAAGACGATGATGCGTGGTCCAGGTTCCAGATCATTGTTGCGATAGGCCCATAAATAGGCATTGCGGGTTTTGCCTTTGCCGGGTTCGAGCTGTGCTACTGGTGTTTCATCGGCATGCAACGTGTTGCCTTGTAACAAGTGCCAAATTAATCGATCAACCAAAGGTTGCAAAGCAACACCACTACGCCCAACCCATTCCGCCATTGTGGAGCGCGATAGCGTGACTTGTTCACGTGCGGCAATCTGTTCAAGCCGATAGAGCGGGAGGTGGTTCAAGTATTTGCTGGCCAGTATCCAACTCAACAGGCCAGGTGCGGCCATACCGCCATCAATGATCGCTGGCGGGATAGGTGCAGCGAATACTGTTTCACAAGTCTTGCAGGCATATTGTGGGCGAATATGGCGATGAACGAAAAACTTAGCTGGCTCCACATCCAGCTGTTCGCTGACATCTTCGCTGATTTTAACCAGGTTGTGGCCGCATTGACCACACTGGCAAGACTTTGGTTCATGGCGGTGTTCAATACGCGGCAGGTGATCTGGTAATGGTTGGCGACCAGCACGAGAACGCAGCGGCTTTACTGGATTGGTTTTTTCTGGCGGATCAAACTGTTCTATTTCAGCATTTACCGCTGCCAAATCAGATTGCAATGTTTCTTCAAATAAATCGGTTTGCTTTGATGACAACGATTCACTCTTTTTACCAAACCGGATACGGCGTAAATAAGCCAATTCCATGGTAAGCGCTTGGATCTTGAGTTGCTGAAAATGAATTTCTTTTTGCGATTGTTTCGCTTCATTAAGCAGCGTTTGAACCAAGTCAGCCACTTGAGTTTTAGTGGCTGCATCAAGACTCAACTGATCCAATTCAGCAAGCGTTTTCATGGGGTTTATTTTACCATAAACACCGCCACATTACTGATGTACAAAGGCTTATGGTTGTTTTATTAAGCCTTCAAATGCGCAGGGGGCAATGCCGATAATCGCTGCCAATTGACACCTGCCATCAACCACTCCCATTGCGCTTGCGTCAACGCAAAACAGCGCTCATTTAACTTCGGCCAAACAAACTTACCCTGATGTAATCGGCGCTGACATAACCACACACCTGTACCGTCCCATAGCAACACTTTGATGCGATTATTGGCGCGATTGCAAAACACAAAAGCTGAACCTGCGCAGGGCTCATGTTCCAAAGACTGTTGCACCACCATCGACAGACCATCAATACCACGGCGCATATCAATCGGCTCTACCGCCAACCAGATTTCTCCTGGATTAACAATTAATCCAGGCATTTTAGTAATTCTGACAGCCATTGTGGTGATACATCTGCTGGCAGTTCCAGCGTATGTCCTTGCGGACAACGTAAGCACAACATGCCAGATGACGAAACTTGCGATGTAATCTCGACTGGAATCAAAGTCGGCGCAACTGAGGATACTTGCTGAAAACGATAAATCCGCAACCAGTTCGAAAATGTTTTGGAATTCAGCTTATGTTGGCGGCAATAGGCGACTTGTGATAAACCACTCGACTGCCAGGCCTCTATATGTTCCTGCTGATCTCTAGGTAGTGCCATCTGTTATCCTCATGAAAAATATCTGAGAATAATGAAATCTATTCTGTGTTTCTAGATGGTTGGGCTGGACGCTTACGGTGAAGCACAGAAAACAATCGTTGAAGTATATACTGGTGGATACATCTCACCTACAACATACGAAGATGCAAAATACCTCTCATTTGCGCTGAACTCGGAGGGTGAGGAACGTTTAAAGCTGTCGAACGAGATACTGAAACACAAGCATATCGCTGTGTTAGCAGATGTGGGAACAGGGAAAACGACACTTCTACAAAAGCTAATTCTTGATATTGGTGGCTTTAC
>NZ_CAKZKO010000211.1 GCF_937123705.1 uncultured Paraglaciecola sp. | reverse complement strand
TGGCAGGGGTGGAGGGATTCGAACCCCCAGCCATCGGTTTTGGAGACCGCTGTTCTACCAATTGGAACTACACCCCTAAAACTTTGGTGCGATAATCAGATTTAAATTACCATCTAATCCGCAAATTTTAGTTACACCAGCCTTGTTAAATCATCAATTTTTCGGGAAAAATGCTGAATCACTATCAAGGAGGGAGGCGTATTATACTTATTGGCACATGGGATACAAGCAGAAAAATTAAAGAAGATTAACCAAAAGGAATTAAAGTAACACCTTTACCATATGGTAGTTTGACAGCTTGCTTTTTACTGATATAAACCTCTTTATAATTTTAAAATTTTGGAGTCGTTTCTTTGAACAAAAGTATTATTACCAACGGGCTGGCCTTTGCCCTTATGTTAGTGGGTTTTATATTAGAAAATGTTGTGATCAAAAGTATCGGTTTATTTGCTGTATCTGGCGCCCTCACTAATTGGCTAGCAGTCCATATGTTGTTTGAAAAAGTGCCTGGCTTATATGGTTCTGGCGTAATACCACAACGTTTTGAGGATTTCAAAAAAGGCATTCGTACTTTAGTCATGGAGCAGTTTTTTAGCGAAACAAACATTCAGAGGTTTTTAACTGAGAATAAAAAGCCGGTGCAGTTAGATTTAGCACCAATTATAAAAAAAGTGGACTTAGCCCCCACCTTCGATTCTTTAGTTGAAGTGATCAAAGCATCGTCATTTGGCCAGATGCTAGGCATGTTTGGTGGAGAGGAAGCCTTAGAGCCCATGCGCCAACCTTTTGTCGATAAAATGGGCGCTGCGCTACAGCATATTACTCAAAATCCTGAGTTTGCTTTGCTGCTCCAAGAGGAGTTAACCCAACCCGACGTGCAACACGATCTTCATCATAAAATCAGTCAAATTGTTGAGCAACGTCTAGATGAACTGACACCAAAAATGGTCAAGGAAATTATTCAAGCCATGATTAAACAACATTTAGGTTGGTTAGTCGTCTGGGGCGGAGTATTTGGTGGTTTAATAGGATTATTAGCGGCTTTACTCAATTTTTAGCAAAGCACATTAGAAGGGACATGGACTGGTCAAAGTAATAGGTTGATGCAAATGCGGGTGTTCAAATCTAATGTCCAAAGCATGTAACAACAGCCTAGAGGCCATAGCTTGCGTTGCGGCAGTACCATACAAGTCGCAACCTAAAATAGCATGGCCAATTGCTTGGCTATGAAGGCGCAGTTGATGGGTTCTTCCAGTCAAAGGTGTGAATAAAACCTTAGTGCGACTTGGATTAGCATACCGTTCAAGAACACTATATTGAGTTTGCGATGGTTTGCCCTCTTGATGGCAAATTTTAAGCCGAGGAAAAAGTGTCGCATCCTTGGCAATGGGCAAATCAATCAAACCTTGGTTAGTCAGCAATTTTCCCGCTAGAACACTCACATAACGTTTTACTACTGTTTGGGTTTGAAATTGCTTAGTAAGTTTGGCATTTGTTACTTTGTCTTTAGCTAATAACAATATCCCTGATGTGCCTAAATCCAGTCGATGAACTAGCCTAATTTCAGGGTACTGCTGCGCTAATCTATAGTGAACCGAATCTTTATTCAGAGGATTTTTACCCGATAGACTCAATAGCCCGCTGGGTTTATTAATAACCAACAAAAATTCATCTTCAAAAAGTATCTGGATCTCTTCAAAACATTTTGGTGCAACAAAATTGTCAATAATCGATGAATTCACCATCGAGTTAGGAAGCTAGGTTCTGATAAACAAAGGCGGCCAAACCTGTGGCAATCCAGCACATCACCACGCCAATGATTGAATCTAATACCACCCAAGTTCTACTGCTTTCAAAGTAAGGGATCAGCTTTTTCGAGGCATAGCCAAGACCAAAGAACCATACAAATGATGCGAATAATGAGCCCACTAGAAACCAGCGTTTCTCTTCGCCGCCTAATGTAGCGCCTATGCCACCTATGATCACTAAGGTATCCAAATATACATGAGGATTAAGTAACGTGATGGCCAGTGTTGTTAATAGCAGTTTAGTGAGGGTTTGCTGTTTACTGCCTTGGTGCCCAATATGTAAATGACTATTTCCTCTATACGCTCTATAAAAAGATTGGCAGCCATACCAATATAAAAATGCCGCGCCAAATATTGCTAAGGCGTTAAGAAAGAATGGTGACTGTTGTAAAACCGAACCCACCCCTAACACACCTAGGCTGATTAATGCCGCATCACAGAAAAAGCATAGCGCACATACATAGAATACTTTCTCCCCAAGTAATCCTTGTCTTAAGATAAAGGCGTTTTGCGCACCTATGGCAACTATCAAGCCACCTGAAATCAAGAACCCCTGCACCAGTATACTTATCACAAACTCACTTCCATTAACTTAAGATCCTCACTCAATTTAATTATGCTGTACTTGGGCAATTTTTAGCGAACGCTTCAATGCAGCACTAATTTCATTCTTCATAAAGGCATATTTTTTGTGGACTGTATGGAAAGTTTGCGCCTTGAACAACTCGATAACTTTAAGATGTTGCATCTCAGCGCCCAAATCCTGATTTTCTCCCGCAACGTAAACACCATACTGAAAACGTTTTCCGAGTATAAGATTGGCAATAACAGACAAATTGTTGATTTTATAAAAAGCGTCGCTCAAAGGTTTAGAATAGAAAGTGTTCAAACTCTTTAGCAGTGTATCTGTGGTAACAATGGCATTGGTATCATCAAACAAAACCTCTTCACTACATACAACATCAGGAAGGCATAGCAGCACAAAAGAGGCAGTCACCATTGATGGCTCTATTTTAATTAAGGTGTCGTAACCTCTCAAACCTAATTCACTGAAGCCGACATCGCCATCAACCTCTTCAGACTCCACCGCCATTAAGTTACGGTGCGTGGGGAACATCATCAGATCAATAGGAATACCTAATTCCAAATAAGTTCGCTCTATTATAGGAATAATATCCTTTATGATCACAGGGTGATCAATATAAGAAAAGGTCAAATGCTTAGGTTTATCCTGTGCATTAACGCTAGTATGTAAAAAATAGCTAACGAAGAAAACGCAGCATAGTAGATATTTTGTAGAGTTCGCTTTCAAACCCACCACCTATACTCAATAATATTTTTTATTCCAAACCAATAAAACCGCCAGTTTGATGGGCCCACAATTTGGCATAAATACCGTTTTGGTTAATCAACTCTGCGTGTGTACCTGATTCGACAATTTTACCTTGGTCTAGTACTAGTAATCGGTCCATTTGTGCAATGGTTGATAACCTATGGGCAATAGCCAACACCGTTTTATTCTCCATCACTTTATTTAAGCAATGTTGAATCGCCACTTCTACTTCTGAATCAAGAGCCGATGTGGCTTCATCTAAAATCAAAATAGGTGCATCTTTTAACATAACACGGGCGATAGCGATACGTTGTCGTTGCCCTCCAGAAAGTTTCACCCCACGCTCGCCCACATGGGCATCGTAGCCGGTTCTACCCTGCATATCAGTTAATGATTGTATGAAATCATGGGATTCAGCCTGCTTTGCAGCTTTAAGCATATCCTCGTCACTAGCATGCAAACGCCCGTACAATATGTTGTCGCGTACAGAGCGATGTAACAAAGAGGTATCTTGAGTCACCATACTAATATTGGCGCGCAAGGTTTCTTGCTTTACTTTGCTGATGTCCTGTCCGTCTATGGTGATACGGCCGCTTTGAATATCGTAAAAACGCAGTAATAGATTCACTAAGGTTGACTTACCTGCACCTGAACGCCCTACCAACCCAACTTTTTCACCTGCTTTAATTTTAATATCAAGATCATTAAAAACAGTAATAGGGCGATTATTTGCGCCCGAGTAACCAAAGTTTACCTTGTCGAAATGAATCGCCCCTCCACTGACTTCTAACGTTTTAGCGGTAGGTGTATCTTGCACCTCAACAGGCAAAGCCAAGCTATTGATCCCATCTTGTACAGTACCTATGTTCTCAAACAACGAAGAGACTTCCCACATCACCCATTGCGACATGCCATTAAGACGCAAACACAAACTTATGGTAATGGCGATTTCTCCTGGCGTAACTAAGTCAAGCATCCAAAGATATATCGCTAGTGCAGAAATACAAAAAACCAACAGGGCATTGCTAAACCACACACAAGCATACAACACAGTTACTAGGCGCATTTGCGGATAAACACTCTTTAAGAAGCCAAACATGCCCTCTTTAGCATAGTCTTCTTCACGGCTGGTGTGGGCAAACAACTTTACTGTGGTGATATTGGTGTAACTATCGACAATACGGCCCGTCATCATTGACCGCGCATCGGCTTGACGTTGCGATACCCGCTTGAGTTTTGGTATAAGAATGCGTAACACCACTAAATACACAACCAACCAAATCAATAACGGCGCGCTTAAACGCCAATCAGCGGAAAAAACTAAAAATAGTATACTGATAAAGTACACACCCACGTATACCAAAATATCCAATGTTTTCATCACTGCTTCACGAACGGCCAACGCCGTTTGCATCACTTTAGTGGCAATGCGTCCTGCAAACTCATTCTGAAAAAAACCTAGACTTTGCCCCATCATATAACGATGAGCTTGCCAACGAATTTGCATAGGATAATTGCCCATTAACCCTTGATGGGACAAAAATGATTGGGTGATCACCAATACTGGCAACACCACTAACACCAACACCCCCATCCAAATAAGATTGCCCGACTGCAGTTGTAAAAAAGTTTCTTTATCACTTTGAGCCAATAAATCGACAAGTTGCCCAAGAAACCCAAACAACGACACTTCAAGGATCGCAATGACGGCGGATAAAATCGACACCATAAAAATAACTGGCCACATGCCTTTCGAGTAATATCGACAAAAAGCAAAAATGGTTTTTGGAGGTTGCTTAGGATGCTCAACGGGAAACGGATTAGTTAACCGTTCAAAAAATGAAAACATGCAGAATATTGACCTTGGAATTACGCCGCCTGTTAATCTCAATATCTAACAGGCGTTTTCTAAATTAAGCTAACCAGAATACCCTAATTCTTGTAATTTCGATTCAATTTTTTTCGAATGTTGCGCTTGCCATTCGCTTAAATTCATCGCGGCATCTTTATCAGTACGCGCTTTAGCTAAGTCATACACCTCTTGCAACTTATCTTTAGGAATTACCGCAATGCCGTCTTCATCTGCCACAATAAAATCACCACCACTAATTGTTACACCGCCGCACTCAATTGTCTGATTAAAAGGGTAGATTTGTCTCTTACCTGCTGGCTTTGGGATCACGCCCCTGGCGTACACTGGAAATTGGTTATCTCGAATCTCAGCAATATCTCTGACCATGCCATCAATCACCATAGCTACAATGCCACGCTTTTGTGCCACAGCGCATACATTACCACCCGCACTGGCAAACTCAGAGCCTGCTTGTACTACTAATACGTCACCGGGCTTAGCCCGATAGATAGCGGCATGTAAGCTTAAATGGTCGTCTTTTCCACATTTCACAGTAAAAGCAGGGCCCGCAATTCTAGGGATCTGCGACCAAAGTGGATAGATTTCTGGATTCACAAACTGATCCCGAGATAACCCTTCAGCATATTCACATGTCGACACGGCCAATATTTCGTCGAGATTAGGTAGACTATTTTTAGGCATTTACTTCCCTCATACATATAAACTCAGTTTGAACCATTCAAAAAATAAACACTAATTAGCAATAATAAGTATCGTCTTTAAACTGCCAAATATCAGTTTCGCTCTTCATTTTCATCAGAGTATTACAATATCTAAAGATCTTCTCGTGCCAAAGGATCTTATTAATATATTACATTTTCATTTCATTTCATCTATCAAAGGTTTAGGTTAATACTTTGATTGTTTTACAAAATCATTATTACAGGAATTTTATATGCGTCGATTATTTATTCTTTTAATCCTTTGTTCAATGAGTGCAAAACTTTTTGCAAATGATCTTTCCAGCTTAATCAAAGAACAATCCCTAATAGACATTGCTAGAGAAGTATCAGGATCTCATGCTAAACGCAATCTCGATCAAATGACCCTTTTCCACCGAATGAGAGGCAGTAAAGAATTTAATTTGGCAGCTGACCACGTACTAAAACAACTACGCAGTTATGGCTACAAAGATGCGAACTTGCTCACTTTTCCCGCTGATGGAAAGACTTTATTTGGTACCCAAAAGTCTCGACTTGCTTGGAATGTTAGTTTTGCAGAACTCTGGGAGTTAGAAAAAAGAGATGAGAAATGGCACCCTTCAATAAAAATGGCCGACTGGTCTGCTCGCCCCCTTACTCTTGTTCAAGATAGCGACAGTGTCGATACTGAAGCTTACTTAGTTGATATTGGAGAAGGGACTTCAGAGTCTGATTACCAAGACAAAAAGATTAAAGGGAAAATAGTCTTAACATCTAGCCAACCAGCTGCTGTTGAGGCATTGGCTATCGTTAAATATGGAGCTGTTGGTGTACTTTCCTATGCAGCTAATCAAAAATCTGCTTGGTGGCAACTAGATGACAACTTAGTTAGATGGGGGCATTTATCTTCATTTAGAGATTACCCAACCTTCGGGTTTATGACCACCTTAGGGGAAGCCAGAAGACTTAAATCAAGATTGGGAAAAGGTGAAAAAATCCGTTTCCACGCGAAAATTAAGGCGCGACGAGAGGTTGGTGAGTACCAAATTGTTAATGCCCGTATTGATGGTAGCGACCCTCAATTAACCAAAGAAGAAATTGTCTTTAGTTGTCACCTTGATCACCCTCGACCTGGAGCCAATGACAATGCTAGTGGCTGTGTGGCAATCCTTGAAGTAGCAAGGACATTAAAAGTACTCATTGATTCAGGTAGAATTCCCCCTCCTAGAAGAAGTATTCGATTTATTTGGCCAGCTGAAATTGAAGCCAGTCTTATTCTGTTGAATGCTAAACCCGACCTCGCAAAGCAATTTAAACATGTAGTTCACATGGATATGGTTGGCGGAGGACCAGTAACTAAAGCTGTTTTTAGACTTTCTCGAGGTCCATCAAGTGTTGCAGATATTAGCGGCGACATTGCTTTTTCTATCATCGACTTTGTGAATAAACACACGCTAGATTTTGCAGGTGGTGTAGATACACCTTTTAAACTCATCTCATCTACAGGAGGTAGAGAACCTTTACTAGCACAAAAGGAATGGCTCTCGGTAGGCAGTGATCATGATGTTTTTGCATCAGGTAGCTGGGCTATACCCATTACATATATGCATGACTGGCCAGATCGCTACATCCATACTACTAAAGATTTGGCCGCAAATATTGACCCAACTAAACTTAAACGCGCAGCCTTTATTGGTCTAGTTCAAGCCACTATTCTAGCTAATCTTGGAGCTAACAATGAGAAAGCGTTAATTGAAACATTAAGGGCGAACCTTATTAAACGTGCGGGAAATGTTGTCGAGTTATTATCTAAGTCAAGAAAAAATGAAAGTTTACAGGCTGCTATTAGTCGAGGTTATTTGTCGAATGAAAAGCAAATAATCAATTCAATTAGCACTTATTCTCAATTGACTGACCTTACAACACTTCATAGTGACCTAAATACATTAAAGCCGTTTCTCAAATTAGGTCATTCAACACCTAACACAATCATCTATAGGCGTAACAAGTCTATCAAAGGTACCATGAATGGATTTGGATATTCCTACCTCAAAGACAAACTTGACCACCAAATTTACGCCAACTTAAAGCTACCCAAACAGACTAATGGCTATGAAAAGAGCTATGAAGCATTAAATTTGATAAACGGAAAACGCAGTCTAACTGAAATACACGACCGCTTAAGTTATCAGTTTGGTAGCGTCTCAAAAGCGGCTTTAGCTGAATATTTTACTGCTTTAGCGAGCATCAATGTAATATACAAATAGTTAAAGAATTCAATTCAGAATGTCCGTTGAAGATTTTATATAGTGACTTTCGCTTTAGAATTTTATTTCAGAAGTCTTCCGTTTTAACTCCCGAAAGGAATTACTCAATGGTTTTAAATCTGAATTATTAAATACCTAATTTGAGGACGCTATTATCAGGTTCTTATTAATTTTGCACTGCTATTTACATCCTGATGCTTTAACTTAATATTAACCTGTTCAAATTTGGGAATTTCGTTAACGAAAAGTACCCTTTAGCAACAATGAACAGCTAAATGTTATGGCAATTCTGATTTTTATTCATTTGAATTGCCTTGAATGTAATTGAAATAAGGAAGCACGATGTACGCTAAACATTTACTCAAAACGCCAATAATCGGGATACTTTTATGTGGTCAAGTATTTGCAGATTCAGTAGTGATTGATGATGAAGTAGGGTTTGCAAAAAACGCTAATGTAAAATCAGCGGTCAGAAATGAATGCAATTTGGAAGATAAGTTTGCCAATTTTCTTGACCAATATATCTCTGATGCAGGCATGACAGTGGTCAGAGCCAGTTCAGATGAAGCTAAAAAAGTCAGCAAACGTTTGCATGTAGAAATAGACCGAGTGCATGGTGCGGGTGGCGGTGGCTGGACAGGCGGAAAAATGGTTCATGCCGTTGGCAAACTTACCGAAAATAGCAAGGTTATTGGTTCATTCGCGGTACAGCGCACCTCATCTGGCGGTGCTTTTGGTGCTTTTAAGGGAACCTGTTCGTTACTTGGCCGCGACGTTAAATCCATGGCTCGCGACGTAAGCCAGTGGATCACTTCGCCTTCTAAAGATGCAAGATTAGGCGAACTATAAATTTATCGCTTGGCAAGACTGAAGAATGTAAATAACTACTTTCTTCAGTCTTCTTATCTTTTACTAAAGCTTTCTTTTAATAGTCCCATATATGTGATTTGGTATTATTTCCCTTCTACCGATTATTGTTGTAGATCAATGCCTTCCTGCTTAGAATGCGTAGTATTCAGTTGCAAGCACACTTTAAGAGGCACAGATGGAAATTAAGAATATCTTGGTCATTGCCGACCAACAAGACAAGAAACAAAGCGCCTTAGCTCATGCCAAGTCCTTGGTAGAGCGTTATGAAGCTAAACTCCACGTTGTCGCTTTTCATCATGAAAGTCTTGCTCGGCTCAATGCTGATTTAAGTGATACAGAACAGCTTGATATTCAAGATAAAATTCTTGCTTCAGGACACACTTGGCTAAATGAGCAAATTGCCACTTTCAGCCTACAATCACAATCAAGCAGTGAAGTGGTGTGGGAAAAGGATATTTTCTCATGGGTTATAAAACACTGTGCCTCTCACAGTTACGATCTGATCATAAAGACAGGACACCGCAGCGAAGAGTCATTCTATGTGCCCACCGACTGGCATCTAATGCGCAATAATCTAGTACCAACCTTACTGGTTGCCGAGAAAAAGTGGCGTAAGAAGCAATCCATAATGGTGTCACTTGATTTAGGCACTCGCGTTAAATCTAAGCAAGCACTCAATCAAAAATTACTCGATGCAGGGATAAGTTTTGCTAACAGTGCCGATATGCCTTTGCATATCTGTTATAGCCTACCTATTTCACCTGTATTAAAGGATTTAGGGATCATTGATACCAAAGCCGCCGTTAAAGATGCCAAAGCAAAATATCTCCCCGCAATTCAAAAAATGCTGGGAGACTATGCTCTTCCCAAACAGAACATTCATATCAAAGCGGGCGACGCTGCTAAAGTAATACCGAGTATCGCCTCAAAACATGCCGCTGGCTTGGTCATTATGGGTAGTATCGGGCGCAAAGGCTTAAAAGCTAAACTCATGGGAAATACCGCCGAAAGTGTTTTAGCCTTATTAAAAACAGATATTTTGGTGATGCAGCCTTAGGTACTAACGTTAATTCAGTCTAAATAAAAATGTGTTTGCGCCAAACAACACAAGGCAGAACCGACAGATTTATTGATAAGTTTGCCAAGTAATAAATCTCAATTTCATATCTTTGACTACTTGTCATCAATATTTGATAGCAAGTAGTTCAAACAACTTGTCTATAGATTGATGCCTGTTTTGAGCGGCAGTATCTATTGTAGTGACCTTATGATCCCAACTCTGATATTCCCGTTCTAGAACTTGCTTCCATGAAGGTAAAATTAAATTTGAAATACTGGATTGACGAGTCTCGACTCTACGTTGATGCTCGTCTTTATCAGAACAGATTATTTCAATATCAACAAAATTAAGACTAAGTCCTAACGCTACTTGTTGCCATGCTATTCTTGATTCCGCGACTGAATTACACGAATCTGCAACTACCGACAAACCGTGTTCTAAGTTGTCATTCGCCAGTTTGAATGCCAGTTGATACCCTTGGTCATAAACCTCGGTTTGATAAAGATCTCTAAGTCCTTGTTCCAAAACATCGACCCGCAAATATGTGGCACCAACTTGTTTAGCTAAAGCAGAAGCCAAAGTACTTTTACCGACTCCAGGTAGCCCAGAAAAAATATAAAGAACAGGTACTGCTTTATCCATAAAATTCTAACCAAAAACCAAATGCGGGAAGTAAACCGATTAAAACTGTCACAAAAACACCCAATTTGCTGGGTAAAATAAGCCAACTTTTTTCCGGATTAGACGGTTTGTAATAAATAGATAAACGACCATCAGATGTGACATCAATTTTAGAAAGTTGCTTTTTTAATACAAACTGGGCGTTATGACTGGCAACTATTACCCAAGGTGAAATGCGTTTTCCTTGATAAGTTTTACCCTGTACTTGATAAGAATAAAGCACACCGGCTTGGTAATTCTGGTCAGACAAAACGACCGCAGCACCTAACTTTTCCACACCAGAGTGAATTAACTGCCCAGTTGTAGAAGGCCAAGTACGCACTAGTAATTGAAATATGACTGAATAGCTACACAAAGTAAAAGTATAAAACGCCGCCCAAAACCAAACACCTTGAGTTTTGCCTTGCAAAGCCAATTCCCACATTTGTTGAATGTAATCAAACATTTGAAACAAACTCCGTGCTTAATTTAAGTGAGCGAATTATAAGGACAGTCAATTTATTGAATTTTTAGTCCTTTAATGGGTTAATTCTTTTTTTGATAAACGAAAACGGTGCGAATACTCCGGTCTCATCCAATATATTCCGACCCAACTTCCAAGAACCGGGCATGGATAGGTGATACTTATCGAAATACAATACGACGTTTTCATTATCTTGGGCCTTGCATACCCCGTCTTTACAGAGGTAATCATTGAAATCTGCATACTCGACATTAGGGTATTGCTGTGCCAATCGTCTCAACGTTGCATTAATATCTTGTGCTTCTTGACTTAACTCGACAGCTTCAACATTACAATTTATAAAAGGATAGCTAAGGGATTTTTCCTCGCACCAACGGTCAAAGGAAGGAAAAGCGGCAATTTCTCCTAATAAAATAATTATTTTATCGTTTTCGGCTAGCAAATGAAGTGTTTCAGTGAAAACATCGATGAAGGTATCTGACTTCCACATATAAAACGACCAAGCAGCAGAAATAATAATTACATCATACTTTTTCACCTCCTGCTGCATAATAACTTTAGAAGCTTGGCAATCCGCTAAACGTTGTGGCTGAGTAAAGCGGGACTCATCGCCAAACACTGGAGGGCAAGCTCCAACCTGTAAATTTTTGAATGCAAACTTATCTTCTATTGCCAATGAAGCAAGGGTACCTACATAATGACTTGCCATAGAATCTCCCCATAACAACACACGTGGCATTGTGTTGTTTCTTTGATACCCTACAACACAGTTTGCATTGCTCAGATCTACTGGGCTTAGGCGTGATCGCTGACATACATACTCATATTTATAGGAAGGGGCCCGCTGACTACGTAATTGAGATACTTGCTGATTATAACCATCACTGAACCACCGCAAGCCAAATCCGTCAATTTTCATACAAAGTAAAGCCAGACAGAGTATCGCCACTGAAGGAAAAATCAAATAACCACGAAAGACAGAAGATGGCGATACATTATTACGCCTCAAAGGCTGCTCGATAAAAGCGTAACTGAAATAAGCTAATAGCAGGATAAGAGCAAATAATAATAACGACACGAATACAGATATTTCGTGGTGCCCATAACGATAAAACGCTAATACCGGCCAATGCCAAAGATATGCAGAGTAAGAGATCAACCCAATCCCAACCAGATAGTTGTGGCTCAACACCCTTGTAGGGACTGAATCACCAGCATAACCCGAAAAGATGAGTAGCGCGGTGCCTAATGTTGGCAGTAGTGCTGCAAAACCGGGAAAAATCATTTCCTCATTAAGTAAAACAAAAGACCCCGCCAGAATAATACCCCCTGCATATGCACAGAGCGTCGTCCAGGCATTAGGAGCAGCTAATTTGCTGTTTTCAGATAGTAACCAAGCGAGTATCGCCCCTCCCAACAACTCCCCCACCCTGCTGGGTAACATGTAATAAGTAAAGGATGGGGCAGAATGAAAAAATAATTGGCCCAATAAAAATGACAACAAAGCAATGATTAATAACAGGCTAAGGGACAAGCGGACTGATTTTAAGCTGAACAGCAAAACCATAGCCAAAGGCCACAATAAATAAAATTGTTCTTCTACACCCAATGACCATAAGTGCAGTAAGGGGAGTTGCTCACTCGACGCGGCAAAATAATTGCTATTCTCAAATAACCAAAAGTAAACATTTGCTAAGCTGAGCAGCGACCAAATTGACGATTCAGCAACTTTTTCTGCATCTTCTGGCCTTAGTATGAATTGCGCAAAAATTAATGTCGTTGTCACAACAACCAGCATCGCTGGCATGATCCGTCTAATTCTTTGTTTATAAAACCCACTAAACGAAAACGTCTGATTTTGAAGTTCTTGCAATATGCGTTGCGAGATCAGAAACCCAGAAATAACGAAAAAGATATCGACACCAATAAACCCGCCAGGAAGCCAGCTTTTATTGAAGTGATACACGATAATAGACAGCACTGCGATGCCTCTCAGCCCATCAATGTCCTTTCGATATTGTGATGTTAACAACGCTTACTTGCTCCTGTAAGTGGCTACCTTATGCCCTTAGAAAATAGCACGTCCTCTCAATGAAAATTTACTATACATAGAATCCGCTCTTGCTTAAACCCATTACAAAACGACTATTTAGCTAATAAAATCTTGCCAACATTTATCGTGCAACAGTAAAAATGGGGAAACTTTATTTTAAGTACCTAGGCATTATTCTCTATTTAACGGATGTTTGGTGTCCTTTTCTGCTGAATCCGCAATACGCTACTCATACCATTCCGCATAAAGAAGTGACCACTGAGGTATCACAAGTCATCTCACATTTAAGATAGTTGTTGCTTCTATAATTCACCAAGGAGATAGCGGGGGATAGATTTACTGAGGTTTATTCAACTTAGATTCAAACGCAAAAAATAATCCTGAGTCCGTACTTAAAGAAATCCGATTAAGATAATTTAATAACAGTATTTCACCTTCTGCTCCTCGATCTGAGCTGCTACTAAGAAACCTAAATAAGAGTGACATTCATGTCTGGCCAAAAAAACATCATTCGCTTTTTCAGCAACGAATTACCAAAAATTAAACGGATTACTGGGAACAGAGCAGGATTAAATCAAAATTATGATGACAGTCATCTTATCTCGGCCCTACGCCAAAAAAGCCTTCAACAATCCAGCATACGACACACTCAACCCAATAAATAAGGCTTTGGTTGACAAAGCAGTGGGATCAGAGAAAGAAAATGTATTTATACCTAAATAGGCAGATTGAGAACTCAGATTACAATTACATAGCACCTAAGGTAAGGAAACAATCTAGAAAAAACAACAGAGTTAGATAATTGGTTAATTTGACTCAGACCCAGAGGGATCCCCACGAATATTCAATCATTGGAAACAAACTCTCTACATTTTCTTTTACTCGAAACTCGCAGCTATTAGCTCCAAGTTGCTTTTAACTCAACTTTCTAGCTTTAAACTTACGCCCTTTCAATTTGCCTTCGTTAAACTGTTTCAGTGCTCGTTTAACACTGCGAGTTTTCACCGCTACATAAGTATGAGTTGCGGTTACATTGATTTTACCTATATCGCTACCATCAATGTCAGCATCTTTGGTTAACGCACCTAAGATATCACCAGGGCGGATTTTGCTTTTTTTACCGCCGTCTATACATATAGTGGCAAACTCAGGCTGTATAAGGCGATTGGCGTGAAAACGCAGTGCTTGTATACCAGTCCACTTAATTTTGGCTTTTTGATAATCTTCAATGGCATTGGCGCGGTGCATTTCTTTGGGCGTGCACAAAGTTAAGGCCAAGCCTTTTGCATCGGCGCGGCCAGTTCGCCCAATGCGGTGAATATGTACTTCGGGATCCGGGGTAATCTGATAACTGATCACCGCATTGACTTCTTTAATGTCTAACCCACGAGACGCCACATCTGTTGCCACTAAAACGGCCACACTGCGATTTGAGAAACGAGTTAACACTTGAGTCCTATCCCGCTGCTCTAGATCACCATGTAAAGCCAATGCTGATACACCTAGGGCAGTGAGTTCATCGGCTACTTCCTGACAGGCTATTTTAGTATTACAAAAAACTATGGCAGATTCGGCTTGGTAATGGCTTAACATGGCCGCTACTGCTTTGACGCGATGTGGCTCTTCCACTTCAAAAAAGAGCTGTTCGATACTGTTGGTTTCGTGCGTGGCCTCAACGCTAACTTCCAAAGGATTACGCTGCACGTCACGGCTGATTTGCGCGATAGTGTCGGGATAAGTCGCTGAAAATAACAAGGTTTGGCGGTCGAGTGGCACGGCATCAATTACCTTGGCCATTTCGACTTCGAAACCCATATCCAACATTCTGTCGGCTTCGTCGAGTACTAAGGTATTCACTTCACTTAAATCTAAACGCTGGCGAAATAAGTGATCCATGATGCGCCCTGGCGTGCCTACAATAATGTGTGCGCCATGCTCTAACGAACCAATTTGTGGTCCAATAGGCGTACCACCACACAAAGTGAGCACTTTAATATTGTGGATCCCACGGCCCAATTTACGGATCTCTAACGCTACTTGCTCGGCTAACTCACGGGTTGGGCACATAACGAGTGCTTGCACTCGAAATCGTTTCACTTTTAAGTTATGCAATAAACCTAAACCAAAAGCAGCAGTTTTTCCGCTACCTGTTTTGGCCTTTCCAACCACATCTTTGCCTGCAATGATGGCAGGCAAGCTCATAGCTTGGATCTCGGTCATTTCTTTGAAGCCCATAGACTCTAAATTATCGAGCAAGGCATTATTGAGACCTAATGACGCAAATTCTTTATTCAAAATATTCTCTTTTGTTGACGTGAGTTTCTATAATGTCGTCTAACTCACCTGTACGTTTAATGTTACTCAAAGCCTGATTAATCTCTGACATCTTCGAACCCCACTTTTTATTAAACATAAAGGCCACTTTAGCTTGATCGAGCGGTTTAGGTGAGCGCCAAATATTACGTTCAATACCTAAACTGTTTTTCATCCAACTCGCTCGATATTCATTGGTATAAAGTAAATCGCAGCGTTCTTTTAACAATATTTTTATTAAAGAAACTTGACTAGACACCCTGACAGTTCTGGTTGTTTGGGCCTCTTCTTTTCCTAATATTTGATTTAGGCTTGGATACAAATAATCTTGGCGAAGACAAATACTCTTATTTCTTAACCAATCTATAGGTTCATCACTTTTAGAAAATGGTAGTAAACTATAAAAAAACTCTCGAGTTAAAAAAACAGACTCGGAGAATATCAGTTGTTCTTTATTTTTGACCCAATCCGGTGATAACCAAGTAAAATCAGCTTTACCATCAATAATTAGCTGTTCTAATCCTTTTCTTCCGGTTGGGATGTAAACTAATTCAAGATTTAATTCGCGACTTAATGCTTGTGCCAAACTAGGAAAAATGCCCTGATAACCTGAATTCGGAGAAGGGTATATATAAGGTGGCTCTTCTATATAAAGAACCGCCACACGTAGCACCTGAGCAGGTTTAGCGCACAGCTCTGTCATCCAAAAGACTGATAGCAAAATCACACCTACTACAAACAACTTTTGCCTTTGAATGGATAACGAAATTTTATACAAACTTACGCCTCTACATTAAACTTATTAGTAAAAAAATCAGATATTAGGCTAACTTCCAATTCACTGCTTGTCCTGCAAAAAATGGCACTATTGCCTCTCCATTTGGCAAAGTCACCGTTTCTGGCACTGTCCATTGTTGTTTCACTAAAGTGAGCTTAGATGTGTTTCGAGGCAACCCATAAAAGTCAGCCCCGTGAAAACTCGCAAATCCTTCTAACTTGTCTAATGCATCCAACTCGTCAAATACTTGGGTATAAAGCTCTAAAGCACTCCATGCGCTATAACACCCAGCACAGCCACAAGCGTTTTCTTTGGCCATTTTAGCATGGGGGGCAGAATCAGTACCCAAGAAAAATTGTTTTGAGCCACTCGCCACTGCTTTTCGGAGCGCGTTTTGGTGGGTACTGCGTTTTAATACGGGCAAACAATAATTATGAGGTCTAATCCCCCCTACCAGCAAATCATTTCGGTTTAACAACAAGTGTTGCGGTGTGATAGTGGCTGCAACCTTATGACTACTGCTTAAGACAAACTCTGCCGCATCGCGGGTGGTAATATGTTCAAATACCACTTTTAATGCCGGAAAATCTTTGACTATTTTCGCCATATATTGATCGATAAAAACTTTTTCACGATCAAAGATGTCTACATGGTTTTCGGTTACTTCACCATGCACTAGCAGTAACATTCCTTGCTTTTGCATCTCTTCAAAAACAGGATATAAAGCTTCAATCCCACTCACCGCTTCGGCAGAATTTGTGGTCGCGCCAGCTGGATACAACTTGGCAGCGACTACACTTGCTTGCTTGGCGTCGATGATATCTTGTTGACTAGTTTGATTGGTTAGGTACAAGGTCATTAAAGGTTCAAAACGACTCCCTTCATTACGGGCATTTAAAATTCGATTTTTATATTCCATTGCCAATTTAGCGTTCACAATAGGAGGCACTAAATTAGGCATCACAATCGCCCGAGAAAAACACCTAGCAGTAGCAGGCACAGTTTCGCCAAGCATCTCGCCGTCTCTAAAATGTAAATGCCAGTCGTCTGGTGTAGTGATTGTAATCTGTTGCATTTGACCCCTGCTAAGTTGTGGGTAATAACCCAATTTTCTAGGCCGCAATTATGCCTTAAAATGCGTTTTAAAAACTAATATTCTGAGCACATTTTTTATGCGTTTTTGACTCCCTGCTAGCCACTCGAAGCTCGTCGCGAGCAGCTATTTTTATACTTTTTTAACAAACTGCGATTTAAGTTTCATCGCTCCAATCCCATCGATTTTACAATCGATATCATGGTCACCATCGACTAAACGAATATTTTTAACTTTAGTACCCACTTTAACTACAGATGACGAACCTTTAATTTTAAGATCTTTGATAACGGTAATAGTATCGCCATCAGTCAACACATTGCCGTTTGAATCTTTGATAACTTTTGTATCTTCATCTACTTCACCCGATTGAGGCCATTCGTGTGCACACTCTGGACACACATACATATCGCGGTCTTCATAGGTAAATGCAGAATTGCATTGAGGACATTGGGGCAAATCGCTCATGGAAAAATCCTTATGATAAATATACTAAATATAGTTAGCCTCAATTATCCGTACTTTGCCAAGTAATTACTAGCGGCAAACTCTTGATGAGTTGGAATTTTACTGGTTGCAGGCTAAGGTAAGGGCAAAAATAGCGCTATTTATAGGCGTTGCTATCCGGAACGGGTTTAACTAAAACTTAGTAGGAAATATTTATGAAAAAGGTACTTGGAATTTTTGTGTTAGTTATTTTGCTGATCGCTAGTGGTATTTACTACATATTTAGTGGCGCGGGGGATTTTATTGCGGCTCAAATAGAAAAACAAGGCAGCCAATACTTGGCAACACCTGTGTCAGTTTCCGCAGTGGAGCTTTCGTTAGCTGAGGGGCGTATGAGCATTATCGACTTGCATATAAAAAATCCTCAGGGATTTAACGATAAAGATGCATTGAGTGTCGATAACATCACCTTAGATTTGGGTAAAATCATCAACCAACCTTATGTTGTCCAGACAGTTAGCATAAATGCCCCCGAAGTCCTATATGAAGTAAATCAATCAGGTGAAGGTAACTTATTAGAATTAAAAAATAATTTAATTGCAAAACTTTCTGAATCAAAAAGTGAGCCACAAACCTCAGAGCAAGCAGCCGCCAACCCGCTAGTGATTGTCGAAAAGGTGGAGATCAGTAAGGTACGTCTAAAACTAGATTTTGAACAACTGCCTACAGGGGATCTAAAACTAGATACTAAATCTTACGAAATAACCTTACCTACATTTAGTGCTGGCTCAATTGGCCAACCAAATGGCATGCCAGCCAATCAAGTGGGTTTAGAAGTAGTTAAAGCCATGCTTGATAACGTTATTAAAGCCGCCAAAGCCGAAGCTAAAAAACGCCTAGCGGAACAAGCCAAGCAGAAAGTGCAAGATAAACTTAAAGATAAAGTAAAAGGGTTATTGAATAAGGATTAGTTTATCTACAAAAAGCTCAAAATCTCATTGAGTGGCTTTTTGTTACTCGCGTGGTGTGGCACTGTGGCTTCTTTGCTGGGATAACCAACAACTAAAAGCATGTATGGTCGTTCGTTATCTGGGCGGCCACATATTTTTGACAAGAAGCTCATGGGTTTTGGGGTGTGAGTTAGGGTGACTAATCCTGAATGATGCAAGGCATTAATCAAAAAGCCTGTGGCGATCCCTACTGATTCGTGAACATAGTAATTGGTTTGTGTATTGCCATCTTCTTTTTCAGAATTTTTTTGACTGAAAATAGCAATCAGCCACGGAGCTTCTTCTAAATAGGGTTTATCGGCATCTGTACCTAAGGGTTTTAAAGCACCTAACCATTCGTCACCACCTCGCCCATCATAAAAGCCTCTCTCGTGGGCTTCGGCTTGCTCTCGTACTTGCGCCTTAACATCCTGTGAGTGAATCGCTACAAAGTGCCAAGGCTGGTGATTGGCTCCATTTGGCGCTGTGCCTGCCGATTTAATACAGTTTTCTATGATGGCTCTTGGTACCGCTTTGTCACTAAAACTACGAATACTATGGCGGCGTTTTATATCGGCATAAAACTGCTCAGATCGCGCCAGCATGTCGTCTAATGAATATTCAATAAAATCGTTTAATGGTGAAGCTTGGTGATTTTGCACTCGTCAATCCAGAACTAAATTTATATACCATTAATGTATTTGAAATGCGCGGGATTGGCTAGGCTGAGGGTGAATTTAGTAAGCATTGAGTGATTCTTTCACTTGCGGCATCATTCTGCGACTAACGGGTATGTGGGTATCGTTCGTCAAAATAAGATAACCGCTTTCACCATCACGTTTAAGGCTGACCACTTTATCAAGGTTAACAATATAGGAGCGATGTACCCGTACAAAAATGCTAGGCAATTGCTGCACAATACGTTTTAGACTACCGCTGAACAATAATTCCCTAGATTGCAATTTCAGCTCCACCTAATCACCAGATGCCTGACAGAAAAATATATCTTGGGTCGCTACATTTAAAGCAGACCTTGTCTTAGTATCTCTATCACAAGGTCCGTCCATTTTATTTACGCAACTTTTAGTGCCGCCTCTCTACTGGCTAGATATTCGTTGTATGTACCTTGGAAATTAATCACTTGGTGATCACAAATTTCAATCACGCGGGTGGCTAGTGAGGAAACAAATTGCCTATCATGACTCACAAAAATCAAAGTTCCATCGAACTTTTTCAAGGCGTTGTTTAAGGCTTCAATCGCTTCCATATCCATATGGTTGGTAGGTTCGTCCATTATCAGCACATTGATGTCCGTCATCATTAACTTACCAAATAACAAGCGGTTTTTCTCTCCGCCCGAACAAACTTTGGCTTTTTTGTTAAAGTCGTCGGCACTAAATAATAAACTGCCCAATAGACCTCGAACGGCTAAATCATCGTGTTTAGGGGTGCGCCACTGCGACATCCAATCGAATAGGCTAAGATCATTGTCAAAGTCGGCACTGCTGTCTTGCGGACAATAACCAATGCTGGCATTTTCAGACCACTTCACTACGCCGGCGCTGGCCTGCAGGTCGTCTACTAAGCAACGTAAAAATGTGGTTTTACCTACGCCATTTTCTCCTATTACTGCCAGCTTAGCGCCTGCTTCTAAAATCAAATCAGCGTTGTTAAACAGGGGTTTATCATCGAAACCATGGCCCATCTGTTCTAGTGTCAAAGCTTGGCGATGTAACTTTTTATGTTGTTTAAGGATGATTTTAGGGGTGCGACGGCTTGAGGATTTCACTTCGTCTAAGGTGATTTTTTCCATTCTTCTGGCGCGAGAAGATGCTTGTTTAGCCTTTGAAGCATTAGCCGAGAAACGATTAACAAAGGCTTGTAATTCGTCAATTTCAGCGCTTTTCTTGGCATTTTCGGTGTGTAATTGTTCTTGGATCAAAGAGGACGCGGCCTGATAGGCCTCATAATTACCGGGATAAATACGCAATTCGCCGTAATCGATATCGGCCATATGAGTACATACAGAATTCAAAAAGTGCCTGTCATGAGAAATGATAATCATGGTGCATTTACGTTCATTAAGCACCTCACCCAACCAATTGATAGTGTAAATATCCAAGTTGTTGGTGGGTTCATCTAAAAGCAAAATATCAGGATTTGAAAACAACGCTTGGGCCAGTAAAACCCGCAATTTCCAACCGGGTGCGACTTGTGACATCAATCCAAAATGATAATGCTCGGCGATACCTGCTTGTAACAGTATTTCACCGGCTCTGGCTTCTGCTGTATAGCCATCCATTTCAGCAAATTGGGTTTCTAACTCGGCCACATGCATCCCATCTGCTTCGCTCATTTCTGGCTTTGAGTAAATAGCGTCTCGCTCTTGCTTCACTTCCCAGAGCTTGGTGTCGCCCATAATCACAGTATCAACTACTGTAAATTCTTCAAAAGCAAACTGGTCTTGGCTCAATGTCCCTACTTTATCTCCTGGGGTAACAGATACGTTACCGGCACTGGGTATTAACTCACCACTGAGGATTTTCATAAAGGTGGATTTTCCACAGCCATTAGCACCAATTAGCCCATAACGATTGCCATGGCCAAATTTAGCCGAGATGTTTTCAAACAAAGGCTCAGCGCCAAATTGCATAGTGATATTTGCGGTAGAAATCAAAAGTAGCTCGTCCAGAAAAGTAAAGTGAATTTGAATTGTTTACCATCGAGCAAACAAAGGCCGCGCATCATACGGAAATACTGAATTGAAGTCGAGTTGAATTGGTGTTTATTTATACAAGCTGGTTTGATTGTACTTCGAATAACTGCTTGGTAGCATGATTAGGCAAGTTACTTTTTGACGGATTATTTATGAACTCTAGTACTAACCTTAAATTAATTGTTTTTTCGATATTTTTTATGGCTGCCTGTGCGTCTCCACCGCCGCCACCAAAGCCAATTAGCGAGATCGAGCGGCTAACCACAAGAGCAGAACAGGTTGAGATTATTCGTGATGACTTTGGCGTACCGCATATTTATGGTAAAACCGACGCCGACGCTGTATTTGGGTTGTTGTATGCGCAAGCCGAAGATGACTTTAAACGGGTTGAACGAAACTATATTTGGGCCATTGGGAGACTTGCAGAAGTAGAAGGTGAAAAAGCCTTATACAGTGATCTGCGGGCACGTTTGTTTATGACTATCCCTCAGGCAAAATTGGCCTATCAAAATGCGCCCGCTTCATTAAAAGCACTATGTGATGCCTTCGCCGATGGCCTAAACTATTACCTTGCCACCCACCCAAACGTTAAACCGGCTCTTTTGACGCGATTTGAACCTTGGATGCCGATGTTTTTCTCTGAAGGTTCAATTGGAGGTGATATCGAGCAAATTTCGGTTAAGGGTATCGAAGCGTTTTATGGCAGTAGATTGGCTAGCCCAGACAAAGTGGATACACATATGGCTGAACCAAGCGGTTCAAATGGCATCGCCATTTCGGGTAAGTTGACTCAGTCTGGTGATGCCATGCTACTTATCAATCCTCACACTTCTTTTTACTTTCGGCCCGAAGTCCATATGGTCAGCGAAGAAGGCTTAAATGCCTATGGTGCCGTAACTTGGGGCCAGTTTTTTGTATATCAGGGATTTAATGACAAAAATGGCTGGATGCACACCTCAACCAAAGTAGATTTTATGGATGAATATCTTGAAACCATTATTGAACAGGATGATGCATTATATTACTTATATGATGGCAACAAATTAAAGGTTGAAACTGCTGACATCACCTTAAAGTATCGTGACGCAGACACCTATAAGTATAAAACCTTCCCAAGTTATCGTACTCATCACGGTCCAGTCACCCATATGGAGAAAGGCCAATGGGTGACCACAAGAATAAATTGGACTCCAATTAGTGCGCTAATGCAGTCTTTTACTCGCACAAAAACCAGCAATCATGATGAATTTCGCAAGATGATGGATATGCGAACCAATTCATCTAACAACACAGTTTACGCGGATGCCGATGGTACTATTGCTTATTACCATGGTAATTTTATTCCAAGGCGAGATCCCAGTTTTGATTATTCACAGCCGGTTATTGGCTCTACTAAAGATACAGACTGGAATGGTCTTCATTCAGTAGAAGAAACAGTTCACATTGTTAATCCTGCTAACGGCTGGATCCAAAACGCCAATTCAACCCCCTTTACAGCAGCAGGTGAGTCTAGTCCTCGTGCTACGGATTACCCCACTTACATGGCACCCGACCCTGAAAATTTTAGAGGAATTCACGCAGTTCAAGTACTCAGTGAACAATCTGAGATTACCTTAGATAAACTAATTGAGATTGCCTACGATCCTTATTTACCAGGATTCAAATCCCTGATTTCTGGCCTTATCAGTGCTTATGATACTTATCATCGCGCGCCTGTAGGATTAGCTGAGCCTATTGAGCAATTGCGCCAATGGGATTATCGCGTATCGGTAGATTCTGTCGCCATGTCGCTGGCCCATTATTATGGCATGCAATACCTAAAAGACGGCCTGCGTCCAGAAGGTTACAGCTTGATGCAAACCATAGAACACTTTGGCACTGACTCATTACGCTCTGTGCGACTCAATATTTTTGAAAAGGCCATTGAAAAATTGACAGCAGATTTCGGAAAGTGGCAAACACCTTGGGGAGACATTAATCGACTACAAAGGCTTACTGGCGATATTGATTTACCAGTAGACGACAGTCAACCAAGCATTCCAATCGGTATGGCATCAGGACGTTGGGGAGCATTGGCCGCTTTTGGTGCTCGTAGTGTAAATGGCAGTAAAAAGCTATATGGATATAGAGGCAATAGCTTTGTGGCTGTGGTGGAATTTGGTGACAAGGTGAAGGCTAAATCGCTTTTGGCCGGCGGTCAGAGTGGCGATCCCACCTCTCCCCATTTTTACGATCAAGCTAAGCGTTACGCCCAAGGAAAATTTAAAGATGTAGCCTATTACAAAGAAGATGTGTTGCAACGAGCGGTTGAGCAATATCACCCAGGGAAGCGCCAATAATATTGGCGCATTAAGTCCCTAAGTGTTGTTAACCTTTGGCCATGCCGCTGTTTTTATCTTCGGCGGGGCGGGCTTTTAAGTATTGCTGGGTCATTTTTTCTGCAGAGCGACCCGCCACATAACCACCCAAGCCAATTTGCAACAAGGTCCATGCTTCTTTGGCGAGGGGGTTAGGTAACCAACCAAAGCTATCGAGCACCACTAACGCTAAAAATGTCAACATGGTAATGGGACGCCAGTTACGCTGTATCCATGATTGCCCCGTTGCTTCTGCTGTGATGATGGCGGTTTTACCCTCAAGCAGTTTAGTTTCGTAATCAATAACCTTGGCTAATAATTCATTTTCAACCGCCTTTATCTGAGCCTGAAGTTGCAGCTTTTCTTCATCGCTAGTATGGATATCATCAATCAATTTTACCGCTGGTTCAAAAATGTTACTGATAAAAGAAAAAACGTTCATATTCCCCCCTAGGAATGCATGTTTTTTATATTCGGCATTATCTTTTTGAATGCCATATAGTGTTGTTTGATTTTCTCGCCGTAGACTTTTTTCTGACCCTGACCGTTGTACATTCCGGCAAAATCTTCAAAGGCTAAATCTTGCAAATACTGCAGCATCTTGGGAGAGAAAAAGTCGAATAAGCCGTTTATTTGACCTTGAATACTAGCGGCGAAAGTATCAAACATTTCAACTTTGGATTGAAAGCCAATGCGCTCAAAATGAAACCCCATAATTTGTGGCGCCCCCATACTAATAGACAATATAGCTGCGTCTTCATCTAGCAAGCGGGCAAACTCAAAAACTTGCCATTCGTTGGTTTGATGACCATGAAACCTTTGCCACTCGCCACTGGGTTCTTTGCGCCACTGGTGACCTTGCCATACTTTATCGTTACTGTATCTGAAATGCTGCCGAAACTGTTGTGGGTTATGTTTACCCCAAAACTTCCAAAACTTATGATTTTCAAAACGAATAATCATGCGGTCGCTATTGTTTTGCTCAAAGCCTTTACCTGAACTTTCTACGCACAAAACGGCTAAAGCGCAGGCTACATCCAATTTTTTTTGTTTACTTAAATCGGTCAACAAAGCGCCCCATCTATTCCAAGTGGCGGCAACATTGCGCTGTTCGCTACTGCCTGTCACTGTTAATATAGTAGTAGGGGTTAGGCGAGACAGCATTTGGCCTTGCTGGGCAACGGGGATGACAACATCATCTTGATGGTCAGATAAAGCAATGGGATCTTCCTGAATGTCGTCTAAATCCTGTAGTGGCGTCAAGAATCGGCTGGCGACATAAGCTCGGTTGCCATTAAAACGAATCTGACTCCATTTTTGCTGCGTTGCTTCAACCCAAATTTTCCCGCCCATAGCGAGTTGACCCAATATATTGGCATTTAAAAGTGGCGCCGAACGCACATTTAAGATATCTGCACTCACTTTTGCATAGTAGCCCTTTGATACATATACCAAGTCAACAAAGCGAGCCGCCACAAAAGCCGTTGCCCCGTTAAATTCGATTTCTAACCAATGATTTAGGATCCCTAAGGTTTTAACGGATGCACCACGACTGATAGTCGCGAGTTGTTTGCCACTGGATGAAGGGGCTTGACGTACATTTAGTTTATGGGTGTTGACTGTGCCAACCAGCCTAGACAAGTCATTTACTGGCCTTAGATAATGAGACGAAACAAAGCCAAAGGCATTGTTATATTCAAGTTGCAACCAATTATCAAAAGGCCCATCGCCTTTCACCACCATGCCTTCTGTGAGTTGGCCAAGAATAGCGCCACTGGACGTGGGCATACTGCGGACATTAAGCAAAGATGTTGAAACTGCGCCTAACATCTTACTAAGCTCAATGAAATGTTTACAATAGTCTGGTAGGCCAAGTCATATTTCCTTAAATGCATAATTGGTACAGTTAAAGAATTAGCAGATATATTGAGGAATGCCATTCTAATCAAAGGAATAGCAAATTAAATTGGCGTTATACCAATTCATCCTAACAATTAGTCACTCAGAGGCAATCGTTAAAGGGGTGTGGCTACTCTTATTGAGCATGGCATCTTACCATCTCATGCACTAGGCGTGCCGCTAGCTTTGCGGTTCTGTTATCAATATCATAGTAAGGATTCATTTCGGCGATGTCTGTTAACCGCCAATTATAATGAAAAGAAGATTGTGACTGAGCAACCCAGCGCAACATATGGATCACAAACTCAACTGAAATACCCAATGCACTAGGAGCACTTACGCCAGGGGCACGATTTGCAGGGAAAGCGTCAAGGCAGACGGTGACATAGACTTCATCCACCTCATTTAACAGGGGTTCTAGTAGCGCTGTGGCAGCGTGAACATTGCAGTCGATATCCAGTAAATAACGGGTTTTAGTTTGTTTGGCATAATTAAACAGTGCACTGGTGTTGGACGATTCAGCTATACCTAAACAGGCATAATGAAACGACTGGCGCTGACTTTGGCAAAATTCTGCTATCTGTCTAAAAGGTGTGCCTGAGCTAGTTGTTTGCGCCGGATTACGCAGATCAAAATGTGCGTCAAAATTGACTATGCCAATTTTTTTGTTGGGCTGAGTGGCAAGATCGTGAACTAATCCTTGGTAACTGCCCCACGCAATTTCATGTCCGCCTCCCAGTCCAATAACAAGAGTATGCTCACTGAGATCTTTTGCAATTTGCTCAGCATAGGCTTTCTGGGCTGCAGGCAAACTTGTTTCTGCAAGTATATTGCCTGTATCGTATACATCACAATCTGCATGCCAAGCTAGGTTTGCTAGCGAATTCCGTATTGCAGTAGGACCTTTTGCGGCTCCCGCTCTACCTTTATTGGCGATAACACCTAAATCACATTCAAAACCAAGTAAACTGACACTTTTGTTATGCTGCTTTTTACCCATTACCTGATGCCAACGTAAGCCGTTTTGACCTTCTTCGCTATCTTCTCGGCCTTGCCATAGGTAGCTTTTATCTAATGTTTGCATGTGGTTTAACACTCCTTACCCGCAAACCACTTAGCTGCTGGTCTATGATGGTTAATGCCGTACACTAGCTCGGCAGGATGTTCGATATCCCATAAACATAAGTCTGCATCTAAGCCGGCTTTTATTTGGCCTTTGTTGGCAAGTCTTAAGGCCTGTGCGGCGTTTTTAGTTACCCCATAGAGCACTTCTTCTGGCGTTAAAGAAAACAATACACTGGCCATATTCATTATGGTTAACAGGGATGCTATGGGAGAACTACCAGGGTTGAGATCTGTGGCAATTGCCATAGGAATACTATGGGCTCTTAATGCAGCGACAGGGGGTTTTTGGCTTTCATTTAGATAATAAAACGCGCCGGGTAATAATACCGCCACAGTGCCAGATTGTTTTATTGCGGGAATATCCTTTGGATCTAAATATTCGATATGATCAACTGAAAGTGCATTAAATTCAGCCGCCAATTTGGCCCCTTTTAAATCTGAGAGTTGTTCAACGTGCGCTTTCACATTAAGTTGCTGAGCTTTTGCTGCTGCAAATATTTTGCGACTTTGTGCGGCTGAGAAGCCTATGCTTTCACAAAATACATCGACACAACTGGCAAGTTTTTGTTTGGCGACAACGGGGATCACTTGCTCACAAATAAATTGTACATAATCATCTGGGTTGCTGCGATATTCTTTCGGCACAGTGTGGGCACCAAGGTAGGTAGTTTCAATACTCACAGGCAAATGTTCAGCAATGCGTTTGGCCACCTTGAGCATTTTTAGCTCTGTATCCCTATCCAAACCGTAGCCTGATTTGACTTCAATACAAGTCACACCTTCTTCAGTCAATCTAGCCGCGCGTTTAATGGCATGGCTGAGCAGAGTTTGTTCGGATGCTGCTCTTGTGGCATTGACCGTACCTAATATACCACCGCCTTGTTGGGCTATTTCCGTGTAAGTTTTGCCTTGCAAACGTTGCTCGAACTCGTTGGCCCTGTTGCCACCATAAACCAGATGAGTGTGGCAGTCGATAAAACCAGGCAATAACCATTTATTTTCGCCATCGACGTTTTTGATGCTTTGATAGGTCGCGTCTAAAGCATCGAATATAGCCAGCACTTTGCCGTCTTTAATGGCAACAGAAGATTGAGAAAGTTGGCCGTAAGCTTGTCCATTGTTTTGCATTGAAGCAATGCGCACATTGTTTATTACCAGATCACACAATTCAGCCATGACTATTCTCTTAGCGTTTTGATATGAATTAGTTTACTCACACACACTTGTATATACAAGTGTGTTGCTATAGATTATACGCCATCTGAGCGGAGCGGTTAATGATGAATAAAAAATCCCCAGTGCAGGCCAGATTTGTACAAATAAAATCTGCTTTGCTTGACGAAATAGAGCGCGGTGAAATGTGCCCTGGAGACAAAGTGCTGTCAGAAAACCAATTAGCAGAAAGCTTTGGCGTTAGCCGCATGACGGCTAGGCGGGCGTTGACCGAATTAGTGACTGAGGGAATTTTAGTTCGCTCTCAGGGTCTAGGTACTTTTGTGTCTGATAGCAGGCCTATGAGTTCGATCCTTGAAATTCGCAGCATAGATGACGAAATTGTTCAGCGTGGACATAGTTATTCCAACCAAGTGTTAACTGTAGATAAAGTACTTGCGTCTGAACAACAAAGTGTTTGGTTAGGTGTTCAGGCAAATAGTGTGGTCTTTCAAACTAAGATAGTGCATAAAGAAAACGGCCTTGCCATTCAGTTAGAAGACCGCTTGGTTAACCCCACTTTGGCGCAGCAATATATTGAACAAGATTTTAAGCTTACTACGGCCAATCATTATTTAACGAAAATTGCTCCCCTTACTGAAGCTGATCATTCTGTTGAGGCCATTTTGCCCGACAATGAGTTAGCTCACATACTGGACATTCCTATTGCTCAACCTTGTTTGAAGATAAGTCGTCGCACCTATTCAAGCAAAGGAGTGGTGAGTTATGCCCGTTTATATCACCCAGGTAACCGCTACCGCATAGGCGGACACCTTGATTTTCATCACGCAGATTAGGAAATGATTATGAATCGACATGATCCCAAGCGCATTATTCGGGCACCTAGAGGCAAACAACTCAATGCTAAAAGCTGGCAAACAGAAGCGCCTCTTAGAATGTTAATGAATAACCTTGACTCGGAAGTGGCCGAACACCCACAGAGTTTAGTGGTATACGGAGGCATAGGTCGGGCAGCCAGAGATTGGCAAAGTTACGACAAAATAGTTGAAGTGTTAAAACGCCTCAATACCGATGAAACCTTGCTGGTACAAAGTGGCAAACCTGTAGGGGTGTTTCCTACTCACGAAAATGCCCCAAGAGTGATTATTGCTAACTCTAATCTAGTACCTCACTGGGCAAACTGGGAGCACTTTAATGAGTTAGATAAACAAGGGCTGATGATGTATGGGCAGATGACTGCAGGCTCTTGGATTTACATTGGTTCTCAAGGCATAGTGCAGGGCACTTATGAAACCTTTGTCAGTGTGGCCAAACAACATTTTGATGGCGAGGCGAAAGGCCGCTGGATATTAACAGGTGGCTTAGGTGGCATGGGCGGGGCACAACCATTGGCCGCCACTATGGCAGGGTTTTCTATGTTAGCCATTGAAGTGGACGAAAGCCGCATCGATTTTCGGATCAAAACCGGCTACTTAGATAAAAAAGCCGACAATCTCGACCACGCAATTGAACTAATCAATCAAGCCAAATTGGCGGGTGAAGCTATTTCTGTTGGTTTACTTGCTAATGCTGCGGATATTTTTCCTGAATTGGTAACACGCAATATCATCCCAGATGTGGTGACTGACCAAACCAGCGCCCACGATCCCTTAAACGGTTATTTACCAAAAGGCTGGAGTTTAGAAGAGGCCGCCAGCATACGTTTATCAGACGAATCTGCGGTGGTAAAAGCAGCCAAACAATCCATGGCCATACAAGTGAAAGCCATGTTAGCACTGCAAGCTAAAGGTGCAGTCACCTTAGATTACGGCAACAACATCAGGCAAATGGCTTTAGAAGAAGGTATAAAAAATGCCTTCGATTTTCCTGGCTTTGTACCTGCTTACATCAGGCCACTATTTTGCCAAGGCATAGGGCCATTTCGCTGGGTGGCTTTGTCTGGTGATCCTGAAGATATTTATAAAACCGATGCCAAGGTAAAAGAGCTGATACCCGATAATCCACAGCTGCATAACTGGTTGGATATGGCCAAAGAGCGCATTCAATTTCAGGGTTTGCCCGCCCGTATCTGCTGGGTGGGCTTAGGTGAAAGGCAAAAGTTAGGCTTGGCCTTTAATGAAATGGTGAGAACCGGTGAACTATCAGCGCCCATAGTCATAGGCCGCGATCACCTTGATTCAGGCTCTGTTGCTTCACCTAATCGTGAAACCGAAGCTATGCTAGATGGCTCAGACGCAGTCTCAGATTGGCCTATTCTTAACGCCATGCTCAACACAGCGGGCGGTGCGACTTGGGTAAGTTTGCATCACGGCGGCGGCGTGGGTATGGGCTTTAGTCAACATTCTGGTGTGGTTATTTTATGTGATGGGTCTGAAGAAGCGGATAAACGTATTGCTCGGGTGTTACATAACGACCCAGCTACTGGCGTGATGCGCCATGCAGATGCCGGTTATGATATCGCCAAAACCTGTGCTAAAAACAACAACCTAGACCTGCCCATGTTAGATATTTAGGAAAATAAGTAATGCAAAGTATTGTTATTGAACCGGGGCACCTCAGCCTTTCACAGTTGCGCGACGTGCAGCGACAGCACATCCCTATTACCTTGTCGCCCGAGGCTTCTAGCGCCATCCATAAGGCTGAGAAAATTGTATTAGACGTGATTGCCCAAGGCCGTACTGTATATGGTATCAACACAGGTTTTGGTTTATTGGCCAATACCAAAATTGAGGTATCTGAGCTCGAATTGCTGCAGCGCAGTATCGTGCTGTCTCACGCCGCTGGTATAGGCGACTTTATGACAGAAGACGTAGTACGTTTGTTAATGTTACTTAAAATCAATTCTCTATCTAGAGGGTACTCAGGAATTCGTTTACAGGTTATCCAAGCCTTGATCACCTTGTATAACAAAGAAGTCTATCCGGCTATTCCCGAAAAAGGCTCGGTGGGGGCCTCGGGGGATTTAGCGCCGCTGGCACATATGAGCGCGGTGTTATTAGGCGAAGGCGAAGTGATTTATCAAGGCACCAAAATCTCTGCACAACACGCCTTAAACATTGCCGGATTAGAAAAAATTGCCCTCGCCCCAAAAGAAGGTTTAGCCTTACTAAATGGTACGCAAGCGTCAACGGCATTTGCATTGAAGGGATTATTCAGCGCCGAAAATGCACTCTACAGTAGTATTGCTATTGGTGCTTTAAGTGTAGAAGCTGCTTTAGGCTCACGGGTGCCATTTGATAACCGTATTCATGCAGCCAGAGGTCATCAAGCACAAATAGACGTCGCCACGGCCTATCGGACTTTGTTAAAAGAGTCTAGCATTGGTCATTCACACGATCATTGTGAAAAAGTTCAAGACCCCTACTCATTGCGCTGCCAACCGCAAGTTTTGGGTGCATGTTTACAGCAGTTGCGCTTTGCTGCCGAGACCCTAATCATTGAAGCCAATGGCGTATCCGATAACCCCTTAGTATTTGCCGACAGCAGCGACATTCTCTCTGGAGGCAATTTTCACGCCGAAACCGTGGCGATGGCAGCCGACATGTTAGCCATTGCACTTTCAGAAATGGGCGCTTTATCTGAAAGACGAATGGCGCTCTTGATTGACTCACACCTCAGCGGTTTACCGCCATTTTTGGTAGACAACGGCGGTGTTAATTCAGGCTTTATGATTGCCCAAGTCACCAGCGCCGCCCTTGCCAGTGAAAACAAAACCTTAGCTCACCCCGCTTCTATAGATTCACTGCCTACATCGGCCAACCAAGAAGATCATGTCTCTATGGCAACCTTTGCGGGCAGACGTTTAGGGGATATTTTTGACAACGTAGCAGGCATTTTAGCCATCGAATGGTTAGCGGCCAGCCAAGGATTAGACTTTAGAGCCCCCCTTGAAACCAGTGACACACTCAAATCGGTGAAAGCACTGCTGCGCACTAGAGTCCCCTTTTACGACAAAGACAGGTATTTTTCACCCGACATTGAAGATGCCAAAAAGCTGATTGTTAATCGAAATCTGCTTGATATGGTCGACATTGCCCTGCTTTAATATTTTTCTTTTCTCCCTTAAGTTAGGCGGATAATTAGGTTTAGTTGTAAATACCTCTTGACCCAGCCAAGCAAACCTTTTAAAGTTTCAGTAATTACTGAAACTTTAAAAGGTTAATGATAAATATGACTCCGATGATCGAAACCTTCGTAATGCATTTTGGTGAGATGGGTAGCCGCTGGGGGTTTAATCGCACGGTTGGTCAAATGTATGCCTTGTTGGTGATCACCGAAGATCCCATGAGCGCCAATGAAATAGCGGAAACACTAAGTATCTCTCGTGGTAACGTGAGTATGGGTTTAAAGGAGTTACAGTCTTGGCGCCTTATTCAAATGCACCACAAAGCCGGAGATCGTAAAGAATATTTTCAAACCAATGGCAGTATTTGGGATATGGCCAACAGAGTATTTGAAGAGCGCCGTAAACGGGAAATGGATCCTACCCTATCGTTACTGCGGGATATTCTGCTAGACACCCCAGCAAACGAACAAGAACAACATGCTCAGGAAAAACTCCAAGAAGTACATGATCTACTAGAAGGCATCACTAAATGGTCAAGCGAGTTACAGCGGTTGAGCCCTGAGAAACTCGATGCGCTGATGAAATTGGGCTCAGGTGTTGGCAAGGTACTCAATATGAAAGACAAGCTGCTAAAGCGCAGTAATGAATAACGCAAGAGAAACTTAAAACCAAAGATAGTAATTTTCTAACACAACTTATGAGGTGTCCTATGGCTGACGTCTTCCTATTGTCTCGTCTGCAATTTGCGGCCAATATTAGTTTTCATATTTTATTTCCCAGTATCACTATTGCGTTAGGCTGGTTTCTGTTCTATTTCAAACTACGTTTTTCACTTAACGGGCATCCTGTGTGGATGCGGATCTACCGTTTTTGGGTAAAAGTGTTTGCCCTAACTTTTGCCTTAGGTGTGGTAAGTGGTATCACCATGTCATTTCAGTTTGGTACAAATTGGCCGGGTTATATGGAGACAGTAGGCAATATAGCGGGCCCACTTTTAGGCTATGAAGTGCTGACCGCCTTCTTCTTAGAAGCCACATTTCTAGGGGTGATGTTATTTGGTATCCATCGTGTACCGGGCTGGTTACATACCTTAGCCACCTTATTAGTAGCGGTAGGCACCACCCTTTCATCTTTTTGGATTATTGCACTAAATTCTTGGATGCAAACACCTACAGGTTTTGAAATGCGTGATGGCGTTGCCCATGCGGTTGACTGGTGGGCAGTCATTTTTAATCCTTCCTTTCCATACCGCTTGACGCATGTATTGTTGGCGTCGGCGCTCACTGCTTCGTTTTTAATTGCCGGGATTTCAGCCTATCGCATCATTAGGGGAGATAATAAACAAGCTCCTAAGTTAGCACTCAAAACCGCAATCTTGGTGGCAGCACTCTTGGTGCCTGTACAAATATTTGTAGGCGACTTACATGGCCTAAATACTCTGCAACACCAGCCCCAGAAAATAGCGGCAATGGAAGGGATATGGGACACACAAAAAGGTGTGCCACTGTTGTTGTTTGCGATACCAGATGAGAAAAACCGCACTAACCATTTTGAACTAGCTATCCCCAAAGTGACCAGTGTTATCTTGACCCATGATGCTGAGGGAGAAGTTCAAGGTCTCAACGATTTTAAGGGCCTCCATCCGCCCGTGGCTCCAGTGTTTTATGGTTTTCGCATTATGGTGGCAATGGGTATGTTGATGCTAATTGTTGCATGGATCAGTAGTTACAAATTACTCCGTCAACATCAGTTAAGTAGAGGTCTGCTATATTGCCTTGTTGCTATGAGTTTTTCTGGGTGGATAGCCACATTGGCGGGTTGGTATGTCACAGAAATAGGCCGCCAGCCTTATCTGGTGTCGGGTCTGTTAAAAACATCAGATGCTGTCACCAATATTGCACCAGAAAACGTAGTATTTAGTTTTATATTGTACTTATCCGTATACGTAATTTTACTGATTGCCTATTTACATACGCTATTTTTGATGGCGCGAAAAGCTGTGGAAATAGAAGAAATTCAACCTGAAGAAAAACCTCGGCAAAGCAGACATCACCTAAAGAATACCAATCAAGGAGCAACATTATGATCGCCGACATTAACTTGCCCATTGTTTTTGCTGGGCTTATGGCGCTGTCAGTCATTGTTTATGCCATTTTAGACGGCTATGACTTAGGAGTAGGTATACTGTTACCCCTTAGCAATGATAAACAAGCTGACCAAATGATTGCCTCAATCGGACCTTTTTGGGATGCCAATGAAACCTGGTTAGTATTGGCGGTAGGCTTACTACTTATCGCTTTTCCCAGCGCCCACAATGTAATTTTAAAAGCACTATATATTCCAACAGCCATTATGTTGGTAGGGCTTATTCTACGGGGAGTGGCTTTTGACTTTCGGGCTAAGGTGGCACAAGTTAATAAACATCATTGGAACCGCATCTTTAAATTGGGATCATGTATTGCCTCTACCAGCCAAGGTTATATGTTAGGTAGTTTTGTGATGGGTTTTGAAGACTCAGTGAGTGCATATGTATTTGCCACAATAAGTGCAATAGGCGTCACTTGTGCCTACGCTCTTATTGGCAGTACCTGGTTAATATTAAAAACCAGCGACGAGTTACAATTGGAGGCCATTAAATGGGCAAAACTGGCAGGAAAAGTAAGTTTCTTAGGGATTCTTGCCGTGTGTATTGTCAATCCATTGATCAATCAGTTTGTTTTTGAGCGCTGGACTAGCCCGCCTTTCGCCTATTTTATGGCCATAGTACCTTTTGCGTGTTTTGTCTTGTTGTACTTAGGCAATCTAGTCCTAAAACAATTACCCTTAGAAGGTGACAGCGGCTGTTGGCTCCCATTTTTAATTACAGTTGTGGTGTATGTGTTTTGTTTCTGTGGCCTTACCTTTAGCTTTTACCCTTATGTGGTGCCCGGCAAACTAACTATTTGGCAGGCAGCCAGCGCCCCGGAATCCTTAGGTTTTATTTTGTATGGCGCGGTTATCGTCATTCCTTGTATTTTGGCTTATACGGTATTTTCATATCGCGTTTTTTGGGGGAAAGCGCAAGCTTTACGGTATTACTAAATCTCTTCGCCATGCCATAAACTATTTGCCAGAGAGTGGTATATCGCTGTAGATTTCTAAAAGTGACAATGGCGGGTGAAAGCAGAAGAAGCTTAGCCTATTAAATAAAGGCGAAAAATGGACAGTATGCTTGCTTGGTGCTTTAAGGTCGCAAACCTTCGATTGATACTTGGAATGTGCGCGATCTATCTAGTATTCCCACTACTTCTTTTACCTCAAGTTATTAATTCAGGCAGTGTAGGGCCTCTCGATTTACTCTTATGGTATAACCACGATACGCTATATCAGATGTTAAGCGCATACGGTGAAGCCATTCGCACTAGATATATTATGGGATTACTTACTGTCGATTTAGCCTATCCAATTTATTATGGCACGTTGTTATCGATGATCATGGCTGTAATCATCAAAAAGCTGACCATTCCATGCCCACAAAAAATCATTTTGATACCTTATATTGTGGTACTTTTTGATTTAACTGAGAACGGCTTCCTAATTTTTCTGCTCAGTGCTTACCCTAAGCAACATAATCACATCGCCGATACTGTTGGATTTATCACAGCCATAAAGTGGAGCATATTTTTCAGCGTAGCCGTTCTATTAATCTATTTAGTGGGTCGCGGTTTACACCACAGGAAAAAATCCCAGAGCGGAAATAATTAGACCATTACAAACAACGAAAACGGCGCTATTTATTAAAATAACGCCGTGTTTGGACTTTCTTTAAACTAGCGAGTAATACTAAAAATCGTCGCTGTATTACTCTGCGTATTTATCTTTCATCAAAAAAGCAAAGGCGGTATTAAAGGCGACTTCTTGAAACATCTTTAAACCGGTTTCGGCCATTGGCACTAATACAGGATTACGTTTTAACGATTCTTTGATTTCTGTGGGCGACAATACTGTGACTTCAACATCATTTAACAACTCTAAGGCCGCTTCTAATTTAAAGCCGATTGCTCCACCAGCAAATTTGCCTTTCATGGGGCGTTGACGAATCACGATTTGTTCGACTTTGTAGTCTTGCACTAATTGGGCAACGGTCTTTTGAAAATACCGTAGGTCCTTGGCGATCGCGTTCTTAGGTAGAGATAATTTACGGGTACGACAATCGGGAATTTGAAACACTTCTTCCTCTAAAGACAACAAACAAACATTGGCATCATTACCACTTAATTCAACACCTATAACGCGCATAATATTTTCCCCAAATTTTAATTGGGCGGATTATAGCGTAAATTAATGGCAAATCATCAATAAAACGATGTTGAGTACAGTACATAGTTATACCAAGATACCCACCTCAACAACCCACCAAAAGGTGCAAAAATGTTAACTCTCTATGGTTTTGACGTCAGTAACTACTTTAATATGATCAAACTAGGCTGCGCAATTAAGGGCATCGAATATAAAACCGTCATTTTATATCCCAACCAGTCGTCTGAATACCTTGATAAAAGTCCTATGGGCAAAGTACCTGCTTTAGAAACCGAGCAAGGTGTTTTAACTGAAACCAATGTCATTCTTGAATATCTCGATGAGGCTTATCCTAACAATCCTTTATATCCTGGTGATGCGTTTGCAAAGGCCAAGATAAGAGAGATGGTTAAAATGGCGGAGCTTTATTTGGAATTACCTGCCAGGCGTTGCCATCCAGCAGTATTTTTTGGTCAAGAAGTCGATGAACTCACTAAAAAACAGGCAAAACGTGCCTTGTACAAAGGCATTGAAGGCATGGCGCGATGTGCTCAATTTAGTCCGTATCTAGCGGGCGAGCAGCTTACGGCAGCAGACATAGTATTTTTATACAGCGCCGATCTCGCGGCTTTAGTTGCAGGTAAGTTATTTGACTTCGATTTATTAGCTTTAGCACCGGGTGCGAAAGAGCTCATGGCCAAATTGAATCAAAGAGAAGACGTCAAGAAAATTGCCGAAGATAGAAAAGTCGCCAATGTGGCCTTTAAACAATATATTGCTAGTTTGAGTTAGCCCTTATAAAAAGTGATCATTTAGTAAATTATTGACCTACAATCACATTACCCTTTTTGTTGGTTTTTAAGGATTAAAATGAGCCTAACCGCAAGCGCAGAGTTCAGTTGCCCTTATTGTATGGTCACTAATGATCTAGAAATTGATGAAGAAAATGATTTAAACCAACAGCAAATTGTCGATTGTCGCATTTGCTGTTCTCCTATTGAGGTAGTGGTCACCACCGGCATTCACGACAAGTTTAATATCATTGCTACCACCGATAGAGAATAGCATTGGCAAATTACCAATAATGCAAACTTGGTGATAGTCTAGGTGTGTTTCTCTTCAGGTGAGTCCAAGTAGAATTTATGTTCAGAATCCCTCGCAATGCTTTCAGATGGCTTGCATTAGCTGTTATCAGCATGCCTATTTCTAGCTATGCCCAACAGTTAACATTCAATAAAGCTAAACAAAGCCAAGAGACCCACTTCAGTTACACTTGGTCAAATCATCAAGAGCAAGCAACAGATTTAGCATTTTCGTTGCCGCTATTCGCATTAAACCGGCAAAGCCATAGAAAATTCATTCCCGAATTGGCGCAACAGTATGTCTTTATTGAGCTGCATAAAGCCGCTCGAAAAATCAACCCCAAAGAAGCTCGCGTGCAAATTCAGCATAGAGGGGAGAATATTCATATTCAAGTTACGAGCCGATCACAGAACCTCTTTGATAAATGGCAACGTTCCATGGATCAAAGCCAAGAAAAAGCATTCGATCAGTATCTTGATGACAATTACTACAGCCACTTTCGCTCCTACTTAGGCCAAAAAGCGGTAAAACCCGATCACCTGCGTTATATTGCTGAGAATAAAGCAGCCTTATTACCTGTAGCTCAAGCTATGTACAACAAACTACCTACCAATAGTAGTACGCGCTCATACGTAAATTTGGTACTAAGCTGGGTACAAAGTATCCCCTACAATGAGTTAGAGAATCGCCTAACATCTAATGGTGCGGGATATTTACCCCCCTTGTCTGTGATTGCCAATAATCAAGGTGACTGCGATAGTAAAACGGTATTGATGGCAAGCCTAATTCGCTCGCTTTTGCCAGAAGTGAAAATGGCCATGGTGTTCTTGCCCAACCATGCCTTACTGGGCATAGTTTTGCCTTTTAGAACCAATGAACAAACCTTATATTTCGGCGGGGCTGAATATTTGTTGATGGAGCCAACAGGGCCAGCAAAAATTCCACTAGGAAAAATTGCCACTAGCAGTGCCCAGGCCATAGCCGGGAATATGTTTAGCGTGGAGGAAGTGCAGTAGCCACAAGTTTGCGGCATTTGCTTATATTCTATTTATTGTCAGCTTATAATTGCTCTTCGGCAAATTCCGCTAGTCGACTGCGTACCACTCCGTCTAACGTCATTGTGGCGCTGCCAGAGAAGTTCTTAAATTTCTCAACTAGGTAAGTCAAACCCGAGGTCACTGCGCTTAGGTAATTACTATCGATTTGAGCCAAATTACCACTACAAATCAACTTAGTGCCTTCACCGCAGCGGGTAATAATGGTTTTTAATTGTGAAGCTGTGAGATTTTGTGACTCATCTAAAATCACTATGGCATTTTGAATACTTCGACCACGCATAAAGTTCACTGACTTAAACTGAATGTTGGCCTTTTCCATGATGTAGCTCATCGATCCTTTTACGTTTTCATCATTTTTGTGCAGCACTTCTAAACTGTCGGTAATAGCGGCCAACCAAGGAGCCATTTTTTCTTCTTCGGTACCGGGCAAAAAGCCTATAGATTCGGCTATTTCAGGGGTGCTTCTGGTGACGATGATCTTATCGTACATATTTTTCTCAATCACCATTTCGAGCGCCGCCGCCAACGCTAGTAAGGTCTTACCACTGCCAGCAGGGCCAGTTAATATGACTAAATCAATATGGGGGTCGAGCAATGCATGTAGTCCCATAGCTTGACCAATATTTTTAGGTTGAATGCCCCACGCTTTACGACCCATTAAACGCTCATAACCTAAATCTAATACCTCTAAATGCTCGCCATCTATGGATTCCACTAAACCGGCGAAATGTTGACTATCGTCTAATAAAAATTCGTTTACATAGGCCTCGGGCAGCACATTTCTATCGATAGTATGAATAGTGTCACGTCCTTCGGTACGACTGTCTACAGCCTTCACAATGTCCCAAAATTCACCTGAAAATTGATGATAACCTTTTGATAAGTATTTGATATCTGTAACGAGTTGATCGGTGCGGTAATCTTCTACGTGGGCTAAGCCAGCGCCTTTGGCTTTTAAGCGCATATTGATATCTTTTGTCACCAAAACTATTTGTTTTGGATGATGAGATTTTTGTAAATATAGGGCGCTATTGATAATGCGGTTATCATTTTCATTGCTGGTAAACACTTGTTGGGATACAGGCATACCATGATCGACAAAAATCGAAAGCTTACCTGTAGGCGCAGCTTCTCCAGCACCTAAGCCTTGCATAGATACCCCTTGCATCAGCTCTTCTGGTGTTGCGTCATGAAGCAGATCTTCCATCGCTCTAATGGAAACTCGTGCGTCGCGGGCGACGTCTTTTTTACTGTCCTTAATGTAATCTAGTTCCTCAAGCACTGTCATGGGAACCACTACATCGTTTTCTTTAAAGGATAAAAAGGCAAGGGGTTCATGCAGCAGAATATTGGTATCTAACACATAAACTTTTGAACTTAGTGCTTTTTTTCTGGGCATCCGGCGCTCCTCTTTGGATTTAGATCACAAACCTAGCCGCTAATTCATGTTTCGAGTCCATTTGACTAAGTTAACGCAGAATCCAAAACACACTTAACGTTAGGATTACAATAAAACACTTTCTGTAGACAATCATCTACTTTTAAACAGTAGATGATTAAATTTTTGCTACAATGCGCGCCCGTTTTGCAGCAGACATTACACAGCGAAGGAAAAGAAAATGGCTAAGCAACAATATTTTGCCTTAGGGCAACGCTGGCTCAGTGATACTGAAACTGATTTAGGCCTAGGCACAATAGTGCTGATCGAATCTCGCACAGTTACCCTGTTATTTCCCGCCACAGGTGAAAGCCGTGTTTATGCAGCTCAAACAGCCCCTTTAACCCGAATAGAGTTTGCGGTTGGCGATACGGTAAAAAGCCATGAAGGCTGGGAGATGGTGGTTGAACAAGTACAACAGAAAGACCAACAGCTGACATATATTGGCCAGCGCATCGATACCACTCAAGCTGTGGTCTTAAAAGAAACTTTCGTCGATCACCACTTTCAACTGAATCAACCAGAACAACGTTTATTAAATGGCCAATTTGACCACCCCAAATGGTTCGACCTTCGTGAGCAATGCCTGTCACATCAATTTGCACATAGCACCTCATCGTTGTTGGGGTTTGTAGGGGCGAGGGTCGATTTAATCCCTCATCAATTACATATTTCCTCTGAAGTAGGTGGCCGCCATGCCCCTAGAGTATTACTGGCTGATGAAGTGGGTTTAGGTAAAACCATTGAAGCGGCGTTGATTATCCACCAGCAATTGCTAACAGCCAGAGCGCAGCGAGTATTGATAGTGGTGCCTTCTAGCTTAGTACACCAATGGCTAGTAGAGATGTTACGCCGGGTTAATTTGGCTTTTTCGGTATTTGATGAGCAACGCTGTGAAGCTATGTCTGAAGACGCAGGCAACCCTTTTGAGGCAGAACAATTAGTTATTTGTAGCCTGGATTTTTTAACTCACAATAGTCGTTATTATCAACAAGCACTGGAAGCTCAGTGGGACCTGATGGTGGTAGATGAAGCCCATCATCTCATTTGGTCTGAAGGCCAGCCTTCTCAGGAATATCAAGTAATAGAGGGCTTAGCTAATGCCACTAAAGGGGTATTGCTCCTTACCGCTACACCGGATCAGCTTGGCCATGAAAGCCACTTTGCCAGATTGCGATTACTCGATCCCGCTCGTTTTCATGATTATCAAAGCTTTGTAGCCGAAGAGCATCAATACAGTCAACTCGCCACGGCTATTGGCCCCTTACTGAGCGGTGCAAAGCTAAGTGATCAGGATGTTCAAGCCATCAGTCAGTTTGCCGAAGCTGAGATGTTAACAGATATCAATGCCTCTGATGCACAGACCAAAACTAAGCTGCTGCATACACTTTTAGATCAACATGGCACCGGACGACTGCTATTTAGAAACAGTCGCGCTGGGGTAAGTGGCTTTCCAAGTAGAAAACTCTATAGCTATTCCTTACTGCAACCAATCGAATATTCCTTGCTACTCGCTGACGACCCAAACAATTTACAACTACAATTGACCCCAGAAAGGCACCCTAACATTGTCAATTCTTGGGTGAATTTCGATCCTAGAGTCGACTGGTTTATTCACCATTTAAAATCCTTAAAAGGCGAAAAGGTCCTAACAATCTGCGCCAATGCCAGCACCGCATTGCAATTATCTGAAGCCTTACGGGTAAAAGCGGGGACACGCTCCACTGTGTTCCATGAAGGTATGAGTATTGTTGATCGAGATAAAGCGGCCAATTATTTCGCCCAGTCTGAAGATGGCGCCCAAGTGCTTATCTGCAGCGAAATAGGCAGCGAAGGGCGTAATTTCCAATTTGCCCATCACCTTATATTGTTTGATTTACCTTTAGTGCCTGACCTTTTAGAACAGCGCATCGGTCGCCTCGATAGAATTGGTCAAAAGCATGATGTGTGTATTCATGTCCCATATTTTGACATGAGCGCCCAACAGGTATTGCTGGATTGGTACCACCAAGGCCTAGGCGCATTCGAACATACCTGCCCTACCGGCATGACTGTGTACGAAGAAACCCAAGAAATGCTACATGCTTGCATTCAAGCGCCCGAAGACACTGCGTTGTCAGAGCAATTGATTAATCAAACCGCCACTTTGCACCGTGAACTCAAGCTAAAATTAGAGCAAGGCAGAGATAAACTGCTGGAACTCAATTCTTCAGGGCAAGGCAGAATTGACGGCTTTTTACAGCAAATATTACAGGCCGAGCAGTCTCCTACACTGGAACTCTTTATGACTCGCCTATTTGATGCAATAGGATTACTACAAGAAGACAATGGCGAAAGTTGTTATGTGCTTCGCCCGACCGAAACCATGATCAGCCCACTTCCAGGCCTAGACGAAGAAGGCATGACAGTCACCTATGAGCGCACCACTGCCACCCTACTAGAACATGTGACGTTTCTAAGTTGGGATCACCCGATGATCCATCATGCCATGGATATGTTAACGACCGATGTTATTGGCAAGAGTTCTATGGCCTTTTGTCGCGACCAAACTAAGCCAGCCGGCGCCTACTGGTTAGAGTGCTTATTTGTACTTTCTACTAAAGGCACTCAAGGATTACAACTATCGCGATTTCTGCCCCCTACACCTATAAAGATTTGCATTGATGCCAGTTCGCAGCCTGTAGATAAGCATTTTATCCAGTTAGATGCCGTACTCCCTAAAATGGGCAATCAATTAATTAGCGCTCTCAAACCTCAAATAGAAAAGTGCTTACGCCATGCCCAGCAACAGGCCGAACAGCAAGCTGAACTAGTGAAAACCCAGCGGATTGATCAGATGCAGGAGTTGTTGGGCGATGAGCTTGCCAGATTACAACACTTACAAAAAGTGAACCCCGCAATTCGTGATGAGGAAATTGACCATGTGGCGAATCAAATCATGAGCCTTAAACTGATTATGAGCGAAGCGCGTTTAAACCTCGAAGCCATTAGGCTTGTTGTGAACAACCCACAGTAACAACTTATGGCTATTATTAATTACAATCCACCTACTCGTCCGTACTTGGATATAGTTGCGCAAGATAACGACATCTTGGTATTAAACAAACCCAGTGGATTGCTGAGTGTTCCTGGCAAGGCAAAAGAGCATGCAGACTGCTTACAAAGCCGGGCTCAGCGAGTATTTCCAACGGCAACAGTGGTGCATCGTTTAGATATGGCCACCTCTGGATTAATGGTGATGGCCTTAAATAAGGCAGCCCATAGGCATATTTCTAAGCAGTTTGAACTAAGGGAAACCGCCAAAACCTATCAAGCCATAGTGTTTGATACAGTACAACAAGACAAAGGGGAAGTTAACTTACCTTTAATTTGTGACTGGCCTAATCGCCCAAAACAAATGATTGATCATGAACGGGGCAAAAAAGCACTGACGCTGTGGCGGGTGATAGAACGCACAAACAATACTACTCGGATGGAGCTTAAACCTATTACCGGGCGTTCGCACCAACTCAGAGTCCATATGCTAAGTATGCAACACCCTATTATTGGTGATCGTTTATATGCTCATAAGCAAGCTTTAGATATGGCAAACAGGCTTAATTTACATGCTATGTTTTTAAGTTTTCGCCATCCAGCAACAGAACAAACCCTAAGTTTTGAATCGCCCGTTCCTTTTTAAACTCAGCATCTGTAACCTATACCAAACAAAAATCAGTCAAAATTAAAGAACTGCTGAATACTTTCCGATAACCTAATTGCGACATATTTTCAGAGTGCTGAACCCTATTAAATTTCTGTTTGTTATTCTTCTGACTGGGCTGAGTTTCAACAATTTTGCTGCCCTCGATAAACAACTGCTAAGGCAGTTGGATATTCAACGTGGCTTATTTGCAGATAGCTATCAAAGTTTCGAAGTGGACGATCAGCCAATCATCTATCTATTAGAAGAAAACACAACGGCTATTACTCGTGGTGTAGCCGTTATGGTAGCCGATAGTGGCATTCCAATAGCAGGCCAAGAAGGTTTTGCTACTTTGGCCAAAGAACTCAATAAAATTGGCTGGGTGACTATATTACTGCCCGCTCCGGATGCAGGATTTTTGCCTATTCTTGAACCAGAATCTATTGCGGACAATGACCCAACAACAGCCAGTACCACGCCTCTTGACAATAAAACCACAACCGAGACCCAACTAGGGGCGCAAAGTTCGGCCACTACACCCATCAATATTAACAAGATGGCTGTTACCACCATAGATGATCAAGCCTTTATAAAACACGAACAACAACTGGTATCTCTTTTACAAGCCGTTATTGAAAAGTCCAAGGAATATCCAGGTTTTTTCTTAGTTATCAGTAAAGGTACAAGTGCCGCATGGCTGAGTAAAATTTATGCCGAAAAACAGCTAGGTACACCAGATGCCTTTGTTGCCATTAGTCCTTATTGGCCCGACCGAAAACATAACCAGCGTCTGCCACAATGGATTGCCAGCACACCTATGCCAGTATTAGATTTGTACAGTAATAGCGATAACGGGTGGGCAAAAAACACCGTTTCACAAAGAGAAATAACAGCAGTCAAATCCCTAAAACTACAATATCGCCAAAGAGAGTTACTCGGGTTCAATTTGAATAAACAGCAAAATGCTTACATTAGTAAGGAAATTTATGGCTGGGTCAGTCATATGGGATGGTAGCTCATCAGTCATGATAACTGGCTTTGCATATTTTCATGGGTATAAAAGCTACCGATAAATACCTGTGTATTTATAAAAACACGGCGATTTTCTGAAAAAATAAAAATTCTAGCTATACTTGAGCCCATTCATCAGGGTAAATTTCGGCGGTCTTATTAGTGTCCACTGTCAGTCATTTTGTACATCGTAAATCCAAGCAGCTGACATATTTTGTCCGAGGCTTTTTACATCAAAAAATTCCTTATTCGGAATTGGATCTATTTTTTTGGGATACCATGGAAGAGTGGGCACAAATTAAAAAAGGCAAAAACCTGCCTTACGAAAAAACAGAACAAATTTTTTGGCACATACTGCATCAAGTGCATTATTGGCCTCACCGCACACTAATAGAAGACCCCTATTTACGAGGTGAATTAGAAACTTGCCTTGACTGCTTAGAAAGTGAAGGTTGCTACCCACTTCCTTTAGATTGCATTGGTATCAGGCCTTAATTAACTCGAACTCGGGATAATTACTTAGGGTAGGCAGCATTGTTACCTTCTTGTTTGTTATTTTCCTGATCTTGCTTGCCACTCCACGGAGCAATTTTTAGTAACATCAACATGCCAGGCAAGGCGCAAACAAAGCAAATAATAAAAAACTGGGTGTAACCCACCGACTCTATTATAAATCCGGTTGCCGCACTAACAAAGGTACGTGGGATAGCCGCAATACTAGAAAACAGTGCAAACTGAGTAGCGGTGAAGTTTTTATTGGTAGACTTAGCCATATAGGCAATTAATGCGACTGAGCCCAAACCAACACCTAAATACTCAAAGCCACTCGCTAATGCCAGCACAAAATGGTTATAACCCACCACAGACAACAGCACATAACCTAAAATCGATATCAATTGGAAGATGCCAAACACCCATAAGCTACGGTTTATACCAAGCTTAATCATGGCGAGTCCACCTAAAATCGTGCCAACAGTCGCGCCTATAGTCTTAGATACTTTTGCAATAGATCCTATTTCAACGGTAGAAAAACCCATATCCATAAAAAATGGCGTTTCTAGCGCTGTCGCCATGCTGTCACCAAGCTTATATAGGATAAGGAACAACAAGATCCACACTGCTTGCTGCCATCCATCGCGCCTAAAAAATTCCTTAAATGGTTCGATAACAGCAATACGTAAAGTTTGTGGTTCATCGCCAGGTTTAGAAGATTCTTTTATCAATAAAGTGGTAACTAACCCCACTAACATAAAAGCAGCAATGCTCAAATGAGCCACAGACCATGGAAAAAATCCCGCTAGTATCATGGCCAAAGAACCCGGTACAAATGACGACAACCTATAAGCTTGGGCATAAAAAGCATTACCAGCGCCCAATTCATCATCAGGTAATATCTCTCGGCGATAAGCATCGATAACAATATCTTGGCTGGCACTGAAAAATGCGATTGCCGCAACAATCAAGATAATCTGAGACATTTGGGAGGCAGGATCAAATAGTGACAAGGCACTCATTAGTGCTATCAACATAATTTGGGTGACAAACATCCACCCTCGACGCCGTCCAAAAAATGGTAAGACAAAACGATCCATCACCGGCGACCATAAAAACTTCCAAGTGTATGGAAACAAAACCAAATTAATTAACCCAATTGTTGACAGGTCGATGTCGGCAGAACGCAGCCATGCTGGTACAAATTGAATAAGTAAATACAGGGGAAGGCCAGAGGAAAAGCCCGTCATAATGCAAATTAACATCCGTTTATTCAGGAGGGCTTGTTTAAAGGTTTTGTGGGTCATGAAAAAGTACTGTTTTTATTGGTATAATTTAAAGGATGTGTGCAATTGGCAGAGCTTTACTGCGCCAATACAACGCGATTTCTACCGGACTCTTTGGCTTGGTACAATGCCTTGTCGGCAGCGTTCAACCATTCGGAACTATCTTTGAAGGTATTTTTAAAACCTGCAATGCCAATACTCACAGTAAATGAAATTTCTACCTCATCATACACTAAGGTACATTTTTCAACTAACCGGCGAATCCTCTCCGACACAAATTCGACGTTAGCCACAGGTGTATCGGGTAACACTATGGCAAACTCTTCTCCACCATAACGCCCGGCACAATCGGTTTCTCGGATGGATTTTTTGATGATATTCGAAAAAGCCTTAATCACTTCGTCACCCGCAGTGTGACCATAAGTATCATTCACTTTTTTGAAATGGTCGATATCCAACATCAACAGCGATGAAGGGCTATCGCTACGTACTTTTCTTTTGTACTCCATCACAAACTGCTCTTCCCAAAAACCTCTGTTGTTGAGCCCTGTTAAGCTATCAATACGACTCACCTTTTCTAATTCACTATTGAGTGCCTGCATTCCCATGCGACTCACCGCTTCATCTGTCACATCGTATATGACTAAGCATACCTGCTCCACTTGTCCTGACAAAGATGCCAGCGGAAAGATAGTGATATTTTGGAACATATAATCGGCTTGAGAAGTAATAGGACGGTTACATTTGAAGTGAAATAAATAAGGGCGCTGCTCCCAAATAATAAACACTGGGCTTTTCAGTGAAAATGCTGGCGCCGCTTTACGAGTAAACCACTCTTTGTCAATGTCAGGAAAAAACTCAAACAAGTTTTTGTCTTGGATCATGCTTGGTACTATGCTGCTGTGATTTTCCATAAACTGGTTCCACACCTGCACGTCAAAATTTTTGTCCAGCACCACAATACCCACTTCAATTGACCCAAGCAGGTCATGTTTCCAATGCATTTCTGCCAAACTGCTGTCAACTGCCATAAAACCTAACCTTAAGAAGTGGATGTAACAAGTTTATCGAATACCAAATCGATAGATTTGTCGGGAAATAACAATAATAAGTCAAAATTGATATTTTGACTCTTAATCGAATAAGCAATTTCGATGGCCAACATATCTTCTTTTCTCTGGACTGTGTTTTTGAGAATCTCATCCAAATCACAATGCCTACCCAATATAATTGGATGATTATGACTAAACACCGAATGCAATTGCTGTGAAAGTGCTCGTAAACATGCACCAATAAGAATATTTGATACATCCATCAAAGCTTCCAGCTCTAAAGAAGCACTGCTCTTTTCATTGTTGTATTTAAGAAGCTTAATCATATTATCAAAGTTTGAATCGTTGAAAATTACCAGTGCTTCACCATTGATACCGGCGCTGATAAATCCCTGAGATACAGCTGAGACACTCTCGTTGCGCTGAATATCAGCCATCGCCATATGTAATTCAGTTTGGGTAATTAAATTAACATTAGGAATAGGTAAATCAATAAACTCACCTAACATTTTAGCTAGGCTTTCACCCGCTTGCCCCATAGCTACGTTGGCCATTTCACGATAGGCATCGAGTTTTTCAGCTCGAGAATTTTTTGTGGTCGGCTTAACTGTTTCGGCACGTTTTGTGGCTGACGCTTCACCCGAATACAAGCCAAATTGCGAAAGTATTTCAACCAACTTAACATTGTCGGTGGGCTTACGGATAAATTCTAGGGCACCTAATGCCAACATACGCGCCCGAGCTTCAGGTTGCACATCTCCCGACACTACTATCACCATAGTAGGTAAATCTTCATCCTTAATGGCTTGCATGGTCTGATAGCCGTCCATAATCGGCATATTCAAATCAAGAAACATCACGTCAGCTTTACCTGCACGGATCATTTCTAGCGCTTGTTGTCCATGTTCTGCAAAACTAATCTCAACGTCCCATCCATCTGGAATAGATCTTTGCATTTGCTTACGAGCAAAACTCGAATCATCACAAATAAGTACAGGAGTAGTCATAAGGGGTAATTACCTAATGTTAATTTGTATTGATACACATTAAATCGCCACAGGTGCTTTGATATGTTGATGTGACTGATAGCCTTTTAATTCAAAGTCACTGAATTGGAAACCAAAGATATCATCTTTGTTTGGATTAATTGTCATTTTCGGTAATGGGTAAGGTTGACGCGAAAGCTGTAAATTCGCTTGTTCTAGATGGTTAACATACAAATGAGCATCACCTAAGGTATGTACAAAGTCACCTAATTCTAAATTGCAGACTTGAGCCAACATCATAGTCAACAGCGCATAACTGGCAATGTTAAATGGCACCCCTAAAAATATATCACCACTGCGTTGATACAACTGACAAGAAAGTTTGCCTTCTAAAACATAAAACTGAAACATAGTATGACATGGTGGTAAAGCCTGTCTGCCTTGCTCGGCGTTCTCTTTTGGTGAATAAGCGGTATCGGGCAACACAGCGGGGTTCCATGCACTGACTATTAAACGTCTTGAATCTGGATTAGTTTTGATTTGTGCAACCAACTCACTTATTTGGTCGATAACCTGTCCGTTGGCGCCTTCCCAACTGCGCCACTGCTTGCCATAAACAGGGCCTAGTTCACCCTCATCTGTGGCCCACTCGTCCCAAATTTTGACATTATTTTCCTTTAGGTAGGCTATGTTAGTTTCACCTTTTAAAAACCATAACAACTCGTGAATGATAGAGCCAAGATGGCACTTTTTTGTGGTCACAAGTGGAAACCCTGCATTTAGGTCAAAGCGCATCTGGTAGCCAAATACACTAAGTGTACCTGTTCCGGTACGATCTTCTTTTTTCACACCCGTCTCTAAAACATGGCGCATGAGCTGTAAATACTGCTGCATTGTTTATTATCTCTTACTTCTTTTTCTTTAAATATACTATTAAATTCCAGCGCGTACTAAGCCGCCTAACCCAACAGATTCAAGATACAGGTTTATTTCTTCACGCACATCTTGTGGGTTGTTTAAGGTCAACACTTTAGCCAATAATTGCTCGGCGCTGCTTCGCTGAATATTGCGAATAATCCATTTAACTTTAAGTAAATTGTGATTATTCATACTAAGTTTTCGATACCCCATAGCAACTAGTAACACAACACCACCAGGCTCTCCAGCTAATTCTCCACAGACGGTAACTGGCACTCGCAACAGGTCAGAGTGCTTTGCAATAGTATTTAGCGCTGTCAACACTGCTGGATGATAACTATCGTATAAACTGGCTACTCGGGCATTGTTACGATCGACCGCTAATAAATATTGGGTTAAGTCATTGCTTCCAACTGAGAAAAAATCAACAATCTTAGATAATTGAGGTAACTGATAAAGCACAGCTGGTACTTCAAGCATCACCCCTATTTGGGGCATCACTAGGCTTTCACCCTTCTCTTGCGCCTCTTCTTCAACCTCGTAAAATGCTTGTCTAATCAGCCTTTTTGCCTCACTGACTTCACTCACCGAGGTTATCATGGGTAGCATGATGCTCAAATTATTCAAACCAATACTGGCACGTAACATGGCGCGGATCTGTACTAAGAAAATCTCAGGATGATCTAGAGTTAAACGGATCCCACGCCAACCAAGAAAAGGGTTTTCCTCTGAAATCGGAAAATAGGATAGAGGTTTATCTCCCCCCACATCCAAAGTACGCATAGTAAATAGCTTTTCGGGCTCAGCTTCAAGTAGACTTTTGTATAAGGCAACTTGTTCAAGTTCAGTTGGAAAACGCTCGCGCATCATAAATGGAATTTCGGTACGAAACAGACCTACCCCGTCAGAATGTGGGCTGTCATTCTTTTCTGCTTCGAGTGATAAGCCTGCATTCGTTAACAACCGAATTTCACAATTATCTGTGGTAATAGCAGGCAATGAGTCTTCTGCATGAATACGCTCAGACAACAGTTGTTCTTCAAGCAATAATTGCTCAAACTCACGCCTGATAGTGATATTTGGTGACACAATTACATCACCAGTATAACCATCGAGCAAAATTTCTTTGTCGTTTAATAATGCGATAGGGATATTAGTTAATCCCATCACAGCAGGCACGCCCATGGCTCTGGCCATTATAGCTGCATGGGAATTATTTGAGCCACGCATCGACACTATGCCCATTAGTTTTTCACTTGGGAACTCGGCCAACATCACAGCTGTAACTTCTTCTGCCACTAAAATACTATGTTGAGGGATCTCTCGGTTTTCGTGTTCGTCGGCGGTAATACCCAAGATGTTTGCTAAAACTCTATTTCCCATATCTTCAACGTCTACTGCGCGTTCACGCATGTAGGGATCCTTCATCGCTTGAAACTGGCGAATATAACTATCTACAACCATTTTCAATGATGTTGCTGCGTCCCATCCTAATTTGATCTCTTTTTCAACGTCCCGGCCCAAACTATTTGCATCGAGTAAATGATAATAAAGCTGAAAAATGGCACGTACATCGTCAGGCACTTCTCCTTGCATTCGCTCAGACAACACAGCCATATCAGCCTGAGTTTGCCTTACTGCGTGGCGGTAATTTTGAATTTGAACTTGTTGGTTTTCACTACGTTTAGGCACATGACTACGAATGCTCACCATCATATTTTGCAGATAGCCCACACCGCAGGCTAACCCTGATGAACCCGGGACGCCCTTTAAAGATTTTTGCCAGTCTTTTGGAATATTATCTTGTAAAACATTAATCGCCCCCCGAGCTTTGGCATTAGCAATTTCAACCGCCAACTGCATCGCAAGGGTCACCAAAAACGCTTCTTCATCCTCACTAAAGCGCCTTTTTTTTTGTTGTTGCAGGGTGAGTACACCTAATACCTTGCGCTGATGAATTATCGGCGCACCTAAAAAAGCGTGGTAATTATCTTCTTGCACTTCTGGGTAATGTTTAAAACGAGGGTGACGATGCGCATCGCTAATATTAAGGGGCTCTTCACGTTGACCAATTAAGCCCACTAACCCCTCAGAAAAGCCTACAGACACATGGCCTACCGCTGCCTTGGCTAATCCTTCGGTGGCGACCATCATAAAATGCTGTTGTTCGTAATCGGCCAAATAAATACTGCAAGAATCGACTTTCAAAGCTTCTATCAATCTAGTCGCCAAACAGCTTAATGCATCGTCAAATACAGGAATTTGATTCACTTCTTGAACGATACGTTTAAGCTCGGTTAACATAAGACCTGTTTATCTCTTGGGTATTTCTGCTTTAGTTAAGCCTTCCTGCGTCGCTTTGATTTTTGATAGTTACCTTGATTTTGTCCACTATGTTCGGGCATAGCAGTAGGTGAAAATTCTTTCATAACACGACGATACACGTCCCGCTTGAAAGAAACCACATTCCGCACTGGATACCAATAACTAACCCAGCGCCAACCGTCAAATTCAGGATGACTCGAATGCAGTAAATCGACATCATCTTCTTCACAGACCAGTTGCAATAAAAACCACTTTTGCTTTTGTCCAATACAAACAGGATTACTTCCCTGCCTAATCAGTCGTTTAG
>NZ_CAKZKO010000210.1 GCF_937123705.1 uncultured Paraglaciecola sp. | reverse complement strand
CAAAATTTACCCTCGCGTTTTCTCTTAACTTCTGTATAATTCGCGCCCTGCCCAGTTGCCCCCGCTTTGGGAAAGCGGATGAATCATACGACTCGAAGGGGTCAAGGTATTGATTTTTAGCGGTTTTGTGTAGCAGTCGGTAGTAAAATATCGAGCGCAAAACTAAGTAACGATTATTTATATATTTCGGGTATTTTTAAATGAAAACTTTTGTTGCAAAGCCAGAAACGGTAAAACGTGAATGGTACGTGGTTGACGCCACAGACAAAACTCTTGGTCGTTTAGCGACTGAGATTGCTAGCCGTTTACGCGGAAAGCATAAGCCAGAGTACACACCTCATGTAGACACTGGTGATTACATAGTTGTGATCAACGCTGAGAAAGTCACTGTTACTGGCAACAAAGCCAAGGGCAAAATTTACTATTCTCACTCTGGTTACCCAGGTGGTCTTAAAGACACTACGTTTGAAAAGCTTCAAGCTTTCAAACCAGAGATGATCATTGAAAAAGCGGTTAAAGGTATGTTGCCTAAAGGTCCACTTGGACGCGATATGTTCCGCAAAATGAAAGTCTTCGCTGGTCCTGAGCATAAGCATGCTGCTCAGCAACCTCAAGTCTTAGACCTTTAAGGAGCATTACAGATGGCAGATAATCAATATTACGGCACTGGCCGACGCAAAAGTTCTACCGCTCGTGTTTTTCTTCGTGCAGGTAGTGGCAACATTGTAGTTAATCAACGTCCTCTTGACGTATTCTTTGGTCGTGAGACTGCACGTATGATCGTGCGTCAACCATTAGAATTAGTTGAAATGACTGAAAAGTTTGACCTTTACATCACCGTTGCCGGTGGTGGTATTAGTGGTCAAGCGGGTGCAATTCGTCACGGTATTACACGTGCCTTGATGGAATTTGACGAAACACTTCGTCCAGCATTACGTAAAGCGGGCTTTGTTACTCGTGATGCACGTAAAGTTGAGCGTAAGAAAGTGGGTCTTCATAAAGCACGTAAACGTCCACAATTCTCAAAACGTTAATTGTACGGCGTCAAGCTTTTTTCAAAAACCCAGCTTTTGCTGGGTTTTTTATTGCCTATGTTTTGTACAAATTTCAACCTTCTTAGAAATATTTAGAAAAAACCTTGTTAAGTCTCGGTATTTATTCATTTTATTGATGATTTCCTTGTCTTTTACATGGGTTTTCTTTTATCATTTTCGGTTAATAGCAAAACTTTATTTTTTAGCTCTTGTACCAGTCACATGAACTATTAAGTGTTAGTCAAAAATTAACCCTCGGAGAGTAGTGGATGAGCAATGTATCTTTAGATGCCCATGATACGTCTGTGACCGAAAACCAACCCGTTAGTAGTAATAGACGCCGATTCTTAACGGTGGCGACTTCTGTAGTGGGTGGTGTCGGTGTAGTCGGTGCTGCGGTGCCTTTTATCGCCTCATGGAACCCAAGTATCAAAGCGAAAGCGGCTGGTGCTGATGTTGAAGCGGATATCAGTAAAATCCAACCCGGTCAGCTGATCAGAGTGATCTGGCGCAGCAAGCCTGTGTGGATCGCCCGTAGAACCCCTGAATTACTTGCCTCATTATCTAGTGTTGAAGATCAACTTAAAGATCCAAACTCCGATGAAGAACAACAACCCGCTTTTGCGAAAAACCAATATCGCTCTCTCAAAGAAGAGTATTTGGTGTTAGTTGGCATTTGTACGCATTTGGGTTGTTCACCACAACATTTAAAAGACGGTGCCTTTGCCGAATACGTTGAAGGTGTGCCAGAAGGGTTTTTCTGCCCTTGCCATGGTTCTAAATTTGATATGGCAGGTAGGGTTTTTCAAAATGTACCCGCTGGTTTGAACTTAGTGGTACCGCCTTATATGTTTTTAGACGACAACACTATTTTGATTGGTTCCGAAGAAGGGGCAGCATAAGATGTGGAAAAATTTGATGGACTGGGTTGAGTATCGTCTCCCCATAATGCGCGTTGCTAATATGCACGCAATCCAATATCCGGCACCACGAAACATGAACTTTTGGTACATGTTCGGCTTTTTGGCCACCATAGTATTAGTGAACCAAATTGTAACAGGTGTGTGGCTCACCATGAGCTACAACCCAACAGCTGAAGGCGCTTTTGCTTCAGTTGAATATATCATGCGCGATGTGGAATTTGGCTGGTTGCTGCGTTATATGCACAGTACTGGTGCTTCAGCATTCTTTATTGTGGTATATCTACATATGTTCAGAGGCATGATTTACGGTTCTTACCAAAAACCTCGTGAGTTATTGTGGTTGTTTGGCATGTTTATTTACCTTGCCCTTATGGCAGAAGCCTTTATGGGTTACGTATTGCCTTGGGGTCAAATGTCATACTGGGGTGCACAAGTAATCGTTTCTTTGTTTAGTGCTATTCCTGTCATTGGTCCTGATTTAGTGATTTGGATCCAAGGTGACTATGTTATCTCGGGTGCTACGCTAAACCGCTTCTTTGCATTACATGTTATTGCGCTACCCCTAGTGATAGTGATTTTAGTGTTCTTACACATAGTGGCACTACATGAAGTAGGCTCTAATAACCCTGACGGCACTGATGTTAAGCGCAAGAAAGGTTCTTTAAGTGAAGATGAAAAAACTAACTTCAAAATTCACGAATATTACACTGATAAATACGACATCGTTGACGATATCGTGCCTTTCTTCCCGCACATAGTGTTAAAAGACTTAGTCGGCTTTAGCTTCTTCTTGTTGGCTTTCTGCTACATCATGTTCTTTAACCCGGAAATGGGTGGTTACTTCCTTGAGCATCCTAACTTTGAGATTGCTAACCCATTGAAAACCCCAGAACATATCTTCCCAGTGTGGTACTTCACGCCTTTCTATGCGATTTTGAAAGCCGTACCTCATAAGTTAGGTGGTGTTATAGCGATGTTTGCAGCCATTATTTTCTTAGCGTTACTACCTTGGCTTGACCGCGGTAAAGTGAAGTCTTGGCGTTATCGTTGTGGCCTGCACAGATGGAACCTGATTGTTTTTGGGATAGTGTTTGTTTTTCTAGGTTACTTAGGTGGCACACCACAAGAGTCGTGGAAAATTGTTGCATCGCAAATCGCCACTATCATGTATTTTGGTTTCTTTGTGTTGTTGTATATATACAGTAAAAACGAACGCACTATGCCAGTTCCTGCGAGGATTACAGAATGAAGAAGTTAATTTTTGTATTGGCGTTTTTGCTACCTATGGGCGCTATGGCCGCAGGCGGTAACGTGCATCTTGATAAAGCTGAATATGACTTAACAGATAAAGCCTCTTTGCAAAACGGTGCAAAGTTGTTTATGAACTACTGCTTAGGTTGTCACCAAACTCAATACCAGCGCTACCAACGCACTTTTGAAGACTTAGGGATCCCTGTAGATCTGGGTCAAGAAAACTTGCAATTTACTGGTGAGAAGCCTGGCGAGCATATTAAAAATGCGATGCCTAGTGAGTCTGGCGCTAAGTGGTTTGGTGCGCCGCCTCCCGATTTAACACTCGTTGCCCGCGTACGTGGAGCCGATTGGATCTATACCTATCTGAGAAGTTTCTACGCTGACGAAAAATCTACTTTTGGGGTAAATAATTTAGTGTTCCCAGATGTGGGCATGCCTCATGCGCTTGAAGAGTTGCAAGGTGTACCCCGTAAAACCATGGAAAAAATGCTCATTGACGGTGAGATGGTTGAGCGTTACGTGGGCATAAAAGCCGATGGTAGCGGTGAATTAAGTGCAGCCGAGTACGACACCGCAGTGTTAGATTTAGTTAATTACCTGGTTTATATTGGTGAACCATCACGTTTACAGTCTGAGAGCATCGGGCGCTGGGTGATGGTATTTTTACTAGTATTATTGGTATTGGTATATTTACTTAAGAAAGATTATTGGAGAGATGTACACTAATTCAGCAAAACTTTATGTAGAATTTGGTGTATAATCCGCAAAATTTTTGAAAGGGGCTATATATTTTTATATATGCCCCTTTCTTTTCCGTTTTTAGCTAGCTGATTACCTGTGAATAGCTAATAAAAGCACTCAGCATAGCTGCTAAGCTTAATGCGATTATGTACGACATTTAGGAGAAATATAGATGGCTGTAGCCGCCAATAAACGTTCAATCATGACGTTGTTTTCAGACACAATAGATATATACAGTCACCAAGCGCGAATAGTGTTAGCCGAGAAAGGTGTAGGCGTAGAAATCAGCTTTACCGATCCTGCTGAATTGCCTGAAGATCTACTCGAACTTAACCCCTACGGCACTGTACCTACACTCGTGGACAGAGAGTTAGTGTTATATAACTCTCATATCATTATGGAATATTTGGACGAGCGTTTTCCGCATCCACCTCTTATGCCGGTTTACCCTGTATCCCGTGGTCAAAGTCGTTTGACTATGCATAGAATTCAAAATGACTGGTATGTCTTAGCCGAGCAAATTTTGGCTAATAAGGGCGATTTAGATGCGGCTCGTCAAGAGCTTCGTGAAGCCTTCTTATCCTTAGCACCTTTATTTGCTGAAACCCCTTACTTTATGAGTGAAGAGTTCAGCTTAGTCGATTGCTATTTAGCGCCGCTATTATGGCGTTTACCTGCTTTAGGCATCGAATTGACTGGTGCAGGAAGCAAAGACGTAAAAGCCTACATGAAGCGTATGTTTGATAGACCATCTTTTATTGCGTCTTTGACTGACCAAGAACGTGAAATACACAACCCACTATAACGGGCAGCAGTGATATGACACCAAATCAGCCATATTTATTCCGTGCGTTTTACGACTGGATTGTAGATAACGATCTCACCCCATATATAGTGGTCGATGCGCATTATGCAGGCACACAAATTCCTCAGGAGTTTGTTCAGGATGGTCAAATAGTGCTGAATATATCGCCAAACTCTACAGGAAATTTACAACTGGGTTTAGAACACATCATGTTTGATGCCCGCTTTGGCGGTGTACCCAGAAATATAGTGGTGCCTTGCCCAGCGGTATTAGCTATTTATGCTAAAGAAAATGGCGCGGGTACGGTATTTACCGTAGAGGAAAACATCGGTTCAGATGAAATTGAAGAATCGCCGTTACCTGAAGCACCGCCTAAACCTAAGAAAGGTAAACCAAGGTTAACGGTTGTTAAGTAGTCACTTCTCTGGATAAATAGTTAAATATAAAAAAAGCGCAGTAGCGCTTTTTTTGTCTATTAAAAATGTCGGGTCAAGTGATTAATTGTTAGGATGAATTGGTATAAGCACTTATTTATGGAGAATGGTATTACGTCATTCCCGAGTGCTTCTATCGGGAATCGCTTTTAGCTCCACGAAATTCGAAATTAAAACCTAGTCTATCACTTCAACCCCATTATCACTGCCAACCAGCACTATATCTGCGCCGCGATCGGCAAATAAGCCATTAGTTACCACGCCGACTATGGCGTTAAGTTGCCTTTCAAGCTCAACGGGATTGAGTATGGTTAAGTTATGTACATCCAAAATTACATTACCGTTGTCGGTAACTAGGCCCTGACGATATACAGGATCGCCGCCCAGTTTGACAATTTCTCTGGCCACATAAGAACGTGCCATAGGGATCACTTCAACAGGGAGTGGAAACTTTCCTAGCATTGGGACTTGCTTAGTATCGTCGATAATACAAATAAACTTCTCAGCTACTGCGGCAACGATTTTTTCGCGGGTTAAGGCAGCGCCTCCGCCTTTAATCATATGTTTATGCTTAGTTATCTCGTCAGCCCCATCAACATAAATATCGAATTTGTCGACTGAGTTTAAATCGAACACTTCAATACCTAAGGCTTCTAAACGTTTAGTCGACGCTTCAGAGCTAGAAACCGCACCTTGAATTTTGTGTTTCATGACTGCCAGAGCATCGATAAAGTAATTAACAGTTGAACCTGTGCCAACGCCAACTACGGCTCCTGCTTCTACATATTGTAATGCTGCTTGAGCGGCAGCTTGTTTCTTATCATCTTGTGTCATCTGTGAGGATCTTTAAAACGCTGTGGGGGCCATAGTGTAACCTATGGGCTAGGTGACATGAAAATATTGTTCAGGAGTCGCAATGCCATTGAGTGGAATATCCCAACTATCGGTATTCAATAGCGGTGCTTGTTGACAGCTATGGGCTAATCCAATTAGCCGGGTAGGTAATACATCTCGAACAATTGGCGCTAAGGTTCGGTCGTAATATCCGCCACCCATGCCTAGTCTATTGCCAGTCTTATCGAAGGCAACCAAGGGAGTAAATAGCAATTCAATAGTGGCCAAAGGACAAATATTTGTGGTGGTGATAATGGGTTCGTCGATCCCGTAGCGGTTCTTTCTCATGGGCGAATGGGCGTGATATTCAACAAATAACAAATGCCCTTTGCTAAAAGGGTGTAATACCGGTAATAACACCCTTTTGTTGTGCTTCCAGCAATAGTTAATAATGGCCCTTGGATCAACTTCACCATCGTTTGCGATATAACAAGCGACTGTGGTTGCTTGAGCTAAGGAAGAGGTCTCAAGACAAATCGATAGTATGTGTTGCGCCGCACTGCATTGTTGTTGCTTGGTTAGTGCTTGACGCTTTTTACGGAACGCTGAGCGAATGGTTTGTCGATTCATACACATTATGAATTGGCCTTGCTTAGGGCAAGGCCAAAGCAGACTAAAGGCTGTAAGTGTCTAAGTACAGCTGAGTGAGACGCTCATTGTTAACCTTAGTGGCTACATTGATGGTTTGTGCTTCAAGCCAATCTGGGCTAGTTGTGGTATTAGGCAAAGCAACAGTTGTTTGACCTATATTAAGAGGATCCGTAGATACTCTGGCATGACCGTTTTTTAACTCAAATAAGCTAGGGTCAATTAGGTGCGCAATAGGCATGGCATCGTGGAAGAAACACACATCTTCTTCGCGATTTTGCGAGTAAAATTCCACGTAAAATTGCGCCGCATCATGTACAAACCCACCTAACTTAGGGTTGCCTTCTTTCAGTTGAGTTAAGAAGTTTGGAGTGAATGGGCAAGAGTTAGTGACATCGAGTCCAAACATATTTAGCTCCCAAGAGGCGCCAAATACAATTTCGGCGGCGTAGGCGTCATTCCAAATATTGGCCTCGGCAACAGGAGTCACATTGCCGGGAACAAAAGCAGCACCGCCCATTATAGATACTGCTTTAAGTAACTTAGGTAACTCGGGCTCAAGGCGTAATGCCAAGGCCAAATTACCTAAGGGCCCAATAGCCACTACTGTGATTTCACCTGGATATTGGCGTGCCATATCCACAATAAATTGCGCCGAACTGCGCGGGTCGAGCTCGCCTTTAGCGGCCGGAAAGTTGATATTGCCAAAACCATCATCGCCGTGTACGAAATGGGCGTAACCCGATTCTTTACCTACCCAAGGCATACCCACACCTTTACAAACTGGGATATTTTGCTCTGCTAGAGCGCATAACGTAATGGCATTTTTAGCGGCCATTTCAACAGGTACGTTGCCATATACAGTAGTTAACCCTAGTACTTCAATTTCGGGATGTTGAAAGGCAAAGAAAATTGCCATTGCATCATCAATGCCGGGATCAGTATCTAGTATTATTTTGTGGCTCATGTAAGGTCTCCCGAATAAGTTATTGTTTAGCAAGAAAACGGTTTACGTCTTCTTCTTTAGGTATTGATTGCGCCGCGCCTTCTTGCATTACTGCTAATGCTGAGGCCGCACAGGCCCGTGATAGTGCAGTTTTTGAATCCACGTGATTACTATAAGCAGATAAAAAATACCCAATAAAGGTGTCACCTGCTGCTGTAGTATCAGTTGCGTCAACTGTAAATGCCGGCACGTCAATAGTGCTGTCTTGTTTTAGCATACGTACCCCAGCTTTACCCAAAGTGATAAGCACTTCGGCATGTGACCACTGATTGCGAAAATAATCTTCCATTTTTTCTATATCTTGCTGCCCAGATATTTCTTCGGCTTCAACTTCATTCACAATTAGTAAATCAATACATTGATGTGGTAAGTGCTTGACTGATTCAGTCATAGGCGCTGGGTTAAACGCGACTTTTAGACCTTTATCTTTTGCTTGGGTTAATACTTGGTCAATATTACTGGTCTCATTTTGCGTTAAGACCCAATCGGCAGGCTTAGTATTATCTAATGCTTTTATGATGTCCTTTGAGGTCATCTCATGGTTGGCACCGCCAAACAAAACGATGGCGTTTTCTGCAGAAGGGGTGACTTGAATAATGGCATGTCCGGTAGCTACTTCGCTACAAGTTACGTACTTACAATCAATGCCGTCGCGGATCATGCTTTGCTTAAAAGACACATCCGTTTCATTAATTTTACCAACATGTCGCACTTCAGAGCCTGCTCTAGCTAAGGCGATAGACTGATTTGCACCCTTGCCACCTAATAAACATTGGTAGTTGGATGATGCAATGGTTTCACCAGGTTGAACAAAGTGCTCTACTTGATAAACATGATCGATGTTGATTGAACCAAAGTTGATAACGGCCATAATGCGCTGCTGTGCCTCTCGTTTTAACCTGATGACGTGAAATTTATTCTAGCTGAATAAATTTCAATAAGAACCTCTAATTTAAAAGCTGACCATTTGGTCTGGATGTGATTATAGGGATTTTTATCCTTTGGGCAAATTTATCTACGCAAATAGGCGAGTGAGCTTATGGATAATGCCTGTTTTAGCAACATAAGGAGCGGTGTTGGTTAAAAATAACCTTACGGAAACCGTTGCCCCATGGCCCCATGGCCACCAAGCAGCCATCACTGTTGGCTGATACTCAATATTAGTGCTGAATAACTTTTGCTGCTTAACGAGTTTCGAAAACACACCTGCATAATGCCTGACTTCGTCAGGTGCTTTTTTAATAGACTTAGCATCCCATTGCATTGGGAGCACCTGTTGTAAGGCGATTAATACTTGGTCTTGCTTATCTACTGAAAATTCAGCTAGCATCACTTGATGAAAGTCATCGTATTTCCATTTAACAATAGGATCCAAGGCATCTACTACATCTTTTCCTTCAGCTTGTATTTGTTCTTCTTGACTCATATGACTGCTACGCTTAATCCATTATTGATAGTTTGGGCGCCTCCCAAAATGCCGCTGTTCGGTGTAAGCCCGTGAACCGAAAGTTCAGGGCGGAAGTGTCATCGCTACCTTAGGCTTCTTGATACTAGCCAAGCTTGCGCAATAGTAGTGGAATCAACTCCCTAAGTAAAAAGCATCGGCCAGGGACATAACTAAACTGGCAAACACCCCAGGAGGCAAAAACTGTTTGCAGTTTCGCTTACGAATAAGTAGACAACAAACAAAGCCATTATAATCTGTTACTAGGCAGATATACTAGCGCTATCGTTCACACTAATATGTATTTGCCTACTTGACAGTGGTAGCATTGTTTTGAATAACAATTGAGAGATCACTTTGAATACATCAAGCAACCATTTCGATACCATCACTACGTTACTTGAACGTAACGATATTTTAACCTCTGCTGCCGAAATTCAGGGGATGTTTTGCGGCATGTTAGGGGGTGGAATGCCTTTGGAATGTCAAGATTGGTTAGAGCCATTGTCTGACTTTATTAATCAGGGTGAACCCTTTTCTAAAGAAGTTATAGACTCATTCCGAACCCTATTTGACAGTACATGCCAGCAGTTAGTTGAAAGTGACTTTGCCCTAGTGTTGTGTTTGCCAGAAGACTCCACACCCATTAATGAACGAGGCCAAGCATTATTAAACTGGGTACAAGGCTTTATGCTCGGATTTGGCTTACATCAAGACGATTTAACTGGCTGTTCTGATGACGTTAAAGAAGCATTAGAAGACTTTGCTGAAATTGCCAGAATGGACGATGAAATGGCCGAAGACGAAGAGTCAGAGCAAGCGCTATTTGAAGTGATGGAATATGTAAGAGTGACCGCAATGTTATGTTTTAACGAACTAGGCAAGTCACCCGAGCAGCAACAAAGTGAGCCTAAAACCGTTCATTAATCAATTTAGCTGAATCCTTTTGTTAAATACTTAGAGTGAGTCACATCCTTGCCTTTAGATAATACTGAATTTTTAACGCGCCAAAAGCATGTACTGCAATCCATGCAGCCCAATAGTATTGCCATAGTTCCAGCATCTAGCTTAGTCACCCGAAGTAGCGATACTGAGTATCCTTTTCGGCAAGACAGCTATTTTCATTATTTATGCGGTTTCCCAGAGCCAGATGCGTGGCTGCTGTTAACGAACCACCAACGATATTCAAATGGCATGGGTATTTTATTTTGTTTAGATAAAGATCCAACAATGGAAATTTGGCATGGTAGACGAATCGGTCCTAAACAAGCCAAGGGAGATTATGGGGTAGATTTAACTTTTGCTGTTGATGAATTAGAACAGCGACTAGAAGATATTATTGATGGTCATCAACATTTGTATTTTGCAGCTGGGCATAACCGCCACGCCGATGAAGTGGTTTCAACAGCACTGCAAAGCTTGCGAAATGCGCCTAAACAAAGTAAACAGGCACCGGCTAGCAGCATTGACTTGCGATTAATTTTAGATGAAATGCGTTTAATTAAATCTGCCGCTGAAATAGATTTGATGCGCCGTGCTGCAGCTATTTCTACCCAAGCTCATATTCGTGCTACGAAATTTGCCACTTCGGCTAAAAATGAATACCACCTCGAAGCAGAAATTCATCATGAATTTGCCATGCAAGGAGCAAAATATCCGGCTTATGGCACTATTGTTGGAGCAGGGGACAATAGTTGCATTTTGCATTACACCGAAAATAATCAAGAACTGAAAGACGGCGACTTAGTCTTAATTGATGCAGGTTGTGAATGGCAAGGTTATGCATCGGATATTACCCGTACATTTCCAGTTTCTGGACAGTTCTCAGTTGCGCAGAAGCAACTTTATCAATTGGTATTAGACGCGCAATTAGCGGCCTTTGAGGTGATCAAACCGAATAATACTATTGCCCAAGCTAGCGAAACGGCTATTGCCGTGATCACTCAAGGCTTACTTGAACTAGGTATTTTACAAGGAGAATTGGCTGATAATATTGAACGGCTAACGTATCGTGAATTTTATATGCATGGGTTAAGTCATTGGTTAGGTCTAGATGTACATGATGTAGGACATTACAAAGTAGATGGGCAAGATAGACCCTTGTTAGCAGGTATGGTACTAACAGTTGAGCCGGGCATTTATATTGCCCCCGATGCAGATGTTGAAAGCAAGTGGCGAGGTATTGGCATTCGCATAGAAGATAATTTGCTGATCACCAGCAACGGGTTTGAAAATTTAACCGAGGCCGCGCCAAAAACCATTGATGCTATTGAAGCGCTGATGAAAAAGAGTCACTAAGGGTATGCAAACATTCGATATTGTTATTGTAGGCGGCGGCATAGTAGGTTTAACCCAAGCTCTCGCATTACAACAAAGCGGATTGTCAGTTGCAGTGGTTGATAGCCATGTAAGTCAAGGTATGCCTAGCGGCGACCCTCAGTTGCGGGTTAGTGCACTAACTCTAGCCACAGAAAATATTTTATCAAATCTAGGGGCTTGGCAGAACGTCGATCTGAACAGGTTATGCAGTTACCAAGAGATGCTGGTTTGGGATCAAGACAGCTTTGGTAAAATTGAATTTTCGGCAGCTCAAGTTCAACAACAGCAACTAGGTCATATTGTTGAAAACCAAGCCCTAAGGCATAGTCTATGGACTCAAGCGCAAAATTGCAGCCATATTGCCTTGCTTGCCCCTAAAAAAATCAAACAATTGGCTTTTGGTCAGCACGAGTGTTTTATTACTTTAGACGATGATCTTCAAATAAGTGCTAGATTGGTTATTGGGGCAGATGGCGCTAATTCTATCGTTAAAAAGCAAGCAAACTTAGCGCAAACATTTTGGGACTATGATCAACATGCCATAGTCGCAACCGTTAAAACAGAATACCCACACCAACATACTGCACGGCAAATTTTTACGCCGACTGGCCCATTAGCATTCTTGCCACTATGGGATGACCATCTTTGTTCTATTGTTTGGTCACAAGATGAGCCTAAAGCCAGCGAGCTGTTGAAATTACCGAAAGAGGAATTTAACAAGGCTCTTACAGCTGCTTTCGATAGTACTTTAGGGATGTGTGAGCTTGTGAGTGACACAAAAAGCTATCCCCTTAAAATGCGTTACACTCGGCAGTGGGTAGCTAATAGAGTCGCCATTATTGGAGATGCTGCCCATACGATCCATCCATTAGCAGGGCAGGGTGCTAACTTGGGTATATTAGACGCTGCGGCATTGGCTGAACACATTATTAAGTTAGTCAAACAAAACAAGGATTTTGGATTGGCAAAAAATCTACGACCCTTTGAGCGCTGGCGTAAAACCGAAACGGTCAAAATGGTGGCGGCGATGGAAGGATTTAAGCGTTTATTTGCTGGAGATCAAGCGGTTAAGAAATTAATTAGGGATACTGGTTTACGTTTGGCTAATCGCTCATCATTTGCCAAACAAAAAATAATTCAACATGCTATGGGTATTGAAGGCGAACTGCCAAAACTAGCTAAGGTACTTAAGACGGGTAAGTTTAGCTAATGTTTTACGCCTAAACGGCTATGCTATGTATTTGCAAAAAGGAATATTCAATGAATCAGATTATTATTAGCATTTTTACTCTCTGCCTTGTTGCTTGTAGCGCGCATCAAGCTTCTGCTCCCGAAGATAGTAAACGGCCGCATAAACAAGACAGTTACTCGGGGATTGAAGGATCAATTCAAAAGCAAAAAGATCAACTATACAAAACCAATCAAGCCAATAAGCTCAAATGTCAAGACGCGCGTTTGGATTTAGTGAATGCCGAAGCCGAAGGCGATCTTAATCTCATTCGCCAGGTCAAAGCTAAGGTGCAAAAACTCTGTGTAATAGAGAAGTAGTAAGGAAAACCTATAGTGACCCCAGCTGTTAATAGCGTTAAGCAAGCTAAGATTACATTTAAATTGCATCAGTATGAACATGATAATGCTCACGATTCTTTTGGAATGGAAGCGGCAGAAAAACTAGCTATTGAGCCTGCTCAAGTGTTTAAGACTTTAGTGGTTAAATTGGACGGGAAAGAGTTGGTGGTGGCAATTTTACCGGTTAATACTATGTTAAGTATGAAAAACTTGGCTAAGGCTTGTGGTGCCAGAAAGGCTGAAATGGCCGAAAAAACCGAAGTGCAGCGCAGTACCGGCTATGTGCTAGGTGGGGTAAGTCCCCTTGGGCAGAAAAAATCTCTGAAAACAATCATCGACCAATCCGCAAAACAGCATCCTACAATTTATGTGAGTGGCGGTCGTAGAGGATTAGAAATAGAGTTATCGGCGCTAGACCTAGAAACCCTCACTCGCGCATTATTTGCACCTATTTCTCAAATAAGCTAGTTTTCAATGCAAGTTGACGTTTTGAACCTTCATTATCAAGAAGATCGACAGGCCCAGTATCTATTGTTTTTACTCGACAATTACGTACTTTATCTTATGAATAAAGCGCGGTAATCATGTTGGAGCTATTTGGTTATTCCCTTAGTTATTTGAGCCTGGCGCTGCTATTTTTAGTGGCGTTTTTTATTGGCATGGCAAAAACCGGTGTACATGGTATTTCAATGTTTGCGGTGCCATTATTGGCTATTATGTTTGGTGGCAAAGGCTCTTCAGGCCTTATGTTACCTATGCTAATTATGGCCGACTTATTTGCTGTTAAGTATTACCACAGGCACGCTAACTGGGGGTATTTATTCAAACTGTTCCCATCCGCAGCAGTCGGGATTGTAGTCGGTACTTGGGTAGGCAATGAAATTGATGACCAAGTATTTAAAACGGTCATGAGTGTCATCATTTTTATTAGTTTAGCCATAATGTTATGGGTGGAAAAAGACCATAAAGATGCTATTCCCGACTATTTATGGTTTGCCTTGCTGATGGGGTTATTAGGCGGCATTACCACTATGGTAGGCAATTTGGCTGGTTCGATTATGGCGTTGTATTTGCTGAGTATGCGTTTACCTAAAAATGAGTATATTGGCACTGCAGCGTGGTTTTTTCTGGCGATTAACCTTTTTAAAGTACCATTTCATCTCTTCAGTTGGCACAGCATTGATACAAACACATTTCTGCTTAACTTAATTTGTTTACCGGCTATAGCATTAGGAGCGTGGAGTGGTATTAAAATTGTTAAACGCATTCCCGAAAAATACTATCGATGGTTAGTGATTACTATGACAGGTGTTGCATCTATCTTTATGTTGATTTGATGTATACGAGCTACCTGATGTGTAATTTACTATTGGGTTAATGGCTTGAAGCCCAAAATAACAGACACTAACGCATAATCATTTTCAGTCGTCAAATTTCTGAAAAACGGTTTTATGATGACTATATAATTCCTAAGAAATTGGGACCGATCTTAACACTTTAGTTTTTATCGGCTTTGCTCCATAGTTAGCCGTAAATACTTTCAAATCTAACCAAAAACAACCCCCTTTTGTGTCGACTATTTTTACAATATCAATCTTGGTCCTTGATTGATTTGAATTTCAATTTTTTAACCTATTGTAAATAATAAGTTTTTATTTTCTGGTATAAAAATTGCCGTTTTTTCCTTGCTTAAAACATAACCGAACAATTCAATAAGGATTTTATTATGGCTTCAATAAAACTAGCGGTTATATCTGCATTAATGTTATTGACGAGTATAAACTTATATGCAACTCCAATTTACACATACTATACTCCAACCCTTACAGGGGTGGGCGGCTCAGTACAATATGAGTTTAATTTCAACGATGCAAGTAATGACTTATCTCTACTGTGGACTGAGTTGGACTCTATTAATTATTCTTTGGATGGTGGGGCATGGGCAAGTGCCACATTTCAACATTCCCTTGGCAATTTCGGTTTTAATATAAATAGCTCTTCAGAATTGGTGTCGTTTTCTGCTGGTTACATAAGCGTTGTGGGAAGTTCTGCTAATACTTCTTGGCAGATTGGTACAAGTGTTGATGGTAGTACTTCCATGCTTACTCAAGGATTTTGCTATTACAATGGTTGCCAAGAAGTGTTTGTAACAGACATTAATTTAGCATCCATAAATGTTCCAGAACCATCAGGACTAGCCCTTATGTCACTTGGTGTTCTGGGTTTTATGGTCACTCGTCGTCGTAAAACCAAACTTAATATTTGCTAATTCAACTTGGCAGTAACTTTGCTGCCATTTTAATTACCGGGGCGAAGCGATTGAACTCACAGTCGATTGCTTTGCCGGCTGTAAAATATCAAACATTATTGTTAAACAACCCAGCCAAAATCTTAAGTTTTTACCAAGCATCAAAATTATTTAAAACTTCTTTAGCCCAAATATCATATTGCAAATCGTTAGGATGCAGTAAGTCTGGCATCACTGACTCTAATAACGTGCCGTCTTCAGTTAGAAAATGATGATTGATGTCTAACCAGATTACTTGCTTGCCATCGGCAAATTCTTTGAGCAGTAAATTTGTCGCATCCACTCGTCGACGCATAGGTTTATTGGTATTGCGACTACGGGGAAATATCGCCATTAGGATAATTTTGCTATGGGGGAGGCGCTGTTTTAGTTCAGTTAAAATTGCCTCTACCCCAGCGGCAATGTCTTGTGGGGAGTCGAGGCGATGGCCGGCGTTGTTGGTGCCTATTAACAGCACTACAGTTTTTGCTTCTAGGTTGGCAATTTCACCTTGTTGAATGCGCCAAAGTAAGTGCTCGGTTCTATCGCCTGCATAGCCGAGATTACACACTTGAAGATGTGCAAAATGTTGTTGCCAGCTTTTTTCGCCTTCTACTTCCCATGCGTGGGTGATGGAATCACCAAGGAATAAAATATCCAAGGGCTGATGAATAATTTGGATCTCTGCAAGCTTTTGCTGGTGGCGGGTTTGCCACCAGTCTTCGTTTCTACTGGTGGCGATTGTCGCTAAAGGTTGAGTCACTCTTAGTTGGCTTTTTGAGTCGAAATCCAATCGTTAATTACGTCTTCTAATACAGCCATGGGTAAAGAACCTTGGCCAATTACCGTATCGTGGAAACTGTGTATATCAAACTTTGCTCCGAGTTGTTGTTCGGCTTTAGCACGCAACTGGCGAATTTTAATTTCGCCCATTTTGTATGAAAGGGCTTGCCCCGGCCAAGAGATATATCGGTCGATTTGGTTTTCTACCGATTTTTGAGTTAAAGCCGTATGTGCAGCTAAGTAGTCGATGGCTTGTTGACGACTCCAGCCAAACGCATGGATGCCGGTATCTACAACTAAACGCAAGGCGCGCCACATTTCGTAGCCTAAGCGGCCGAAATCGCTGTAAGGATCTTGGTAGAAACCTGCTTCTTTTCCTAAGCGCTCTGAGTATAATCCCCAGCCTTCACCGAAGGCCGAATGGCTTAATGTGCGTCTAAAGTCTGGTACGTCTAATTCCATGGCGATGGCATTTTGTAAGTGATGTCCGGGTACCGCTTCATGCAAGCTTAGTGCTTCAAGGTTGTAAAGGGGTTGCTCTGAAGGAACAGAGGTTAAAAAGTAAGTGCCGGGTGTTCGACTATCTGGTGGCGGCATATAAAATGCGCCTCTATTGGCCGTACCTTTTATGGTAAAAGTATTGCGGGGTAACTTGCCAAAAAAGCTGGGTAATTTTCCATACATTTGCATAGTGATAAAGGCGGTTTTCTCTAGTACGTCTTGTTTATCGACCGCGTAAAACTGTGGATCAGTCGCCAAAAATTGTAAAAAATCTGCAAAACTTCCTTTGAAACCTACTTGATCAATGATTGCCTGCATTTCAACTCGAATTCGTTTTACTTCACTCAACCCTAAATCGTGAATTTGTTTAGGCGTGTCTGCTGTGGTGGTGTAATAATTGGCGGTATAAGCGTAATAATCTAATCCTCCCTTAATGCTAGAAATTCCCGGTTCTTTACGACAATTCGCCATGTATTCATCGACAAAAAAGTCGTAAAAGTTTTGGTAAGCTGGGATGACAGCTTCTGAGATTAGTTTAATCGCCTTTTTGCTGTAATGGCTTTTTTGTTCATTGCTAAAAGTACTTGGATAACGGTTGAATGGTTCAAATATGGCGCTGTCTTGTGGATCGCTAACTATGTGGGCGCTAATCGTTTGCTGGTAATCCTTAAAACTTTCACAGTGATGCACATAGCCGGATTGTATTCCTGCTTTCATCAAGTTGATATTCTCTTGATTAAAGCGTGGATAGTCGGCCAGACTGACTAAAAAATTATCGTAATCGCTGCGCGACAAAAACGCCATATTTGCAGGTGCTTCAGCAAAGTAGGTATGCCAGCCACTTAAAAAATTTATCGGGAAATATTTATCTTGGTATTGGTGACTAAGGGCTTCAGTTTCTCGTTCATATTTAAACAAGCGGTAGTTCATAAGCTGATCTGGGTTTAGCGCTGTTGCATTAATATTTTCAAGCGCTTTTAAGACCTGTTTGTTGTATGTTTCGCGCCTTTCAATGGCTTGTGGGGTCCATTCAGCAAGTTTTCCATTGGGTTTCCAACCATCTGGGTCGGTGCGGAAAAAGACCTTCTCATGTTGCGCATTTTGCCAGTGTTGCTCGGTGATAGTTGCGAGATCTTTATTGGCATCTGCAAACAAAGTAAAGCTCAGTGCCGAGAGTGTTAATACGGCTAATATTTTTTTCATCAAATTATTCTCTTGGTTTTATTTTAAATAGGAAGTGGTGCCAATTGGCCTATAGGCGAGGACAACGAATCTGGTGGTATCGTAAACCATTTAATGCCTTTGTCTGTCATGTAAACACAATCTTCTAAGCGCACCCCAAACTCTCCGGGTAGGTATATACCAGGTTCATTAGAAAAACACATGCCTGGTTTTAAGGTTTCGGTTTCGCCATGAACAAAATTTACCGGCTCATGACCTTGCATGCCTATGCCGTGCCCCGTTCTGTGGGATAAACCTGGCAAGGTATAATCTGGACCTAAACCTTGTTTGACATAATAGGCGCGCACTGCGTCGTCGATTTTTCCGGCTGGAGTGCCTAGAGTGGCTGTTTCAAAGGCAATTCGCTGGCCTTGTCGTACCATATTCCAAATTTTATGTTGCTTTTTGCTTGGTTCACCAAACACAAAAGTACGACTAATATCTGATTGATAACCTTGTACACTACAGCCGCAATCCATCAGGACAATCGAGCCTTCGCGAATGGTTTGTTTTTGCTTAGTGCCATGAGGATAGGCACTGGCTTCATTAAACAGCGCCATATTCCAAATGCCACTGCCGCCTAAGGCTGATTGTGCTGAAGCCATTAGGTTTTTCACCTCACTCTGGCTCATACCGAGTTCGAGCTGTGCGTAAACATGGGCATAAGCTGCCAGAGTGATTTCGTTGGCCTTGTGCATCAGTTGCAGCTCGTGAGCAGACTTAAACATGCGGCAGCCTAAAGTAATAGGTTCGGCGCTGGTATCTTGCATACTAGGCAATAACGCCATAGTGCCGCGCTGTACAAAATAACGCACTGTATCTTCAAATGCGATGCTGCCATGCTTGATCTTTCTATCGGCTAATATTTGTTTAATGCGTTCAAAAGGGCTTTCATGCTCTTGCCACACGCGTACATCTTTACCCACTGCTAGACTTTCGCGAATGCTTGGCTCTTCAAAAAACGGGCAAACTACTGCAATCTCGCCTTCTTTAGGAATAACTACAGCGGTAAGCCTTTCACTGCGCCACCATTGAATGCCAGTAAAATAATCCATTGCGGCACCGGGTTCTAAAATTAAGGCGGCGATATTGTGCTGTTGCATCAATGACTGAGCTTTGGCAATGCGTGCATTTCGCTCAGTTGCTGAGATAGGAACCACATCATCTGTTAGTTTTTTTAAAGGTGCGCTGATACTTTTATTCGCTGCGGCTGACGCAATTGCTCCATGACCTAATGGCAACACCGCAAATGCTGCGCCAGAGGCTTTTAAAAACTGTCTTTTACTAAATTTCATGGTTTGGCCTTTAAGTAGATTGCTTTAAGTCAATGCGCTTAGTAGCTTAGTAGCTTAGTATGCTTGCACTCCAAATTTCAACAGTAAGCGCGGTAAGATATCATCCAAATTTTGTACATCTTCTGGGTGTAATTCAATTAGCTTTAAGCCATATTTTTTATAGATGGCGTGTTTTATTTCTTTGCGGGCTAGATACTTAGGATCATCATCATTATCCCAGTACTCAATATAAACATTGCCTGTTGGAATATAGAAATCGCAGTATATATCCTCTGCTATAGGTAACTTGCGTTCATAAGCGTGGACAATTTCTGCCATATATAGCCAGTTATCTATCAGCTTTTCTGCCTTGCAGCGTAACTTATGCCCGTCGGTTGCACTATATATGGCCTGAATTTTTGTCCTGATATCTATTGCAGAGGCTAGCTGGTGGCTGTTTTCTGTTGATACGGATAATCGAGTGCTGGCGCCGCTAATATCATTAATAGAGCTTAGTAATAATGTGGACTGAGAAATGGTTGCTGGCCACTTTACATAGGGGATACCAGAACGAGAATCTTCACTTTGGATTGCGCCTTGCTTGGCTCCTTGTTCAGTCATGATCCATCCTTTTAAACTCTTGCTGATCCATCCAAGCTCTGAAAAGAGATGATTTAATTTGTTTGCCGAGATATCAAATTCTTTAGCTATCTTGGTTGAACTGATTAAGGCTACCGGCACATCGGGGCTTTGGTGAGTAGGCAATTGCCTAAGGTTAAAGTCTTCTGGCCACTCAATGTAATCCCCCAATTTTGTTGAGGATTTGATCCTGCCACCCGCCAGCTTGCCTTTAGCCGTTAACGCCCATTTATCTGACTCGCGCACAATAAAGTTAACTTCTTTAAGTTTAACGAAAAGTGCTTTTGGCTCAAGCTCAAGACGTTTGGCCGTTGCTGTAGTCGAAAAATATTTGATGGTTCAGCCTGTTATCAAAATGTGGAACAAATAGTGTATCCGAATAGATTACATTAAGGCAGTAAAACTCATCTTGGGCTGAGTGGTCACTTCGTTATACGTATTAATGGTATAACCATCATTATTCTATTGTTGTGATGTCATGGCATAAACCGAACGATAAGTGTGAAGTTTGTTACCATGGTGTTTTGTCTCTTGTTCAGCCGCGCGTTCGGCGGCTTCTTTTATCATCTCGGCCAACTTTTCAGTTAACATTTCTAGACGTTCTTTTTGCTGTTTTGTGGGAGTCTCTAGGCTTTGCAGTGCTTCAATATCTTTTTTGAGTTCATCGAGTTTCTCTTTGTCAACGCCGATTTTATTTGCCAGTAATTGCTCCATAACATCAGCTAAGAAATCATGAGTGCTGTGAGTTGAGTTTTCTGCCACTTGGCTAGTTTTTGCCGCCAGTTTGGCATTGTCTTGCACCGCCGATTGTGTTTTTACCTGCTCTGTTTTTTGCCCTTGGTACGGATGAGATATGGCTGAACCCGTGTTAATTTGCATAATTAACTCCCTATAAACTGAGTGGTAACAAAGCTGCGAACTTATATTGCAGCAATTTTGATACCAGAAAGTACCGAATGAGATAGGCATGAGAAGTGCATTGGTTTTATTGGCACGGCCAAAAAAAAACCGGCTGTCGCCGGTTTCTCAATTATCTTTTAAAAGCTCGAAGCCTAAACCCTAAACTGCTGTACTGAGCTTTGGAGTTCTTCTGCAAGCTTCGCAACTTCATGGCTAGACTCAGAGGTTTGATTGGCGCCTATTGTGGTTTCTTCAGCAATATTCACAATATTTTCTAATTTTTCACTGATTTCTTGTGATACCACATTTTGCTCGCGAGCAGATTGTTCTATTTGGGTGCTCACATCAAACGCTTGGTGCACGGCTTCTGTAATAGATTCTAGAGCAGAAGTGGCATTTTCTGTTTGCTCTACACAAATTGTAGTTTGTTCTTTACCTTGATTCATTACTGCTACAGCTTTTTCGGCGCCGCTTTGTAATACTTCAATCATAGCGTTAATTTCTTGGGTAGACTGTTGCGTACGACTTGCTAGTGTTCTCACTTCATCTGCCACAACCGCAAACCCGCGGCCTTGTTCACCTGCTCTAGCCGCTTCTATCGCCGCATTGAGTGCTAGCAAGTTTGTTTGATCGGCAACCCCTCGGATCACATCTAAAATACCGCCTATGCTAGCGCTGTCTTGGTGTAACTTGTTAATCACCTCAGCTGCTTCTTCCACTTCTTTAGCTAATACCAAAATAGTACTCTTGTTTTCTTCTGAAATTGCTTTGACTTTTTCAGCTTCGGTATCAGCATGCTTTATTTGGTTTAGGGTGTCTTCGGCACTTTGAGTCACAATTTGTGAGGTACTGTGCATTTCAGTAGTGGCGGTAGCAACTTGCGCAACTTGTGATTTTTGATCTTGAATCGACTGGGTTGTTTGTGCTGTTACCGCAGAAGTTTGTTCGGCTGCAGCCGCTAATTGCGCCGCTCGGGAACTGATACCTGAGATCAACGATTTTAAGCTGTCGATAACATTGTTGCAGTTTTTGGCTAAGTCCCCAAATTCATCCTGTGCAGAGTCATCAAGTTTACGGGTTAGATCACCCGTAGACACGATATTGAGCATTTCGTTTACTTTGCGTAGTGGGTTGATTATGGCCAGTACTGTGCCATAGGCAATACCTGCAGAAATCAGTACTGAAATTAAGCCAATAATAATAGTGGTGTTTTCTCCCGTACTGACCGCACTTGCTACATCTTGTTTTGCTTGTTGCGCGACAGTGTCGGCTAATTCTAATAAATCATTAAGCTTTTCGGCAGCATTTTCTATATTTTTTTCTGACGCGGTGTAAGCAATACTGGCCTGCTGGCGGCTGTTTAAACGGTTAATCTGCGATTGGAGCAGACCGTTAGGTGAGGACATGGAATCGGTGACATCTGCAATGAGTTCATCCAATTCGCTTAATGTACCGCTGCCGTCTCTGTCGCCTGCAGTCGTTTTGATCCGATCCATTTTGTCTTTAATTTGCCCAATTACAATTTCAACTTCATTGCCTATGGTATCAGCTCTGACTAACGTTTCTGTCTTAACGTATTCTGCACCTACTGTTAGCAGAGACATAAGATTAGATTCAAGACTGTTGGCGAGATTAGATGCTTGATACAATTGATTATCATCTTGTACTTCGTCTAAATCTGCAAAATCAACGATTAATGTAGAGCCGTCGTCGGCGTTATCTTCGATATTACTAAGGACGTCTAACACTTTATTTCCAAATTCTAAGTAGGCCCTTTTGTTGTCGAATAATGCATTGACATTTTCAATGTATTGTCGATAAATATTTTCAGACTCAACCAAAGACTCTCGTAGATTTCTTTCTTCACTGACGACACTTGTGAGGGTGCGTAATTCGTTATCGAAATTACTTTGGCTTTCATCAAAGGCCGCTTTTTTGGTTTTCAATCCTTGTAGTGTAGTTTCGTAATAGGCTTCTGTGGTGAGACGCCCCATATTCAAAAACGACACTTTTAATTGACTGCTACCACTAACGGTAGGTAAGGCTAAAGTATTAACTTCATCTGTTGCACTATCTATCTGGTACAAGCTTGATACTGCCACTACTCCTAAAACTATTAATAGCAGTGTAATAATCCCAAATCCACCGACGATACGTGTAGCTACAGTAATTTTCATATAATGGCCTTAAATCAAGTTAGCAGTATTGTTACTACTTTAAATATTTCTATAAATTGACAGCTAACAGCAACCAATTGGTAAAATCAGTGCTCACTATAACTGACTGAGCATCAAATTTGCAGTGCCTCAATAATTTATATCGCTTTAACTTATCGACAAAGGCTGTTTAATCTTTATAGGGGATGCTTTGTTGTTTGCCAGTGGATATATCCATCAGAGTCATACTATTTCCCCATACATAACCGGTATCTAGCCCACAAAACTGTTGATTGTGGGTGTTTCCATGTAAAGCCGCCCAATGTCCAAACACGACTTTTTGGCTTGCTTTAAGTTTTTTATTGGTCACGTTAAACCAAGGTGTTAAGCCTTCCGGTGCCAGTTCTGGAGGGGCTTTGCACTGAAAATCAAGGGCGTCCTGATTCTCTATGTAACGCATCCGAGTCATAGCGTTAACGATAAAACGTAAACGTGTTGTACCAGATAATGACTTATGCCAAATTGAGGGCTGATTGCCATACATTTCTGATAAAAATACTTTCCAATCTTTGGCTTGCAATTGATCACTGACTTCTTGGCTGAGTTTCAGAGCTTTTTTAACTGACCATAGTGGGTATAACCCCGCATGGGTGATTAATGTGTCTGGATTAGCCATTAACGCTAGGGGTTTAGTTCTTAACCAACTAATATGGGATTTGAACTTAGGGCTATCAATTAAAGTATCGAGCTTGTCACTAGATTTTGCTTGGCGAATGCCCGCGTAAATGGCCAATAAATGCAAGTCATGATTACCTAAAACTGTATCAAAACTGCTGCCTAAGGAATGCAAGTAATTCAGAGTATCGAGAGGTTGGGGGCCGCGACCAATTAAGTCGCCAACTGCTATTAATCGGTCTTTTTTAGCCGTAAAAGCAACTTTTTTAAGTAACCGCTTTAATCCACTAAGACACCCCTGAATGTCTCCAACAATATAAGTGGCCATAGTTCAGGTTAATTAACAAGGTGTGGTACAGCTAAACTAAACATATCTATCGCGGTTTGGAATGTTTCGCCGTTTTCTAGCCTCATCTCGTAAAACCCCTCCATTGTTCCCACTGGCGTATCGAGAATGGCACCACTGGTATACTGAAATGCTTGACCTGGCAAAATATGGGGTTGTTCTCCTACTACGCCAGCACCTTGTACTTCTGTTTTCTTGCCGTTGCCATCGGTAATCAGCCAATAACGATTGAGTAGCTGAGCAGATTGCAGCCCAGCATTGTGGATAGTAATTTTGTAAGCAAACGCAAATTTGTCATCATCGGGTAGCTGATTTTTCAGATATTGCGTTTCAACATTAACGTTAATTTTATTTACTTGTTTCATGGGGTCGTTGCTATAGCTAACTTCTGGGGGCTATTCAAAAGAGTCTACCGCATTGGCGATACGTGCATACTGTTCTAAAGACAAATTTTCGGCTCGTAATTCTGGGTTGATATCTAAGTCGATAAGTTGCTGTTCACTTATGCTTTCTTTTAGGCTGTTGCGGATGGTTTTCCGTCTTTGGTTAAATGCCTGAGCACAGACTTTATGTAGGGTATCTTCATTCTTCAATGAGACAGGCTTTTGTTGGTGAGGTATAAGCCTTACAACCGCTGAGTCAACTTTTGGTGGGGGATTAAACGCACCTGGTGGCACCTGTAATACTGGAATTATCTGGCAGTGATACTGGGCCATAACAGACAAGCGTCCATAATTTTTGTTGCCTGGACTGGCTGCTAAACGATTCACCACTTCTTTTTGCAACATAAAATGCATATCTTGTACTTTATTGGCAAATGAAAATAAGTGGAACATTAATGGCGTTGATATGTTGTAGGGTAAATTGCCGAAGATGCGCAACGGTTGCTCATCCCTTAACAATTGAGAAAAATCGTATTTTAAGGCGTCGGTTTCAACTATTGTCAACTTCTTAGCGATAAAAGGATGGGTTCTTAACCTTGCAGCTAAATCTCTATCAAGTTCAATGACAGTCAATTGCTCTATTAACTCACAAACAGGCTCGGTTAACGCCCCTAGTCCTGGGCCAATCTCAACCATGTGTTGATTTTGTTGCGGTCCTATGGCGGTGACTATTTGATCGATCACATAGTTGTCATGTAAAAAGTTTTGACCAAAACGTTTTCTGGCTGTGTGTCCTAAATGTTGTTTACTCATTGTTTTTTCGCCGCTATTGATATGGCTTGTTTGATGGCAAGGTTAAAACTGCCAACATCTGCCTGGCCTGTACCAGCTAAGTCTAACGCCGTCCCATGATCGACAGAGGTACGAATAAAGGGTAGACCTAAGGTAATGTTTACTGATGCACCAAAGCCTTTGTATTTTAATACGGGCAGTCCTTGGTCATGATACATGGCTAAAACAGCATCTGCTTGCTCTAGGTATTTGGGGTTAAAAATAGTATCAGCCGCTAACGGCCCAGTGATGTTTAGTCCTTCGGCTCGCAACGCATCTAAGGCAGGATTAATGACAAGAATTTCTTCCTTACCAATATGGCCATTTTCACCGGCATGGGGATTTAAACCACACACAAAAATACGGGGTTTTTTGATACCAAACTTCAGCATTAAATCGGTATTAACTATGTGCAGAACTTTGTGCAAACGTTCAAAAGTAATGGCTTTTGATACATAGGCCAAGGGAATATGAGTAGTGGCAAGCACAACTCTAAGGCCTTCTGTTGCTAGCATCATAACCACATCATTGGTATTAGATTCGTAAGCAAAAAACTCAGTATGTCCACTAAAAGAAATACCCGCTTCATTAATAATGCCTTTGTGCACCGGGCCTGTGACAACTGCATCAAACTCACCGTCTAGATTTTTCTTACAGGCTTGGCGCAAAGTTTCCACAACATAGTGACCATTTTCGCTATCTAGTTGGCCGCAGATAACCTTTGCCTTAGTTTTAATATCCACCAAAAATATATGCCCAGCCGGTAATGTGTGCTCAAGGCTCTCGTCATAGGGAACAAAGGTAATATTTAACTGCAGCTGCTCAGCTCGTTGTCTGAGCATGTCGCCATCCGCAAAGACAACGAGCTGCGCTGGCCACTCTTGCTGGGCGACAGTGATAAGTAAATCAGGGCCTATGCCCGCAGGTTCACCAGGGGTTATGGCTAATTTTAATGGTTTCAATTACTTGCCTTGCTGGGGGAGAACTTCAATATAGGCACTGGCGCGTATTTCCCGTATCCAAACATCAGATTCTTCTGCAAATTTACGTTGAAATAATAGCTGGTAGGCTTTGTCTTGTTTACGCTGTTCGGTTGCATCCCCGATGCGTTTACCGGTTAATTGCATAAGATGCCAGCCGTGTACTGATCGCACTGGCTGGCTGATTTCATCGATCTCTAGTTGAGCTAGGGTGTCTTTGAATTCAGGCACATAAATATTGGGGTCTGCCCAGCCCAAGTCTCCGCCTTTCAGTGCTGAGCCAGGATCCGCTGAATGCTCTTTGGCTAAGGCCGCAAAGTCTAGTTCCCCCGCTAAAATTTTCTCTCGAAAATCCTTAAGCATATTCTCCGCTTTTTCGTCACTTAAAATAACAGTGGGCTTAATTAAGATATGTCGTGAATTAACTTCGGCCACTTCTATTTTCTCTATGCCTCGGAGATCTTTAATTTTCAGGATATGAAAACCGGCGCCACTTCTAATGGGTCCTATTAAGTCATCTTTAGATTTTTTCTGTACTGCTTCGGCAAATAAGGTCGGCATAGAGTTAATATTCATCCACCCTAAATCTCCCCCTTCTAAAGCCCGAGAGCCTCCCGAGGAAGCTGTGGCTATTTTTGCAAAATCTGATCCATTAGTGAGCAGTTCAATTACTTTCTCAGCACGGGTTTTCGCCTTTTGGATGTCGTCATCCGTAGGCTCGGGTGGAAATTCTATTAAAATATGCCCCAAATTAAATTCTGCTTGCTGGTCGCCTTGTTCATCAATGAGTTTGACAAGATTATTGATCTCCTGTTCGGTGATGTATACACGGCGACGTACATTGGCTCTGCGTACTTCTCCAAGAATAAGTTCTTTGCGGATTTCTTCTCGGTAGGTGTCGTAAGTGACGCCTTCTTTAAGAATTTTGGCTCGAAATTGGGTCATGTCCATTTTCTCGCCTCGAGCAATGTTTGCTATGGTTTGTTCTAACTGAGGATCGCTTACCTGAATGCCCATACGTTCAGCCAACTGCATTTGTAAATTGTCAATAATAAGCTTTTCAATTGATTGAGTGCGCAACACGCGATCTGAAGGCAGGGTTTGCTGGTTAAGCGCTGCGTTTCGTTTTACAACAGAAATTAATTCTTCAATTTGGCTTTCTAACACAACACCTTGATCAACGATCACAGCGACGCTGTCTAACAATTCAGGGGCTGCTGCTGTCTTGAATGATAAGATAGAGCTGATTATAAAGGCGACGACTAATACTTTCATGGTTATCTATACTTTTTTAGTTATTGGCGTTTTTACATACGCCCGTGAGTGTGTCGAAAAGGTTTGCAACGATTAGTTGGTTGAAACCCAAATTAGTTCAATAAGTAGGGGCGTCTGTATCCAAACAAACCTTCTCTCAATAAGTTTCGTGTGGTGAAGTATACATGAAAGCCCGATTCAAATTCATTGGTACTTTGCGCCCCATTTACATCGAAACGGTTGCTTAAATTTCGCTGCGCCACAAGGCTAACAGTCCAGCAACAGGATTCATATTGCAGGCCAGCGTAGCTTTCTACTGTTCGATTGCGTTCTAAATCATGGTACCAGCGACCTACCCATTGCCAATTAGTACTAAGGGGCCAGCTGGCCGTGATGCCTACTTGACTAATTTTTTCAGCAGATAAATCTCTGACATAGCGGTGGTTTATTTGCATGATTTTATTTTTAGCAAGTTGATATTCTAGAGACAAACTACTGCGTTCAATTTTATCAGTGACAGTCGATACTTGTGCTTGAGTGTGCACATACCACTTACTGCCAATTTGCCAGTCCAGTTCGGCAGCGAGTGCTGAACGATCATCATCTTTAGTGGCGTCAAGCACTTGATTATCTTCTAAATAGAATATTTGTCCAAGGCTAAGCTTAAATCGTTCTTGGTTATTTTTATCGATGAATCTTGAGGTCATACCTAAGGTTATTTGATTATTGTCGCTGATGCGATCAAGGCCAGTAAATTCTTGGCCTCTGAATAACCCTGAAAAATCATTGAATAAACGGGTGGTGTCGTATTGACCAATGTTACTTTGATCTTTGAAGCTGGTATACAAATATTGGATTTTGGGTTCAAAGGTATGAGTAGCTTGCGCGCCAAACCAAGTTGCCGCTCTTTCGAATGCTAGTGAGCCAAAAATCTTGGCTTGACCTAAGGTGCGTGATACGTCTTCTTCAAGGGCTAAGTTTTGGATGTTCTTTTGTTTGTAACGTGTATGCAATACAGTGGCTTCTGCTAAAAATTCGCTCCACTGATTTTGAAATGGGTAGCGCACTGTGGGCGCAATATGAAAACGTGTTGCTGTAGGGCTATCGGTTTCACTATTTTCAAAATAGGCGAGTTCGGAGTGGATTTGAAATTCTGCACCTAAGCCAATTGGGGTTAAATAATTCAGTCTCACTTCGGGTAAGGCGCGATAACTATCTGGATGGTCACCTAAAACTTCAAAGTCTCTAAATTGCGCTGTGACATCTAATTTTTGTGAAAAATAGCTTAAGCCTAAGGTTTTATAGAGATGAGTATCGGCCCGATTGTAATAATCTGAGCCAAGATCAACTATGTAATTATCGTCACTTAATCCATTAATATCGGCGTTAACGCGCCAATTTTGACCCACTTGACCGCTATGAACTAATCGATAAAAATAACGTTCGCTGTTGTCGTTTAGATCCTGATCATTTGGTAAATATTCAACATTTGCTTGCCCTGAATGTTGTTGAGTTAAATATCTGAATTCAGTTTTAAGCTGTAGTCCTCGGTCAGTCATTAATCTTGGGGTAAAGGTTAAATCATAATTGGGGGCAATATTCCAATATACCGGCTGTTCAATGCTCACGCCGGTGGAGCTATTGCTGGAAATCGACGGGTACAAAATGCCTGACTGTCTTTGATCGTTTATAGGAAAGGAAAAATAAGGTAAATACAGTACAGGTACGTCTTTAATATAAAATCGCGCGTGCTTCACTACGCCTCTAGATTGATTAGGTGTGATTTCAATATTACTGGCCTGAATACGCCACACTTCGTCATCTACAGGGCAGGTTGTAAAACTGGATTCAATAAGATTAATACCTGTACTTTCACCCAAACTAATTTTATCGGCTTTGCCGTGACCTTGAACATTATTTAGCTGGTATAAAGATCCTTCAATAAGTAGTTCATTTGACAGCCTATTGAGCTGTACATTTTGGCTGGAGACAGTGATGTTGTTGTCTTGAAAGCTGACGTTACCTGTGGCGCTTAATGTTTGAGTTTGACTATTAAGTAATGCATCATCAGCTTTGATTCTTGCATGGATGCTGTCAATTTCTACTTTGCCTTTGAATTGCGCAAAGGTATCTTGATTAATTTCGCTATATTCAGATTTGACTTGAATTTGCCCTTCAACTAACGAATTTTTAAAATTCGGCCCCACTAAGGGTACAAAACAGGCTTCTTGAGCATCGGCTAGCCCAGTCGTCATCAATAGAAGACAAATAAGTAAGCATTGTTTGTTTTGTATACTAGACAAGTACAAAGTGACCTAAAGTTGCATTTAAAAGAGGCAGTAAAAGCATAATTTTAAAGGTTTCAATGGGATTTACCAGTAAACTTGCAAAAAAAGCCATATTTCGCCATTCTTGAGTTTCATTCAACGGCCAACAATGCGTAATCATAAGAGATACCTTTGAAAAAACAGTTATCAAGTAAGCAACTTCGCCAACAACAATTACGCACTTGGATTAACCAAAGTACAGACTATGACTGTGATGTGCTTGAAATAGTTGCAGGCGATGCGGGGTTTCGTCGGTATTTTCGATTTGCATCGAATAACCAAACATTTATTGCGGTTGACGCACCTATAGAGTTTGAAGATGCCAGCAAGTTTATTGCCGTAGCACAGAGCTACCGAGAAAAAGGTGTGAAAGTACCTCAAGTATATGCTTATGATTTTGCTCAGGGTTTTTACATTCAACAAGACTTTGGTAATCATATGTTTAGCGACGTATTGTCAGTGGACTGCTGTGATCAGTTGTATCCAAAAGCACTCGCTAATATTCCTATAATACAAAGCTGTGTATTGACCCAGTCGGGCCCATTGCCAGATTTTGATGCTGAGTTTATAGACAGGGAGCTGAGTATTTTTCCCGAATGGTTATTGGATAAATATTTGCAGTTAAGCCTTACTCCTTCAGAAAAATCTATGCTGAGTCAGGCTTTTGAATCCATCAAGAATGCTTGTTTAAGTCAACCAAAGGCGGGGATGCACCGAGATTATCATTCACGCAATTTAATGCTGCTAGAAAATGATGAGATTGGTGTGATTGATTTTCAAGATGCGGTAGTTGGGCCCATTACTTATGATGCGGTATCGCTTTTAAGAGATAGTTATCAAGATTGGCCACAACCCAAAGTGCTGCAGTGGCTAAAAAATTGGCATGGTGAATATTACTCTCAGTATTCTTGGGCCGAATTTAAAAAATGGTTTGATTGCGTGGGAATACAAAGGCACACCAAAATTGCAGGTATTTTTGCCCGTTTGTATTTACGTGATGATAAATCAAGTTATTTGTTTGATATCCCCCACACCCTAAATTATTTGATTGCTGAAACGGTTCAGTATCCAGAATATGGTGATTTTAGCTATTTTGTTCAAGAGCGAGTGTTACCCAGTGTGTTGCAAAAATTGCAGGTGAGTAAGCATGAGACTTAATACCGCTATGATCCTTGCAGCTGGAAGAGGCGAGCGTATGCGGCCTTTAACCGATGCAGTGCCTAAACCTTTGTTAAAAGTCAGAGGGAAATCATTAATTGAATACCACCTTGAAGCGCTTAAGCAAGCTGATTACCAGCGAGTGATTATTAATCATGCATGGCTGGGTCAACAAATTGAAAGTGCAATTGGTACAGGGAAACGATTTGGCCTAGAGATAGTTTATTCTCCTGAAGTTGCAGCACTTGAAACCGCTGGTGGGATTATCAATGCTTTGCCCTTATTATGTCCGAACGACCATCATGAGGTCTTTACTGTGGTCAACGGTGATATTTTTACTGACTTTGATTTTGATAAACTCCCCGCACATTTTCCAGATGGTATTGAGGCGCACTTGGTTATGGTAAATAACCCTCAGCATAATCCTGATGGGGATTTCTACTTGGATAACCATAGGCTGCATCCTACGTTGGGTTGCAAATTAACCTTTAGCGGTATTGCTATGTATCATAAACGCTTTTTTAGCCAACAAAGCATTGACGTAAAACCTTTACCACCTATGTGGCGAGATGCCATAAAGCGTGAAAAAATAAGCGCTCAGTATTTTACTGGGCAGTGGACAGATGTAGGTACGCCGCAACGATTGGGCGAATTAAATACAATAAAAGTTAATGGAAAAAATGATAGGTAGAATTTTAGGTACTATTTTTGGCTTTATGTTTGGCCGTATTCTAGGTGCAGTTTTGGGCTTTTTTGTTGGATATATGTTTGACAAAGGATATAGCCAAGATTTTAACCAAAACGGTGGGTTTGGCCGTTTTTCAATGGGGCAAGATGATTTCAAGTCCCAAGCTATCTTTTTTCATTGCTTGTTTTCAGTGATGGGGCATATTGCCAAAGCTGATGGTAAGGTAAGTGATGTGGAGATCCGCATGGCCAGTGCCCTGATGGATCAAATGAACCTAGAAGCCGACATGCGCAAAGAGGCGCAGCAAGCGTTTAGAGACGGCAAAGCGGAAGAGTTCCCGTTGAAACAGACTGTGAAGGAATTTAAAGAGTCTTGCCATGGTCGTCGCGACATATTGCAGGTGTTTTTAGAAATACTTATTCAAGCAGCTTACGTAGACGGCAAACTAGACAAAGCCGAGCAAGCAATTTTGGAAGCTGTCTCTCAGTACTTAGGTTTTAGTCAAAGGGATTTAATGTATCTTATGTCGGCGTTTGAGGCAGAAATGCGTTTCAGAGCCGGTACTAAGCAAGGTAGCAATGGACAGAAATACTCTTCACAACAATCACTGAATGATGCTTATAAAATCCTCGGCGTGACCAAGAGTGAAGATAATAAGACTATCAAAAAGGCCTACCGCAAATTGATGAGCGAACATCACCCCGACAAACTAGTGTCAAAAGGCTTACCTAAACAGGCGCTAGAGCTCGCAAAAAATAAGACCCAAGATATTCAATCTGCCTACGAGTTGATTAAGGAAAGTCGCGGTTTTAAGTAGGGCGTTTATAGCGAAGTACTCAGTGATATTGTCACTATTTATACTATGGTTTACTACTATTAAGTTCCTCTTCAGTTTTTGTTCATGTATCGCATTCCACACTAATAGCCATTGAAAAAGAGAGTAGGCATAACGCCAGTTTGAAAAGGAAAACTAAATGAAAAATGTCGCATGGTTAGTATTAAGTAGTTTATTTGTATCGAATATAGTGTGGGGCGCAGAAGCGGGTAGTTGGAGTGCTCAATCTACTGAAACTCAGTTTGAAAAAACTAGTGCTGAGGTCTTTACCACCTCACAGCAGGGCCAGGCTAACATGAGCCCAATGGCTCAATCAACAACCGCAAGGTCAGTAAAAAGTAAGCCGCAAACATATGCCAAAATGTTAACGGCGCGACCGAGCGAGCAGAGCGTTAATCACGAGTTTTGGGTATTTGATGCTTGGGTATCTTTTCAGGGTGATGAAGACAGAGACGGTTATTTTAATCACTTCTCAGTGGAATTTGATGTGGACACCGACTACCACACAGCTCGTGTCTATGCGGTATTATATTTAGGTGTAGATGAGGTGTTTAAGGAATACCATACCACTTCAAACTTTAGTGTTTTCTCAGATCACAGTAACGATAGCTTTGTAGTAGAAAGTAAATTAGTGACTGGTTTTTCGCCGGACGATTACGAAGTACTTATTGAAGTGTATGATGCCGATAATGACGAATTAGTGGCTGTGTATGATGGAAACGATGATGCTGATTTATACTTATTACCACTAGAAAGTGCGGATTATGCACAAAGCCAGGTTGTGGTGGTTCGTGAGCATGGCGGTAGCTTAGGTTTCTGGGGAGTGATATTACTACTTCCTATGGTTCTAGGTAGGTATTTATACCAATCCATCCTAACAATTGATCACTCAGCGAGATTTAAAAGCACCTAATCAAGGCGCTAGTTCCTAGTAAACCTGAAGTTCTTTCATAACCCAAGTGCAATTGTTGTACTTGGGTTATTTTGTTTTCGCTGCTTTTACATCGACAACTTCAGTGGTTGTTTTTTGCACGAGTTTAACGCGACCTTGTTTAACTAAAGCGTCTCTTAGCACATATTCAATTTGGGCGTTGACGCTGCGCAGATCGTCATCTGCCCAGCGTTGCATCGCTGCTAGTACATCGGCGTTTATTCTAAGAGGGAAAGCTTTTTTAGACATGGGATTAATATAAACTACCGCTATTCACTATAGGTTGTGCATTCTTGTCGCCGCATAATACCACCAACAAGTTGCTTACCATCATTGCTTTTCGTTCTTCGTCAAGTTCCACTACACCTTGAGATTTTAGCCTATCTAGCGCCATCTCAACCATGCCTACCGCCCCTTCCACAATTTTGCTACGAGCAGCAATAATGGCGGTGGCCTGTTGACGTTGCAGCATGGCACTGGCAATTTCTGCTGAATATGCAAGATGACTGATTTTAGCCTCATGAACGGTTAATCCCGCTTTACCTAAACGATCTTGGATTTCTTGTTTTAAGATCTCAGAAATATGCTGCGGATGACTGCGTAAGGCAATGTCAGCATTGTCATCGTCTTGTGGATCATAAGCATAACTGCTGGCCATATTTCTAAGAGCTGATTCGGTTTGAATGGTAACGTAACTTTCGTAATCGTCGACTTCGAACATGGCTTCAGCCGAATCCGTCACTGACCACACAACTATAGTGGCAATTTCGATGGGATTCCCTAAGTTATCGTTGACTTTAATTTTGGCCGATTCGAAGTTACGAATACGCAAGGACACAGTCTTGCGCATAAAAAATGGGATAGTCCAGCGCAGCCCATTACGTTTTTCAGTTCCCACATAACTGCCAAATAATGTCATAACTTTTGCCTGATTTGGTTGCACCATAAAAAAGCCAGCCCAACAAATAAGTACCAAAATTGAAAATGTAACACTGACCACTAGCAAAATTTTGTTAGCGACCATAACACCAAAACAAATCTGCAATATGGGTAAAACAACAAAAAATGCTAAGTACCCATTGATCGAAAAACCTTTTTTCTCTGTAATCATAATTAACTCCATAGTGATATCATAATGATATTTATTTGATTGTATTGGTGTTTTGCTTAAAAAGCAAACCTAGTGAACTATTTTGGGGAGGGGCGAGGTTTCTTCAGAACTTGAAAATATAGCGACTCAGCGTATCAATAGTGAGGAGGTTAACCAGTTGTTCTAACAGGAAAAACTGTCAGGATTTTTATCACTTCTGAAAATTGATAATTTGTCTTTTATCTAATATGTTGTTTTTTAAAGGTAAAATATTTTGGTGCGTTTTTTGCTTTCTAATTGGTTCTGGTGTAGACCAATAGGTCAAGTTTTCTTATTGGTTTTAATGTATTTCACTCACTGTCATATGGATGTCACAGAAGTTTACGAACATCATTCGCTATTAAAAATAATAATGATAAAAAGTCGACACATCGACCCTTTTAAATTTCAGGAGAAAATATGAGTATTAAGTATTCAGTTGCATTAGCACTGCTGTGTGCATCCTCTGCACAAGCGACTAATGTATTTATCAATGAAATCCACTATGACAATGCGAGCACTGATGTCGGAGAGTTTTTTGAAATAGCTGCTCCTATTGGGACAGATTTAACCGACTGGTCGGTTGCATTATATAACGGTAACAATGGTGGAACATATGGCACCATTGACTTGTCGACTGAAACGCTTGTTGAGAATGCTGGTTATGGGTTTGTTGCAATATCTCCAAGTAGCATCCAAAATGGTTCGCCTGATGGCCTAGCATTAATCGATAATCTAGGTGCAGTAGTTCAATTTCTGAGCTACGAAGGTGCAATGACTGCTACAAGTGGACCTGCTAGTGGACTGACAAGTGAAGATATGGGCGTTAGCGAAACTGGCGCTACACCTGTTGGTTTCTCATTGCAATTGGCTGGTAGCGGCAGCGTATACGCAGACTTCGCCTGGCAATCTCCAGCGGTTGCCACTTCAGGCGCTGCAAACAATGACCAAACCTTTGTTGAAGGGGGAGGCGGTGATCCATCAGAGCCAGATGTTATTAGTGGCAGTGTATGTACCAGTTGCCCAGATGTACCAATAATCAAAGATTTAAGTCTTTATGATGCTGCTGCTTATTACGCTGCTGCGCAAACAGAAGTAGACTTAGGCTCTTCTGCTGACGTTATTAAAACAGCTATCAACGATATCATTGCTACTGATCATAAAAACTTATCTTATTCAGATGTGTGGACCTCATTGACTTATACTGATGAAGATCCTGAAAATACTGACAATGTTATTTTGTGGTACAGCAACCGTTCTCAAGCTAAATCAACGAACGGAAGTGGACCTGCAAGTAATAACCCTGATAACTGGAATCGTGAACATTCTTGGCCTAGGAGCCATGGATTTTCAAGTGACTCATATGAAGCCCATAACGATATTCATCATCTTAGAGCCACAGATATAAGTATTAATGGTTCTCGCGGCAACTTAGATTTTGATAACAGCGACAGCCCGCTTTCTGAAAGCCCTAATAACCGCGTTGATGGTGATTCTTTTGAGCCAAGAGATGAAATTAAAGGCGATGTAGCCCGTATGATGTTTTATATGGATACCCGTTATGAAGCTTCAGGCTCTGATTCAACACCAGACCTAGTTCTGGTTAATCGTTTAACCTCAACAAGTGAAGATAAATTAGGCCTATTGTGTACCTTAGTTGCGTGGAGTGCGGCCGATCCTGTGGATGCGTCTGAGCAGTTGCGTAACAACAGAATTTACGAATTACAAGGCAACAGAAACCCTTTCATCGATAACCCTGCTTGGGTAGAAGTTGTGTACCCCGCTGCGGAATGTGATTCAAACGGCGGTGGAGATGACGGTGGTGGTGATGATGGCGGCGGAGATGACGGTGGTGGTGATGATCCAACTGCCACTTCTGGCGTTGTTTTTATCTCTGAATACATCGAAGGGAGTAGCTTCAATAAAGCAATCGAGTTGTATAACCCAACGGCTAACAGTATTGACCTAGCTGCAGGTAATTATGTGCTAAGTCGCTACTCTAATGGTGGCACTAGCCCATCAGCCATTAGCCTAACAGGAATTATTCCAGCTAACGGTACTTATGTTGTCGCTAATACTCAGGCAAATGCCGATATCCTAGATAAAGCTGACCAGATTTCTGGCAGTATTTCACATAATGGTGATGACGATTATGTATTGACCGCAGATGGCACAGTGCTTGATGCTTTTGGGCAAGTAGGTGTTGATCCAGGCAGTAGCTATGGAAGCGGCGAATTTGCTACGGCTAACAATACCCTGATCCGCAACCCAGACGTTTATTCAGGCGATACAGTGGTTGATGATGTATTTGATCCTTCAATTGAATGGACAGGTCGTGGTAACAATAATTCTGATGATCTAGGCATGCATACTATTACGCCTCAAGAGATATATTTCTCTGAATATATTGAAGGAAGTAGTAGTAACAAGGCCCTTGAAATATATAATCCTAGCGGTACTGAACTTGACTTAGCTGCAGGCAACTACAGTGTTGAGCTGTATTCAAACGGTAGAGAACTAAGCGAAGGTCCAACAAATTCATTAAATTTAACTGGCACTATAGCCGGTGGTGATGTGTATGTCATTGCCAACTCCTCTGCCGTTCAAGCTATTTTGGATGAGGCAGATACCACTTCCACTATTACCTTCTTTAATGGTGATGATGCATTAGTCTTGTTAAAAGATGGAGTGCCAATCGACTCTATTGGTCGTGTCGGTGAAGATCCTGGTAGTGCTTGGACAGGTAATGGTGTATCAACCGCCAATAATACCATCGTTAGAAAAGCAAGTATTACATCTGGTGATACAATATTAGACGATGTATTTGATCCTTCAGTTGAATGGGAAGGGTTCCCTAGTAACACTTTTGACAACCTAGGAAGCCATAATGGTGGCTCAGACGATGGTGGAACAGGTGTTTGTTGTGATGAAGTAACCTTTATCCACGACGTACAAGGAAGTGGCGATACTTCTTCTTTAGTCGGTGAAATGGTTAAAGTTGAAGGTGTTGTGACGGCGTCTTTAACTGATATCAGTGGATTCTTTGTACAAGAAGAAGATGCCGATGCCGACGCCGACCCAGCCACCTCGGAAGCTGTTTTTGTTGCATACTCTGGTGACCTACCCGCGGTTGGAAGTCTTGTAAGTGTAATAGGTTCTGTATCAGAAAATTTTGCTCGCACCCAGTTGACCGCTTCTGAAGCACCTGAAATATTGAGTACAGGAAACGCTGCACCAGCAGTATCTGCACTTACTTTACCTTTTGCAAATTCAGCAGAGGCCGAGACAATGGAAGGTATGTTAGTTGCTACGGCGCAAGCGTTAGTGGTGACTGATAACTATGCGTTAGGTCGTTATGGTGAAGTGACCTTATCGTCAGAGAGACTGTTTACTCCGACTAATGTCTTCGCTCCTGGCTCAACCCAGGCCAGCGAATTAGAAGCCGCTAATGCCCTTAACCGTATCTTGTTAGATGATGGTAACAGTGCTGGCAACCCAGAAGTTGTGGTCTATCCTACAGGCGGATTGTCTGCTGCTAATACCTTGCGTTTAGGTGATACAGTTGCGTCTCTCACTGGTATTATGGATTATAGCTTTGGTAATTACCGCGTCATACCGACTCAGGATCCAACCTTTGTAGCTACCAATGCGCGTACCGCAGAGCCTGATTTAGCTTTAGGTAATCTAAAAGTTGCCAGCTTAAATGTGTTGAATTACTTTAACAACATCGATGGCAATGGAAGCATTTGTGGGCCCACCGCAAGCTCTAGCTGTCGTGGTGCCGATAGCGAATTGGAATTTGAACGCCAAAAAGCAAAAACAGTAGCGGCAATTGTGGCAATGGATGCTGATATTGTTGGCCTAATGGAAATCGAAAATAACGGTTTTGCAGCAGGCTCGGCGATTGATGATTTAGTCACTGCCATCAATGCCATTATGGGTGAAGGTACGTACTCTATCGTTAATCCAGGCGCGCCTATTGGAACAGATGCCATTACTGTTGCCTTTATTTATAAATCCAGTGTTGTATCACTAAGCGGTGCCGCGCAAATTTTGGATAGCAGTAATTCTATCTCTGATGAAAATGGTCCGCTATTTAAAGACAATAAAAACCGTCCAGCACTAACCCAAGAATTTGCTTTGCTTGAAAATGGTGAATCTCTAGTGATAAGTGTTAACCACTTAAAATCTAAAGGTTCAGGTTGTGGTGCCGGTGACGATTCTACTAACGGTCAAGGAAACTGTAATCTGACTCGTACGCGAGCAGCACAAGCACTGAGTGCATTCTTAGCGGCGCAATTCCCTGAAAAAGCCACGCTTATCATTGGTGATTTGAATTCCCACGCGAAAGAAGATCCTATCAATGCACTTGAGCAAGCAGGCTATACCAACCTTGTAGAGCAGTTTGGTGGTGATACTGCATATTCTTATAGCTTTAGCGGACTTTTAGGTTACTTAGATCATGCCTTAGGGAATGACCAAGCTTTAGATAAAGTGGTTGATGTGACCGAGTGGCATATCAACGCCGATGAGCCGATTAGTCTTGACTACAATGTTGAGTTTAAGGCTGAGGCCAATATCAGCAATTATTATGCACCTGACGCCTATCGCATGTCTGATCATGATCCTGTGCTAATTGCGCTGCAACTTGAAGCAGAAACACTAGTAGGAGACTGGGACAGTGACGGTGATGTCGATATAAATGATATTCGCGCACTAACTAGGGCTATTCAATTTGGCCAAGTGATAGACCTAAGTTTTGATTTTAATAATGACGGTATTGTGAATATTCGAGATGTTCGCGGTATGTCGGCCCTTTGTACGCGCACTCGTTGCGCTGCCTAATTAAATTAGTAATAGGATAAATAACATGAAAAAATTTATTGCAGTATTAACATTATTTGTTGGTTTAAGTGCTAACGCAGGTTTGATTTCGATAGAGTTAAGCGAACCAAGTGTGGCAGTTGGTGAAACTGTTTCTATTAATCTCGTTGCCACAGGTTTTGGTGAGTTTGACACATTCGATCTCGACTTTGATTTTGATACTTCAGTTTTTAATTATGACCCAACGTCATTAGCAAGTGATCTAGACTTAGGTATCCTTTTTGAAGTGAATCAAGTTGGTGAAGGTATGGCATTAAGTTTCTATGACTTTTCGCCAGTAAATGGTGATTTTCTGTTGGCAAGTTTTGATTTGGTAGCTGTAGGTGAAGGGCAATCTACTTTTGCATTTAGCGATGTATTGTTTACTGATACATTATTTGACACGGATTTAATTGTCGACACATCTGATATACAAACAGGTGAAGTAGTAACTGCAGTTTCTGCACCGGCTACTTTAGGTTTATTCACCATTTCCTTGTTAGGTTTGGTTGGAGTGCGCCGTAAAGCGTAATCTTAACATTACTCAAAAACTATAAAAGGCGGTTGATATCTCTATCAACCGCCTTTTTTATTCATAGCTAGTCTCTAGCCACTCTTATTTTAACTCCCATGCACAAATGCTGAATTGCCATTTTTATACCCAGCTAGGTACGGTTTCTTGATAGCTGCTGCGGCATTTTTTGTCTGTCACCATTTTTCAAATAGAAGCTCTTCGGCGAGGTAAAGCCACTGGGTCTCCGATCAAAAGATCTCGGAGACGACGATTTTGTTATCTTTAAAAATGCCGTCACCCCGGCAGTCTTTTGAGCCGGGGTCCAGCGCCTTGCTCTTTTAGCATGTAGCTCGTCGCTAGTGTTTAAAGTCACTAGGTCCCCGATAACAACATTCGGGAACCACAGAATATGCCATCATACTCGCGAAAGCGGGTATCCAGTGCCTTTAGCTTGCAGCTAGTCACTCTCTACTGATAATCAAACTCACTATCGGTAAATTCCACTAAATCATCAGCGCCATTAAACAGGTTTGTTTTGAACAGTTCTTTTCTTGGAAGTAGGCGCTTAATGTAAAAATCGCAGGTGTTCTTTTTACCAGATTTAATGCTGGCAACCTTAGATTTTTCCGCAGTATCGGCCATGCTTAACCAAATCACTCCTAACAAACAATAGGCACTGTAATGCATAAAGTCGTAGGCGCAACCGGCTAAGTCCACGGTATTTTGCTGCTTAAGTGTGGTGGCGGTCTCTAGCCATTCTGCCAGTAATTCTGTGGCTTGAGCTTTGGCCTGAGCATTGGTCATTGGTGCAATTTTACTGCTAAACAAGGCAAAGGTGTCGGCAAGCATATTGTTTTTATCGCGGGCCAGTTTTCTGGAGATTAAATCCAGCGCTTGAATGCCATTGGTGCCTTCATACAATTGAGTGATTCGGGCATCTCGTACTAATTGTTCCATGCCCCATTCTCGAATAAAGCCATGACCGCCGTATACTTGTACCCCAAGATTACTCATCTCGGTGGCCATATCTGTCATAAACCCTTTCACAATAGGGGTTAAGAATGAAATAACATTTTTGGCTTGGTGTTTATCCGTATCTTCGCCAAAGCGCTCGATATCCATTTGTTGTGCATACAGTAGCGCCAAAGCGCGGCAACCTTCTGCTATGGCTTTTTGGGTGAGTAACATTCTGCGTACGTCAGGCTGGTGGATTATCGGATCTGCCTTCTTATTTTGCTCTTGAATGCCTTGGGGGGCACGTGATTGCAAACGCTCTCGGGCATATTCCAATGCTCCTTGGTAAGATGCTTCTACCACGCCTAATCCCTGTAAACCTACTTGGAAGCGCGCGTCATTCATCATAGTAAACATGCAAGCTAAACCGTTATTAGCTTCACCCACTAAGAATCCCTGTGCGCCATCAAAGTTCATCACACAAGTGGGGCTGGCTTTAAGCCCCATTTTTTTCTCAATACTGCCTACAGTTACTGTGTTTCTTGGGCCTAAACTGCCGTCCTCTTTAGGTAAAAATTTAGGGGCTAGAAATAAGCTAATGCCTTTAACCCCTGCAGGTGCATCGGGGAGCCTTGCTAATACCAAATGCAAAATATTATCGGTCCAATCATGATCGCCAGAGGAAATAAATATTTTGTTGCCGGTGATGTTATAACTGCCATCATCATTTGGCACAGCCTTAGTACTCAATAAGCTTAAGTCGGTACCGGCGTGAGGCTCGGTTAAACACATAGTGCCTGTCCATTCGCCGGAAATAAGTTTGGCTAGGTAGGTTTTTTTTAATTCATCATTGGCATGTTTAGTGATTGCTAAAATGGCGCTTTCGTTAAGCATGCCGGTTAAGCGCCAACTTAAATTGGCGGAATCGAGCATCTCATGTACGGGCACGGCCATAGTGTTGGGTAAATCCTGCCCATCATAGTCTGGGCTTCCTAACATGGCATTCCAGCCGTTTGCTACGTATTCCTGATAAGCATCTGCAAACCCGTCGGGGGTAGTGACTGCGCCATCAATGAGTTTGGCACCTTGTTCGTCACCTTCGCGATTCAATGGAGCGATGACTTCTGACGCAAATTTTGCACCTTGAGTGAGGATTTCGTTGACCAATTCTTGATCGAAGTCTTCTAATCCTAAGGATTGATAATGTTGTGAAAGGTTTAACCAATCATGCAATACAAATTGCATATCGTTTATTGGGGCAGTGTATTGAGGCATTGCAGAGATCTCTAAAAATAGAATATGTTGGGATTATACCGTTATTGGCTGCCATTAGTGGCTAAAAGTCTCATTATGACTATTAAAAGTACTGATATCCTTTATTGTTTTTATGAATGATCGCGACTTTTAGCCGAAGTTTAACGATATTACTCTAATTCTGTATAGGCTTGGCGCACTTTTATAAGGTCGATATTGTCTTCCCATTGATGTTGCTGGGTATCAAAAGGGTCAACAAGAGAAATGTAACGAGTTTTGCGTTTTGCCCAAGGTGGCACAGTAAATTTTTGTAGTTGACTTGAATAGTCATCGGTAAGTTTACAGGCAAAATAGTGAGTTTGGTTTTCACCGGTAAACAATAATTTTCCAACTTCAACATTAAGACCTGTGGTTTTCCAAACCGCTTGATGAGCTGTACATTGGGCGCTGATAGATTTTTGCTTTTTATAAGTGGGTAAATTCCACGCATCACTGTCATGATTTTTTATAGCAAGTAGCTGAATGTCTGATTTTATAAGACAGGCTGCAGCAGAGGATTGTGTTTCTGTATATAATACACTGGTCCGACACATAGGGTCGGCAGGGATGTCTCTACTGCACCCAAATGCAAAAATTGTTGTGATAACTAATAATCTTTTTAGCAAAATATCTCGTACAATAGCGGTGATAGAAAGGGGTATTATCACATCAATTTTCTGATTCTCCATAATTAATTGTAATGACAGCTGGTTATTTTTTGCTGCATTGTCCTTATTCAAAACTAGATTTAAATAGGTTATCTCATGTCCAAAGGATTAAAATTTTCTCCTCTGCTAATTGCAGTTATGTTGTGTATTGGGCTAGTGGTGTATTTGTACATGCCAAAAGAAGAGCAAGAACAGGTTAAGCAACATAATGCTACCAATGTAAAGGTTTACCACACTGATGAGTCTGAGTTTGAGGTCTTGGTAGAAGCATTAGGCACAGGCAAAGCAAATGAATCTGTGGTGATAACCACGCAAACTTCAGATATTGTCCAAAAAATTCACTTTAAAGACGGTGATAGGGTCAAAGCAGGACAAGTGTTATTGACGCTAATCGATTTAGAAGAAAAAGCCCGTTTGGCTGCCTTAGATGTAGATCTACAAGAAGCAAACCGCCAATTGAAACGTGTGTTTAACCTAGCTAAAAATAATGTCACCTCAGAACAATTGTTAGACGAGCAGCAAGCGAAAGTAAACGCTTTGAAAGCTGAAATGAATGTTTTAAAAACACAGATGTTAGCCCTTAAGGTACGAGCGCCGTTTGATGGTTTGCTGGGACTGCGTCAAGTCAGTGTAGGTGCCTTAGTCAGGCCTGGAGATGCGATTACCACCTTAGATGACCTATCTATTATCAAGGTTGACTTTAATATTGCCGAGGTGCATTTACCGAGTGTGGCTATAGGTCAAAACATTCGTGCAACTTCTATAGCTTATCCAGATAAAACCTTTGAAGGTCAGATAGTGAGCATAGGTTCACGGGTTGATCCCAATACTCGAGCAATTCAAATTCGAGCCAATATTAACAATCAAGACTTCAAATTACGCCCAGGTATGTTGTTACAAGTTAATTTACAGAAGCGCTTATTAACAACAATAGTACTGCCTGAAGCAAGCTTAGTGCCTATCGAAGATAAACATTATGTGTATGTTGTGAAAGATGGCAAGGCATCTAAAAAACAAGTACAGGTAGGTCAGCGTAAACCTGGCAAAGTGCAAATTGTATCGGGTTTAGATATAGGTGAATTAGTAGTAGTTGAGGGAGCGTTAAAATTATTGGATGGCTCAAAAGTTAAGGTTCTCAAGGCTGATGGGGTAGGGGAGTAATCTATGATCCTATCTGATTTAGCGGTCAAACGACCGGTTTTTGCTTCTGTTGTTAATTTGCTATTGGTAGTTTTTGGTGTTGTTTCCATCAGTTTGTTGTCATTACGTGAATATCCAGATATTGATCCACCTATTGTTTCCATTAATACCAATTATCCTGGTGCTTCAGCTTCTATTATTGAAACCCGTATTACGCAATTAATTGAAGAGCGTATAAGTGGCATTGAAGGCATTAAAAACATTGAATCGAGTAGTCGTAATGGCCGCTCTTCTATAAGTGTTGAATTTGATTTATCCAGAGACATAGATGCCGCATCTAATGATGTGCGAGAAAGGGTAAGTAGAGTGCTCAACAATCTGCCCGATCAAGCAGAGCCTCCGGAGGTGTCTAAATCCAGCTCTGATGAAGACGTTATTGTTTGGTATAACCTGCGTAGTGACAACCTTTCAGTGATGGAGCTAACCGATTATGCCGATAGATTTGTTGTGGACCGCTTATCTGTTGCAGAAGGGGTGGCTAGGGTTCGTTTAGGAGGCGGACGCAGTTACGCCATGAAAGTATGGCTAGATAGAAATGCCATGGCTGCCAGAGAAATCACTGTGACCGATATTGAGAACATCATACGCTCTGAAAATGTTGAGTTACCTGCCGGAGAAGTGGAGTCAGTCGACCGCGATTTTGAGGTGAGAGTGGCGCGCAGTTTTCTCAGTCCTGAAGACTTTGGTAACCTCACCATCAAAGTCAGTGCCGATGGCTATTTAATTAAATTAAAAGAAGTGGCGCGTGTTGAGCTAGGTGCTGAGGATGATGAAACAGAGTTCCGAGGCGGCGGGGTAAACATGATTGGTTTAGGTATTGTAAAACAATCCAAAGCCAATACCTTGGAAGTTGCAAGAGCCGCAAAGGCTGCTATCACACGTATTGAACAGACCCTTCCTGATAATATTTTTATTGTGCCAAGTTACGATTCGTCGGTGTTTATTGAAGCATCAATCAATGAAGTTTATGAAACTTTAGCGATCGCAATATTGATGGTGGTGTTAGTTATATATGTGTTTTTAGGCAATATTCGTGCGACGTTGATCCCCGCAGTGACTGTGCCAGTGTCCTTGGTTTCAGCTTTTATTGTAATGAATGCATTGGGTTTTTCTATAAACCTACTTACTTTATTAGCCTTAGTTTTATCAATTGGCTTAGTGGTAGACGACGCCATAGTGGTACTAGAAAATATTTCTAGGCGCATAGAAATGGGTGAACCTCCCATTTTGGCAGCCTACAGAGGGGCAAGAGAAGTTGGCTTTGCAGTCATCGCCACCACCTTAGTGTTAATTGCGGTTTTTGTTCCTTTGGTCTTTTTACAAGGAAATATTGGTCGCTTGTTTACGGAATTTGCGTTGGCCATTGCAGCAGCTGTGGCGTTTTCAAGTGTGACCGCCTTAACATTGTCGCCCATGATGTGTTCTAAGTTATTAAAAAAGCGTGCTCAACCAACAGGGTTTGCACATTGGGTAGACACTAAGTTTAAAAAGATTGAAAAAAGTTACTTTAATGGTCTTGGCACCACCTTGCATCAACCTGTGTTGATGGGATTGTTAGTGGTTGGAAGCATAGTCGCCTTGATTCAATTGGTACAAATTATTCCCAGTGAGTTTGTACCTAAAGAAGACAGAGGTAACTTTTTTATTAGCGTGCAAAGTGCAGAAGGATCGAGTTTTGAGAGAAATGCTGCTCATTTGAAAAAAATAGAAAGTATATTGTTACCCTACGCAAAATCGGGCGAAGCGGAACGGATAATAGTACGTACTCCAGGTTTTGGAGGTAGTGCTGGCATAGCCATAGTCAGTACGCCTATCGGCCCTGATAAACAAGGGTCAACCTTTGATTTGATGGATGAAATTAGCGACAAGTTAGCTGATATTCCCGATGTTAAAGCCTTTGCCATTATGCGTAGCGGTATTGGTGGGCGTGGGTTAGGCCGACCGGTGCAATTTGTGTTGCAGGGTAATACCTATGAAGAGTTAGTAAAATGGCGAGACATAGTGCTTGCTAAAGCCAGAGAAAACTCAAACTTAATGCGCATTGATTCTGACTATAAAGAGACCTGGCCGCAATTGTTAGTCAATATAGATAAAAACCGAGCTGCAGATTTAGGGGTGTCAATTCGCGATATAGGTCGAACCCTTGAAACCATGTTGGGGCAAAGAAGGGTCTCTACTTTTCTCGATAAGGGGCAAGAATATGATGTGATCATGGAAGGAAGAGCAGAAGACTATCGCAGCCCTTCAAGCATTGAGAATATTTATGTACGTTCCTCACAATCTAATCAGTTGATCCCTTTAGACAATTTATTAAGCGTGAGTGAAAATGCCACATCTTCAAGGCTCAACCGCTACAACAGAATGCGCAGTATAACAATCAGTGCCAATCTAGCCGATGGTTACACTGTGGGAGAAGCATTAGCTTATCTTCGTCATATAGTGGATACCGAGTTACCCGAAGAAGTCGCGATTGATTATAAAGGTCAATCACAGCTTTATCAGGAGTCTGGTAGTTCAATCTTGTTTATTTTCGCCTTGGCTTTGGCCGTCACCTATTTGATATTAGCGGCACAATTTGAAAATTGGATCCATCCCCTAGTGATAATGCTAACGGTTCCCTTAGCCTTAGTAGGCGCCTTTATTGGTCTGTACTTTTCAGATATGACCTTGAACATATACAGTCAGATTGGCTTAGTGATGTTAATTGGTTTAGCCGCTAAAAATGGTATCTTAATTGTTGAGTTTGCCAATCAATTACGGGATGCCGGTATAGAGTTTGAAGAAGCCCTACGTAAAGCTGCGACTCAAAGACTACGACCCATAGTAATGACAGGATTTACCACCATTTTTAGTTCCCTGCCACTGGTACTAGCAACGGGAGCTGGGGCTGAGAGTCGCACTGTTATTGGTATGGTGATTTTTGCCGGTGTAACAGTATCGGCTTTTCTTACTCTATATATTGTACCAACCGCCTACTACTTGTTAGCACGGCATACAGGATCACCTAATAAACGCGCCAATCAAATAACAGCCCTTGCCGCAGAAATCCCTTATCGCAAAGGTGAAAATTAAACAAAGAAGTAACCGTGTCCTACAGATGACTAACGTCGTCCTCGCATATGTGGGGACCCAGCGACTTTGCTGTTGCTTCAAATCAATTTGGTTGCACGTCACACCAACACAAAGTCACTGGGTTCCCGATAACTGCATTCGGGAATGACCTTAGTTGTTTTCATGGGTGTAGGTCGTACTCGTGCATGCATGGACCCAGCGACTTTGCCGTTGCTTTAAGCCAATTTGGTTGTACGTCACACCAACACAAAGTCACTGGGTTCCCGATAACAGCATTCGGGAAGGACGATCTTGGTAACCAAACTAAAGCCAATGGAATCGCATACATAAAAAAGCCCCAGTAATCTATATTATCGGGGCTTTTGCTGTACTTAACTTGAGGTTCGGATTACTCGTCTAGGAAACTCTTAAGTTGTTCTGAGCGGCTTGGGTGACGCAACTTGCGCAACGCTTTTGCTTCTATTTGACGAATACGCTCGCGGGTTACATCAAACTGCTTACCCACCTCTTCGAGGGTATGGTCGGTGTTCATATCGATACCAAATCGCATTCTTAGGACTTTGGCTTCACGAGCCGTCAACCCTGCTAAGACTTCTTGAGTGGCATCTTTTAAGCTGCCACCTGTCGCCGAATCCAAAGGCTGAGTAATAGTGCTGTCTTCGATAAAATCACCTAAGTGCGAATCTTCGTCATCACCGATTGGGGTTTCCATTGAAATTGGCTCTTTGGCGATTTTTAATACCTTACGAATTTTGTCTTCAGGCATGAGCATGCGCTCAGACAATTCTTCAGGCGAAGGTTCGCGGCCCATTTCTTGTAGCATTTGACGTGAGATACGATTTAACTTGTTAATGGTTTCAATCATATGCACTGGAATACGGATAGTACGGGCCTGATCTGCAATCGAGCGCGTAATAGCCTGACGTATCCACCAAGTGGCATAGGTAGAGAACTTATAACCACGACGGTATTCAAATTTATCTACCGCTTTCATCAAACCGATATTACCTTCTTGAATCAGATCCAAGAACTGCAATCCACGGTTAGTGTATTTTTTCGCAATTGATATAACCAAACGTAAGTTGGCTTCCACCATTTCTTTTTTGGCACGGCGGGCTTTGGCTTCACCAATGGACATGCGGCGGTTGATATCTTTGATATCCGCAATAATCAATCCAGTCTCATCTTCAACCGCATTCATTTTGCTGATGGCGCGTTCAAGCTCTTCTTGATGTTCACGCATCGCTTCTGCATAAGGTAATGCAGAGTCGAGGATTTTAAATAACCATTCGGTAGAGGTTTCGTTGCCAGCAAAAGCTTTAATAAAGTCTTTCTTAGGCATTTTTGCAGAGATAACACAGTGTTTCATCACTATGCGCTCTTGTACTCGAATACGGTTCATCATACTACGCATGTTTTTAACCATGCGATCGAATTGCTTCGGAGTGAGCCTGAATTCTTTAAAAACTTCGCTTAGCTCATTAATTTCTTTGCGGGCTTCCTTATGTGAACGACCCTTTGCATCGATAACATCACGGGCTTTTTCGTATTGAATACGCAGTGCGGTGAATTTTTCGCGAGCAAGTTCAGGATCGGGCCCTGTATCTTCTTCTTCCTCGTCTTCGTCATCATCTTCGCCGTCAGCTTCTTCCATTTCTTCTTTGGATAATTCAGAACCAACATGGGTAGCAGTAGGTGCTACGTCTTGTTCGTTGGGATCAACAAAGCCGATAATAATATCGCTCAGGCGAATTTCTTCTGCCTCGAACATATCCCATTGGTCAAGCAAGTGGGTAATAGCTTCAGGGTATTCAGCAACGGAGCATTGAACCTGATTGATGCCTTCTTCGATACGTTTAGCGATGACTATTTCGCCTTCACGGGTGAGAAGTTCAACTGTTCCCATTTCACGCATATACATACGCACTGGGTCGGTTGTGCGACCAATTTCACTTTCTACTGTAGCAAGGGCGGCGGCTGCGGCTTCAGCGGCTTCTTCGTCAGTATCACTTTCTTGCATCAAAAGTTCGTCTTTATCAGGCGCTCTTTCAAATACTTTGATACCCATGTCGTTGATCATGCGGATAATGTCTTCCATTTGATCTGAATCGACAATATCCTGAGGAAGATGGTCGTTTACTTCCGCGAAGGTTAAGTAGCCTTGTTCTTTACCTTTAGCAATGAGGAGTTTTATCTGCGACTGCTTGCTTTGCACCATATAACTTACGCTTCTCGAATTAGTTGAATATTCATCAAAACCCCTCACTAGAAAGGATTTACGCTGTAACTGCTTTATTTACCCAGTAAGTTACTTGAATTTACTGCGGGCTTAGCGAATTAGCCAGTATAGCAGACTCACTAGGTGTAGGGCTAGATGTTGGGTCATTTTTGTTCTTTTACAAGGCTATCTTTGTTCTTTTACGAGAAGATTTAGCTCTTGTTTTTCTGCATCACTTAATTTGCTTACGCGAGACTTAGAAAACAACTCGTCCATACGACTTTGTAAATGCCAATCAAGCAACTTGGTAAAGCTATCTGAAAATACTTCTGCCTGATTGTGCTCTGCGTATTCCCACATCATTAATTTGGCCAGTTGAGCACTTTGTGGGTGATGGCGAAAATGTTCTAACACTTGTGCTGTATTCGCTTGAGGTTTGCTAAAGCAAAATTGATAAAGTTCTATTAACATCTTGATACCGGGCATATCTATACCCGCTAAAGGAGATGGGTTAGCGGCTGGACACTGCGTGGCTAAACTCGGATCGTCTAATAGTAATCGTATCATCATCCTAATAGGTGATATGGTGCTTTTGTTAGGGGTGTTAAAGTCCAGCTTTTTAGGCGTTTTTCTAAGATTGGCTTGGGCTACATCTCGTTCGTATTTATGCTTGTTTTGGTCGCCCATGAAGTTGCTGAGATCAGATAACAGTGTTTCTCGAATATTGTCGCCAATTATTTGTTCAATCAGTGGCATGGCTTGGGTTTTTAATGCCGCCTTGCCTTCATTGCTGTTAATGTGATGTCGTTGCAATAGATTATCAAAAAAGAACTTAGATAAAGGTACCGCATCTTGAATTAATTTATGTTCGAAACTTTCTTTGCCAATTTTACGTACTAGAGTGTCGGGATCTTCACCATCAGGTAAAAACAAAAACTTCATTTCTACCCCATCTTTTAGATAAGGCAGGGCGTTTTCTAAAGCGCGCCATGCGGCCTCTTTACCGGCGCGATCACCATCGTAACAACAAACCACTTCACTGGTTGCACGGAATAACATCTGAATATGTTCTGGTGTAGTAGCTGTGCCAAGGGATGCCACCGCATAATCAATACCAAATTGTCCGAGCGCCACCACATCCATATAACCTTCGACAATCATCACGCGGGCTAAATTTCTATGGGCTTGCTTAGCTTGATAGAAACCATAGAGCTCATGGCCCTTATGAAAGATGCGGGTTTCGGGGGAGTTCAGATATTTTGGGCCGCCATCTTCTAGTACCCTGCCGCCAAAGCCAATGACACGGCCACGTTTATCACGAATAGGAAACATGATCCGGTCGCGAAAAAAGTCGAAACGGCGTCTGTTGTCATTCTCGGTAATAAGTTTTAAGTCGAGCAACTGCTCTTGATAAATGGGGCTTATACCAAAGGTTTTTAGCACAGAATCCCATTCGGGCGGGGCGTAACCCATGTCAAAGGCTTTAACAATTTCGCCACTTAGGCCACGGTTCTTTAGGTAACTGACTGCCTTGTCTTTTTCTGGGTGAACTCTGAGTTGTTTTGAAAAATACTTGGCGATTTTTTCCATTAAGGCGTAATCGCTTTCTTTTTGTTGTTTTTGTTCGGCCGATGGGGCTGGGGTGCCGCCTTTTTCTCTTGGTACTTCAATACTGTGATATTGCGCTAATTCTTCGATAGCTTCCGGAAACTCTAATCTATCAAATTCCATTAAAAATGAAATAACATTGCCGTGGGCGCCGCATCCAAAACAATGGTAAAACTGCTTGTCTTGGCTAACAGTGAAAGAAGGGCTTTTTTCGTTATGAAAAGGGCAGCAGGCTTGATGATTACGACCCGCTTTTTTAAGTTGTACTCGGCTGTCAATCAACTCAACAATGTCGGTACGAGCAATAATGTCATCAATAAATTCGCGGGGGATACGACCAGACATTGTTACCTTCTTATTTCACAAATTAGCTAAATATAATACCAAACCACATAAATCTCGCTGACTGGTCACTTATTTATGTGGTTTAGTATAATGCCACAGAGTTTTAAAAACTGAGAGGTAATAAACAAAAAAACCGCAATCATTGCGGTTTTTATAAATGGAGCCTTGTGTCGCTTTATACTAGGCGTTAAGTTTGGCTTTTATTTTGCCACTTAACTGCCCCATATCGGCACGGCCTTGAACCTTAGGTTTAAGCCAGCCCATCACCTTGCCCATATCCTGCATTCCAGCGGCGCCTGATTCGGCCATTGCCTGTTCAATCAAAGCATCTAGCTCATCTTCGCTTAGAGCTTTAGGTAGGAAGTCGTGCAAAATATCAATTTCAGCAAGTTCAATATCAAGTAAATCTTGACGACCTGCGGTCTCATATTGACTGGCAGCATCTTTGCGTTGTTTTACCATCTTAATTAAAATGGCAAGGACCCCATCATCGTTAAGCTCAACGTAGTTGGGATCAAGACGACCATCGATTTCATGCTGCTTTACAGCAGCCAAGGCCATACGAATAGTACCAAGACGGACTTTGTCTTTGGCTCGCATTGCTTCTTTTTGGGCATTTTTTAAATCATCTAATAAAGACATGGAATGACTCAATGAAAACGGAAAAAGGACAGGTGATAAAACAACATAAAACGCGTCATAGTTAACTTAATAACCAATAACGCGTTTCAGAAGAGACTTAGTACAATCTGATGCGACGAGCGTTTTCGCGAGATAACTTCTTCAAAAGACGTTTCTTAGCGGCAGCTTTCTTACGCTTACGTTCCCAAGTAGGTTTTTCAAAAAATTCGCGACGACGAACTTCAGAAAGTACACCTGCTTTTTCACATGAACGTTTAAAACGACGCAATGCAACATCAAA
>NZ_CAKZKO010000209.1 GCF_937123705.1 uncultured Paraglaciecola sp. | reverse complement strand
TTCAATAGTAGTTATATTGGATTCAATAGTGTCTATTTCACTAGACAAAACTGAACACACATCATCGAGTGAGCTACTAATTCTATACAACTCGTCCCAGGTTGCACGACTCAATCCCTCACCATCAAACGGCGGATTAGCTGGTGTATATTGATCTATGTTTATATTGGCCATTAAAATAAACCTGTATCTACTGTTTGCAACCTATAACCGTAAACACTCCAACGCCTACTTGTGGTTGCTTCAAATCTTATTGAAAACAATCGCCCTTCCGTTTGTACATCTATATAATTATCCGTACCAATAGTATATGTGACAGCAGGTTCCCAAGCTATACTTTCTCCGAAAAAAGATTGCGAACCTACTGATATGAAAACATTATCTCCAGATTCTCCTCGTATGTCCGGCAGAACTCTTGTAACCAATGTGTTGTTGTTCGATTCAGTAATAGGTAAAGATTCTCGTTCAACATAAGCATATACATCACTGTTGTTATTCTGATCGCTGGAATCTGCAACTAACAAATGTGAGCTAGTAAACGCGCACATCAACAAGCTGTCCGGTGAAGGTTTGTATGCTTGTTGATTCCATGATGTTATATCTTGATCCCAAGATTGTGAATCTGTTGACCATTGTGTAGGGAATAACTCTTGTTCAACTTGCCCACGTCCGACATAAAGAACACTCCCTAACGTTCTCATACCAACTTCATTTGTTTTAGTGTTTATAACGTAAGCCAGATCCAACGAAGTGGAACCTTGTGTTGGTACACAGATCCAGAATTGTGACTGACTATGTATTGAAACAGCACAACAATAGTCTTTGTACGTAACATCGATAGAGTCAAGCAGTGTGTTTTTGACTTTATCCTGCACCACACTTATACTCTGCTGACCATTGTGGCGAATTACATCTGTTCCAGTAAATACCCAATGCTCCCCTTCTATTTCTTCCACACAATTTCTAGCATAGATACCCTGATTCAAAAATACTTTACGCTGAGTGTAAACAAACTGTCCACCCACATATTGGAGCGCATATGTGCTTGAATCCTTGTACACCATTAAAGTATCTCTAAGCGGCAATGCATCGACTATTGCGCCAGGTGTGTCTGACAATATTAAATCACCAGCATCGTTGTCTGAGGCCGGGACCCATTCTTGTGGCAATGTGCCTGGCTCAGCCGCTTCACTCCACCATACGGTATCTTGGAATCTAACACTTGCTTGGGTTATATCAAATGCAAATAAATGAAACTTGTATGCTTGAATTGATCCACAAGTTGCGTCCGCCGGCCAACCTGGTAACAATTGACAAGCATTAGATGTGTCTAAATCCCAGTAAAAAGGTCTATTAATACCATTACATAAAACAGGGATTCCGTTAAGACTCGCTGCCGTCCAATTCCCAGCCGGTGCAATACTTAGTCCTAATGCCGGTGTGATATCAAAATGACTAGTACCATTGGTTACATATACCGTATTCTGACCGCAATAAATCCAGTAATTAGTTGTTTGGTCTGAAGTCTGAAAACAAAATAAAGGGGCTACTGATATTGGATCGGCAAAAACGTCATAACCACCAACTCTGCGTGTATATCCTTCCTGGAATTGAAAGTTGCGTACATCTGTCCATTGACCTGGACCAACTTCACCAGGCTCAATATCCTTTACCACACCATAATGCTTGTGTAGCTGTAAGCTAGGAGTTTTCATTATTTTGAGTAATGTATATTAAGCAAACCACTGTCAAATGTGTCTACACCCCCAACAGTTCTGAGATTTATTGTTGTTAAGTCATTCGTTAGTGTTTTGGAACCCGCTGAGCTAAATATGATAGCTGACCCGAGATTTGCTAAGACGCAAGAATATGTCCAATTAGTACTAAATACGCGAGACAACGTAAGCACACCAGATACAATGATAGAGGCTGCGCTAGCTCCTTCTAGCTGCCAACCTGTAGTTGGGTGGACCGATGTCGTTGTGCTGCCTCCTGTATTAACTACAGACCCCGTATACCCAGTATTCTCGATACCACCTGAATCTCCTAACTGAACCAACAGTGGAGAAGTTCCAGTAGTACTGACACTCGTGAATATTAATTCAACCTTATTAACCCAAGCCGGTATTGTCGTCCATTGGTGCGCTGTGCCACTCGTAGTTGGTATATGAGTATCAAGTACAGGCTGTTGATCGACTGTATCATTCAATTCAGTTTCGGTCATAGTCAACGCAGTACCAACGGTAAAGCTACCAAACTGAGTCGATAGCGTATCTTTAATACCTCGTAAATGATCATCGCCTTGACTCTTTGGATCGGTAGAAGATGGGTTAGTTACCACCAAATCTTTGATGTATCCGGTATATGTTTCAAGACTCATAGTAATCACCTGCTATAAAAGGGTTAATTGTTGCGTAATTGTCTGTTTCTGATCCAGGACTCAAGACGTTCTGCCTGTCTGCCCATAACTCAAACTTGTCGTTGTAATAAGTCGCTGCGTCAACGTTGTGTGTGAATTCGTAGGTACTGACAAGGGCTGCGTAATAGAACAGTAAATCAGTACCCGCTGGATAATCAACACCACTTGCCGGTTGTGTTAAGTTGACACCAAACCGCTCGTTAATCTTTGCTAAGGCATCTGCCAAGAAGTTATCCATTTGTCCAGTTAAATCTGACTTATGAGTAACCGCAGCTATGCGCGTTTTTAATTGTGAGGGAGTCATGGTTAAATACCCCTGTTAAGACCGCTAGGACCTGTTGTGCTTGTTAATGTACCTGTAACTGTAACTGTGTGGTTACCTGTTTGATCAAGACCAGTCGTATCTTGCAGTATAGCCCAAAGTTCTAGGCTCGGATACCACGAGAATGTGGTTATCGCTTTACCTGTGGCTATCGCCTGCATATCGTTGTTCGACACAGTTTCACCAGGGAGGTAAATAACGTCACTTACAGACCCATCAAGACCAGCTAGACCACCTATTGTCAGCGGGTTTGAAGAATCAATGGCAACATTTAAAGTGCCAGAAACGCTGGTACTAAAAGTAGAAAAGCCCATATCTACGCTTCTAATCGTAGTGCTTGTACCGCTACGCTGCGCGCAGACAACATACCACTTCCCAGGGGTTTGTGTAGCGTGTAAGCTAGCTTCGGAGTTTACTTTAAAACCAAAAAACCCAGACGACCTCGTTAACTGAAACGAATCAGCGGCACCCCAAGTGTCGTTGCTTAAGATGTATTCCAATCCAACGGAAGTGTTGCTTTTTGCTATAACAATAACCGCCCAGTCACCATTGGGGAACGTTAAACCTGCGTCGTCAGCTATACTTTGATAATCAGATGTAGTATATCCAGTTATAGCCGAAACGATACCACTTGATTGGCAAGAAAAGGGGTCCCCTATTTTGACCACCCTGTTTAGGGGCGATCCGTACTGAATCATTCTCATACCTTTTGTATCCTGTACGCTGCGGAATCGGGATGTGCAATAAACTTGTCCCATCGGCTCAGATCGTCAGAGCCTAAGTCGGGGTTGTTATTTACCAGGTAGGCGTATTCCTCATTCGACAGGTGTAACGCTAGTTTCATTGTCTTGCCCGCTAACGTCCTCGGCACTTGCTGGCGCATCTTCTTTCTTGTTTCGTCTGCTCTTGGATCGATGAAGGTCATATATTTCAACATATCCACAATTCTCCATTATCTGTTTTTCTTCGTTAGTCATATGAATGTCGGCAGTATCCCCAGGTTTTAACATTCTATCCCCAGGGATACCAACGGCTGACTTGTGTATATTAGTCAGCCGGTACATTACGCAGTTACCGCTAAAGCTTCATCAATTGCAAGAATAGCGCCCTGTGATTTCTCATTCAGCACCATTAAGGCATATTGTACACTCATCATGCGTTTTTCAGATAAACCAGACTTAGCGAGTGGCTCAACTTGATAACCACGCAAGAATGATTGACGCAGTTTTGACCGATCAAGGAAATACATACTTGAAGTAGCCGTAGCATCAACAGCTTGCAGTCGATTATCTTTCAAGGCAACAGCTTGACCAAAGTCAGTAACAAACACATTGACAGATCCGTACGCAGTCATTGGCGTATCACCAGACGATTGATTCTTTTCACTGGTTAATGTTGCTACTCGTGCAGTTGATCCGAAAAGAAACGTAGACAATAGTCGAATGACCACGGGTCTAGCCATTAAGCATTCAGTGTTTCCACCAGCTTGATAGATGTCTTGCAACGTGTCACGAATCAAAGTTTCGGTCAATGCTCGTTTAGTACCCGGTGTCGGTGCATCGAATACCCCGGTAGAAGTGTTGAAACCACCAGCGCTCCCGCCTGATCCGACTTTGACATTAGTTTCAAGCTGAGCGCCAATACCAGCAGACACAGAAGCAGCGGCAGAAGCATCACCAACTACACTAGCCTGATGAGTCAGCATTTGGGCTTCTACATCGCGCCTAAGCTCTTTCTGACGCTCTTTAACTTGATAAGATAGGCTAGCCTGCCCACCAATACTGTTAGCAGCCTCAGATGTGTCTGTGATGATCACATTCTTAACACCGATCTGCGTAAAGTTTCCAAGTCTTGATCCAAACTTGCCGTCAGATTGAGTAATGTCTGCACCCTCAATAACAGCGTTATCAGTGGCAGCATCGGCCAATTCATCAGTTACCCATTCAACACGCTTATTGGTATGAGTACCTTTTGAGCATAATTCCGTGAATGGCAAAGGGATGTTGCTAATATCCCATATCTTGTTCATTACATCCTCACGGATTACTCCGCCGAATGTTACGGCATCAGCCGCTACGTGTGTTATATCAGCCATGTTACTTTACTCCTGAGATTAGAGCATTGATAGCTGCCGTTTCATCCTGGTGTGAGCCAGTCTTTTTGGCTTTGTTTATCGCTGCGTCTATATTACTTACATTTGTACGACCTTTACCTGCTTTAACATTAACGCTTTTCAAAGGCTTGACTGTTTCTTTGGCCTCTTTAACGCTTTTTCGCAGCTTGGCAAAGTCATGCATCATTTTGATAGTAACAGCATCCTTGACTTGATCAACTTGGTCATTACTTACGCCATATTCAGCTCCAAGCTCATACAACTCATTTCTAACTGTTTTAACGCCTTCAGGTGTAGCTAGTTCAGGTAGGATATGGGCAAGTTTAGCCTGTTCTTGCTCAAACTCTCGCTGAGCGTGATAAACCAACCGCTCCCTTTGTTCGGGGGCTAGGTTGTCGGCTATCTGCACCAAATCTTTCACCTTATCGTACTCAATTGACAGTTTGTTCTCACGATCCGTCAAATCAAGTTCTTTCGTCTGCTTCTCCTGGTAAGCGTCTTTCAATTCGCCAAGAGTCAGTGTTTCACCATCACCAGGCATAGGTATTTTCATACCATAGTCAATCCCGCTATCTTCCGTCTCCGGTTCTGCGTCTTGCTCCTTCTCAGGGGCTACTTCTTCATCTGTCGTTTCTTCCTTCTCAGGCTTGCCCGACAATAAATCTGTTACTTGATCCAATTCATTAACATTCGGATCAGCTAGTAATTCTTCCAATTCTTGTGCGTCACTTTGTGATTCTGGCATATAACCTCTCTTTCATCAGTGTTAGCGCATCCAATTCAGCTAATAGCTGAGGCCTATCGCTTTTCTTGTTTGTAATATCATAAAGTATCTGATCTGTTACCTCGTTAAAAAGCTCGTCAACTATCTTATTCTTTTCTGCGTCAGTCAGTGTCGTCATCAGTCTCGTCTCGTTTATTTATATTCAGTTCTTTAACTTTGATCGTGCTGTCAACAGTTAGTTTGGCTTCTTCAATTTCAGCACTCAACCTATCGGACCATTCTTTGTATGCAAGGTCACGTGATTGTTTTTCTAAATCAAAATTTTGGTTAAGTTTAATTTCCTCTACTTGTATGCGCAATTGATCTTCAGCCTGCGCCCGTTGCTCTTGCGATTGTTGTTGTAACGCTTGTTGCGCTTCCTCGCTAGTAGGATCAATTAAATACTGGTCAGCCGGACCTAGATTAGCAGTTCTTATCCAATCAGACATAGCACTGTAAATGCGCTGCGTGTCTGTAATAACACCATTACCACCTGTGCTAATCATTGATTGTAATTGTCCTAGAACTTGAGTTAACGCACTCAACCTCTCTGCCTTCTCAGTTGTAGTCAAACCCATGTGGATATCAGTAACATGCCTAGCTTGCCATTGTGAAGTATCTGTTTGCTGCCACTTGCCGCCAATCTTAGCCATTACAGGTCCTGCTAATTCCGTGCGCAATGTTTTATGGACAAGCTGAAACAAAGGCATAAACATAGTTTTAACGATATTACCAGCAAACCAACCGCCCAATTGTTCAACTTTGCTTAGTTGACCTGCCGCCGCTGTGGCGCTTGTACCCATTAACTGAGCCTGTACCTCATTAAAGTCTAAAGCGGCACCAACTCTTTGTGTCCTTACCTGATCCAAGTAATTGAGGGCTGATATCGCTTGTGGGCCTATATCACTTGCCGGCAAAGGTACAATCGCATCAGGTGACCGCATTCTCACAATCCCATTAATCCGTCCGTTTGTAAGATCACTCATATTGACTTGACCTTCGACGGCACCAACTCTTGACGCATTCAACACAGCTAAATTATCCATGTACTGTCTTAATACGTGAGTCTTTTGGTTTTGTACCTGTGCTAATAGCTGTCCTATACCTGTACCTACAATACGATGAGGCATTGGTATAGCTGATCCGCATATAAATGGAATAAAGTCAGCAGGCTCGTCAAACAGTATGTCACTACCATTCTCACCTACCCATACTTCACGAAGCTGTGTTTTGTTGGCCATGCCTTCTTGCAATCTAATGTAGCAGACATAGACACGTTTTAGTCGATTAGCTTCCTGTACGCTCCTGTAATCGCCGTCAGCTTGATATATTCCTTGTCTAGCTATATCACCATCATATAACTCGACAGCATCTGGTAGCGAGTCTATGACCTCTTGTTTAGCGCCTTTTTCTTTGAGTGCGGATGCTGTATATAAACGCTTACGTGCAACAAAACGAACTTGGTCGACTTCGTATCCACTTCCTTCTTCAGAAAACAGCATATCCTCTGGGGGCACACTCTCAACCACCAGTTTTTTATTCGTTGTTGTAATTGTTGCAATCGTTTCACTGTCTGTTTCTTTTATGCTCACCGAATCAGCCTGTATTGTCTGCCGAAGTACAAATAATTGTTCGTCCGTTAGATTAGGCGGGAATCTTTGCTCTGTTTCAGTTGTTTCTTCATCCACGTGAACATGCAGCCAACCATTGCCCACAAGTAAAGCGTCAAAAATAGAGTCATCCAAAACGTCAAAGCCACTAGCGCGCTCAATCGAAACTTGTACAAAGTCTGTCTCCATTTGAGCAGCTTGCTCATCTTCTTGTGATTGTGGCTCGAATTCAATCTGTGAGGTGCGCACAACAGGGGCTATCTGTGCCAGTATTGCGTGAACACTGTCAGCAACATCAAGACTTATGGCTTGACTACGACCCTCTGGCGCAGCTGTCATGCGTCCTTCATACAGATCCAAAGCAGCTTTTCTTGCGGCGGATAACGTATCACTATCATAACCACGTGCTTGCGTTACTTCTCTGTACACTATCGCTGCTAAATCTTCCTTACGCATATACTAAGCCTTTATCCATTTGTGAGTAGTCAATTTGACCCCATCTATTCTCAAGAGTATCTAACCCTGTGACAGCTAAGTATCTCATTGCATCAGCGCCATGACTGGTCCAATCGTGCAATGGTCTTAACGCCAACACTCCCCTTTTATCTTGCCAATCTGCACGGTACTGCCTCAACGCTTCAATACCATCTGCGCACTTATCACGATCAAACATACATTTGCTTAAGAAGCCCCTTGTTACGTCGATACCTTCTATAACTGTTCCTTTAGGTGCCACAATAACATCACAACCCAATTCTGTTAAGGTTTGATGTCTTGTTACACCTGTACTCAATGACCGGACTTGTATGTCGTGAGGTGCTATTACCTTGCCGTAAGTATAACCACGCTGTCTCCAATCTTCCACAATATCAGGCAAACCCATGTTTGTATATTCAGCGTAATCTATCACCCGGCACAGCTCACCATCTGTCTGAAAGAACCAAGCTGCTGTTGCGTCATTGATACCTAGATCTAATGCTATGTGTGTCTGCTTACCATACGTAGGCAATACACTGGTTATCTTGCCACCTATCTCTAGCGATTGCATTACTTCAGCCCAGTACGAGCCTTTGACAGCAGCATCCCATGAGCATTCATATTCTTGGTCATATTCTGCTTTGCTCATAGCACGACGTGCGCTTATCAATTCCTCTTCGTCTACCACAGCTGTTTCACTTGCACGATAAACACCTGACCACCAATCTTTACTGTTTATGGCTTGATTGTACAAGTCATAGAACAAGCCGTGCCTACCAGAAGGTGTGCCAATAGCTAACATCCCGCCTTTTCTATCTGACAACGCAGGACGTAGCACCTCAGTCCACATTCTAGGGGGCATCTGCGCAGGTTCATCTAGTACAACGAAGTCTGAATAGATACCTCGCGAATCATCAGGGTTATCTGCTGACCCAAGTTGTATTACTTGCCCATCTGCAAGCGTCGCTTTCAATTCAAGCTCGTTGGTTTGTGTTCCAGGGAATAATGCGGTGAACTCTTTGACATAAGACCAAGCTACTCGTTTTGCTTGTTTGTAGCTAGGGCAATAGTAATGCACTTGAGGTCGTCTCTCTTCGCAGGCTAATGCTTTTTCAATTAGTATCAGGATAGCCAGTACAGTCTTACCAAACCTTCTATGAGCTAGCAATGTGTTGAACCTTGACATACCATCATAGACAGCGCGCTGATGCGGCCTGAGATGTGCAACGACTTCTGTTCTATTTGATAATGAAGATCGTTCGACTATTTGTTTTGTCTTCGACTTTGACCGTCTCACTTGTCTTTAAATCCGGTAATGATTTCTTTAAAAGTAACTCAATTGATTTTAGGCGAACGGGGTCCAGGTTTAGTTCCCCAGTTGCATTGTCATACAATAGCTCGATCAATTCTTCTGTCCTTATACTGGACCGTATGTCTTTTCGTCTAGCCATTTATGTTAATGATTTGTTTTGAGGTACGAGTGCAAATCATAACATGTTTTATTATATATGTCAAAGCATATATCCGATTATCTTATAGACCTTCCCAATATTGTCTTAGGGTCGTTTGAACCGACTCTTATTTTTTATAGAGCTCTATAAATCGATATTTACATTGTCTATAGACGGTTACAATGGATGTAAATATGTAAATATCTATTATAAACAGTATGTTAAGTGTAAATATCGACTGCAATATCGAAATACAGTGTAAATATATTATATATCAAACACTTAGAGCATACCTCTTGGATAGACCCCCTTATAAGTCATTGATTTGTAATATATTTACACTTAAGTCATTGATAATGTTAGATATTTACATATTTACGTTATTTACACAGGGGGGGTATAACGTAAATATCTACTGCAATATCGATAGACAAAAAAAGAGAGCCTAATAAGCTCTCTATAAAGATGGGTGTTTTTGTTAAAAATCTATTATGTCCGACGACATTTTATAAACAAACTCGTTAAACTTACCTTTAAGTTTAACCCAAGGTCTATTGGCATCGTTAAGGACTTTGATTATCTTTCTATACCCGAATCCAGTTTGTGTTGCCACCTCCTTGGTTATAGTTCCACAATTCTTTTCTCCGGAAAACAAAGCATGTTTGATTGCATCAGCTATTTCATTTGCTTCCATTTGTTGACTATTTAATGGCCTACTTGGCGCATCTTTTTCAGCGTATACTGATTCCAATAGCTCAACATAACTCTGACCTGGGTTTTTTGTATATCTATAATATATATCCGTCTCATTATCTCCTCTCTGTTTTATATTCTCAAACTTAACTAATCTACCACCATTGGGGGATTCTTCCTCGTCATCCAATATGTAGGCACAATCACAATCATTGAATATGTCTGAAGTACCACCATAAACCGCCTTGCCCTCAGCGTTCCTATGCTTATTGGTATGGGCTAGCATTATCACTGTCCCCCCATTGGTTACGAATTCTCGACATAGCTTCATGAATCTACTAGCCAGTGTTTTATCCATTAGGTCTGTGAACTTCTTCAAGGTATCAAGAATGATAACTTTACCGGAAGCAGTATTGTTATCTATAGCTGCTTGCATAAGCCTTGGTAGGTCTGAAGATGAAAAACCCTTCAAACCAGGGACTATCATATGGAAACCATACTTTTCAGCTAACTCCGTTTTCTCTATGCTACCCCTATAATTATCATCAGCGTTTATATAGCAAACGTTATCGCCGTCTATTAAGCCTAGAACTAAAGACTCTATTAACAGGTGCATAGTTAGTAATGTTTTACCAACGTTAGATTGAGCGAATATAACTGTTGCTTGCCCCAATATAGCAACACCTGGGAGAACAAAAGTATCATTGAGCATCTTCTCTTTCATTTTCTCTGAATCACCCCGTATGGAGTAAGACAAGAAACAATCACCACTTGGGGTGGTAGTAGAGTTGCCTAGTTGTATATTATTACTATCTATTGTGTTAGATAGCCACTTTCTAGCACTACCAAAAGTAGCTTTAACTTCAGTAATAGGCAGAGGCGGTTTGAACTGTGTGTTATTAATACCAACTGCAAACGCCCATAAATCTTTCTCGGTTATTCCCTTGGTATTTGCAAGTAATCCTAATTGTCTAGTTAGCTCAACGTTGCGACCAGTGTTTAGTCCAGTTGCGTTATCTAAATCAGGTAGTGTGTCCTTGCCATATATGTGTGGTGTTTGTTTAGGACCACCCTTCGGTATGTTACAGATCCAAGTGTCTACGTCTATCGGTAATGCATCAATAACAACATTCTCAATAGCAGAAATAGGAGGAACAAACATGCTATGCGATGATAAAGTTTTCTTAGACTCCTCGAAAGTATGCCAGAACTCATCCCCTTCAAGTCCACATGCAGCAAGAACGCATTTTAAGGTTGTTTCTAGCGCAGATACATCATTGGCCTTGATAACCTGTGGTAGTGGGGAATAAACACGCCATTTAGGGGCGCCTATGGAACAAGAATGTGTTGTGTGACCGTAAGAAAGTACTCCAGCTTCTTCTAGCCTAGTCATAACAGTGCTTAAATTGGTCAATCCTGAATCGTGATCTATTGCGACGAAAGAAACAAATTCTACGTTATCTTGTGTTCTCCAAGAACCTGACTCATTTCTGTTATTACCCAACAACCCGGGGAATATCATCTGAGATTTCAGTTTGACATCAGTTCTAGGTATCTCTTTTAAAACAGTGACAAATTCCTCAAAATCCGTGTAGTAATTCTTCTTTTCTGTTGCACGAACACTATCTAATACTGTATAATGATACTTCATATCTTTTATCCTATATATAAAGGTATTGGAGTGGGCTAACCCTCACTCCTTTTTTTTGTCCTACGCAAATCTATTAACACCCTCCTTATCTTTCTTAGCCTTCTCTTTAATAGCTTCTCTTATAAAAGATGAAGCTGTAATCCCCCATTCTTTTGCTACTTTATGCAAATACCTACGTTCAGCTTCAGTACATTTAAAACTAACAATCTTATGGTCATTCATAATAAATCCTATTAAAGGGTTGACAACAACTTAAATTACGTATACTATTATACACGTACTTTTGTACATGTCAATTTAAATTTTATAGGATATATTTAAATGAAATTCTTAATAATGAACGTTATCATAATAGTATATGTACTCACCGCAACCATTTTTATTATAAATAGAGTTAGTGAATTGGGAGTAGGATAATGAGTCTATTACACGATACTGACGACTTACACCATTATGAAATTATAGAGTGCGAAGGTGCACTTTATACTCCTCGCTATCACCGCAAAATGGAAATAGCCAAACACATTATAGAAGAATACAATATTACAGGACGTGAAGAAAGAATACTAACCCTTGGATATTACGTAACTGGAAAGGACGGAAAAGAAGTATGGCTATGGGCTTACCCTGAGCAAAGAGATAAGGTACTTAAAGATGTGACAGATAGGATGTTACTTGAAGATCCGAAAGTTAGAGAGAAGGAGAGAGAAATAGCGCGAGAAGCCGCGCGCAGACATGGAATTTATTAAGCTGCGCAATTTTGCGCATCGAGATTATACTTTAATTGTTAATTAAGAGGATTACATTATGAAATACTTAATATTCGCAATACTACTGGTTAGTTTTAACGCATCTGCTCAAGTTTCACATTTTGATGAGTTGGCCGGTGAACAAAGTAGGCAAGCTAACACACACGATCAAATGATGAAACAAATGAATCCGCAGCATAACCCTGGGATGCTAGGCAATCGTATAAATAGACAGCCTATTACCCATCAGGAAATGATGCAACAAGGGCAACACGGTGGCTATGGTACAGCACCAAAGACTCACAAAGGTATGATGTGCGCAGCCAACCCTTTTAATTGCTAAATAACCCGTAAGCTCCTGCCCCTATTCCAACCGGGGGTAGGAGTGCTCCTGTTAATCCTCCCCTTACTGAATTCTCAGTACCGAATTTAGAATCACTCATAAATTTCATCGCCTCAGCAGTACGCCCTAACTTAGATATAGGAGCGTCACCATCCCTCGTCAATATACGTTTAGCTAACTTCTTTGCAGACAATTCTCCTCTTACACCCAATGAATCTTCAACTGCGCGCTGAGCTGCCCATTGTTGCCGGGCTATTTTAAACGCTTCTTCATCACCCGCATTAGCTGGGATTGCGTCGATGATAGCATCCCTTGCTTTGCCGATCTCAATCGCTGACTCACCTTTGCCAAGTTTGCCTTTGCGTCCCAAATCGCCCAGGCTGCTCTGTAAGCGCATCAAATTATCTGTGGTTAGATCATCAGATTTGAAGTCTTTAAGCAGCTTGTTAACCTGTTTTAGTACCTGCTGTTTGCCTACAAATGATTCCCCTATCTCGCTACTGATTGTATCAACAATTTCTTGCTTACTCATCACTGGACCTTGAGACTGCGCCAATCGCTTAAACTCAGACGAAGTTCTGCTAGATGCTTCACGCATAACTTGGGGAGTCAATATTCTGTTTGCATCTAACCCCATAGCTTCATTAGCCCGGGCCAATAGCTGTTTAGCGTTGTGCCGTTGTGCACCCTGAGCCAATGGTGCCAATAATGGATTGCTCTGTACCCCTAATGAAACGTCTTGTAATGTATTTGATTGTGTCCTGACACTTAACGGCACACGCAACCCTTCACGCTGAGCGCTAGCTACAAAGTCACCGATGTCATCAGCAGAAGCACGGACAGGTGCAGTAGCGCTAGCTCTATCTATATTCTGTAACACTCTACCACTCATACGTTGAACAGCTGCGCCGGCAACAAATGGCAATGCACCGATACCGGCACCGATAGCAGCCCCTTGAATTGGATTGTCAGGATTGTCAGCAGCTCCTAAAGCAGCTTCAGTTCCTACTGTTGCACCAATAGCTCCTCTTAATCCTCCAGCAGCGGCACCTAACGCCCCAGAGCCAATACCAGCGGCCACAAACGGAGCAGCTTGTCCTAAACCAGCTGCGATAGGGCTAACCATCCCTCTAGCTTCTTGGGCTTGTCTTGCTGCTTGTAGCCTCTCTGTATAATCCTCAGAACCAGGCAATAGTTGGCCTGCGCCAAGTAGTAACTGTTGCGCTTGATTGCCAGCCGACTCTAAGAAGTTGCCAATAACACCAGGGTCGTTCCTGATCTGATCCGCTTGGCTTTCGGTAATGGACACTAATTCGCCGTTAGGTTGTTCAGCCCACAAACTCCCGTCTATTTTACTTGTACCTATCCGTACTCTTGGCATAATTACCTTCTCGCTTCGCGTTGATTATCAGGAAGTGTGAAATCTATGTCCTCACGCCTTGGTGCTGATCTAGCGCTTGCAGAACGGTTCTGTATTGCTGTCGAGAACGCTGAGCTACCTCTTGGAATCTCAGGCGCTTGTTGTCCCATTAGCGCAAACTTACTCTCCCTGTTGCGGTTCAAGACTTCTCTTATTGTTGCCATTTTCTTAGTCTGTCGCCCGTCGGTGCTAATAAACGCCCCAGGGTCGCCTATGACTCTTTCGAGGTTCTCGCGCTCATCCTTTTGCAATACTCCCGTGTTTAGTTGCTCCATCATCGCCGGTACAACTGTAGCCTGTATAGCTGTGTTGAGGGCTTCTATATCACCGCCTATGCGCCCTTCGCCAGTGGTTCTACGATCTAAGAACACCATTGCATCGTCAAGTGTAGCTACTGCCTCAGTCGTGAGATTAACGCCTTTCTGGAAGTTTATAGCCGCTTCGCCCGTCAATCCAGCGCCAGGGAATTGCCTAAAGAACTGGTCTTGTAAAAGTTTGTTCTGCGCAGCTTCTTGTTGGAATCCCATTTGCTCGCGTTGAATGTCAAGCCCCTGTTGCTGTAATCCAAAGCCTTGTTGCTGTGCGTTCAATTGCGCTTGTTGTACCGCAGAAGGGTTATTAAACTCGAATTCACGTCTACTTTGTTGCCATTGGCGTTCCTGTTGTGTAGCTTCAAGCGCGGTTTTTTGAGCCATGGTCATATTCTCGCTGTCCCATATCTGACCTTGTTTCTGTCGCTGTAATTGCTGCTCACCCTGCGCAACTATGTTGAGTAAGTTTTCACGACCTGGTAAAGCAGCCGCCCGAGCTAAAAATTCGTTGCTAGGTGTGAACTGCTCTAACAACCCTGGGTTAATCGGTCCAGACCCTTGGTCGAATAGTGACTGCTCTCGATCTTGGAATCGTTGTAGGTCGTCATCTAACAGGCTTTGAAACTGCCCTTGTTGGCGTTCTTGATTGTTTCGCTGTATACGATCCTTACCGAGCGTACCGCCTAGCAAGCCACCTGCTGCCAATGCTAATAATCCAATAGGCATAGTTTAACTCCTGTTATATGTTAAAACCTGCTGAAGCTGCTTTTCCGGTTGCGCTAGCACTTTGCTCAGTACGATTAAATCCGGTAGATACTGCACCACGATCAGTCTGTACAGGTGATCCTAGCAATCCTTGTTTTTGCATCAAGTTAAACCAAGGAACACTTAAACCAAATTGTCCCAATTGCCCGAATGCTTGCGCTTGTTGTCCCCCTAACGATGCTGCGTTAAGTCTTGACTGTTGTCGAGAGTCAAATAATTGTCCACTTGTTGCCGCAGCGTTAAGTCTTGTTTGTTGTTGATCTCCAAATATCTGCGCGCCAAAGTCTTGAAGTTGTTGCCCTGCCCTTGCTCCGGCTAGCCCTTCTGCAATACCGGCTCGACTACTACCTAATGCGCCAACTTGTTGTGCATCGGACCTAATACCTGGGATTATATTATCATTAAAATCTCGACCTAGTTGTCTGGCGAATGCGCCCATTCTCGGGTCTTGCCCAGGGTTCATCAAACTATTCAGGGTATTCTGAGAGGCAGTATCTTGACCAGGATTCATTAAACTGTTAATAGTGTTCTGTGATGCGTTTAACGAACCAAAACCCCCTCTTAAGCCGGCATTAGCTGTTGATTGTCCACCAGCTCCTATGTGCCCCATTTGCCGCCATATAGATTGCTGGAATGCTTGTTGTACTGGGTCTAACTGTGTACCAAAGTCTCTAGACTGGTTCATACCCTCAGCCACGCTCCGAGAACCGCTGGCGCTTTTCTGTTTACTCCCTGATGCTCCGCCCATAATAAAAATCTCCGTGTTTAATTAAATCGTCCTTAAAGACACGCCCCCAACCTGAGCGACCTGTCAACTTTATAATCGGCAAATTAAGACTGTTGGCAATAGCTTTCCAAATAGTCATTAAGCGCGGGGCTTGCTTTAAAACACCTTCGCCACCAAACGCGACGCAATTAAGCGCCTTCTCATCCTCTTGAAATATGGTAACGGCTACCATCTTCCCTTTCTCAAGGAACAAGACCAACATGAACTCTGGGTAACTGTTCTTAACGTAATTATATAATTCATCTATTGTGTCGTATGACTTAGACCTTCTGATAGATTCTTCGACCCAATGTTTTACCTGTGGCCAATATACATCAACTTGTGAGCCAGGTACTACGCTACCATAAATCATGCTGCGATACCCACCCTAACTATGTTTAACACTGCAATAACTGTTTCACTCCCACTAGTTGTTCCTCTTGTTAAATCCAATTCAATCTCGACGGTATCGTCTGCTGCAAATGTCCTAACTATGCTATTACCAATTACAGGCGGTATGGAGGAAACTCCGTTAACGGTCGTTAGATTAGTCTCATTACCTGTTATCCTCAACTTGGCTATTGATACCGGTTCGTTCCACATAGGGTCTGTAGTCGTTGGGATTGTCACATTGACACTAATTAAATAATCACCACCTTGGGGGCAAGTCCATACTCCGTCAGTGCCAACCTGACTTAACGGGCGTTGCAATCCAAAACTTTCAGTTCCGGTATTATCAAATAATGTCTTATAAGCATCGGTTGTCCCTACTGTCACACTAACACTTGACGTAATGGATACTATAGGTGGTGCATTTAAATCGACTATATCTGCTTCAATAGTAGTTATATTGGATTCAATAGTAGTTATATCTGCTTCAATAGTAGTTATATTGGATTCAATAGTAGTTATATTGGATTCAATAGTGTCTATTTCACTAGACAAAACTGAACACACATCATCGAGTGAGCTAC
>NZ_CAKZKO010000208.1 GCF_937123705.1 uncultured Paraglaciecola sp. | reverse complement strand
AGATTTTGCCCCTCTTTTGCTTAGCAATTTAGCGGGCCAGTACTTCTCTCTGTTACCGGTTTATGTGCTACTTTAAGTGTAACCAATCAAATATGGATTGTTCGCATGTCTATAATCAAGAGATTTGCCTCTACTAAACTGCAACAGTTTGTTATTTTCATGCTTGCCACATTGTTAACCACCCATATTGTGCTGGCGCATGATGGCAAGCACAAAGCAGATAATATTGCCAAGCCCGAACGAGTGCTTGGTCATTTAACCTTTGCTACCTCTAGCCATTCTAAAGAAGCTCAAGATGCCTTTGAACAAGGCATGCTGCTCCTGCATTTATTTGAATATCCCTTCGCTATTGCCGAATTTAAGAAAGCCCAATCTATCGATAGTCACTTTGCTATGGCTTATTGGGGCGAAGCCATGGCGTATAATTATCCCATCTGGGATATGCAGTTTAGAGATAAGGCGCAAAATGCACTTAATGCTTTTGCTCCGACAATTGAACAACGCCAGGCAAAACTGAAGACGAAGAAAGAGAAGGATTACTTTAAGAGCTTGGATATTCTTTACGGTTTAGCAAACAGTGATACAAGCAAATACCAAAGAGATATGGCATACAAACATTTTCTAAGTGAAATGGCACAACGTTATCCTGGTGATGTTGAGGTTCAGCTATTTTATGCCTTAGCTATTTTGGGCTCTCACGGAGGGGTAAGGGATATCCCTGACTACATGGAAGCGGCGGCAATCGCTCAGAAGGGGTTTTATGCAAACCGACAACACCCCGGTGCGGCGCACTATCTTATTCACGCCGTTGATGACCCTATTCACGCGCCTCTTGGATTAGAAGCCGCCAGAGCACTCTATAAAATGGCACCCGATGCAGGCCATTCACTGCATATGACTTCCCATATTTTTAACGCTCTGGGAATGTGGGACGATGTTGTCATGGCCAACACTAACGCTGTGAAGGTAGCTAATCACATGCGGGCTGAGAGAGGAGAACCTGCATCTCATGTTGGACATTATAATTTTTGGTTGCTCTACGGCCTACTGCAACAGGGTAACTTTGCACAAGCAAAACAGTTGCTTGAAACTGCTTATGAGGAAATAACGCACTTGGCCAAGCCGCCTAAAGCACCAATGATTCTTGATCCGGATAGTGATCCAGTCGGGTCGCTGTTACAAATGTGGTCTCGCTATGTATTCGAAACAGGCGGAACAGACACTGAGGTATTGAATTGGACCTTTAATCTACAGGATGCCTTTGATCCTAATCTCAACCTACTTTATGTCAAAGCATTTATGGCAAAAGATCCAGAGAGAATCCGCGCTCTAAAAAAACAATATAAAGAGCTCGTTGCAAAGTTGCGTCGGACAATAATGACATTGCCTGAAAAAGAAATGTTTTTTCTCGAATACCTCAAACGCACAGAGGTTATCGAACAACAACTGGAAGCCTTCGAACAGCGTGCTAAAGGAAATTTGGCCGCTGCCATTGCAAGTGCAACCAAGGCCAGTGAGCTCGAAGGTGCGATGCCCTATGAATTTGGTCCTCCTTTTGTGGACTATCCCTCTGCCCAATTATTGGGAGAGCTTAACCTAATACAAGGCAACTATGCAGACGCAGCCGCAGCCTTTGCCGAGGCGTTAAAACGAGCCAGAAATAAAGTTCAGGCCGTCAAAGGGCTTGCACAGGCAAGGGATGCTATGGGGCAGCAGTTAAAATAGAGGCAAAAAGTACTTTTTCGTAAATTATCAAGGGTACCGCAAGTGACCATGCGGGTTAGCATTTTAATGCTAGAAAAAACTGGAAAATGAAAACTAGAGAGTTGTGCGGGCTTCTTTTAAGTGTCTTTTCTACGACTTTTGACTCGTCAACCAGTGTCGGTTATTTTTACAGAGTAAGAGTTATAAAAAAATATATGTTCTATATGGTTGAAAATAAAGGTATTTTTATTTTGGCGTGACTCTTGCTTTAAACCCTTGCAAAAGTTTTTAACTATTTGTAAATGACTCATTGTAGATTTAACATGAGAAGGATTAAAGGGAACATATAAATGAAATTCAAAAAATTAAAATTAACTTTAGCAGGGTTAATCATATCTGTTTGTAGCTTAAATTCTAATGCTGGTATTATAATTTCTGGTGACGTAACAAACGGAACTGGTGTCTTTACGATTACCGAAGACATCGTATTCAATCTTGGTGGTACTGCAACCAATCCCAATGCCGATCCTTATGCCTTAATGTTTCATGACTGGACACAATCCTTCGGTGCTTTTGTTGACGACCCATTTCTTGGTGGTGGTGGTAGGTATCAACTTGTCGGTGACAAACTCAACCTTAGCCGTACGCCGACGCCGTTTGATCCAACGCTTGACAATTTCGTCTCTGGCTCGGGTGCTTCAAGAGTATTCAGTAATGAATTAACCAGCGCCCCACAGTTTGACGGTAATTTCTATAATCGTGGTTCTGTATTGTGGTTCAGCGACACGAATCAAAGAGTTCGCAACTTAGGTTTTGACAACGGAATTGATGACCAAGTAAACGAAAACTTCGTAATCGGAGCAGGATCATGGTTGATGCCACAATTAAATAAATGGGATTTGTATGGAGAGTTCTCTGGTGAGGCTACGTTGTATTTGGCACTTGGATATAATGCACAAGAAAATGGTGCTATTCCTGTTGCAACAACAAGCATTACCTCGGTACCTGAACCATCTACACTTGCTATTTTTGCACTAGGTATAATGGGTTTAGCATCACGACGATTTAAGAAACAATCTTAATTTAGGTTTTAGTATCAGATTATAGAAAACATCAATTATCTTGATTGGTGTTTTTTTGTATCTGGTGTTTAGTTTTAACCCTAATAAATTTTCAAGAGTATCGGCAATGGTGGCTTAGCTCTTTATCAGGAACATAATAGTTGAACACTTAAAGCAGCTTAAATATCTACTGATTTTAATGTCCGCAATCGTATCAAAGTGCCCCTAAAAATCACTCAAAATGGATCTTTGCTAATGACGGTTTAGGTCGATTCCTGCCCTTTTTAAACTAAATACTAATGTCGGCTTTGGGCGCTAATTTTCTCATTCGCGACCAAACTCCGATGGCTGCTATTTCGCTCACAACAGTCTGACAGAATAAATTTTCTTTTGAGTGATTTAGGTCGATGCAGAACTTTTAACGATAAGCGAACTTTCCCCGCGTTATTCAGTTTCGCAGCATTCCAGAGTTTCAGTTTCTGCCTCCCCCCCCCAACCCCAATGAAAGGATTAAATTGTGACTGGTTTGCAGTTGCCTCAATCCCAGCCCAAAAACGACAGATAGTGGCTCCAGAGTGGCCGACAGTGGCAAATGTTCAATGGCCGAAGGTCGGTGGTAGTCAACTACGAAAATCCCACAGCTGCCAACAGAGCGCAAAATGTACAAAGAGTGGTTTTTCAGACGAATTTCAGCCAGACCAAAAATCTATAAGTCGGTGGGTGTGAGGTAACTCGATGATTTGTATGGAGAAAATGGTGGCCCCTCCCTGACTCGAACAGGGGACCTGACGATTATGAGTCGAAAGAATTGCGTATTAATCCGCATTGATTTACATTTCAAAACTCATTAAAAACAGTATCTTAACAATAGTTTTCTTATGTGGCGTGTTGTTCGGAATAGGTGTATATTAATACAATTCCGATCCGTGACCGATCCGTGAACCGATCCGCAGCATTAAAACAAAAAGCCCCGCTGGTGCTCGAACACTCGCAGGGCTAACCACCAGAACCATAAGGGGGTTCAAATGGCTTCATCAGATTCTACCACTAAACCAGCAAAGGCCAAAAATAAAGTAAATTTTACCGCTGGTAGGGTTGCCGCTTTTAAATGTCCTGACGGTAAAAAAGAGGCTTTTCTTTGGGATGATAAGCAACCGGGATTAGGTCTCAGGGCTTTTGCTTCAGGTAAGAAAACTTACATTTTTCAAGTGTGGGTAAATGGCAGAACACAAAGGACCGTTATTGGTGCTGAAGAATCATTTGATATAGAACAAGCCAGAACCGAAGCAAAAAAATTTAATGTACTAGCTAGCCAGAACGTCAGCCCGGCTAAAGTTAAAAGAGAAAAAGCCGCCGCTGAATTATCTGAAGAAAAAGAGGTAAAGCGCGGTTCGGTTACTCTTGGTGCTGTATGGTCTGAATATGTTGAAGCTAATAAGAATGATTGGGGCGAAAAACACTATAAAGATCATTTAAAGTCAGTTCAGCAAGCTGGCTTACCTTGGGCTAGGGGGAAAGGACGATTAACCAAGCAGGGTTGTTTGTTTCCTTTAGTGAATATTAAGCTAGGGGATTTAAACGCTGATTTAGTTAGGCGTTGGCTGGATAAAGAAAATAAAACCCGCCCCGGTGTTGCTGCTCAAACCTACCGCTTGTTGTTTGCCTGTCTAAGTTGGAGCAATGAACAACCTGAATATGCAGGTCTAATTGATGTTGTTGCACTAAAAAGTAAAGCCGTTAAAAAGACAGTTACCAAATTAAAACCCCGTGATGACGTATTACAGCGTGAACAATTACCCGCTTTGTTTGCAGAGTTTAGAAAGATAGCTAACCCCGTTATTTCTGCTTATGTGCAAACTTTGTTGCTGACAGGGGCTAGACGCAATGAACTAATGGGCTTGCAATGGTCAGACGTGGATTTTACATGGAAAAGTATGACTATACGCGACAAAGCCACCAGCAAGGGCAGCGTGGAAGGTGTAAGAGTTATTCCCTTAACCCCATATGTAGAAAGTCTACTCATTCAACTACCCCGCCGTAATCAGTGGGTATTTTCAAGTCTTTCAGGTAAGAGTGGAAAATTAAACGATCCCCGCAAGAGTTACGATCCCGCGATTAATGCTGCAGGTATTGCGAACTTAACTTTGCATGGCTTACGCCGCAGCTTTGCCACTCTATCAGAATGGGTTGAAGTGCCGACTGGTGTAGTGGCTCAAATTATGGGACATAAGCCCAGCGCCACCGCCGAAAAACATTATAAACAAAGGCCACTAGACCTTTTAAGGCTTTGGCATGAACGAATAGAAACATGGTTTTTAGAACAAGCCGGGCTATGTGCTCCTGTCAGTAGTGAAAAACGTTTAACTGTAGTTAAGGAGGCGTGATGGACGATTCATTAAGAATTTTTACGGATAGTAATCGACCTGTTTCTTTGCCGGGAGTTGGTAATCATGAAGTTGAAAAAAACTTTAATTGGATAGCCGCTATTGATTCATGGGATTTTTGTGACCCTACGCCTTTAAAGGAAATGATCATAAGACATCCTATTCCTACAGAGCTTTTACCTATTATTGCTAATATTGTATCTGGAGAGCGTAAGCCAAATACAAAAGCCGCATCAAAACTAACAGTTCCAGCAAATCAAAGAATGGTACTTGCTAGTGTCATACTTTCTCAAAGATTAATCCCAGAATCCGTTTTGAATAAAACAACGACTCCAAATTATGATAATATTGCTGACGAAAGGGGAGTCGAGCCTTCGGAATTAATATATGACTACAGAAAAGTGGTAAGACGGCTAGATAAACGCTTTTGTGAAATTGCAGGTGTTAGTGCTGGTACTGTAAAAAATATTATTAATGATCTTAAAGATAGGGTGAAAAACTACCCAAAATTGTAAAGTCAAATTTAGTGAACTAAAACAAAGTGTATTTGTACTAATTTAGCTAATTGTTTTTAATCAAATTTCGTCTCTAGAATGCAAAACCTATTCAACAAATATAGGTTTATACAAATGGCGAACCATACTTTTACACTACAAAATTTAACCACCGAACAATTTGCCGAAGCGCTACACGGCAAACCTAGCACAATTAGAACTCGCCTATGCAAAACAGGCAGCTTCTATGGAATCAGACCTACCAAATTACCTTCAGGCCGTTTGCTTTGGCCTGCTGAAGCTGTACAAGCTTTTCTAAACGGCGAGGTGATTTAACATGAAAGATGAAAATTACTACATCGAAAACCGCCGGGCTGTTCTTGTTGAATGCTTGCAAGGGTTCTCAGCTTCAAACGCCCATCTTTGCTTCATTACCTCACGCCTCGCGCTTGGCAAGATGCCGTTAAAGACTATTTTAAAAGTGTCTTCTGAACAGGGTTACACAGCCTCGAACACTCGCAATATATTGGATAGGCTTATCCAAGCAAAACTGATTGAGTACGCTCACGAACAACAATTCGTTTACGTTCGCTTTAATAAAGACGGTCAACTGTTTGCTAAGGCGGTCGAGAAATGAGCACTCACACAATCAGTAATTCATACACAGCACAATGTGCACGTTTGTTGCGTTATCTTAAAGAAAACGGAACAGTAACAACCTTACAAGCTCGGCACTTGTTAGCTGTAATGCACCCAGCAGGACGGATCAAGGATTTACGAAACGCAGGATATACAATTTTAACTTATTGGGTTTTTGATACTGACTCAACAGGGGTTCGCCATCGACAAGGTTTATATGTTTTAAAGGCTGGTGATAACAATGACTAGGCAAACAAAACAAAACCCCGCAACCGCCACAGTTAACAGGGTCTTTGATAAATCAATCAAGAGTAATTTTACCAGTACAAAACTTAACCTGTCTAGTACAGATACGGGTGGCGTAAGCAATACCCAATTACAGCCACTTGAGTTAACTCTATCTGAACTGATAGTCATGTTTCAGCCTGATAAAATTAAGGTAGGGTCTAAAGATGGGCCTTACTTTGTTCGTGGACGTTGTGAAGGTAATAGAAGCGATAAGGCAATGCTTCATTCAAACAATCTTTTGATCATTATTGATGGTGACAGTTCAGTAAATGAAGATGGTGAAGTTGTAGAAGGTGCACCAGATCCCGAATTGGCCCATAAAGCTATGAAAGAGGCAGGTATTGAACATCTCATTTATACCAGCCACAGCCACCACAAACACGGCGAAAACTTCAACAAGTGGCGTTTATTAGTGCCTAGTGATGGTACACCCGAAACCTTAGCAAGTGGTGTCGATGCCATAATAGATATTTTGCATAGTGCAGGAGTTAAAGTTGCACCAGTAAGCGAGAATAATAGCCTTTCACAGCCATGGTATTTCCCTAGGGTTGAAGCTGGCCGAGCTGCTTTTTATTACAGTTCTAGTTATGAAACTGGCAAGCTGTTTAATGTGCCTGTAAAAGCCCCAGAACCAATACCTTTTGCAACTAAGGCGAAGCCTAAGCAAAGAGGTGAAAGCGTAGTGCAGGCTTATTGTGATCGTTACCCACTTCAGCAAAAGGTTGAGGAATTAGGGTTTAAACACATTAGGGAAAATCGCTATTTACCACCTGAAAGTAAAAGCGGTGTTGCAGGGGCTAAGATTATTACGGGCGAGCGCGACGGGCGCGAAAGATTATATATTCACAATACCAGTCATCCACTACATGGAAAGGGTTTAGATTCCTTTGATCTATTCTGTGAACAAGACCATCGCGGCGATTTTAAAGAAGCGGTAAAGGCCGCTGCTGATTTATTAGGTCTAGCTGCTACCGATGACGCTTTTGCTATGTTTATTGCTGCTGAAGACCGTGAAGAAACGCAAGAGCAAGAGACATTACCTATAAATGTGTCAGGTGTCCGCATTGAAAATCCGCCGGGGCTAGCTGGTGAAATGTGCCAGCACTTGAACTTGACTGCAAAGCGCCCGATACCTTTGATCTATCCTATTGTTGCGCTGCAAATGCTTTCATTAGCTGCAGGTGTTCGCAAAGGTTTAGAGGGTATTAAACTTAATCTGTTAACGTTGGCTATTGCTCCAAGCGCTGCAGGTAAAGAGCACGGCCAAAGCTGGTTAGCTGAAGTCGCGGCACAATTAAAATTAGGTCGCCATGTTGTCGGGGGCATTTCTTCAGACGTTGATATGATCCGAAACGTGATAGAAGGTGATGGGCGTTGTTGTTATCGGATTGATGAAATTCAGGGCTTGTTTAAATCAATAAACAGTAAAAATGCTAATACCTATGAAAGTAAAATAGGTGATCTGATTTTGCAACTTGCAACATCAAACGTTTACTTATTTGCTGGCAATCATCGTAGACAATTTAATAAAGAAATTGATCACGATATCGAACAGCTTAAAAAGAAAATAGCTAAAGCTGAAGAAGGGCAAAAGCTCGAAACTGTAGAAGACCCTGACGTTGAAAAACTAAGCCGCGCTTTAAGGCGGTTGTATAAAAAACGCGATTTCATAGAAAATGGCTGGCCTGATCCTATAGTGTCAATAATGGGGCATTCGACGCCGACTGGCCTTGATAGTCTGATAACTGAGGAAAATATCGGAAGTGGCTTAATTGGTCGCTGTCTGGTGATCCGGTGCGCTGAAGAGCGTGAAAAATTACAACAGTTAAAGAAACCGCCGTTTCTAGGTGATGCAACACTAATTAACCGTTTACATCAGATTAATAAAGGTAGTCTGCACCCTTTAAAAGTCAGTGAACAAGCAAAGGTAATGCTTGAGGCAATCCAGGACTATTACGATCAAGACCAACGACTTAACGCGCCTGTGATGGGGGCTATTTATGCACGGGTAATGGAGCAAGTTAATAAAGTTGCAAGCTTGCTAGCGTTGGAAGTGGGCGAAGTGCAGCCAGAACATGTTAGCTATGCGTTTTCGCTGGTGGCTAGGTGTATCGGTGATGTTGGCTATTTATTACAAAAAGATGCAGCAAACAGAGCAAGCGCAACTACTGCTGATATTGCATTACACACAAGAGCTGATATTAAACGCAGGTTATCAACAGATAAGGTCAAAACTGAAGGCATAGCACCAAGCGCCCTGAAACAAGCTGTATTGAAATGCTTTGTTAAGTTAAAGCATCTAACAGACCAACATAACAAAACTCACCAAGCACAAGATAAACCCGACTTTTACGACCAAGTTATCAACCGTATGGAACAAGTCGGAGATATTGCACTCAAGCAGTCCGGAAAAAAGAAACGTTATGTTTTGACAGGGGCGGTAAAGTGACCATTAACGATAGTTGGCCGATCTTTGTTTTATCTGCTTTATACCTTCTTTATACCATAGACGGTATAAGGCAAAGCCCTTTATATATAAGGCTTAAAGATAGCTTTATACCTATATACCTTAATTTCTTCTTTCTTATTGAATACTTTTTTTTATATCTGAAAAATGAGTTTTTATATTTATTAAGAAAAAGACGGTAAAGGTATAAAGTAACTCGAACAACAAGCCCGGCAAGGCTTTTGCTTTATTCCGGTATAAGTATAACGCAGGTATAAAGGTATAAAGTTAAGGCATTAGTATGACTAAAGAACAATAAAAAATAAGATTGGCCAATGATTCGCTTGGTTTTCGGCAGTCGCATCTAGGTCTCATAAAATCAATAACTGTAAGAATGCACCTGTTTTTCGTAATAAAAAAGTTTTGAGGTTGAATAATGCCTAAAGGTTTTCATGTAAGTCATGCACAAACGCGCAACTATATTGAGTCATACCAAAGACTGAAAGCAAGCTCATTTAAGATGATGCTTGATGCCAAGGTAGGTAGCTATATCTTTGAGGGTATTAAGCAAAGCGCAGAGCATTGTATATTTGATTTAATAGCGCCGGACGAATGGCCGAGGGCTATGATTTTTACTATCAATGACAGAAAAATACCTGTCCCCCTGCAAAC
>NZ_CAKZKO010000207.1 GCF_937123705.1 uncultured Paraglaciecola sp. | reverse complement strand
ATGCCTAAGCCACTAGTTGGTGACAACGGTTCTGGTATGCACGTTCACCAATCTCTAGCAAAAGACGGTGTAAACCTGTTTGCTGGTGATAAGTACGGCGGCCTATCTGAAATGGCGCTTTACTACATCGGTGGTGTAATCAAACACGCTCGTGCAATCAACGCATTTGCTAACCCATCAACGAACTCGTACAAGCGTCTTGTACCTGGTTTTGAAGCTCCGGTAATGCTTGCTTACTCAGCACGTAACCGTTCTGCTTCTATCCGTATCCCAGTAGTACCAAGCCCGAAAGCACGTCGTATCGAGCTACGTTTTGGTGACCCAGCAGCGAACCCATACCTATGTTACTCAGCAATGCTGATGGCTGGCCTTGACGGTATCAAGAACAAGATCCACCCAGGCGAAGCTATGGATAAAGATCTATACGACCTTCCAGCAGAAGAAGCGGCTGAAATCCCAACCGTTGCTGAATCTCTAGAAGTAGCACTTAAAGCGCTAGACGACGATCGTGAGTTCCTAACAGCTGGCGGCGTATTCTCTGACGATTTCATTGATTCTTACATCACACTGAAATCTGACGACGTACAACGCGTGAACATGGCAACACACCCACTTGAGTTTGAACTGTACTACTCAGTTTAATCTCCTGTAGAGATAAGCCATTTCTTACTGCAACCTTGTAAGAATCGCTGACTAAATATTAGGCTCGCCTCGCAGGCGGGCCTTTTTTATATACTCCCTCCCCCTGCTTCCTCGTACCATACCTTAGACAAAAGCCCTCAGAGGCTGCTGCTATAAATACAATAAAATCAATAACAAAACCAACGCCAAACGTGAAATCACCTAGCGGTGAAAAGAGGCTAAAGATATGAAAAATATACTGTTCCTGATCGGGTTAACAGTCGCGATCTCGTGCTCTGCTCAAACGGTGTATACCTGGGTGGATGAGGATGGTGTTCTCCACTTTAGTGATAACCCTAGCGCTCAAGATGCCAAATCTCTTCGCCTACCGGATGTGCAAGCGTCAGCACCCGCACCTAAATTTGAAGCCTCGACTCCCGTTGACGCTGCTGCTTCATCTACAACTAAAACGGCAATGCCAGCTCAGGATCAGGAAAAAACAGAAAGCACGAAACGTGAGGCGCCAGCTCAACTAGCCCTCATCATGCTGACTCCCGTTCATGACCAAACCATCCGTAGCAACCGCGGCTTAATCCCTATTCAAATAGAACTTAGCCGCAAGCTTGGTATTGGAGAACAGTTGCAATTGATGCTCGATGGTCGTCGCTATGGCGCCCCACAAACCCAACCGAATTGGGAACTGAAAGGTATCGATCGAGGTACTCACACCATTGCAATTCAAGCACATAGAAGCGGCAAGCTTATTGCATCTACTAGTCCAGTCACCGTGTATTTACATCGAGCGACGCTCAAGTAGGCCAATGTGTTAAAAGAGACTGAATTACCTCTACTTTTCACCTAATCGAAGCAGCTTTCAGCGACTCTAATGAATTATCTTTAGCTTCTGGTTGATATGCGCCATACTTGAACTTAGCTACGCACCAATTTGGTGCAGTGAGAAAAACACCAGTTCAAGGACGAAATAGTGAATCGATCAGCCAAAAGCGACAGCATAGATACACATCATCTTTCCAGCGCCATTCTCGACAATATGGTGACCTCAACATTGATGCTCGATGAGCAACTGTATGTCCGATACGCCAACCCGGCGGCTGAACAACTCTTTTCACAAAGCGCGCGACGCATCGTCGATCACCCATTGAGCCAACTCATCCAACACGCCTCACTGGATTTGGCGCTTCTGACGCAACCGCTACAAAGTGGCCAGAGCATTACCGACAGTGACGTTACCTTCGTTGTTGATAACCGCCCACTGATGCTTGAAGTCACGGTTAGCCCAATCTCTTGGCAACGAGAGACGCTGTTATTGGTTGAGATGCGCAAGATAGACCAGCAAAGACGCCTCAGCCAAGAGCTCAACCAACACGCACAACAACAAGCGGCTGTTCAAAGGAGCCACCCTGGTAGCTGTATGGAGTCCGCGCAGGTGGATTGGCTTGCGCGCTGACTGTACTGCTCGCCTGACGTGCCTCTTTCTCTTCAGGATCCTGATACGACGCTGAGCGGCCGAATTCTTCTCCAGTACTCGTGGCGTAACGATTATTCTGCAAGCGCGCGAGATAATAAATACCCTGCTGTTCGACGAGGTAGCGCCCGTCTTCGAGCATCATGTAGGGTGCAGACCGAGAGCCCAACAGCATAACCCTGTGGCTATCGCCATTAAGCAAGTGCAGATCTGCCCACTCCAACGCAGGCGGAGTCTGAGCATGCCCCGTCTGCCACCCTGTAAGTAGCAGGCTGAGGATAATGATTCGGATCATTGAGAAGGCCCGGTGAAAACGTCTTCGCTGTAACTCTAGACGTGTCAGGCCACTTTTTCAGGCGGATGTAACAGTTTCACACAATTGCACAACTAGACAACAACAGTTACCCAGTTGTGTTAACTGAACATTTGATAAGTACTTTATAAAGGTGCTTTCGGGGACTGGCAGGAGCCCAGCTTTCCCAAACGTTTTTCAAGATAATTGATAATGGCTTCGGGGCTGTATATCCAACGATCACCACTGCGGGTACATATTCTCAAACAGGGAACCCGGCTCTCGCCACCGCCTTTCACCAGTTCATTGCGGTAAGCATCAGCACGTTCGACTTCTTTGGTCACCGGATGCAGCCCCGCTCTCTCCACATAGCGCTTAACCGATATCGATGATGGGCACTGTCGGGAGTAATAAAGGTGCATTCTGCGGGATTCGCGATTCAGAAGAGTTTGTTCTTCTGCAGGTCTCTCGATCGGCTTCACCGGGAGGAATCGGTCTACCAGACCAAGCGTTTTGCCTTTGATATGTCTCGTCAGATTCATAACTGCGTCATGGGACCTATGGTCTGATTCTGAAAAAACAGGGCTCTGATGGCCAACCCTGTGCCGGTACGCATTTTTGCTCACCAACTGCGGGCATTCTATTCATGGGCGTAAGGATTACTACCCCTTGATGAAAATTTTTATGCGATTTCGGCCAATTATGAGCCGAAGGTCGAATGATTGACTAAAACCACACCCAACATCATGGCCAACATAGTCGCCACAAGAAGCCAGCGCGACCGCTGGCAGAACTTGCATGGTTTCTTTTTCGCCATTACTCAATCACTTTGACACGGTCAAACGATGGCAGGCTTGTCCAGGACTCCCAGTGCATCCAAACAGCCACCGCCTTCCCCACAATGTTCTTCTCAGGTACGAAGCCCCACATACGGCTGTCTCCGCTGTTTCCGCGATTATCGCCCATCATAAAGTAGTGACCATCAGGAACCGTCCACTCACCTTCAGGACCACCCCAGAGCGCAGCCTGCCCTGTCGCACGATCACGTCCAGGCAACCACTTAACTACTGGCGTCGCGTTATCCATGGTCTCTTCACCGAGTACCATGGTCGGAGCATAGGCCGGCTTACCGCCCAAAACCTCTGTTGGTACAGGCTCACCATTGAGCGTCAAACTAAGATCCTTATATACGATGTGGTCTCCCGGCAAACCGATCACGCGTTTAATGAAGTAACGCGAGTCTTCCGGTGGGAAAAACACCATAACGTCACCACGCTGAGGTTGATCTACAGGAATAATAGTAGACCCGTTCCCCGGCACACGCAGGCCATAGCTGAACTTGCTGACCAGAATAAAATCACCGACCTGTAGGCCAGGTTCCATTGAACCCGAAGGTATCTGAAAGGGTTCAAACGCAAACGAACGCAGGACAAAGACCAAAGCCAGAACGGGAAAGAACTGCCGTGACTGGTCAATCAGAAACGGCTCTTTCGTTGCTTCGAGGATATTTTCCTGAGATGCACCGCTTTGTTCCAGCGCATCAATGCGCTCCTGACGTTTACGACGAAGAAAGAGTCGATCAACCAATACGACAAGACCCGTCAGGCCCGTGGCCACCATGAGAATCAGGGGTAAATCAAGTTCCATAAAAGTGTCATATTCCTGCTGCAGGCTTACGCTAGACTAGAGGCCGCCCCATGCAACACTGCTGAGGATGCAGATTGGCAGGCGCGTCTGTCCGCTGTTAGGTCTGGCATTCTAACTGGCGGTGTTATTGATAGCCACCCGAATAAGGTCTGAGGCATTCTCAGGCCAGGTAACTGTTCCGATGACTCGAATACGTACCCGAGATGGTATAGAGCTGGCCTATGAATCCATGGGGCCAGAGGATGCGCCGCCCGTTATTCTGATTATGGGGCTGGGGGCACAGATGCACGTTTGGCCAACCTCATTATGTCAGCGTTTAGTCGATGCCGGCTTTCGCGTCATACGTTTCGACAACCGTGACACTGGGGCATCGACCTCCCTCGACGAGCACGGTAACCCGAGTCTTATCCGGGTGTGGCTGGGCCGCCGCCTTAAGCGCAAGCCTCGAGTCCCCTACACTCTCAAAGATATGTCGCGGGATGTCATCGCCCTGATGGATGAACTTGGATTACCCAGTGCTCATCTCGTTGGCGCCTCGATGGGCGGTATGATTGCGCAGATTCTCGCCGCGAAAAAACGTAAACGAGTCCGCAGTCTGACATCCATCATGTCTTCAGCGTCAGCGCCTAAAGTTCCAGTCAGCCAACTGCAAGTGATGCTGAAACTCGCCCGACGGCCGCTACAACGGGACCGCGATGAGCATTTTCGTTACATCACCCGGATGAGCGAGGTGATAGGCAGCCCCGGCTACCCCATGTCAGAAGCAGAAATACAACGTCTGGCAGAAACCAGCTGGGAACGGACATCGAGCCCTCTGGGCTTTAAACGCCAGCTCGTAGCAATCACTCACGCCGGTGACCGCCGACGCCTGCTGCAGAAGATAAAAGCACGCACCCTGGTGATTCATGGTGCTGATGACCCACTGATTCCGGTCACCATGGGCATCGAAACAGCTTCGCTGATATCC
>NZ_CAKZKO010000206.1 GCF_937123705.1 uncultured Paraglaciecola sp. | reverse complement strand
AATGGGCTCCTACTTTGGGATGTAATTCAGAGCTATAAAATTGAGCAATGGATAAGCACCTCTGCTAACACAGTTGAAGATTGGTTAAACAAATATTGCGTCTACGGGCACTTACCTTATGTATGAGGCGGCCAACTTGTTTGCCTAAAAAACGTTGTAATTTCCATGGTAAATGAGCCAGTAGCCATGCTATTCCAACCCCAAACCAAGTTGGCCAATGGCGAGGAGATAAATAAGGCCAAATACTTTGATTTAAGGTGCTAATTTTTTTCGGTTTTGCCATGGTAGCCTTCTAATAGTTGAGCCCAATGATGTTCGTTAAAATGAATATCATTATGTAAATCGTTTTCTTTTTCTAAGGAGCGAAGTAGGCGTTGTAAATTACTGTTTTGCCATTCATCATTTTGTGGGCGCTGGTCACACTTATCAAAATCGATTAGCCATATTTTTTGAGTTTGATCAATCATGATATTGTGACAGTTTAAATCGGAATGGTAGATGCCTTCTTCATGGAAGCGCTTAATAGTTTGTCCAATGCTGTACCAATGGACTGCTTTATTTGCTCTCAATAGATGGAACAGTTCTTTTGCCTCTTTTAGCGTTTCTATTAATATAAAGGCTTCATAAAAACCATTATATTGGTTAACTTTGCCGGCAATGGCTCTTGGAACGGGCAGCCCTTTCTCAACCATATATTCAAGTAACGTTAGCTCTTGAAAGACTCGTGTTTTTTCCATGTTTTTGAAGAAAAACCGAAACTTTAAGAGTTTTGCAATGAGACCTCCTCGGCGGTATTTTCTTAATACAAAAGCACCATAGTTATTTTCTATAAACCAAACGGTACCGCGACCAGTAGCGGTACCGACAAGTTCATTACGCGATTGCCAATAGTCAGCAGAAAACCAATCTTCAGTGATAGGAAGTATTGTATCACTCAGTAGTAACTCAATATTATTAGTAACTAATTGTCTTTGAAGCATCTTTAGATCAGTTTTTCGTTGTGTGTAAATAAGGCTTGATGGGTTTTGTTCTGCATAAGCTCACTTTTATGTCGCAAGGTATTCTATAATAGACATCGTTTGAACGCAGTACTTGAGGCAAAATGAATTTAGATAAGATTAATCACATTGCTATTCTTCGATTATCCGCTTTGGGTGATGTGTGTCATGCCATGTTTGTTGTATGCGCAATCAAGCAGTGTTATCCAAATGCAAAAATCACTTGGATAACTGGCCCTTTAGAATCACATCTAGTGCGGCATTTATCTGATGTAGATGTGCACGTGTATGATAAAAAAACGGGAATAAAGGGAATGTATGAACTAAGAAAAGCGCTTTCCCATCTTCATTTTGATGTTTTATTACATATGCAGTGGTCTTTAAGAGCCAGCTGTTTAAGCCGGATGATTAGTGCGAAACAACGCATTGGATTTGCTTTAAGCCACTCAAGAGAAAAGCAACATTGGTTTGTTAATAAGCTGGCCCCAGAACCACAAGGGCCACATGTATTAGACGCCTTATTTTCATTAGCACAAGCTATTGGTGTGACTAAGCTGCCTTCACGCTGCGATATTCAATTGGAAAGGCTGGCAGAACCATTGCCTGAACGTTTTGTGGCGATTAACCCGAGTGCATCAAAAGCAGAACGTAATTGGACTACTCAAGGATATCAAGGACTTATCCAATACTGTTTAGATCAAAATATTGCGGTTGTGTTGACAGGGAGTCCCGCGCCATCGGAAGTGTTTTTCGCTAATGAGATACTTAAGGGTGTGACGCCATCATCAGAATTGATTAATCTAGTGGGTCAAACCAGTCTATCGCAAATGCTAAGTGTGATTGGGGCCGCGGAGGTAATTGTATCACCTGATACGGGACCTGCGCACATGGGTACTCTCGTCGGCACCCCAGTAATAGGCTTATATGCCCATTCAAACCCACAAAGAACAGGGCCTTATCAAGATTTAGATAAGGTTGTTTCTGTATATGAGGTATTAGCTGAAAAAGAATACGCAAAACCCGTATCGGAATTACCTTGGGCTGTGAGAGTGCATGATGATGCGGCAATGAACAATATACTATTAGAGGATGTGCTAAAGGTTGTGGGAAGCGTCTTGAAGTAACCCATAAGAAGGCTATATGTAACCGATCTTCTTATGGGTACCATAATCATGGTGTTACTTTAAGACGGCTTTAATATTTTTACGTTTATTAACTAATACCATACCAATAAATACCAGAATTGCGGCAAAATAATCCATAAGCTCAAGAGATTCATTGACCCAGAAAACGCCGATAAATAAAGCGACTACAGGTGGAATATAAGTAGCAGAGGATGCTTTAAGGGCCCCAACTTGTTTTATTAAGTAATAATAAAGTAAGAATGCCACCCCCGTTCCTAATAGCCCCAGCCCAATTATCATGCCTGTTAATGCACGAGTATCTTTTGCGATATCTTCTATTCCCGTTAAATCAGTAATTAACAGTAGGCCTATTGTTGATAAAGCCAATTGATAAGTCACCGCGGCAGAGCCTGGAATGTTTAATGGCCCTAAAAAGCGTTTAGCGTAAACAAATGATGCTCCAACGCTGACAACGCCTAGTAGCATATAACCAGTGCCTAACAGGGTGTTCTGGTCAACGGCATCTGAACTTGGTGATGCTATCAATACAACACCAGCTAAACCGATTAGAATGCCTAGCCATTGAGTCCCCGTCGCCTTTTCTTCCCTTAAAAATATCATAGCGGTTAGGAAGGAAATGATAGGTATTGCGCCACTTAGTACACCCGCCACACTCGATAGCAGTAAGGCGGAACCTTTTGCGAAACCAAAATAATACAGGCTAGTTGCTAGGATCGACATAACAAAAAAATGGCCGACATGTTTGGCGTGAGAAAAAGAAAGGGATTGAGTAAATACCGCATATAGGGCGATGGGTAAGAAACCGAAAATAACCCGTAGTAAAACGACCTGCAAAGGAGTGATCCAATCTGCAGCCCATTTCATGAAGATAAAGTTACTTCCCCATATTATGCCTAATATTAAAAAGGCGGCAATTGTTCTAATCGTCATTGATACTATCCAGTCATTGTTGCAGAAAATACAGGATGCGGATTAGATAATAAAAAAACGTCGATTACTATGTATTTATAATCGATTTTCATTGTTCTTGAGGAAGTTCAAGAAAGCGTTAAGTTGTGATGCGGGTAGCCGTTATTTTTATGCCAATGATCGTCATATTTATCTTCGAGTTGAATAGGCAGATTATCGACTTATTCAACTCGAAGATGATTGTCATTTGTGCTCTAAACTTCCAACGAGTGCTCTGCTAGTTTTAAATCTAAAGTGGCTTTCAATAATTTAAATAAACGAATTGAAGCGTCAATTTCGCCCTTTCTATTGGTTAAACTTTCAATATTAAGTCCAAGAGGCACATCCAGATCAAGTGTTGCCTCAATAATTTGCTCTAATGCGTTACGGCAAATTTTAATTGACTCAGCTAATGGATCTTTTGCATCCAAAATACGATGTCTTGTCGCGTCTGGAACGGAAATGCCTAGCCACTCCATAAAGTCTAGCGTTTTCTC
>NZ_CAKZKO010000205.1 GCF_937123705.1 uncultured Paraglaciecola sp. | reverse complement strand
AGAAATACGCTAAAGTGACATAACCTGAGAACATTAAGTAATCAACCGATGCACCACCAATTTCATCTGGATTTTTCATCGCTTTAGCGCCAATCATCGTCGTAAGATCATGCCATTCTTTCGCGTAAGCCATGATAGGTTGAATGAACTCAGCCATCTCTGCATTGTCGATATTTTCTTGACAAAAAACGCTTACATCTTTAGCAAATGGCTTTAATACTTCACCTTGAGTACCGATAATTTTACGCGCAAGTAAATCTAATGCCTGAATACCAGTAGTACCTTCATATAAACAACTAATTTTGGTATCACGCATTAATTGTTCCATGCCCCACTCTTTGATAAAGCCATGACCACCGAAAATTTGCACACCATGGCTGGTACATTCAAAACCTAATTCAGAAAGGAAAGCTTTTGCGATGGGTGTTAATAACGCCAGCTTAGTTTCTGCATCAGCTTTAACCAACGCATCTTTTTCAGCATGACCAATATCAACAAGTTGTGCGAGATATGACACAAGTGCACGACCGCCCTCTGCAATTGATTTCTGTGTTAGCAACATTCTACGTACATCAGGGTGAACAATAATGGGATCAGCTGGTCCATCAGGATTTTTTACACCACTGATCGAACGCATTTGTAAGCGATCTTTAGCATAGGCTAGTGCCCCTTGAAATGACGCTTCAGCAGCGGCAACACCTTCACTTGCTACACCAATACGGGCTGCATTCATAAAGGTAAACATACATTTAAGACCACGGTTAGGCTCACCAATTAAATGACCTTTAGCGCTATCAAAATTGATCACACATGTCGCATTACCATTGATACCCATTTTATGTTCGATTGAACCACAGTTTACGCCATTTCTATCTGCGATAGTGCCATCATCATTAACATTAAACTTAGGTACAATAAATAAAGAAATGCCTTTGTTACCTTCTGGTGCACCAGGGATACGGGCAATAACAATATGAACAATGTTATCAGACAAATCATGCTCACCAGCTGAGATAAAAATTTTCGTACCCGTTAAAGAGTAACTGCCGTCTTCATTTAATTCTGCTTTGGTGCGCAACATGCCTAAATCAGTTCCACAATGCGGCTCTGTTAAACACATAGTACCTGTCCAGTTGCCTTCGACAAGTTTTGGCATAAACTGTTGTTTTTGAGTTGCTGTACCGTGCGCTTCAATCGTAGCTAATGCACCATGGCTTAAGCCTGGGTACATCGCAAAACTATGGTTTGCACTTGAGAATAGCTCAGCAATACTAATATTAAGAGAGTGTGGTAAACCTTGGCCACCAAACTCTTCCGACTGAGATAGTGTCGGCCAACCACCTTCAACATATTGTTGATACGCTTCTTTAAAACCAGCTGGTGTGGTGACATCGCCATCAACCCACTTACACCCTTCGGCATCACCGTTGGCATTGATTGGGGCTAACACGTTTTCGGCAAACTTAGCCGCTTCTGAGAAGATGGCTTCAACCATATCTGGCGTCGCATCCGTAAAACCCAAATCAGCATAGTGCTTTTCGTAGCCTAATAATTCATTCATCACGAACAAGGCTTCTTTCTGAGGGGCCTTAAAATATTCCATACTCTTTAACTCTCTTTCTTAAAAATCTTTTTTGCTCGAAGCTAGATGCTCGAAACTCTTAGCTCACAACGGCTATTAATAAACTTCAAACAATCCAGCTGCACCCATACCGCCACCAATACACATAGTACAGACTACATATTTAGCACCACGACGCTTACCTTCGATAAGTGCATGACCTACCATACGTGCGCCACTCATGCCGTAAGGGTGACCAACAGAGATAGCTCCGCCGTTTACGTTTAGAATGTCATCGTTAATGCCTAGTTTGTCGCGGCAATATAATACTTGCACGGCAAATGCTTCGTTAAGCTCCCACAAACCGATATCGTTCATGGTTAAACCATGTTGCTTAAGCAATTTTGGAATGGCGAAAACCGGGCCAATGCCCATTTCGTCTGGTTCACAACCTGCAACAGCAATACCACGGTATGCGCCAAGAGGTGTTAGGTTTTGTTGCTCGGCGAGTTTGCTGTTCATGATTACGCTGGCAGATGCACCATCCGATAACTGACTGGCGTTACCGGCAGTGATAACACCGCCTTCGATAACGGGTTTTAAACCTTGTAAACCTTCTAGAGTAGTTTCTGCGCGGTTACCTTCATCTTTGGTTAACGTCACTTCTTGGAAAGACTCTTCTTTGGTTTCGCGATCAACAATCACTTTCGTTGCTGTTACCGGCACAATTTCATCATCAAACTTACCCGCAGCTTGAGCAGCAGCGGTACGCATTTGACTGCGATATCCATATTCATCTTGTACATCACGGCTAATACCGTAACGCGCTGCCACTACTTCAGCCGTTTGTAACATAGGCATGTAGATATTTTTGTGCATTTTTGCCAAAGCAGGATCCACCATACGGTGAGTATTCATAGCTTTGTTTTGCACTAAACTGATTGAATCTAGACCACCCGCTACCATCACTGGTACGTTGTCGGTGATAACATGTTTAGCGGCCGTGGCGATAGCGTACATACCTGAGCTACACTGACGGTCTAAGGTCATGCCCGAAACTGAAGTCGGTAAACCACCGGCAAGACCAGCTAAACGACCGATATTCATGCCGCCACTACCTTGAGTAAGCGCGCTGCCCATAATCACGTCGTCAACACTTGCGGGATCGATACCAGACTTTTCTACTGCGGCGCGGATAGCATGACCACCTAAACTTGGCGCTTCTAAGTTATTAAATGCACCTTTGTAGGCACGGCCAATGGGGGTTCTTGCGGTTGATACAATAACTGCTTCATTCATAATAATTCTCTCTAAAATTTTCTATAATTTGTAAGTGTAATAGGCAAACTGGCTAACTATAAGTCAGCGAATCGTTTACCTTGTTCAGCTAATTTTTTCAATAGTGGCGCTGGTTCGAACCAGTTTTTACCATGTTCACCCAACTCATCACGATATTTACACATAGCGTCATAAACGGTTTTTAAACCAATTTCATCGGCGTATTGCATAGGGCCACCACGGTATACAGGGAATCCATAACCGTAGACATAAATCACGTCAATATCGCTAGATTTAGCGGCGATGCCTTCTTCTAAAATCAAAGCCCCTTCATTGATCAAAGGAAAAATAATACGTTCGACTATTTCTTGATCGCTGATGTCCCTTTGGGTTACACCTAAACGCGCGGCTTCACTTTTAGCTAACTCAAGTACGCTGGGATCTGGAATAGGTTTACGGCTACCTGCTTCGTATAAATACGCACCTTTGCCTACTTTTAAGCCTACTCGACCTTGTTCAACTAGTTTGTCGGCCAAAATACAATAACTAGGGTCGTGTTTAATAAATTCGCGGCGTGATTCACGCACAAAAGCACCAATATCTTGCCCTGCCATATCACCCATAGTGAAAGGCCCCATAGGCATACCAAAGTCGTAGATAACTTTATCGATATTCTCTGGCGTACCACCTTCAAGCATCATGCGGTTTGCTTCACGGCCATAAGATTCAATCATGCGGTTACCCACAAAACCAAAACAAACCCCTACCAAAACGGCAACCTTGTTGATTTTCTTGGCCATTTTCATGGTGGTTTTAATCACATCAGGCGAAGTTTTGCTAGTTTTCACCACTTCAAGTAGTTTCATCACGTTGGCAGGACTAAAGAAATGCAAACCAATCACGTCTTCTGGGCGATTAGTGGCTTCACCAATCTCGTCAATGTCTAGCGTTGAAGTATTAGAAGCTAAAATAGCACCTGGCTTACACACGGCATCCAGTGATTTAAATACTTCTTGTTTCACCGACATTTTTTCAAATACCGCTTCAATCACCAAGTCCACATTGCTTAACGAAGCGTATTCAGTGGAGCCTGTTAATAAGGCCATTCTGTCTTCCACTTGCTCGGCAGTTAACTTGCCTTTTTTAGCTGAGTTTTCGTAATTTTTACGAATAAGCGCCAAACCTTTGTCTAAAGCTTCTTGTTTCAGCTCTAGCATAATTACCGGAATACCCGCATTGGCAAAATTCATGGCGATACCGCCACCCATAGTGCCTGCACCGATTATACCCACTTGTTTGATATCACGTACTGGGGTGTCTTTAGTAAAATCTTTTACGTGGGATGCGGCGCGTTCAGCAAAGAAAAAATGCTGCTGGGCGCGGGCTTCTTTGGAACGCATACACTCCATAAATAACTCACCTTCCCGCACTAAACCTTGGGCGAAAGGTAGCTCAACTGACGCTTCAACGGCTTGAATACAACGCTCAGGAGCAAAAAAGCCGCGAGCTTTAACCGCTAAACCCTGGCGATACTGGGCAAACAATTCTTTAGGTGCGGTGCTGGCATCAATGTTCACATCACAGGTTTTGCGCACTTTGCTGCCATCGGCAATCACTTTATCGCAAAAAGCCATGGCACTGCTTAATAATGTTTCAGGGCTATCTACCACAACATCAAATACACCCGCTAGCTTTTTAGCCGCAACTGGACGACCGGATACAATCATATCCAAAGCTTTTTGCACACCGGCTAAACGCGGTAGGCGTTGAGTACCACCAGCGCCAGGTAAAATACCTAGGTTTACTTCAGGCAAGCCCACTTTATTAGAGGCAAAGGTCACGCGATAATGACAAGACAGCGCCACTTCTAATCCGCCACCAAATGCAGGGCCGTTTAACACCGCCACCACTGGCTTAGGAGAGTTTTCAATCACATCCAATACTGCGGGTAAATTAGGCTCTAAGTCACCACCAGAAAATTCGCTGATATCCGCGCCGCCAGAGAACAAACTCTGTTTAGATGAAATAACAATCAACTCAACAGAATCATCAGCAATAGCGGTATTTAAGTGTTCGATAAGTCCGACTCGAACAGATTTTGACAATGCATTAACAGGTGGGTTTTGCATCCAAAGCGCCGCAACATTATGTGCGGTAGGGGTTTTAATTAGTTCATAGCTTACTGCTTGTGATTCAACTTGGCTCATGTAGACCTCTTACCAGCTTAATAGTAGCAGCAGATTCTAGGCCACCGGCCCCAATCATTCTAATTTATTGATTTTATACTGCAGAATAAGCTGTTGTTATTAGTATAGGCCTTTATTTTTTAGTATCTATTCACTAAATAGATGGTCTTGCATTAGTCTGGGCAAGTTGACTTTTCGTAGCTCTTTTGGTGTTCTAGATCACAATTATTTTACATTGCCATGACATCGAGAGAGCGCAAATGAAGTTTTTGACTACACCTGAACATTGTTTCGAACAACTTGCGGACTATCCTTACCCACCACATTTTTTAGAGGTTGATGACACTGAAGGTGGCGCGTTAAAACTTCACTATATTGATGCAGGCCCAAAAAACGGCGATGTTGTATTAATGCTGCACGGTGAGCCGAGTTGGAGTTATTTATATCGTAAGATGATTGATCCTGTGGTGGCAGCAGGTTATCGCGTTATTGCACCCGATTTAATAGGTTTTGGTAAATCCGACAAACCCACAAAGCGCAGTGATTATACTTACCAAAGGCACCTTGATTGGCTGCGCCAAGTGATGATTCAGCTGGAATTAAAAGATATCACCTTAGTGTGCCAAGATTGGGGCGGATTATTGGGGTTACGCTTAGTCGCCGAACATGCAGATTTGTTTGCACGGGTTTTAGCCGCCAACACTATGCTACCCACAGGCGATCATGGCGCTAGCGAAGCCTTTATGAATTGGCAGAAGTTTTCACAAGAAGTCGACGTATTTCCGGTAGCGGGCATTATTAAAGGTAGCACAGTAACCACTTTAAGTGCTGAGGTATTAGCCGCTTACGATGCGCCTTTTCCCGATGAAAGCTATAAAGCCGGCGCAAGGCAGTTTCCTTTGCTCGTCCCTACTACACCAGACAACCCAGCGAGCGAAGCCAATAGGCATGCGTGGCAAGCACTGCAACAATTTACTAAGCCTTTCATCACTGCTTTCAGTGATTCAGATCCCGTGACCGCAGGCGGTGACAAAATCATGCAAAAGCTTATTCCAGGATGTGCGGGGCAAGCCCATACCACCATTGCACAAGGTGGGCATTTTTTGCAGGAAGAACAAGGCGAAAAACTGGCTGAAGTTTTACTCACCTTTATGAGCACTAACCCAATTTAAGTTTTAATTAGAAAAATAACAGGAACGATTTTGATGGATGAGTTATTAGATTTTACCGGTAAAGTGGCATTAATCACCGGCGCGGGCGGCGGATTTGGCCGTTTGTTAGCCCAAGGGCTGGCAAAACGTGGCTGTAAATTGGTGATAAGCGATATCAATCAAGCTAACTTAGATGCAACGCTGGCCTCGTTACCGGATCAAAACAACGCCATTTCGATGTTATGTGATGTGTCCAAAGAGCAAGATTGCAAAAATATGGTCGATGCCGCTTTAGCGAAATTTGGTCGAGTAGACATTGGTGTTAACAATGCCGGCATTGCCCATAACATGACACCTTTACATCAACTTACCGAAGACACCTTGCATAGTCAGTTTAACGTCAATGTTAACGGTGTTTTATTTGGCATGAAGTATCAAATTGAAGCCATGTTAAAACAAGGCGAAGGCCACGTACTGAATATTAGCTCCTTAGCTGGACTAGGTGGCGCACCAAAAGGTGGCGCCTACGCCGCCGCCAAACATGCCGTAGTAGGCTTAACCAAAACCGCCGCCGTTGAATATGCCCGAAAAGGCGTGCGCTGCAATGCCATTTGCCCATTTTATAGCCCAACCGCTATTTTAGGTGACTTTGCGTCAGAAGATGGCCAAGCACAACTAGCCCGAGGCACACCTATCAAACGCTTATCTGACCCACAAGAAGTAGTGAATACCATGCTACTGATTTTGTCGCCAGGTAACTCATATATGACAGGACAAACCATAGCCATAGATGGCGGCGTAACGGCTTGGTAAAAAGCAATTAAAGAATAATTAACCGCAGAGGGCACAGAGAAAAGATGATTTTGTCTTAACAATATTTACCTCTGGCAGCGAAGCGCTCTGTGAACTCTGTGGTTAAACGCTTTTAAAATATTAATAATAAATAAAAAACAAACAGTTAATTTAGAGGAAAAAATATGCAAGCTTTGATGATGAATTCACAATTGATGATTTCTTCAATTTTACGTCATGCAGATAGAAACCATCCCGATACTGAGATTGTTTCGGTTACTGCTGATAACCCAAGACATAGACACACCTTCAAGGACTTTGCTAATCGTAGCCGCCAGTTAGCGAATGCACTGGCAGAGTTAGGGGCTAAATTTGGCGATCGTATCGGGACATTGGCTTGGAATGACTATCGCCATTTAGAACTTTATTATGGGGTGTCTGGCAGTGGCATGGTATGCCATACCATCAATCCTAAATTGTATCCTGAACAAGTGAATTACATTATTAATCACGCAGAAGACAAATTCATTTTTGTGGATTTGTTAGTCGTGCCTTTAATGGAAGCGTTAAAAGAGCATCTTCCAAAAGTTGAAGGTTACATCATTTTAACCGATGAAGCCCATATGCCTGAAACAACATTACCTAACGTGATGTGTTACGAAACCCTTATTGGCAAGCAGTCAACCTCATTCGAGTGGCCTGAATTTGACGAAAACACCGCCAGTGGTATGTGCTACACATCAGGTACTACGGGGAATCCCAAAGGTGTGGTCTATAGTCACCGCTCAACTGTGTTGCATGCCTTAGGTGGTAGCCTGCCAGATGTGTCGTGCGCATCTTACAAAGAAACAACCTTACCAATAGTACCCATGTTCCATGTGAACGCCTGGGGTGCTCCTTACGCATCTATGATGGTGGGCTCAAAAATGGTGATGCCTGGGCCTAAAATGGGTGATGGTGAGACCTTACAAAACCTTATAGAAACAGAACAGGTGACCTCTAGCGCGGGTGTCCCAACTATCTGGTTAGCATTATTAGACTACCTAGATAAATCGGGAAAATCCGTGCCATCATTTACACGCGCCAGCGTAGGGGGTGCCGCATGTCCTCGTACTATCATCGAGCGTTTTAAACAAAAGCATGGCGTGGAAGTGATCCAAGGCTGGGGCATGACCGAAACCAGCCCACTTGGTACCACCTTTTGCAGAAAGCCTGGCATGGAAGATTTGTCTGAAGAAGAATTAATAGACTTGCAGTGCCTACAAGGTCGCGGCGTATTTGGTATTGAAATGCGCATCGTGGATGATAACAACGAAGAACTCCCTTGGGATGGCGTCGCTTTCGGTGCCCTTAAAGTACGTGGGCCTTGGGTAGCCAGTGGTTATTATGGTTTATCACAAGAGCCTGGTTCAGAAGGATGCCCAGTTGATGAAAAAGGTTGGTTCGATACCGGTGATGTGGCCATTATTACCCCTCAAGGTTATTTACAAATTACCGATCGCACTAAAGATGTGATTAAAACCGGTGGTGAGTGGGTCAGCTCCATAGAAATTGAAAATGCCGCCATGAGTCATCCAGATATCGCTGAATCAGCAGCCATTGGACGTTACCATCCAAGATGGACAGAACGCCCATTATTAGTTGCAGTTCGCGTGGCGGGCAGCAATGTCACTACCGAGCAGATATTAGACTTTATGAAAGAAAAACTTCACAAAATGGCAGTACCAGATGATGTTGTGTTTGTAGATGAACTCCCTCATACCGCAACCGGTAAACTAAACAAGCTGGCGATACGTAAGTCCTTAGAAGATTACGAGTTTCCAGTAAAATAGTGACCTATCAAACATACCTAAGCGCGCTCTGCGCTTAGGTATATATCCCTATTTGTATACTATGCTTGCCACGCTCCTTGCCGCCAATACACATTTATTAACCTTTTAAATATTGCATTTTTTAAGGATTTAATTAAGGTGCGCCTCCTAGAATTTATTCACTATAAAAACAATTCCAGGGAAACAATATGAACCTTAAACACTTGTGTTTATGGCTAACGCTAAGTTTAACTTTTTCAGTGACTAGCTTTGCTAAAGAAACCGCCTACCGACTATCACCTTCTATTCAACCTAGCTTTCAGCAAATCACCTTAAAGGTGGATCCAGACAGCCCTACATTTAGTGGTGAAACAGCCATTAAACTGGATGTGACTAAGGCCACCGACACTATTGGTTTTTACCAAAAAGACCTTAATATTCAACAAGCTTATCTTGCTAACGGGGACACACGTATACCACTTACTGTTACATCCCATGAATACGATATACAACAGGGCAAAGCCGCACAAAAAATTGCAGCCAACACTTACACTTTGCACATAATATTTGACGGCAAAATCAATACCTCTTCAGATGGTATGTATTTGTCAAAGTTTGAAGAGCGCAACTATGTGTTCACCCAATTCGAAGATATGCACGCCCGTAAAGCCTTCCCTACTTTTGATGAGCCAGCCTTTAAAATCCCTTATCAATTGACCATCATATCGCCAGAAAAACATACGGTTTTATCTAATACTATTGTTAAAAACCGTACCGTTAAAGACGGCTGGCAAACCGTTGAGTTTAATAAAACCAAACCTATGCCTACTTACATCATCGCATTAGCTGTGGGTGAACTGGACTCATACGACATTCCAAACCTAAGTGTACCCGGCAAAATTTACACCCCTAAAGGTAAAGCCCAGCGCACTAAGTTTGCCGCTAAGCACACCGCTGCTATCTTAAAAAACCTTGAAACTTATTTTGGTTCAGCTTACCCCTTCGAAAAACTCGATTTTGTGGCTGTACCTAACTTCACTCATGGTGCAATGGAAAATGCAGGTCTGGTAACCTACCGCAGCAGCTTGTTAGAACTTGAAGACGAGCCGCGTTTAGCCGAACAAAGCAGCACACTTAACGTTATCGCCCACGAACTGGCCCACATGTGGTACGGCAACTTAGTGACTATGGCATGGTGGGATGACTTATGGCTTAACGAAGCCTTTGCCTCTTGGATGGCCAGTAAAGTGATGATGGACTTATACCCTGAGCAAAACTTCAAAGGCCGTTTAGTGCAAGAAGGTGCCTTTGGCGCCGACGCCAGCCCAACAGTTAAACCTGTTAAAAAAGTAGTCAAAAGCCAAACTGACGTAATGGACGGACTTGGCTTAAATTACAGTAAAGGCGAGTCAATCCTGCAACTGATTGAATCTATGGTGGGCGAGACGGCGTTTCAAAAGGCCGTGCAGACGTACATGAAAAACAATGCGTGGAGCAATGCCGAGGCCGGTGACTTGTGGAAAGTGCTCTCCTCAGTAGCTGATTTCGACGTGCCCGCCATGATGAAGACTTACCTAGAACAACCTAGCTACCCTTTAGTCGAATTTGCTAAAAATGGCGAAATTAGCCAGTCTCGTTACCATTTACAAGGGGCGAAAGTAGCCGATCAAACATGGGTTGTCCCCCTTGCCATTAGCTATAAGAAAAACGGCAAAGTGGCGCGTACTAACTTATTTTTAAACAGTAAAAAGACCTTAGTGAGCGAATTGGCCGAAGCAGACTGGATTTTCCCCAATGATAACGCTATGGGATATATGCGCTGGAAAGTCTCAGCCCAGCAATTGTCTGCCCTTCTCGCCGATATATCTGTTCTTAATGCCCGTGAGAAAAAATCTTTGCTGTATAACACCGAAGCCTTGTTCTCAGCCGGTGAAATTGAATTGAACCAAGTGATGGCTGTGTTAGATGCCTTAGCAGATGACAGCGACCCTATGATTGGCCGAGCCGTAGTGGCCACCTTGAATCAATTTTTATACCTAGTCGACAAAGACAACGAAGCCATGTTTGGACAGTTTGTAGCGAAAAAACTTTCACCTTGGTTTGAACGACTAGGGATAGAAGATAAAGCCCATGACTCCACAGACACAACCCGCTTACGTGGCTCGGTTTACGGCATGTTAAGCCGTTATGCCAACACAGCTCAAGTAGAAAAAATCAGCACCGAACTAGCCAACCAATATTTGGCCGACCCTACTAGCGTGCCAAGAAGCATCGCTACTAGAGCGCTACGTAATATGGCGCGATTTAGTCAACAAGACTGGTTTACTAAACTGAAAGACTTTTATATAAAGAATACTGACGCCAATACCCGTGGTACTGTTAGCCGCTCTATGGTGTTTACCGATGCAGCCAATATAACCAAAACCTTAGACTTCGCACTGTCGGAACACGTTAGTCCAGCCAATGCCATTACCAATGTGTATGTGGCTAAAAGTGATTTAGATGACCAAACTTTGTTTTACGCTTGGTTAGACAAAAACTTTGTGGCTTTGACTAAAAAAATGCCTGATTATCATATCGCCAGAATGCCTGAGTACTTTTCAACTTCGTGCAACGCAGATAACGTAAAATTAGCCCAAACATTCTATGCTGATAAAAAAGACAACTTTGAAGGTATGGCCCGAAGCTACGAAATTGCAATACACTCCGCAAAACAGTGTATATCTTTAAAACAAGCTAATCAGGCCAGTTTTAATCAGTATTTGAAGCTTGCAACAAGCCACTAATACGCATTTATTTTGAACCATGGATAACATAAAAGCCGACTTTTCTGTCGGCTTTTATGTTCAAACTTTTAACAAATTTCTTATCTTATACGGATTGATATTAGTATACTCATGGTCTCAACGATTATTGGGATCTACACATGTTTGAGCATCTACACCAAGCGATGACACCTTTTCTCAACCTTTTGAGCGACAACCGCTACATTCACGCTTTAGCTGTTATCGTTTTGTCACTAGTGGTTGCTACAGCTTTTAAGTTTATCCTAATAGCAGCGGTAAAGGGTTTCAATAAAAGTGCAGACAATAGGTTTGATGGAGGGTTTTTAACCTTACTTCAAACACCAATATATTTTAGCTTGTTCATAATAGGTTGTACCCTTGCGGTACAGATTTTGGCTCCTGCGGATATTTACTCCCATTTCACCTCCTCGATTCTGGCTACCATTGCTATTTTAATTTGGTCTGTATTTTTTCTGCGCGCTAATCATATGCTGCTACTAAAGGTGGCCCTTAATCCCAATCGTTTCCATGTGATCAACAATAAGACCTTACCGCTATTTTTAAATCTGTTGAATATCATCATCATAGTGCTGGCGGTTTACTTTGTTTTTACTGTGTGGGGCGTGGATATGACCGCATGGCTCGCCTCGGCAGGAATAGTGGGTATTGCGGTGGGATTCGCGGCCAAAGATACTCTGGCAAATTTATTTTCCGGGGTGTTTATTATGGCCGATGCACCTTATGAAATAGGTGATTATGTGGTACTCGATACAGGTGAGAGAGGCGAGATCACCCATATTGGTATGCGTAGTACGCGCATGTTAACCCGAGATGATATAGAAGTGACTATTCCCAATTCTGTTATGGGCAATACTAAGATCATTAATGAGTCTGGTGGCCATCACGAAAAGTCTCGTTGTAGCATTCCTATAGGCGTTGCTTACGATGCCAATATAGACCAAGTGCGCGAGGTGTTAATGCAGGTAGCACTGAGTGAAAAAGAATTAGTATGCGCTGAACCTGAGCCTAGAGTGCGTTTTCGCCGCTTTGGCCCTTCAGCCCTTGAATTCGAGTTATTGCTGTGGATCGAAAAGCCCGTTTTACGAGGCCGTGTAATAGATACTATTAATTGCGAAATATATAAGCAGTTTCATCAGCGTAAGATCGAAATCCCTTATTCAAAACACGATCTGTATATTAAAGAAATGCCAAATAACAAAAATGATAATTCCGATTGATCGCACACCCGATCCTTGCTCGGCTCAACGAGATATAGATAGCCGTTCATGTTTTTAAGCCTCACCAAGTAAAATAATAGGCGTTCATTCTCTTCAAGTTATCAATCTTATTAGGAATCATTTGCATTTAGATTTTCTTTAGTTATTATACTTGTCGCACTACCCATTATTGGGTTTATCCTTACAAGTCTTTAGGTCGTTAATTCATGAAAAAAAGCATTCTCGCTTCAACCCTTTCCCTAGTATTACTAACTAACTCTGCATTTGCCCACTCTCCAAAAGCCGCAGACGAAACAGTGACTATTTATGGCAGTGCCTCCAAAGCGCAGGCAGCCACTGGCTCCGCCCAGTATATTGATGAAGACGAATTAGCAAAGTTTGTTTACAGCGACATTCAAAGAGTTATCCGCCAAGTTCCCGGTGTTTCTATACAAGTGGAAGACGGTTATGGCTTGCGTCCCAACATCAGTATTCGCGGTGTGGCCACTGAGCGTAGTGGTAGAATAACCTTACTTGAAGACAATGTACTCATTGCTCCGGCGCCCTACTCCGCTCCATCTGCTTATTATTTTCCGACTATGGGCAGAATGAGCGCCGTTGAAGTGGTTAAAGGCCCAGCGGCCATAACACAAGGCCCGTACACTATAGGTGGCGCCCTTAATATGGTGTCTACGCCTATTCCCGCCACCCAAAGTGGACAAATCACACTGGAAGCGGCGCAAGATGCGACTTATCGCTTACACGGCAATTTTGGTGACAATCTCGATAATGGTTTTGGTTATTTAGTAGAAGCTCACCAATGGCAATCTGATGGCTTTCAAGAGATTGATAGAAGCGACACCCATACGGGGCTAGATGTCACAGACTTCACAGTAAAACTTGCGTATGCCCCTACGAATTCGGCCCACAGCGTTGAGTTAAAATTACAACAAACCGAGCAAGACTCGGATCAAAGTTACTTAGGTTTATCAGACGCCGATTTTGAACAAAACAGCACCAGACGCTACGGTATGTCGGCCTTGGATAACATCACCACTGAGCATAGCCAAGTTATTTTGCGTTACGGCTACGAAATTAATGCAAGTCTCAATTTTTCAGCCACAGCCTACAACAATCAACATGAGCGGAATTGGTTTAAAACCGGCGGCGTTGATTTTGATGGCAGTGATAACGCCCAAGATTTTTCAAACAACAGTTGGTCAAAAGTCATTGCTGCATTAAACAGTAATGAGGGCCTTAATGGTATAAGCGCCAGTGAATTGCAAGGCATAATGGACGGGGATATCGATACCCCAGTGGGTAGTGTTAATCTAACTGCCAATGCCCGTGAGTATTTCTCTCGCGGCATACAACTTGGGTTGCACTGGGACCAAACCATTGGCGACACTAAACACCAACTAGAAGTGGGTCTAAGACTCCATGCAGACGAAGAAGACCGCTTACAGCGCCGCAGCACCTACCAGCAAGTAAACGGCCAACTACAACTCAACGACTTGGGCGAACTGGGTAATGCGGGCAACCGCGTACAAGAGGCCCAAGCATTGGCGCTACATGTTTACGACCGTATTGAGTTTGGTAATTGGGTGCTTACCCCTGGACTACGCTTCGAAGACATTGAGCAAAAACGTACCCGCTATAACGATGGGGCAAATCGCACCTTTCGCGATGATCGCCAAAACGATACCCAAGTGGTACTCCCTGGCCTAGGCGCTTTGTACAAAGTTAATGCTAGCTGGACCTTAGTAGCAGGGGCCCATAAAGGCTTTACTGCGCCTAGCAACTCTCCGGGTGTTCGCGAAGAAGAAGCCATTAACTACGAGCTTGGATTCCGTTATGCTAACAATGCACTAAACGCTGAAGCCATCTATTTCCTCAGCGATTACGATAACTTGTTAGGTGAATGTACTGCTTCATCGGGCAGTGATTGTGAGATTGGTGATGCCTTTAATGGTGATGCCGCGTCCGTACAGGGTATCGAATTTATACTTAAGACCGAGCTTGCTGAGTTTAATGGGGTGAGTGTCCCTTTGGATATAACCTATACCTACATCCACAGCGAATTTGATACTGACATTGCCGACACCGCCTTTTTCGGTGACGTCAGCGCGGGAGACGCTATTCCTTATATTCCAGAAAACCAAGGGCAAATATCGCTGGGCTTAGAAGCCGATAATTGGTCTGCCTATATCAATGGCGTTTATATTGACCAAGTCTGTGTCAAAGCCTCATGTGGTGATTATGAGCAAACAGATGGCAGCTTTACTGTGGATATTAGCGGTAACTATCAGCTAAGCCTCAACTTAAAATTATTCGTTCGAATCGAAAACCTAACTGATGAGCAAGATATTGTAAGCAGACAACCATACGGCGCAAGGCCTAATAAAACCCGTACGGCTTCTGTGGGAATGCAATATCGGTTCTAGCTTCTAGTAAAACAGAAGATCAAATTTATAGATAGAAACCCAGCTTTTGCTGGGTTTCTATCTATAAATTGCTTCTATTTGCCAAAAATAAAAACTAATTCTCTAATTTTATTTCTTATAAATCAATTAGTTAAAAAATAACGTGAAGTTATTTTAATTTTGTAGTTGAAAAACTCTTAGTTAACTACATATATAATTTGTCGACGCCGCAAGGGTTGACACAGAAACACAAGAGGTGCTTCTGCAGCGCTCGACTTAACAATAAGTAGGCGCTTCCCATACTGGGTTTGGTGATAGGACATCTATACCAACACTGCCGCCGATTATCGGGGCAACTTAAATTTTATATTGCTTAATTAAAAAGGATATACACTATGCGTAACATCGATCTATCTCCACTTTACCGTTCATTCATTGGTTTTGATCACTTAGCTTCAATGGCTGACACGGCGTCAAGAAACGAAAAACAATCAACTTACCCTCCCTACAACATAGAATTGTTAGCCGAGGATAAATACCGAATTACTATGGCTATTGCTGGCTTTGCTAAAGATGAAGTGAACATAGAAGTGCATGAAAATACCCTGCGGGTAATTGGCACAAAAACAGCAGCCAAACCAGCCGAAGCCCCTTCTAATAAAGAAGAGCGAAAATTCTTACACAAAGGCATATCTGAGCGAAACTTTGAACGTAAATTCCAACTTGGAGATCACGTAAAAGTATTAACAGCTGACTTAGAAAACGGACTATTACATGTTGATTTAGAGCGTGTAGTACCTGAGTCGAAGAAGCCCAGAAAAATACAGATTGGCAGTCAGCTTATCGAAAACAACGAATAAGCTTTAAAAAAACTCCCTGTATTATGTGAACAATAACGGCGCTTAGTGAGCGCCGTTTTTTATGTTAGCTTAGTAATCCGATCCTTAAACTTTGTAATATTCTTTATACCAATTAACAAAATTTCCAATACCTTGTTGGATAGTGGTTTCAGGGCGATACCCCACATCACTTACTAAGGCTTCAACATCTGCATAGGTATCTGGCACATCACCAGGTTGTAATGGAAGTAATTCTTTTTCGGCTTTCTTACCTAGCGCGTTTTCTAGGGTTTCGATGTAATCCAGTAATTCAACAGGTGACTGATTACCAATGTTATACACACGCCAAGGAGCTTTACTAGTACCTGGGTCGGGCGTTTTGCCATTCCAATCTGGATTGCCCTGAGCGGTGTTATCCAAAGTACGAATAATCCCTTCAACTATGTCATCAATGTAAGTGAAATCCCGTCTATGTTTGCCGTAATTAAACACTTGAATAGGCTTTTCTTCCAAAATCGCTTTAGCAAACAAGAATAATGCCATATCGGGGCGTCCCCAAGGACCATACACAGTAAAAAAGCGTAAGCCCGTGGTTGGCAAGTTATACAAATGGCTATAGGTATGAGCCATAAGTTCATTGGCTTTTTTACTGGCTGCATACAAAGATAAAGGGTGATCAACGTTGTCATGCACCGAAAACGGCATATCTTCATTGGCGCCATACACTGAGCTTGATGACGCATAAACCAAATGCTGCACGTTATTATGCCGGCAGCCTTCAAGAATATTCACATAGCCCACTATGTTTGCATCAATATAAGCATGAGGGTTTTCAATGGAATACCTGACACCCGCCTGAGCCGCTAAATGTACAACTTTGTCGAATTGATGTTCTGCAAAAAGTGCAGGCATACCCTCTCTATCTTCAACATCCATTTTCACGAATGAAAAATTAGTCGCATTTTTATGTTGTTTAATTCTTTCTAATCGAGACAATTTAAGATTCACGTCGTAATAATCATTAAGATTATCCAAACCAACTACTTCATCGCCGCGTTCTAGCAAATAAAGGCTTACATGAGAGCCGATAAATCCTGCCGCGCCTGTTACTAATACTTTCATTTTAGGTTTCCCAACTTACAGTCGAATATCCACATCTTGCTTGTTAAAGATGTATTTTAAATCAAAAATCACACAGTTTTCTTTGCCTAATTCGCGCAATTTATCTGTGCCCCACTGTTTGAATTCGTCATGAGCAACAGCGGCAATAATGGCGTCGTAGCCCTCAGTTTTTGGCTTATCGACTAAACTAAGACCGTATTCATGCTGCACTTCAGCATTATTGGCCCAAGGATCATAAATATCTAAATTGACGTGATAATTGTTTAGCTCAGTAGCGATATCCACGACTTTAGTATTGCGAATATCTGGGCAGTTTTCTTTGAAGGTAATACCCAACAATAAAACATTTGCACCATTGACCATGATTTTTTCATTTAGCATCTTCTTCACTAAACGGCCAACCACGTATTCACCCATATTGTCGTTTAAACGCCTTCCCGCCAAGATAACCTGTGGATGGTGGCCCAGCTCTTCAGCCTTGTGAGTCAGATAATAAGGATCAACACCTATACAGTGACCACCAACTAACCCAGGGCGAAATGGTAAGAAATTCCATTTACTGCCTGCAGCCTCTAGCACTTCTTCTGTATCTATCCCAATACGAGAAAAAATCATGGCTAATTCATTGATAAGGGCGATATTCAAATCGCGCTGAGTGTTTTCAATCACTTTAGCCGCTTCCGCCACTTTAATAGACGAGGCTTTATGAGTACCTGCCGTGATGATGCTACGATACAATTCATCCACTTTATCAGCCACTTCTGGTGTTGAGCCAGAGGTGACTTTGACTATAGTTTCCAGACGATGTTTTTTATCACCAGGGTTGATGCGCTCAGGGCTATAACCCGCAAAAAAGTCTTGATTAAAAACTAGACCAGAAACCTGCTCGATTATTGGAATACAAACTTCTTCGGTTGCGCCTGGATAAACGGTGGACTCATAAATCACAGTGGTACCCGCAGAAATCACCTTGCCAATCATTTCACTGGCTTTACGGAGGGGTGTTAAATCTGGTTGCTTATTTTTATCTATTGGAGTAGGTACAGTTACAATTATATAATTACAATCTGCAATATCTTGTGGATTTGAGCTAAAACTAAGATTAGTGACACTTTTTAATTCTTCGGGGGACACTTCAAGGGTGTGATCTTGCCCTTGATTGAGCTCTTCAATACGTGCGGTATTAATGTCGAAACCCAAAGTTTTACATTTTTTTCCAAACGACACCGCCAATGGCAAACCCACATATCCTAAACCAATAATGGCGATTCTTTTCTCTTTATAACCTTTAAGCAATGGTTTCACTCCTACAGAAATTCGGCTTAACAACACGTGCATAAAACAAAACTAGTGCCAACAAAGGGGACCTCAACTTTTCTCTAAAAAGTGCTTACCAAACAATGAATCTACCATCCCCGTCAAGCTTTTTATTGTTAGATGTTTAATTAAAACACTCAAAGGCATTTTCAGATAATGGCCTCTAAGAAAAACTAAAAATCGTCCATTTTTAGTTTGATAGTTGTCTAACAAGGAATGCTTTGGGGTAATCGCATGACTCAGAACATGCTTAATAAAAAAATCAGTACGCCAGTTTTTATACTTACTTTGCAGCGCTTCGAAACACTCAGGCTGCGGATAAAGAAAGATGCTTCCTCGTAGTGATAAGCAATAGTACAACTCTCTGCCGAACCCAGATGAATCAGAAACATAACATAATTTTTTCCAAAACTCGGGATTTTCATATTGTTCAATTAACAAATGAATATCAAGTAAATCCCTAAAAGCGTTGGTAAAATCTTCATTCATAAAAAGATGAATGATACTATGCAATACCGTAACCGGCTCATTAAGTACCCTAACCCCAGATCCAACGTATGATACGTGCTGCAAAAACAATGATATATTTGGCGATCGACCACTAATTGGTAAATATAGATTGTGGTGAATATCTAATACGGTATTTCGAATTGGATGAAACATAGGAGGAATTTCATGGGCCCACTCCCGATAATATTTATCATCATACTCTGACAATTCTTCAGAGCGCCAGAGCTTAGTCTTCAGATGGGCTTCAACTTTTTCTAGTTCTTCCTTGGCAACGAGTAAATCTATGTCGGAACAAATTCTACCTAGGCTATTACCACTGTTTCGCAAGGTATAACTTGCCCCCTTAAGAAAAGTTGGAGTTACGCCTATTTTTGCCAAAGTGCGTGTAATTAACTCAGCTTCAAAAACAACTTGATGGGCTTGTCTTTTGGCATGAACAGAGGCTGAATATAAATGGCGTTGAACAAATTCTGGATACTTCTTATAACATCCTTGATTTACTGCTTGGTAATAGAGCCTTCCTAACAATTTGGCCTCTCTAAGAATTAGTATGCACTCAGACCATTCAGTCTCACTATAGTTTATACCAAGGTCTGCGTTACACAGCAAAGAGACCAGTTGCTTAAACTCTATATTTTTCATCGAATTAATTCTTCTAACAGAAATGATTCAACGTCACTAAGATCATTATATTCAATTTCAAATAAAGCTGCTTTTTTAATTACACGATCAACAGCCTTAAAACCCTGATAACCAATCACACCATAATTAAAAGCATTTTCGCTTAAAGTCTTAAACGCATCGAGTTGATCAAGTTGGTAAATAGTTAGCTCTTTATGTTTATTATATTTTGGAAACACCACCCCAACAATTTCTACAGGAACATATTCAGAAAAATTCCTCCAAGAGGATCCTTTTAAATGCGCTACATCCCCTTTTTGAGTGTCTTTGCAAACAGTTGTCATTTGGGATTTTGGAAACCATGTTTTGACTAAATCAATCGAATCATTTTTTAAACAAACCGGGCGGTAAAGAGGATTCACCAGACCCGACTCTAATTCAATGATAGCCATCTCATCGGAATACAAACGCCAACCCGAAAGGGCCAAGTAGGCAGTTAACGTACTTTTCCCTGAGCCTGGTCGTGCCGGAAAAATGATCGCTTTGTTGTTTTTTACAAGAACAGCGGCATGTACAATCAATCGAGTGTAGTCATGAGCAGCTATACACCAATTTAACCCCCATTCCAGCAAAGCGTAAGCCTGAGTTGCATTTAAGGGCTTAAAAGGGGAGTGCTGATCACAGTAGAAAGAGACTTGAGGTTTTATAATACTACGCAATATAGAACTATATTTTAACGAAATACAAAAATCAGGAGGATTGGATGTTGGAGCGGCATCACCATAAATAAAATCAATGCCTTTTTGAACTATATGTTGGTTTGCTTTGACTTCAAAGGTGTACAATCCTGTATTTATTAACAACGACTTGTCCTAGTTTTCAGTTTTTTCAATAAATCCATACTCTAGCAGCCACTGTTTTATTTTATTAGCTTGACTCAAGTTTGTATTTAATGCATCACCCAACTCGCTTTCAGAAAACAACAATTTACAGAGATCAATTTCGCCAGCTTGTAGAAATAAATTTCCGACTCCACGCAAAAACGCAGTACGGCCACTATACTCGCTGTATAATACAATACCACTTAGATCACCCATTACGGATCGGCTCACAGTTTCACTAATTCTGTATTTTGTAGATTGCATAAGTCTGAAGAATACCTAAAGAGAGCCGGCGATATTAATGATCTTTAGCAATTACTGCCCACATAATTCGTATTGTTGTGCTCAAAATTATATTTAGGTTCGTAATTTGGATCATCTTGGTTTTTAATCGCGTCAAATGTTATATACAACAACATTTCGTTTGCTCTCTGATCAGCTATTTCATGGTCGTCAGCGCCATCCCCATAAAAACCAAAATAAGAATTCAACCAAACGCCAGCAATATTAAAGCCTGCACTAGATGGGACAAGCGCGTCATTCAATTTTTCAGGGCCAGAATAAAGTTCAGCATCTAAGTTCATCTCTTCGTTAGCAACGACTTCTTTTACTATATCTTTATAACAATTGGCAGAAGAAGAATTCTTGCCGCCAACCACTGATTCGAACTTGCTATGTATAGGTGATTTACTTGCATTCGCACCAACACGGTATTTTTTCCAAAAACCTGGAGATAAACCGGCCAATCTTGGTTGCGTACAGTCATGCCTATCTGTATTTTGAGACAAATTTCCTGACATCGCTCCAGATACAGAACATGCCCCCCATACAGATTGAGCGGGAAGACTGACTAAAACTGCACCGGTAGCAGATTTTTTCAGGAAACTACGACGCTTCTGAACCGAAGAACCTTCCATTTCACTAGATTTGTTTAAATCACTCATAAATTAAAACCTACTTTTTGCAGTTAATAGCTTATTTAATCAATAAGCAATATTTAAGCCAAACTTTAAACCAATGAATTATAAGGTTTTTTTATTCTATAAATCTAAAAATGTAAATAAAGCTGACGCTCTAATTTACTACACCTTTAACCAACTCTTTAAGATATTTTACCGGAATAGCATAGGTAATACCACTAGGATTAGTTATCGCTGCTTCTTTTGTTTGCTGAACAAATACTTTGTTAATAATGGCCACTACACCGCCTTTTTGCAAATCATAAACAGGACTACCACTATTTCCAGGGTAAGCCGTTGCATCAAGCTGATACACAAAATAAGGATCTTTAAGTCTCTTCATCATAGCAATACTAATTTTACTGGCATTTACACTTGGGGTTACGACCGGTGTGTATGCGGCGACCATTCCCATATGAGTAGCAGGGTAAAGCCCTAACACGGCTCCAATGGGAAAGCCAGTAAAGGCGACGCTTGTCCCATCCTCTACTTGTTTGGAGGTGTTTAGCGTCAAAGGCGGTACCTTGGTATTTATTTTCAATAGAGCTAAATCATGAGCCGGATCTGTAGCAATAATTTCAGCTAAACTAGCTGAATTGGTTTGGCCAGAACCTATAAAGACAACAAGCTTTTGGTTGCTATTGGGGTCAAGATCCAAATCTACCACGTGGTAATTAGTTGCGATAATAGTGCCATCCGCAATAGCAAACCCCGTTCCTTTTAGTTGCTTACTTGGTCTCCCTAATGGCGCATATATACCAATCCCAACAATTGAAGGCTTAACGTGACTCACAATCTGCGAAATATCATGGGCATGACTTGCGATTGAAAAAAATAAAAAAAATATCACTAAGCTGAATATACTCTTAATACCTTTCAAGATTTCTCCCTATTTTTAGACCTATGTAAAAGCAACAGCATATACAGAGTTTAAGCGTTTCACATGCATTTTTGCTTTATTTACAAAATAAAGCCTTACAAACTATAGTGACTAAATGGATATACGATTTTTTAAAAGGCATCTAGATGACAAAAGTAATAGTACCTATTTTCTCCGGTGGTGGCACAAAGTTATCTGCACATATCGGTATTTTGGATGCTATTCATAAATTAGATATTAAATTTAATCATATAGTTGGTGTCTCGGGTGGTTCCATCATTTCTTCTTTATATTGTGCTGGTATGCCTCTTGAGGACATAAAGACACTAGCAATAGAAACTGACTTCAATCAATTTAGGGGATTCAGTCTAATGACTCTGCTATTGCAAGGAGGTCTAAGTTCTGGAGATGCGTTCGAAAACTGGATGGATGAAAAGTTACAAGGAAAACGATTTAGCGACTTGCCCAAAGATCTGCATATATTAGCCACAGATGTTAATGGCGGTGGTCCAATTACCTTTAATAAAAAAAACTCACCTAGTTTGAAAGTATCTAAGGCAGTACGCTTTTCGATGTCAATTCCCATTTTTTTTAGTTTTAAATCATACAAAGATCATATTTTAGTCGACGGTGCAATTCTCTCGGAAGATGCTATTTTCAACGATTGGGCTGGTGATGGAACACCTATTATATGTTTTCGCTTAAAAAGCGAACAGGTAGTAGATAAAGAATTTAAAAAAAGTTGGTTACCCATAGTGCAGTATGTGATGATCCTAATCAGAACATTCATGACCGCAATGTCTAGAGAATATGTACATGACCAATATTGGAAAAGTACCATAATTGTTAATACAGGAAAGTTATCACCTGTTGATTTTCATATGTCTACCCAAGACAAGGAAGCCTTGTATGAAATTGGATTTAGAACAGCATTAGAATTCATTCCTAAAAGACTAAGTAAGCATTGTGGCAATAATACCGATAAGTAAAAAGAGCCGCCGCAGCATTGATAATCTAAATAAGGTTGAATTTTGTTTTATGCACAAATTTTGACGCTAAACGATTTATTATTAATGACTCATTAAAAAATAGAGACTAGGATAAGAAACCCGTTCATTCTGCCGTTTAATATTTATTAATAATGCTAGAATTTAACCTAGTGAAATTAATAAATGACAATAATATAATGCTCCCTAAGTTAAAAAGAATAGAGCTAAGGAACCTAGATGACAGCCACTCTCGCTGAAAATTTCGATCTGTATTTTGAGGTTGTATTAGCTAACACAGCAGAGCTGAAGGAAGAGTCATACAGAATTCGCCACACTGTTTATTCAGAAGAGTTAGGCTGGGAGCCAGTGAATCCAAAAGGGCTAGAATTAGACGAGTGTGATCCCTACTCTTTTTCTGTTTTGTTAAAACACAAAAGAACAGGAGCTTTCGCTGGCACAGTTAGACTGGTTATACCTCCTAATACCAGCCCTAATAGCAAGTTACCATTTGAATTACATTGTGCAGACACTGTTCGAAAAGAAGTGATAGATCCACAAAGCTTACCCCGGGGCCACTTTGGTGAAATTTCAAGACTATCAGTACCTTCAGGTTTCAGGCGGCGTTTGAACGAAAAAAATAAGCCTTTTGTTATTAATGATATAAAAGCAAACAATGCCTTTTCGGATGAGGAAAGGCGTAACTTCCCAAACATTGCAATTGGTTTATATTTGAGTGTGATTGCAATGGTCAAAATGTGCAACCATAGTCATATGTTTGTAGTGGTTGAACCTAGGTTATGCAGAAGACTAGAAAGACTCGGGCTTAAATTCGAACAATGTGGCGATGAATTAGACCATCACGGCACACGCGCGCTCTTTTTATTAACGAGAGACAATTTTACAAGTAACTTAAACTCCGAGGTATTAGCGCTTTTCAATCTACTTGAGAAACAATTAATCCCACAGCTAGCCCTTTATCCATATGGTTCGTAACCAAGCAAGGTAAATAAATGACCACTGAGAACTTTAATTATGAAAAAGCTTTTTCTCGCAATATAGGTTGGTTCTCTGAACAAGAACAAGCAATATTAAGAACTAAAAAGGTGGCCATTGCTGGATGTGGCGGCGTGGGTGGAATTCACGCACTGACTATGGCTCGCCTAGGTGTTGGCAAATTTCATTTGGCAGATTTTGACGAATTTGGGGTGGAAAACTTCAATCGCCAAGTCGGCGCCATGATGTCCTCTGTGGGCCAATCGAAAATGGACGTTATGAGTAAAGTGTTAGCCGACATCAATCCGGAAGCCGAGCTTAATAGCTTCCCTGAAGGAGTCAATACTGCAAACGCAGACGCATTTCTAGGAGGTGTTGACTTGTACATTGACAGCCTAGACTTTTTCGCCATGGATGCTCGACGTTTAGTATTTGCACTTTGCGCCAAAAAAGGTATTCCTGCTATTACCGCAGCCCCCCTCGGTATGGGTACAGCATTTTTATGTTTTATGCCCGGCCAAATGACCTTCGAAGAGTATTTTGGAATGCAAGGACGCCCTGCAGAAGAGCAATATTTACGTTTTTATCTTGGTCTGGCACCAGCAGGGTTGCAAAGTCACTATCTAGTTGATCCAACCAAACTAAACTTAAAGGAAAAACGCGGGCCTTCAACTATCATAGGCTGTACCATGAGTGCCGGTGTTGCAGGGTCTTATGCAATCAAAATTTTGCTGGATAGGGGTGAACTAGTCTGCGCTCCACAAGGCATGCACTGGGATCCTTATATGAATAAAATGGAACAGACCCATATCCCCGATGGTCATAGAAACCCAGAATTTCAGAAAAATTTAATCACTGCTAAGCAGGCATTTAATATTTAGATTAGGACATACCAGATGTTGTTAGACGATAAAATTAAAGACATCATCATAGAGGCGGCCCTTTTAGCGCCTTCAGCAGATAACTCACAACCTTGGCAATTCACATGGCATACTACAGGAACCTTATCGATTTGGTGTGATCCACTTCTTAGCGGTGAAGCCACCGATAAAACCTACGTACTAACTGATTTAGCGATTGGAGCAGTACTAGAATCCATAAAACTACAAGCTTTAAACTTAGGCTTCAAAACTGAATTGAGTTACTTTCCTGATCCAGATCCCTTACATGTTGCTCTAATAAGCTTTTCTAACCAAACAAATAACAAGACGAATTCAAGTGATTGCGAACTGGCTAGGTTTATACCAGATAGACATACAGACAGGCGATTTCCTTTTAAGGGAAAATTAGACGAAAGTACCATTAATCAACTATCTAAAAGCTTAAACGATGACAATTGTGAATTATTTACCTTCACCGATAACAAAGCGATAGCGCCATACATCTCTCTCATAAAAAAAGCAGAAGCAGTTAGGTTTAAAGCAGAGACTTTACACCATGAACTTTTTAAAACCGTTAACTTTCAAGATCCCACGCCTTCTCAAGGTATGACTTTGGATATGTTAGGTATAGAACCCTTTGCTCGCCCATTTTTTCGCTATATGAATACATGGAAAAATATGCAAAAGCTAAATAAGATCGGTGCTTGTAATATGATAGCTATACGCTCTGTTTCTTTACCGATAAAAATGTCTCCAGCGCTTTGTCTAATTAGTGTTGCAAACACAAGTCGACAAGATATTGTAAAAGCAGGGCAACAAATTTTACGATTTTGGTTGGAAGCCACAAAACTTGGATTGTCGGTTCACCCATACGCTGCGCCGGGTGTATTGACATTAGCTAAACCCACTCTCGATCCCAAATTAAGTGCCGAACTTGAAGAAGTCGCTAGCGGATTAACAAGTCAGATGAGCCATTCAACAAAAGCGTTAATGTTCTTCAGAGTGGGGTATAAAAAAGGACTGCCAGTACGTAGTCACCGCAAATCTTCGGAGTCAATGCGTAAAAAAGTGTCGTGATTCTTTACATATTGTGAAATTGGAATTTTTTGATATTCTACTCTTTTTTTATTTTCATATTATTTTCAGTATCTTAGTCTATTAGAATCCATATTGGCCTCTATATTGCCTTAAATTTACTGAGCGGTTTTTGCTGATTTTGTAGTACAGCTGTTGTTTTAAACTGATTTTTTAGTTTATGAATAAAACAAGGCGAATTATTATGAATATTAAAAAAACACTTTTATGCTGTATTGCATCGGGTTTGTTATCAACCGGTGCAATGGCGGAAAATGTTGGTGGTGTAATCTGGGATACTGGCAGCATCTTCGACTTTTCTTCAAATTCCAACCTAGTTGAAGACTTATTGGATCCAGGCGGCGATGGCGTATTCGGCACTGGAGACGACGTAGTCAACACGCTGAATGGGTTCGGTATTATCACAAACATGAATGGCACTGGGGAAGCATCTTTTTGCCCTGGCTGTCAATTAACCTATGAGTTTGGTGGATTTCTCGTATCCACAGTCGACACTGTTTCTGACGCACCCAATACCCTGATTGATTTTACTGGCGGTTGGATTAACTTCTACGTAGATACAACCACTGCCTATGATTCAAATGACATCACAACAGCGAATAACGGTCCTCTTTGGTTATCTTTGGCTGGTCATGCTGTTGGAGGTAGTACCATTCAAGCGACCTTGACTGACTTTGGTGGTGGCACTGATGCAGGTACTGGTACTGGACTGTTAGATGTAACAGGCGGTATGGCTATGGAGAACTTCGATACCGACACTGAAACTGACGGTGCAGACTGGGTCTTTAGTACTAGCTTCCAACCTTTCCAAAGTGGTGGTACTACTGATGATGGTTTTGAATTATTTGGTACTGCTGACTTTGGTGGCACATCTATCGATGTTCCAGAGCCTACTTCTCTCGTTTTATTAGGCCTTGGTTTGGTAGGTCTTGCTTTTGGAGCACGTCGTAGGCAAAAATAGTTCTGATTAACGATAAAAATACCGGTGAACACCGGTATTTTTATCTATTTTATAGACCTAACTTCTTCCAAATATCAAACAATTAGTACTATGCCATAGCGACTATTTACTGCACGTTTACATCATTGTCCATTCCAAACATCATGAAAGTTAACCATTATCAGTAACATGGAATCGCTAAAAATTCTCTGTAATACATGATATAGCTAATCTAATACCATTCTCAATGTATTCAGGGTTGTTGCCTCATCGAATTGCAGAAAATTTACCACACTATTCAACTAATTACTTTGTGGAACGCTCCGCGAGCCTACTAAATATAAAGATCCCACATTAACAGCAATATCTTTTTTGTAGTTGTCGATGACATTGGATCTATGCATTGGGAGCACTAAGCTAATAAGTTCATCGACCTGACACAAGTATTAACCACAGGTACACTTATCGCACCAAGCTTGTTCCGCTATATTCTAAATTTTCAATCTGTCTGTATTTCAGCTCAAGTTCCTGTAAATACGATTTTGTGATTTGTGACCCTAAGAGAAGTTTTTCATATTGCTCCGATATTAAAGTCAGACCAAAGCCCCCAATAATTTCGAAATAGACAACCAAACCTTGTTCCAACTACATCTTTTTAGAACATTTGCATTTATCCTCAAGCCTACAGATAACGCTATTTATGACATTAGATAGATGTGGATAACCATTTATAGAACTGACCTGAAATCGTGGTGTACTCGCAATATCCGCTACACTCTTATTTCTTTATATTGTCAATGTTTGGCTGTCGTTATATCGCGATAACCAAGCACCAAATGACATATTTTTCAGACAAAAAAATACCGACGTAAGTCGGCATTTTTAACGATAGAACTAATCTTACTTTTGCTTGCGACGTGATCCAAAAGCAAGACCTACCAAACCAAGACCTAATATAGCAAGAGAAGTAGGCTCTGGAACATCGATAGACTCGCCACCAAAGTCTGCAGTACCAAATAATTCAAAACCATCATCAGTAGCACCACCACTTTGGAAAGGCTGGAAGCTAGTACTAAAGACCCAATCTGCACCGTCAGTTTCAGTGTCGGTATCGAAGTTCTCCATAGCCATACCGCCTGTTACATCTAACAGTCCAGTACCAGTACCTGCATCAGTGCCACCACCAAAGTCAGTCAAGGTCGCTTGAATTGTACTACCCCCAACAGCATGACCAGTCAAAGATAACCAAAGGTTTCCTCCGTCATTTGCAGTAGTGATATCATTAACGTCATAGGCAGTTGTAGAATCTACATAGAAATTAATCCAGCCACCCGTGAAGTTAATAAGTGTATTTGGCGCATCACTCACTGGATCAATCGAATCGACGATAAAACCACCGAACTCATAGGTCAATTCACAGCCACTCGGACAAAAAGCGTTTGCACCCGTTCCATTCATGTTAGTAATAAGACCGAAGCCTTGTAACATATTTTGTTCACCAGCATCGCCAGTATTGAAAACTCCATCAGCACCAGGACTTAACAAATCTTCTACCAAATTTGAATTAGAAGAAAAATCAAAAATTGAAGAAGGATCCCAAACAACTCCACCTACATTTTCAGCCACAACCTGAGAAGAAGCGATCAAACCAGCAGATAGCAATACCCCAGAAAGGACTTTTTTACTTAATTTATTTAATAACATCAACGTCTACCTCTACTTCTAAGTAATAAATTTTTAAAACATTTCATATCATAGAAAATTACAACTCAATCTATGTTGTTTACAACTAAATATTAGCACGGACTGTGCCACCCCAACATGCAATCAACATAAGCAATTGAAATACAACAATTATTTTATTTCCATTTTATTTTTTAAGTCGAAAAGTAAGCTGAATTGGGAAAATAAAGTCACTTAGTTCGTACAAGTGTAAAATTTTATGACACCCCTTTCCGCAACAAGGGCGTAAGTAGGTAAAGCCCTATGGTGTAGTACATAGGGCATTGTCATTAGATATTTAGGCTATTTCTTAACTGCTTCAACGTTTGAGATTCAACATCCGAGGGGCGTTTTATCTTATTTAGAACTTCTTGAGCCTTTTTAGTATTACCTATCGAAATCAATATTTCTGCAAAATGAAGATTGATCTGATTGGAATTTGGATCCAATTCAGCTGCGGCTGAAATATTCGTATAGGCTCTGCCCATTAAACCTGATTTAAATTCAATCCATGCCAAAGTATCTAGAATCCCAGCATTTCCTGGTGCCAGTTTTACCGCCTTTTCAGCAGCTGTTAATGCCACTTCTAAATCTCCATTTGCCATCAAAGTATTAAATGCAAAGTTATTAAGTAAAGCAGGATCCCCTTTATCTCCAGACATTAAGTTTTTATACATTGCAGCAGCTTTTTCATATTCGTTTATATAAGTATAAAAACTAGCAATGATGCTTTTAAAGCTTTCGGGGACTGCACCGCCGCTGTTTAACTGCTTTTCTAGCATCTCTTTTGCATGCTCTTTGTGCCCATTTGCAATCATTGCTTTGGCTAACATGGCGGCAGAAATGTAATTCGGTGAATCGTTATGCGCTTTGGTTAACAATTTCTCTGCTTTTTCATAATCCATTTCATTTAGCGCTAGTTGACCTTCGTAATATGGCAACAAAGTAACGTTTTCTTTTCTAGACTCATCTTTCAGTTTCTGAACAATTTTGTTCGCTTTATCTGTTTGATTTAGTTTTGTAGCATAATGAAGTTGCAACATTTCTAACGTATTGTTATTCGGGAACTTTGCGAGTGAACTTTCAGCCAAGTTAAGCGCATTTTGAATATTGCCATCTAACTCATAAACGGCAATGACTCTTAGAATAGGAAAAAGAGAATTAGGAAATTTTACACTCCACTTTTCGTATGTTGCCAATGCCGCACTTTTATCACCTACCGCCATATAGGCGTCGCCTAAAGTAATATAACCAAGAGTATCTAAGTCACTTACATTACTTAATAAGCCTATTGCCTCATCTGGTTTTCCATTTAGGCGCTTACTCAATGCAACTGCGGCAATCGGGCCTTTACTATCGATATCGCTTACATTTAAGGCTGATAAATAAGCTTCAATTTCACTGCTTTGACCTAGAGTATTGGCAGCATTAACAGCGGCGATCAAGGATTGAAGATTGTTAGGTGAAAAAGAAAGAATATTTTTTGCAGAAGCAAGAATATTTTCAGGCTGGTCTAATTTTTCATATATTTTCAGTAAATATTGGCTCGCCCCAAGATGCTTAGGGTTAAAAGACAAAGCTTCCTTAAATGCAATTTGCGAATCATTTAAATCGCCATATCGAAAATAAATAATCCCCTCAAGAGTTTTGCCATTTGCTTTGTTAATGTCAAACCATTGATTCGCTACATCGATGGCAGCTGCTTTATCTCCATTTCTAACGTGAGCCATAGCAAGCTGCATCCAGCCAACATCTAAGTCCTTATCACCTGCAATGACTTCCTTAAGTAATTGAATGGCTTGTTTTTCATCTCTACCAAAATTCATCGCAGCCTTACGTAGTTTCACAGTAGCGTTTTCGCTATCTAAATCACTTGCTTCACTAAATAGCTCTTTTGCCCCCCCAAGATCACCTTCCATCGCTAATTTAGCGCCAGTAAGTGAGAACAACTCTGCGTCACTCTTGTCCAGCTGCTGCAATGATTGTAAAGAATTAGATGCCTCAACATTGTACCCCAAGCTTAATTGAACACGGGCAAGTAATCTGTTTACGTCATCACTATGAAACCCTTGGCGTTGTGATAGAAAATATAAGTGCTTATACGCTTGCTCTAAAGAGTCCAGTTGAAACGCGCTCACCCCGGCTATCATCCTTACAGAAGCATTATCTAAACCATTTTGAATAGCCTTTTCGGCAAAAATCGAAGCCTGTTCAAAATCCTTACGTTTATAGGCAATATTTCCCTTATAAAAGTCAATAAGAGGGTTGTTACTTTTCAACATAAGTAACCTGTCAGCTTCTACATCAGCATTATCTAATTGCTCAGCATTTATCATCGACTCAATTAACTTAAAATTGACTTCGTTGGGCTGTGGCATGAGTTCTTTAACTTTCTTGAAGCTATCAACGGCTAAAGCATAATCTGCATTAACATAACTATTTAAACCCTTTAAATACTCTGTTTCAGCTGGTCGATAATTCATTTCTGACAATTGTTGCAGCTGTGTTTCAGCTTTATCATAATCCCTGTTATAAAAATTTGTGTAGGCTTTAGCCACCAATAAGTCTTCTTCACTCAGACTAGTCTTTATATCTTCTAGAGAAATTATCGACTTATCGTCTGTACTTTGTAAAGATGCCAGATACTGAAAGAAGACAGCAGTACTTAAGGCTTGCCGCTCGCTTAGTTTATCTATTTCCAATAATTTGGCGGCTTCAAATTGATCAGTATAATAAAAAACTTTTGCGAACAAAGGGACCACATCATCTTCTAAAACGCCCCTTTCCTGAGCCTTATGCAGCTCCTTTTCCGCCGCTCTTAAGGCTCCCTTCTGGATATATAACTTTCCTAGTGTTAAACGTATAGTGCCGTTTTCTGGTGCTTGGTTTATCGCATTTTTAAGTTCAATAATGGCCGCATCGACCTTACCGACTTGGACATATTGTTCAGCGCTTACAAGAGACTCTTCTGTGGTTTTCTGACCACAAGCAAGAAGACTAAACGTAATGGCAGAGGCAACAGCCAACTTCGACAATTTAATGTTTTTCATCTTTAATTCCTTCTATAAATTTTGAACACCCAATACAACCTAGTTTACATATGTGCAAACAAACCACGGGTATCAACCACAACTTTGGTGTTTACGTCGTTTATATTTAGTGCTTTAAAGGGTTTATGATCCACCAGCACTAACAGCACATTGGCGCGGTCTAGGGCTTCTGATAGGCTCACTAGTTCTACATTTTTGCCTGTTAGGCTTTCTGGCAATTGCTGAATATTAGGTTCGACGGCTAAGATTTCGCCAACATTCATATCGGCTAATTGGCAGGTAATATCCAATGCGGGACTTTCGCGTAAATCGTCAATATCAGGTTTAAATGCCAAGCCCATACAGGCTATGACAGGACGCTTAAATTCGTCGGCTGCCGCTTCGACTTTATTTATAACATATTGCGGCTTACTGTCGTTGATTTCACGCGCGGTGCGAATAATACGAGCCGACTCTGGCGCAGAGTCCACAATAAACCAAGGGTCAACGGCGATACAATGCCCGCCTACACCAGGTCCAGGGCTTAATATATTCACTCTTGGATGGCGGTTCGCCAGTGCAATAAGCTCCCACACATTGATTTTTTGTTCATCACAGATAATGGATAGTTCATTTGCAAAGGCAATATTGACATCACGAAATGAGTTTTCAGTTAACTTGGCCATTTCAGCTGTTCGAGCATTAGTCGAAATGCACTCGCCTCGCACAAAGGTTTTATATAGCTCTATGGCTTTTTGCGCACATTTGTCAGACATGCCACCTATAATTCTGTCGTTTGAGACAAGTTCTTCAAGCACTCTGCCTGGTAATACTCGCTCTGGGCAATGAGCCACAAACATGTCGGGTTCTTGACTGGTTTGCCCGGGAAAGTGCAGTTCAGGACGTAATTCTTGCAACCATTTCGAAAGTTTTTCTGTGGCGCCCACAGGAGAAGTCGACTCCAATATCACCAAATTACCTTTTTCTAATACCGGCGCAATGGCTTGTGCTGCTTTTTGAATAAAACTTAAGTCGGGTTTATGGCCATCTTTAAAAGGCGTGGGTACCGCAATCATAAAGGCATCCGCTGGCTCTGGCGTCAAAGAAGCACGCAATTTACCCATAGTAACCGCCGCTTGAACCACCATATCCAAATCAGGCTCAACTATATGTACCTTGCCTTGATTAATGGTTTCGACTGCTTTCTCTGAAACATCGATACCTATAACTTCAATACCTCGTGAAGCGATAACAGCCGCAGTCGGCAATCCTATGTACCCCAATCCAACAACTGAAACTTTTTCAAAAGCCATTTTTAATCCTTATTAGGTTAATCACCTGTGACACTTGAGTCACTAGAAACTTATTATTACCACAGAGACACAGAGGCCACAGAGGCCACAGAGAAAAGACTACTATTTGCTAAATCTAAAAACCTCTGCGCGCTCTGTGGTTAAATTACTGTTTAATTTTTCAAAATGATATCGGCTATCCGCTGGCAGGCTTTGCCATCTCCATAGGGATTATGGGCAAAAGACATGTTTTCATAAGCCTGTTTATCTCTTAGCAATGCCATAGACTCTTTCACAATACAATCGTAATCAGTGCCCACTAATCTAACAGTGCCGGCATCAACGGCTTCGGGCCGCTCAGTTGTATCACGCATAACCAATACCGGTTTTCCTAGTGAAGGGGCTTCTTCTTGCACCCCACCACTATCGGTTAAGATGATATACGCACGGCTCATCAGATAAACAAAAGGAAGGTATTCCTGCGGCTCAATCAAAAACACGTTGCCAACATCACGTAAAATTCGATTAACAGGCTCTCTTACATTGGGGTTAAGGTGCATAGGATACAGCACCTGCACATCATCTTCCTGAGCCAAAGTGCGTAAGGCTTGGCATATATTTTCAAACCCATCACCAAAGCTTTCACGCCTATGGCCGGTAACCAAAATAAGTTTTTTGGTAGGGTCGATAAAGTCAAATTGACTCTTTAATTTTTGATTAAGATCTTGGTCTGCCTCTATACGTTTTTCAACCTGAATAAGGGCATCAATGACGGTATTTCCCGTCACAAACACAGTGTCGGCATTTACATTTTCAACTAATAGGTTGTTCTGAGCTTTAGTCGTAGGTGCAAAATGGAATTGAGTGAGAGATCCAGTTAACTTGCGATTAGCTTCTTCAGGCCAAGGGCTATAAATATTGCCTGTGCGTAGTCCTGCTTCAACATGGCCCACAGGGATCCGTTGATAAAATGCAGCTAAGGATGAGGCAAAAGTAGTAGTAGTGTCACCATGCACCAACACAATATCGGGTTTGCTTGTTTCTAAAACACCTTTGAGCCCTTGCAGCGCTTTGGTGGTGATGTCATATAAGTCCTGTCCAGGTTGCATCAAATCAAGATCGTAGTCAGGCTTCAATGCAAATAAATCAAGCACTTGATCTAACATTTCGCGGTGCTGCGCGGTCACACACACCTCGACATCAAGCTCAGCTCTATTTTTTAGTTCCAACACCAAAGGTGCCATTTTTATTGCTTCGGGACGGGTACCAAATACCAACAATACTTTTTTAATGCTCACAACACTTCCTTAATTCACAAACCCAAAATAAAGATGTTAGATTTTTTGCTCTACAAAACCACACAGCGTACCAAAGTTTTCAAATACCTCTGCGCTGATCTCGTCATCATCAATTTCAATCCCAAAACTATCTTCAATCGCGGTTAACACTGTAACTACGGCCATAGAATCAAACTCGGGTATTGAGCCTAATAATGCTGTTTCTGAATCGATAGGGGTGTCGTTTGAAAGTTGTAAAGCATCAATTAATATGTCTTTCACCAAGGCGACTGTATTCATTCTATTACTACCTGTATTATTGCGTTTTTATTATGGACAGAGCTTGGCTCTATTGTCATTATGCTCATTGTTCCATTATTTATCCTAATAAGAAATACCTTTAAAACACTTAACAGAGATAACCGCCACTATGGTCACCTTTTTCGATGAACTCGTTTCTTACACTGCCCACGTAAAGCCCGATAACCAAGCCCTCATCTACAAGCAGCAAAGTATCAGTTATGCCCAGTTAAGCGCACAAACAACTGAACTAGCCAAAGGCTTGTTTGGCCTTGGCTTACAACGCAGCGAAAGAGTGGCGGTGTTTTTACCCAAATTGCCGGTTACTGTGATGAGTTTGTTTGCTATTACCCAAGCAAATGGCACCTTTGTTCCGGTAAATTCGGTGTTAAAAGCTCTGCAAGTGCAGCATATTTTAAACGACTGCAACGTCAAAATTCTTATCACCAGCAGCGACCGCTTAAAAGCGTTATCGAGTATCGTTAATCAATGTCCTGATTTACAGCATGTGGTGTTGATAGACAAATTGCCTGCCCAAGATGATATGGCAACAATCAACGCCAAAGTAACCCTGTTAACCGAGTTACCCAGCCAAGAGCTAGAGCAAACACCTCGAGTTGAAAACGACATGGCGGCGATTTTGTATACCTCGGGCAGCACCGGCAAACCTAAAGGCGTGGTGCTCTCCCACAGAAACTTAGTATGTGGTGCCCATAGTGTTTCGAGTTATTTACTTAACCATGAAAATGACGTGATTTTAGCGCTACTGCCCATAAGCTTTGATGCAGGCCTAAGTCAAATCACCACGGCCTTTTTTGTCGGTGCAAGTTGCGTGTTGATGGACTATTTTTTAGCAGGCGACGTAGTCAAAACCATCGAAAAGCACCAAGTCACGGGCTTAACAGCCGTGCCACCTCTTTGGCAGCAACTAATGAAAGCAAAATGGCCTGACTCGGCTACCGCACAATTACGTTACTTTGCCAACACAGGCGGTGCCATGCCCCAAGTGACCCTTGCTAAAATTCGTGAAACCTTCAACCACGCCGCTCCTTATCTGATGTATGGCCTAACCGAAGCATTTCGCAGCAGCTATTTACCACCCGATAAAGTAGACGAACGCCCAGGCTCAATGGGCAAAGCTATCCCCAATGCCGAAATCATGGTGATAAACGAAGACGGCAACGAATGCGCAGCAAACGAGCCTGGTGAGTTGGTACATCGCGGCCCATTGGTGAGTTTAGGTTATTGGAACGACGCAGAGAAAACCGCCGAACGCTTTAAACCTCTACCCGTTAAACGAAACGGTTTAGTATTAACCGAGATGGCCGTATGGTCGGGCGACACTGTAAAAAAAGATGACAGTGGCTATTTATACTTTGTAGGCCGCAAAGATGAAATGATCAAAACATCCGGCTACCGCGTCAGCCCAATGGAAGTAGAAGAAGCCTGTTACCAAGGCGCTGAAGAAGTTGCCGAAGCCATTGCTTGTGGGGTACCTAACCTCGAACTGGGACAAGCAATAGTGCTATTGATTGTGATCAAAGACGAGCATGAAATAACCGAAAAAGAATTACTCAATAAATGCAAAAAAAGCCTGCCTAATTTTATGCATCCAAAATGGCTAGAAATACGCTCTCATTTGCCTCGTAACCCAAATGGCAAAGTCGATCGCAGCAAGTTAAGTAAAGAAATGAAGGAAAAATACAGCCATGAATAAAGCGTCGCCTGTACATGCAGATATGCACCAGTTTGAAGTTAAAGACACCCAACTCCAGATAGGTGGATACTCACTCGATCAACTTGCCAGTATGCTAGATAAACAAGTGTTCTACGCATATGATCAAACAGTAGTGAAAGCTCAAATCGATATTTTTCATCGCCATATTCCAGCAAGCATAAAATTACATTACGCTATTAAAGCCAATCCCTACATGCCGCTAATTAATGCGATGCGCCCATGGGTAGAAGGCTTCGATGTTGCCTCTCAGAAAGAAATGCTTATGGCCATTCAATCTGGCATGCCAAACCGAGATATCAGTTTTGCAGGGCCCGCCAAACAACTCCCAGAAATCCGCGCGGCTATAGTTGCGGGTATTACCTTGCATATTGAGTCTGAACTGGAATTTGAACGTGCCGTCAAGTTAGGCCAAGAACTCGACATAAAACCCATTATCGCCTTTAGAGTAAATCCCGCTTTTGAATTAAAAGCATCAGGTATGAAAATGGGCGGCGGCCCTAAACAATTTGGAATTGATGAAGAACGACTTTTTGAGATTTTACCCACACTCGATTACAGTCAATTTGAATTTAGAGGCTTTCACATATTTTGGGGCTCACAAAACCTCAAACAAGAAGCCATCATCGATGCCCACAACAACACCTTTGCTTTAGCCCAAAAACTAATAGATATCACCCCTACCCCCACGGTCACAGTAAATTTGGGTGGTGGTATGGGCATTCCTTACTTCCCTGGTGAAAAGCGTTTAGATCTTGCGCCCATAGGCGAAAACCTCAAACAACTGCTTAAACAATACCCACAACTGGCCAAGCTCGAATTAATCTTTGAACTAGGCCGTTTTCTAGTTGCCGAAGCCGGAATTTATGCCTCGCGAATCACAGATATAAAGGTATCACGGGGTCACACCTACCTAATGACCAACGGCGGCTTACACCACCATTTATCCAACTCAGGTAATTTTGGCCAAGTTATTCGTAAAAACTACCCCGTAGCCATTGGCAATAAAATGGGCTTAGCACCGGAGGAAGCAAAAGTCAGCGCTGTAGGCCCACTATGCACTCCCCTAGATACCCTAGCCGATAAAATGCAGCTACCCAAAGCCGAGTTAGGTGACTGGCTAGTCATATTCCAATCCGGCGCCTACGGCCCCACAGCCAGCCCCCAAGACTTTCTTGGTCATCCGCATGTCAGTGAAATATTGGTTTAATAGACCCCGACATCCTTAGATATGACAAATAAGTGCAGTCATGCCGGCAGCCTTTTTAGCCGGCATGCAGCGCCTATTCTTTTAGCTCTCAAAAAACTACAAGTCACTAGATTCCCGATAAAAACCTTCGGGAATGACAAAAGTAAGTACCGTCATGCCGGCAATCTTTTTAGCCGGCATCCAGCGCCTTTTCTGTTCACTCGAAACTCGAAACTTGTGGCTCACCGCTAACGCATAAAGTCACTGGATCCCCGATAAAAACATTCGGGAATGACAACAGTAAGTACCGTCATGCCGGCAGTCTTTTTAGCCGGCATCCAGCGCCTTTTTCTTTTGGCTCGTAACTCGTGGCTCACCGCTAACGCACAAAGTCACTGGATCCCCGATCAAAACATTCGGGAATGACAACAGTAAGTACCGCCATGCCGGCAGTCTTTTAAGCCAGCATCCAGCGCCTTTTTCTTTTGGCTCGTAACTCGTGGTTCACCGCTAACGCATAAAGTCACTGGATTCCCGACAAAAACATTCGGGAATGACAACAGTAAATACAGTCATGCCGGCAGTCTTTTTAGCCGGCATCCAGCGCCTTTTCTGTTCACTCGAAACTCGTGGCTCACCGCTAGCGCACAAAGTCTCTGGATCCCCGATAAAAACATTCGGGAATGACATACTAAAAGACGAAGGGTTCCCGATAAAACCTAATAACTCACTTTGAACAACACTGGCTTTTGATTTGGTGAACTCTGTCTCCCACCAATATACATGTTTCCTTCTTTGTCCTTAGCCGAACTACCGTAAAGTAAGTATTTACCAACATCCAATGTAGTTGCGTAGCTTACCGAAGTGTTAGTGGATAATTCATAGATAACCCAATCATAAACTTTTGACTTAGGCTTACGTGCTAAGCCCACTAAAAAGTTCTCGCCACTAAAACTAAACAGAGACGCAGCGTAACTTTCACCATCAGGATGGAATTGCCCTAATAAAATAACTTTGTTCGCTCCATCTGCATCGGGATCAATACGATATAAGCCCCCATCACTAGTGGTAAACATAATGTGGCCATTTTGCAGACTGGTATAGGCTACAATTCCGTGGTGAGCTTTCATATTTTTATGCTGATATGACGGCAAGGGATATGACGCAACTAACTCTAGACGGGTATTATATTGATTAAGATGGGCACTAACCTGCTGCTCTGCGTTACTGCTCACCTCAGGTACATAGACGTGACCAAAGTGATCAACCAATAAATTTCGCGATATATGCCCATCAATAGAGCCTACCTGAGCACGTTTTATCTTGCCGGTTTGACTGTCATATTGATACAGCATGTGTTTCCAATAGCCTAAGGTATAAACAAATCGGCCATCGGTATTGACCGCAATCAGCGCTTCGGGAGCTGCCAATAAATGCTCCCAACTCAAATCGTCGGGACGTTTGCGCCATAAGTGCCCGCCCCAAGTGGGGTTATCTCGTTCTGACTCACCTTGTTCATCAAAACTCGAAAAATACAAATAGCCATCATCCCCCTGGTAGAACTTACTATGTAACTTATTTTGCCCTAATCCAGCTTTATCTATGCCGGCCTGATGCAATTGGTCGAGCGTATTGCCCTGTTTAGTTAGCATGTTTATAGAAGGTGAATATTGATATAAATAAGACGTTTGAGGCCCTTCTCCATGAGTTGAAAAACCTAAATAAATATTGCCTAGATCATCCTGCCCCGTTGCCCCCCATATAGCATCAGAGCCTGCAACCGCAGGCAAATCGACTTGCGAAATATTAGGTAAAGAAAAGGCATTCTGTGGCAGAGGTAAATAGCGAGTTCCGACCTGCAAATCCACAGACCGAACTGGTGCACCAATGTCGGGAATATCTACAGGTTCACTGCACCCCAAAATAATAAAGGCTAAACAAAACTGTATAGTATTACGAATAATATTGGGCATTGCGAAGTCTCAATCTATTAGATTGTTATTTAACTAATACGCTATAGGTCTAGCAATAAATTGGCAAGAGAAAAGTCACTGGACTCCCGATAACAACATTCTAAAACGACAAAAACAATCACCGTCATGCCGGCAATCTTTTTAGCCGGCATCCAGCGCCTTTTCTTTTAGCTCGTAACTCGAAATTCGTGGTTCACCGCTAACGCACAAAGTCACTGGATTCCCGATAACTGCATTCGGGAATGACATACTGAAAGGCGCCGGATTCCCGATAACAACATTCGGGAATGACAGGTTAAAATATAAATTAATCCGTCAATCGTACCGCAATTGGGTTGGTGTAAAACATGTAATGGTGTTGTTCTGGTTGAATGCTGCGGCCACGCCAGCGGAATTGGGCGAGGGTTTTACTTACATTGTAGTCGTAGACTAACTTGAATTTGCCATTTTGATAATAGCGCTCGGGCAAGAATTTTTGACTGCTAATGTTGTCGCTTTCAACTATAACCAGCTCTACTTCATCTAATGAAGTTTTATATCCTTGCCAATCTGCTTTATTCAAGGCGACTTCTAGCACAACTCTAAGTTTAGCGCCTTCCGATACACCTAACATGTCACCTGGTGTAGCTTTGATCCCGTTAACTTCGAGATAAAAATCCACTTGTTTTACAAAATTACCATGCTGTGCCCAAAAATCGCCAGAATGAAAACCATTAAGGATATCGTTGTGAGCATTAGATTTTGCTTTCACATGAGTTGATGAAAATTCACAAGGCCAATAGTCCATTTTAGTATTGTGAAAATCAGATGCCGCACGCGCCGCAAAAACTCGCCGGCCATCACGCAATAATTGGTCCCACTCTCCCCCAATTATGGCAATAGAAGGATCCCAACCATGAACCGTCTTTTGTACAAACTCATAAGAGCCATTATCATCGCCGCGCTTTTTTTGATGACCCGGCGCGCCAGAAAACCCAATAACACTTTCATCATATTGTGACCATTCGGTAAAATCGTGCATATTTTCAGCCGTTTGCCAAACTTTTCTGCTGGGATGGTTGTAAAAAATAACGGGCTTAAATACATCAGAAATGAAATGACTAGCAAGCCACTGCAACGCATCCTTTGCTTGATAGTTGCTCTTTTGCCACAACTTGTAGCTGTCGTATCTTTGCCGAAAGGTTTGTAAATTGCGCTTTAAGTTTCTATTTTTTGGAAGCAAAACCGTGGCATGTTCACGCCCTTTAAAAGGCGGAAGGTTCCATTCAAGTCCAGGCATAACAGTCAATTTGGGGAAGGTTACCCCTGCTTGACTAATATCCGCGAAATAACTATCCGACAACACCTTAGGTAAGTCGTTATCCCCGTGATCGGTAATAGCAATAGCCGCGCAACCAAACTGTTGAGCCTTTTCGGCAATGCTCATAATATCCGACGCCCCATCTGAAAAGCGGCTATGAATATGAGTGTCAACTTTAAACCATTGCCTCGGCGCATTATTTACCGACACCACCTTAGGCTGAGTAATGTGAACAGGTTTTGAAGCATTCTGATAAATCAACGCTGTAGCAATACGTTGATCTATTTTTAATTCCAAGGCGGCATATTCCGCTGAATTTAAGTCTCCAAAAACACGTGAAAAATTTTGCTCATTTAAACCTTCTGGTAAGTCATGCACCAAGGGAAAAAACGCTGATTCGTCAGTGATTGTTGATATAACATTCGCAACGCGCTTGGCCAACATCTCATTCTGACGGGAATACTTTGCAAAAAACAATCCCGCCTTATCTGCCGCCAAATCAGCAAAACTAAATCCAGTTCCGCCCTTGCCTTTGTCCAATATCTCCTTTAACTCACCAATACTTAGTCCAATATCTGATTCGGCAATCTGTTCAAGTACAGTGGAATATAAAAAATGTAATGATAAGTCGGCACGCCCGCGTATTTTAGTAGCAACATTACTTTTACCTTTGTAATCCGGTTCAAGGCCTATTGCGCGAGCAAATTGAGGATTACTAAAATGAATAGCCAGCGCCCAAATAATGGCTGAATTTTCTGCAACCCTATCAAAATCTTGTTCAAAACCCATTGAGTATGCAAATAGCTTTTGCATATAAAACGCCAAAGACTCGCTTTCGTGAGGAAGACCCTGCAAATAAGTAAGATAAAATGTCACCCGAGTTGGGCTAACACTATCAACACTGTTAAATTGTGTTGCCAGCTTAACCACATCGCTTACTGACTCATTAATTTTTACACTAAAATCACTCGCTTTTTGCGCTGAAAAGCGGATTTCGCCATTTTGCAACTCCGCATCTGCTAATAAGGTGGTTGCCGTTTTCTGCACTTCGGTTCCAAACAACAAAAAAGTCACGTTTTCGAGCATCCAGTTAGCAATAGAACCCGCTATCGGCAAATCCCCAAGATAACAAATATCAAACTCAAACTTGTCAAAGCTAGGGGTTAAAAAACATTTAAAATTCACATACATAGAGGTAGAAAAAAAACTGACTTCCTTGCTGGCTAAAACCAACAACCCAAATTGACTTAGCCTAGCCTCAAACGCACTAGCGGGGATGGTATGAGAAGCCACTGCCGCAATCGCATCAATATCCGATTGTTGTAACCGAATATCAACAAAGGTCTGCGTTGATGCAAACTCCCCTAATATCTCCTTCACCAATTTTCGCGTTTGCGACGCTTCGGCAGATGACAAAGCTTGAGGGGTGACTACAGCGGCTTCTTTGGTGAAGATTAAGTAGGATGTTAAAACAATAGTGGGTATTACAATCCAGATAAAAATATAGAAACTTTTTTTAAACATTTTATTATTATTTACCCAAATTTTAACGAAACGAATCTACGTGCCTAACTAAAACCTAACCATTAGTTGCACATTCGCCTACTTTATCTAAAAATTGCTGATTTCCTATCAATTGACTAGCAATTAGCCGCCCCAGCATCAGACTACCTTGCTGGCTAAAGTGCCTAGAATCCTTAAAATTTTCTGCGCTACCTTCAACACCATATTCCCAAGGAATGAAAGGAACATTAAGTTTCTCTGCTAACTGTTGATTTGCATTGTTGTAGAAAGTGGAAATAACATTGAAATCATCTTTAGCCATATAAGGCATGTAATATACGGCGGTCGCGAGAGCATCAATACTTTCATTATTATTCGGTCTATATTGTTGTCCATATCCCAAAATGACTGGCAGTGCATCATCGTTTTTTATTTCATTGATTAAGTTAGCCATAGTAGCTCTGTAGAACTCTGTCACAGAATCTTCTGTATACGTAAGTGCAGATTTTTTATTTACTAACAATCGTTTTTCACGCTCCACATCCATATTTTTTTCAAGTTTTTCCCAAAACAATGAATATTGTGCCAATATGCTTTTTTTGGAGTGTTTTGTTAAGCTCACTCCCTGTCTCTTAGCGAGATCATTGAATACACCGTTACTATCATCCGTCATGAGGACGACTAAATCAGCGTTAATTTTTGCTACGTTGGCTTTGTAGTGTAAAAGTACCTTTTCAGTACCGGTTCCAGGGACTCCTGCGTTAAAATACTCAAATGAGCAACCTGGAAAAGCGTTTTGCAGGTTAGTTGTTGCAACAGCTGGCCATGTCATGGCTTCATCAAAAACATAAGGGTCGAAGGTAATAGAACTTCCAAGAAAACCAATTCTAATCTTATCTACCTCAGAGGATAATTCAGGCCCTCTAAAACCTAAGGAATTGAAAGAAATTTTACCCATAGTTGCGTGCGGTTTAGGTAAACGTAACTTAGTGCTTTCCTGAATATAAAATGCACTTGATTTTTCTACTGTTACTTCCCCAAAATTAAGTCTTTGTTCTAATCTTAGAATTATTTCAGCACTAGCAAATGCTCCCACAAATAAAACAATTATACAGATGCCAGTAAGGATTTCTTTTTGCCGAGTCGTAAAATATAGAGACATAATTATAAAGCCAAATATTTGAATTCAGCGGTTGGTTCAAAGGCAAAATAAATCACTATGCCAACCAAACATAGATACCAGGCAGTTAGAACGAGTCTAAATGCCCAATTTGGCAAATACTTACTAAGAATTGTTTTCATTTTTTACATCCAAAATACTAGTACTTTTCCCATCGCCGCAAATCCTTCAAAGATGGTGGGGTAACTCACTATATTAAACCCAAACCATACAAAGTTGAGAGTTAACAAAACACTCAACACATATGTGATAGGGCTGATTATTGTAGGTAAAGCTGGAAGTTGCGGTTTGAATTTTTGAAATAGCTGCCAGACTACTATTCCCAAACCATGGTAAGCCCCCCAAACGACATATTTAAAACTTAATTCATGCCATACACCAATGATAAGCATAGTGGCAATTGCCCCCAATGCAGGACTGCGAGAACTAGACATCACAGTGTTAAATACGTATTCCCTACACCAACTAGTGAGTGAAATATGCCAACAACGCCAAAAATCAGATATATTCTTTTGAAAATAAGGCCAATTAAAATTCTCCATAACCTTAAAGCCCAACATTTTGGCAAAACCAATAGCAATATCTGAAAATCCTGAGAATTGCATATATAGGTTTAGGCCATTCCTAACCATGTTCAAATAAATAATTCCAGGTTCATCTGCGGATCCTAAACTATCAATATAATTTTGAAATACGCCCGAAATTAGATAGTTGCCAAGAAAAGTAATCTTTACATAGCCATATAAAATTCGTTCTGCACCTGAAGTAAGATACTCCATTTTCCAATGGTTTTTCTTAGAGCTAATTAGGAAATCATTAAATCTATGAATTGGCCCAATGACTAAGGTTGGAAGAAAAAATTGATATTGTAGATAATCCACAAGACTATGGCGGGGCAAACTCCCCTTGTACGCTTCTAAGATATAGTGAATCACTCGCAAGCTATAATAAGCTAATCCTAGGGGAATGATTATTGCAACTTGCCCTTGTATAGGAACAAGTTCAACGGCGTACTTGTAACCCACTAACAAAAGCAGCACTGCGCCAACAAGAAAACTAGCCTTTATTCCACTCATCGATCCTTGTGACGAATTGACTCCTAAATATGAGCCAATAGTTAAAGCAGCCAATAGCCCGAAAGAAACAGGGGAATTAAGTAACAAAAATACTGCAGTGCAAAACATCAATAAATGACGACGGAATTTGTCTGCTACTAGCCAATAAAACGCAACCGTTATCAGTATCCAGCTAAACCACTCGATTGAAACAAAATGCATGACTTCTAACCTAGCGTTTTATTGCGAGAGATATTTCATATTGTCTTCTCGCTAGAGTAAGACTAACCTCTTCAACATTTGTGATTTCTGTATATCCCAACTTTTCCAATAATGGATTGGCAATTTCAGCCAGTCGACTTAATTGATAGCCAGGTAATTTATCCCATTTATTAACATTCGACTTGTCAATTTTTTCTTTCTCCATACACTTGGGATCACTCAGTCCTAAGTCAATCGTATTAGCTAAACCTTCGGTTAGCATGTTATCGGTATAAGGCTCATTTATAAATTCACAAACATATTCTAATACCTCTTTGGGCTGTTCTAGAAGATCTTCATAACGAATAAGTAGGCAATTCGCTGGATGGCGCTCAGCAAAATTCATTAATTTATAGGTTACATCCATCCATGAATGTAACATGGCCTCAATAGGTTGTTCATATTGGCGTATATAAGATTTAAACATATTAATATACATGCCAGAAGCATCACTAAACTCCTTGCAACTTATTGCTACATCCAGCCCATGGCGAACTATTCCAATAAATTTAGCATGTTCTCCAAACAGGGTGTCAATTTCATCAATATAGAAAGAATCGGCCGCTGTTTTTTCAACCCAACGCTTTGTTGTATTTTGAGTAGAGAAAGAGAGTAGTTCGAAGGCAAAATGCCGTAATTTGTCTAATACTTGGCCATCAGACATGCCAACAAAGCTCATTCCTGCCAACACCCCCATATCCAACCCATCGGCAGTATGTTCAGCCTGAATGAAACGAGCGCAAGCGTTCAAAACATGGGTTTCACCCGGGCAATGCAAATTTTCATGTCCATTTAGCAAACGCCTGAGTAAAGTGGTCCCTGATCGCGGGTGCCCCAAAATTACTATCCCATCATCCTTTTTTAGTTCGCTCATTATTTACTTTCCAATTTCGAATTTACGATTTCAACGGCATTTTCCAATGATTTGATGTTCATAACATCACGCGCACTTAGAGATATATTAAAGTGTTTTTCTAGGGCCACTACCAATTGAAGTTGTCCTAAAGAGTCCCACCCCACTAAGGTTTCTTGAGTGGATTCTGGTTTTAATTCATTGATTGGCGTTTTAAAAATTGAAGCTGCTAATGCAAATGTTTGCTCCATCACTGAACCAGAAGTGGAGGTTTCTGCTCCTGATAGGTACTGCTGAGCTTGCTTCTTAACTTTCTGTATTTCAATTTTTCCCGCGGGGCCATAAGGAAATGAATCGAAGAATACAATATGATTAGGAATTTTTTCGGGTGCAAGGTGTTCTCGGCAATAGGCAATTATTTCATTTTCCGACAGATTTACACTTGCAGCCAGAACCACACAGCTCACCACCACTTCTTCTAGAAATGGATCCGGTAACCCCACAGTAGTGGCTTCGTTAATGCCATTTACACCTAACAATACAGTTGTAATATCTTCAGGATATAGCGCCAAACCAGTGCGGTTTATCATGTTCTTCTTACGACCAACTATACGGTAAAAACCTTCATCATCTAAGGTTGCTAAATCACCTGTGGCAAACCAACCATCTTGCAATACACTTGATGTCGCTTCTTCATTTCTGAAATAGCCGTTCATAATCAAGTCACCTTTAAGCAACAGCTCTCCTGAGTCTCCAATATTTACTTCGTTTCCTTCTACATCTACAATTTTTGCAATACAACCAATGGGCTTCCCTATTGTGCCCATTCGTCTTGAAGATTGCTCAGGGCCACAAAATATAGCCTGCGACACCGTTTCTGTTAAACCGTATACATTTGTGATCTGAATATTAAATCGAGATTCAATGGTCAGCCACAATTGCTCTTCGAGAAAACCTGCTGTTGAAATAAGAAATTTAAAGTCATTTCCCGTAAAGCAATCATCAAATTCCTCAGGCAAAGATTGGATAATATTTAGTACCGCTGGAACAGTAATGACATGAGATACGTTGTAGCGCTGCACCGAATATAGAAAGTCCTCAATATTGTGATGACCAACCTGTTCTGGTCGTATCCAACTAGCGCCACTACAAAACAACATGAGAGCGGCCATATTTAATCCATCGGTATGATGTAATGGCAAATGATTCATTACTATTGCAGATGGCTCGAGTTCAAACTTTTCCATGTATACTGCTTGTTGTACCATGATGTTTTTAAAGCTCAATTCCACTCCCTTAGGAGATGAAGTTGTACCAGATGTAAATAGGATTAACGCTGGAGTTTGATAGTCAATATCTCCCAGTGGTTGGTCAACTCTATTTAACTTATTGGTAACTAATGGGTATTCATCTGATGCACTATCTTTCTTAAGCCGCAAGAGGCCAAACGCGGATTTACTAAATGATCCCTTCTTGATTTTATACAATGGAACTTCTGTTTCAACACTGACTTTCAGTATCTCGTCAGCCTTTTTTTCGTCCATAAAAATCGCAGCAGCCTCGGCGGCGCTTAATAGTATAGTCACCTCTGAATTAGAAGCTTGAGGATCGAGCACAACCAAAGATAGGCCCGCGAGCAAGGTGGCGAAAAAGAATGCACTGGTTTCCACATCATCATGGCAAAGCAAAACAACCCTATCACCCACATTTAAATTGAGTTGATGAAATAAGGCATTACATTTTTCAACTTTGCTAAATAAATCACCATAGCTGAGATTATATTTTCCAGTAAGAAAACTTTTACTTGATTTAACATCCTTCTTTAATTGCTTGTAGATAGTATCGAAAGGTAAAACGGTATCAAGCGTGCTCATATTTAGTCCTTTATTTTTTTTGCCAAACTTTTTGATTTAATAAGTTAGGGATTTTTGACCTTTATTTTGGCTTTATAATTGAATGTCATTTTTACATTATTCATTTCGCCAAACTAAATTAAAGTGTGATTGCCATGCCCCGATTAATTTAGAAAATATAAAAAATACTAACATTTAGTCGAAATTTCTTTTGCACGACTTAAGCATGTTCGAACGATTGTAACAAGATACAAAAAATTCAAATTTGAAAGTATGCTTCGATTTGTGATAATTTGGCCGCCAATTTGCTTCCTAACTTCCGACAATTAACTTACTATATTTCCCAAATATTTTCTTTATTAGTAAGATGATAAGTGAACAAGCGAACAGCGTAGTTGTTGCTACTATGAAATAGGCTACCAAATCACCACTTGCATTTTTTTCATATACATTGAAAAACAGTAACTTTCCTGCCGTTAAAAAGTACGAATGAATAAAAAATACGCCAAAGCTTGTATCTGCAATGGTACCAATTACCTTTGAGTTTAAATAGGAATTGAATTTAAAAAACAAACCAAGGAAAAAAACCGACATCATCAACTTTTGCAAATAGTTCACATATGTCATTGTTCCATCCTTATAATGAAATTCATAATAAGCAAGATAAACTATGAGCGGAACCGCAATGAGTATAAATAAGTTGTGGCTGATTAATGGATTAATCTTAGTCTTAAAGTGACTACAAAACATACCAAGTAAATAAATAGAAAAGAAATGAACAAAGCTTTCATGTGGTAAGCCTCGGCCAAAATAACAGGACACAATTATGAAAATGGGTAAGAAAAAGTAAATTATTTTTCCTTTATCTGCTTTAACTAAAATCGGTGCAATCAAATAAAATATTGAGATCATAGGTATAAACCAGAGAGGGGCTAGGTGTTTTCCGGTTAAGTAAAATAAACCAATTTGTTGAAGTATCGAATAGTCGTAAAAACCTTCCCAAACAGACTCTCGCTCAATAATTGTTACAAATATCAATATTGCAGGAATTGAAATGAGCAAATATGGAACAATTACATTTTTTAATTTAGACCTGTAGTATTTTGATTTATCGAATTTGTGTGATAGATGTTGAAAAAGGTAGCCAGCTATAAAAACAAATAGAACACTGCCATTGGAAATTAAAATTCTCAATATTTTTTCTATATCCTCATTACTCCAAATAAATGCATCTATAGAGTGACCAGCCACAATAAAAAATATAGCTAGAGCCCTGAAATAATGAATGTACCCTAAAAACATGATTCTTCCTTTTCAACAATAATTCGATATTTGTTTTAACTATTAGTCTTAATGCAAGTATTTACTTTCACTGCTTTCTAGACCCAATATTAAAGTGCAGTATTGTTTAATATTTAACTTAAATATGGAAATTTTAAATTTATATAACTTCCCTCAATTAATATCACACAACATCACTACCACTAACAAATAGTGCAGTAATTCTTTCTACTTCAAGCTTCAAATCCTGGTTTGAAAAAGTATGATCGGCCTTTTCTAAATGGTGCAATTGACAGTTTTCTACAAACTGTTTCCATTGCTTGTTAGACTGGGCTTGCTCATTAAATTCCCGTGCGGTTAAGTCATTACCACTTAAGATCATACATACTTGCCCTTTAAATTTTTGCGCACCAGTCAGCATGCGCTGTTGATAACTGCCAGAGTCCGACTCACTCTGTTGCATACTGTCGGCCACAAAGCCTTTAGCATCTTTTAGACTGCCTCCCACATTGACATTGCCTTTGACTAATTTTCGCCAAAAGTCTTTAGATAACAATCGTTGCAAGTAATAATATTTCACCATGCTTTTCGCCATGGCTTGCTCGTTTGTAAGCCAAGGGTTAAGCAAAATCAAACCTGTTATGCGCGAGTCTTGATGGGCATAGAGCAAGGCGGCAGAGGCGGCATCACATAGGCCCCAAATCACTACTTTTTTGACGTCGGGGCAGTTTGCTAGCAGCGCATCGGTAGCGGCTTTGATATCATCATCTAAATGTTCAAAGGTCTGTTTTTCACCCGCTGCATCGCCCATGCCTCTGCAATCAAAGCGCAAACTGGCAATATTATTTTCGGCCAAAAAACGTGAAAGCTGAACAAATTGGCGATGACTGCCTACACGATATTGCGGACCGCCTACCACCAGCAACACAGCAGTATCTTTGGCGTTATCGGGATTATGCAAAATCCCCAAACTAGGCTGGTTATTAATCCTAAAACTGATAGCCGTTTCCATTATACGCCCTCCAAATTCTGCAAAAAGGCCGGGCTAATGGCATACAAGTCAGGCAAATCAAATACCTCGGGCACTTGCCAAAATGCCGGTGTTTGTTGGCAAATTAATTGATAACTTGCTTCAGGCCAATTATTAGTGAAGCGAGTCACAGCAGGGGTGGCAGCGTTTGCCGCCAACTCTAACCATAAAAAAGGCACTTTAGGGATAAAGTCGGCTGGTACTTTTAATTGGTCTAGGGCGTTTAGCATGGACGCATTAATAGAATAACCGGCTATCTCGGTAGGGTTGCCAGCCAGAATATGTTCCCGCCAATTTATCTTTTCCTCGCTCGATTGGTTCATCATACTATTGGCTTGCTTAATGCGAATAAATTGGCTGGCAAACTGCTTACCATTAGTCACCGGTTTCCAGTGCAGTTGTGCCACAATGGGTAACTCACTGAGTAACTTATCTTGATGGACCATTGCCAATAGCGAACCAAAACGCAGGCCCCACAGTACAATATTCTCAACACCTTGCAGTTGCAACCAACGGCCGGCGGCGAGAATATCATCTAGCCAATCATTGGGTGTTACCTGCTCAAACTCCCCTTGGCTATCACCAGTACCGGTGTAATCCAATATGACACAAGGCAACTGATTTGCGGCAAAGTATTGCGCTTGTTTGGCAACAACTGCTCGGGCTAAATTGAGTTCTTCGGCGAAGGAAGGTAAACATAAGATGGCGGTTTTGGACAACTCACCAAATTGAGTTAATAGAATGTCGCCCTTTGTAGAGGGGACAAAATGACCTTTGATGGTGTTCGAATGTTCTAGTGTTACTTTGTTCATTAATTTTCACATACTCAGAGTAATGTCAGAATACAATTCATAAGATTGTGTCGAGATATTCATGCCGAATAACCTATGTTATCTAATTAAGAATGTTGATAGCATTAGATTACCCATACTAATGAAAAAGCTCGGATAAATGGAAGTTATTTTTCCTCCTGTTATGGCAGATGCTGCTGAATTTCCGCCTGTTACTATTAAGGCTCCCCCTAAATTTCGCTTAAAGGACTTACGATTATTTCCAGAGCAATTGGAGTTAAATAACATCCAACTTACTCGAAATGGTCGAGGTGCAATGGGTGTAGTGGGCACAGCTCTTAAGCATTCAGACAAAAAAAATGTTATTTTGATCCCTGCTTATCATTGCCCTGCTTTAGTCGAGCCATTTATTCATTTAGGGTACGAAATCCGTTTTTACCCAATTTTGCCAAGTCTAGGTGTTGATATATCTGAGTTTAGAAAGTTACTAAAAAAAGATGTAACCCACTGTATTGTAATTAGATATTTTGGTTTTACGCAAAATATAGATGACGTGATCAATTTAGCTAAAAGTGAACGTTTATTAGTAATAGAAGATTGCGCTCACGCATTATTTAGTTTTATGGAATATGAAAATTTAGGCAGCACTAGTGAAGTCGATGCAAAAATTTGTAGTATTAACAAGTTGCTACCTAGTATTGACGGCGGAGCACTTTATTTTAAAAATAACACGAACATTCCGCTTCTCAAGCTAAGTAGTTGGGTACAAGAACTAAAGGGATGTCTGTTCCTTTTAGGCATAACTAATTTAATTAACCGTTTTAGATTTAAAACAGTTAAACAAGCAAATTACCTTAAAGATGATTCTGAGTTCAGCCATGCTGACACATCTGGTTTGAAGTATTTCTCTCCCTCAGATATGGCATCAGCAGGCTATCGCCATACTCGGTTTATTCTCAATCACAGCAATTTTAAAAAGGTTGCAAAGAAAAGGCGTTACAATTTTGATTACCTTCTTAAAGAACTAAACAAATCGAAAATTGGCAAGCCGCTCTATCAAAATAGCGAAAACAATATCCCCTATGTTTTCCCCTTTTTATTAAATGATGAAAGGCATTTCGTAGAGTTGCGAAAAATGGGTATTCAAGTATTAAGGTGGGAAGAAGTAGCGCTATCTGATTGCATTATTAGTCAAGACTATAGAAATCGACTGGTGCAACTGCCCTGTCATCAAAGTTTAAGGCAAGAAGAGTTGGAATCAATAGTCAAAATAATAAATTCAATGGAAAACAACTAATATGAATTGGGAAATAAAACCAGCAACCGATTTTAAACAATATAAAAGTGACTGGGATAATCTAAATATCAAAGGACACAACTTACCCATACTTAACTCGATTTTTATTGAATCGCTATTGAATCATTTTTTTGAAGATAACGAAAAACTAGCCATTGGCTATGATCAAGATAAGATAGCTTGCATGGTTTTTCTCCGTAGAAAAGGCTTAGGCCAATGGGAAAGCGTCATGCCATCACAAGCCCCTATCTGCTTAATGGTACAAAATGAAAATTCGCTTACTGAAAATACGCTTAAAACACTTTGTAAAGCATTGCCAGGCTGGGTGTTACAACTAGATTTACTGCAATTAGACTCCAGAAACCTAACCATCCCAACTAGCTCACACATCAAAACTATGGACTACATAACAACAGGTAACCGACCCATTCCTAGTTCTTTTGAAGAGTACTTCGCATCTTTGGGTAAAAATTTACGTCAAAATTACAATAAAGTAGTTAACCGCGCAGCAAGGGCCGATCAAAAGTTATCAACCCAACTTATTGTGGCACCCAATGAAGTGACTGAAGCTGTAACGAAATACGCCGAAATAGAAGCCCGCAGCTGGAAAGCAGAACTAGGAACGGCCATTACACCAAGCAATATTCAAGGTCGATTCTATAGCGAGATGATGACAAATCTATCTCAAACAAAACAAGCATGTTGCTGGTATTATTTAGTTGATAATCAAGTTGTTGCCTGTGATCTATGTGTAATACAAGAGCACACCTTAATCATCTTAAAAACCACCTTTGACGATGCATTTAAACAATTTTCACCTGCGCTGCAATTAAAAGTAGACATGATCCGTCACTACTCAGAACATCCTGAGTTAGGAATTACCAACATAGAATTTTTTGGCAAAGCAATGGAATGGCATAAGCGCTTGGATTCAGAGCTACGGGGACTATTTCATCTAACCTATATAGAAAAAGTTTGGGTGAAATTTATATTAAAGATCATATCGAGCCTTAGGAGATAGAATGATGGAGAAAACCATGACTAAAACAAGTGTGATTATTCCATATTTCCAAAAAAAAGCTGGAACCTTACTTAATGCGTTAAATAGTATAAGTAATCAAACGGCCTTAAAACGTATTCAAGAAGTGATTATCGTAGATGATGGCTCACCTATACCCGCCGAATCAGAATTACAGGGGATTAGCTCTACTTTAGTGGACAAAATCAAGGTGTTTCGTGTTCCTAATGGTGGTGTTTCAAAGGCAAGAAACTATGCGTTAGACCGTGTTTCTGAAGAATCAGAATATGTCTCTTTTCTAGACTCAGACGATGTTTGGTTGAAAAATCATATTTTTCATTCTTTGCAAGCTTTGGATAGCGGCTCTGATTTTCATTTTTGTAATTTCACACAGTTAAATCAGGATGTAGGGGCATTTGAACGAGCAGGCAGAGTTGATCCGAACGAACACAAGGCTATTGAAAATACAGAAAGTTTATTATACCAAGGTAATATGCTTTCTCAAATCGCACTCGCTAATATTATAGGAACTTCGACTGTAAGTTTTAGGTTCAAGAAATTCTCACAGTTGCGTTTTGATGAAACTTATAGCTACGCGGGTGAGGATTATCACATGTGGTTAAGTCTATGTTGTGATGCAAGTAACATATCGTTTACAGCTTTTATCACCTGTACCTATGGAGCAGGTGTTAATATTTTTTCTGGAGCTGAATGGGGAACCAAACATTTAGGGATGAGGTTATTAGATGAAGTTAAATATCGTGAACAAATTTTAGAACAGTATTCATTGGACTTGGCAGACCAAAATACGCTATGCCAGCAAATTTCAAATAAAAAGAAAGACTTCCAAAAAAATATGTGGTCAATGTTAAAGCACTTGCAAATTATTGACGTGCTGACACTTTTAAAAAGTAAACGAGCAAGTAGTTTATAACCCCAATTTATTTTTAACCAATCGTAAATGAAATTTAAGGTGCGATTTATCCCACGGCGTAAAGCGATTTAGCTCACACCATTTTGCTTGTGGAGTTGATATGCCCCATTGGGTGGACACCCCATAGTCGAAACCGGCGGCGGCCACTGCCACTACGGCTTCTGATGTGTAATCGTTATCGGGCTTGCCATTTGGATAGGCAAAGCCCGTTACGGGTTTATTTATCCAGCTTTCTAGAGTTTGCTTACTCTCGCTTATTTGCCTTGTTTGCTCAGCTAATGTCTGCGATTTTAGTATGGGATGGTCAACCGTATGGGCCCCAATCTCGATCCCAAGTTCGGATAATTGTTTGACTTGTTCGGGCGTCATCATCTTGGGTTTGGCTTCACTGGTCTGATTATCGGCATATAACTGATCGATGATCGTGCTCCGCTGTTGATAGTCTTGATATTTTATTTTGGGAATAAGGCTATATGCCAACTCGCGCCGCGAGGCCCAATCACTCACTTTGGCCACCGGTAAATCCAGCGCTGCCAAGTTAAATTCCGTTATTTGTTGATTGCCGATTAAATCAATTAGCCGGTCATTCCACATATTGCAGCCATGACTAAATCCGGTAGCTACATAAACGGTGGCGGGAATGCCTAATTCTTGCAAGATGGGCTGGGCCACAGTTAAGTTATTAAGATAACCATCATCGAAGGTGACGCATACCGAATTGGCGGGTAATTGGCCTTGTTTAAGCATTGTGACCGCTTCTGCCAATGGCAGTGGATTAAAGTAATCCCGAATTAGTTGCATTTGCCAGCGGAACTCGGCGGCATCGGGTTCAGACGGGCGCATAGGATCTTTTTCGGCAACCACTTGATGATAAATCAAAATACTCAGCTTGTTTTTGCTGGTGAGTTGGCCAAGCTGTTTTAAACACCAATGTATCACTCGGTTATTCCTTGCCTTGTAACCACAATTCTAAAATCACCATAATCCAGATAAGCTCGCCATAATAACTGGCGTGAACACTGTCGTGCGCCTTGAGTGCATCATCAATTAGTGAATCCTTTACAATGTTACGCTGTTTAAACGCATTAAGGCATTGTGCGGTGATATCTTTAAGTTGCTGGTTTTGTTTCATCCACACACCAAAAGGCAGACCAAAACCGTGTTTACTCTTGTTTAGAGTGGCGTCATTTAAGAAACCTTCACAGCTTTTTTTATAAAAGTCCCGTAATTTCCCACCGGGTAATTTTGTTTCTGCCGGCACAGAACAACTAAAATCAATCAGTTTGCGGTCTAAAAACGGGAAGTCCACGCTAACACCTGCTAACTCACACATTTTAGTGACTTTGACTAAGTCGTTATCGGCTAAGGTGAACTTCCAGTCCAAATACAACATAGAATCAACCGGATCGTCACTCTTACACTCGCTGTAGCGCTGGCGTTTCAACTCAATGGTTTTGTTGCTATCGATATCGGCTAAAAAAGCCGATTCGAACATATTCTGTGCGCCCAGCTGCTTGATAAAATTAAAGGTTTCCATACGGTCTGGCAGTGGCACATCCGCTTGTTCGATATAGCTGGCCGCCTTTTTAGCAATAGGTATTTTTCGGGCTAACTCATTGTTAAAAAACACCCTAGGCAGAGCTTGTAGCCATTTAGGAGCTTGATGAAAGTGCTCAAACACTTTTTGCTTGGCATAACGCTCGTTTCCGGCAAATAGTTCATCACCGCCATCCCCTGCCAGCAAATGAGTTACCCCATTTTGTTTGGCAAAAGTGGCACAAAAATACGCCGCCATCGCCGATGAATTGCCAAAGGGCTCATCAAAATACTGGGCCACTTTCACAAATTCTTTTGCCGCCATTTCGGGTGTTAAATACAACACCTTATGTTCGGTATTAAAATGCTCGGCAGTGAGCTTGGCATAAGCTGTTTCATCATAGGCAGGGACATCAAAACCGATAGAGAATGTTTTGGCTGGTGTTTGATGTTTAGCCAACATACCGGCCACGGTTGAGCTGTCTAAGCCGCCACTTAAAAACGCACCACAGTTTTCCGAAACTTGCTGTTTTACTGTTTCATCTAAGGTGGTTAAGCACTCTTTTTGAGCTAGTTGGGTGTCGGTTATTTGCTTGGCAAAGTCTGGGCGATACAAGTTTTCGCATTGTTGCTGTGTTTGGGCATTAAAACTAATGGCATTGGCCGGTGCCAATTTAAAACATTCTTGATAAATGGTGTCTGGCGCGGGAATACAATGAAAGTAGAAATAATTGTAAATTGCCTGCTTCGACAAAGTGCAAGTTACTTTAGCCTGCTGGCGTAGAATTTCCAGTGATTCAGAAACATACAAACAGCCATCTTGCAGCGAATAATAGCAGGGTTGGATACCCATTTGGTCATTCACCAAAGTGAGTTGCTGCGCGGCATTGTCTACAGTTAATAGCCAAAAGCGGCCATGAAGCTGCTGGTAAAACGCCTGAATATCCTTGGCATCTTGATACAACTGCGCTAAGTCTGCCCCGCTTAATTTATCTTGTTCCTGATAAATATTACCGCACCAAACAATAGCAACATGCTCGTTCTTGAAGGTGTTTTGGGATGCCTGAGTATAAACCTCACAACGTAAATTATCGTGAACTGGCAACCTAATGGGCTGACATATTGCAGCGGCCGAAGAATCTGTCATGTATTTATCCTGTACTTCCTTTAATCGGCTATTGTTAACAAAATAGTCCCGTAGTGCAATGGTTTAACCGCTGTAAATGGGCTAAAAACTTCCTTATACAGACATGGTTTGCTGTAATATTTTTTCAAATGTAATGGCTTGTTGTTGCCTTGAAAAACGTTGCAACTTATCGAGGTTGTCAAACTCAAAATTACCTTCTTCAAGCTTGTAGATAAAGTCCGTTAACGCAGTTTTTATTTGCTGCTTATCATCGAGATCCGCAATATTGGCAACCCCTGCTTTGTCAAGCAACTGCCCAGTGTCACCTACTTTAGGGGTTAACGCTAAAACTGGCTTTTGAACTCGTAAGTATTCATAGGCTTTAGCAGGGATTTGATAGTTACAGTTTGCTGCTTGAAGTAACAGTAAAGCATCCACTTCAAACATTTCAGACAAAGCTTGTTTATATGGAATAGGCGGCTGTAGCTCAAAAATGTCACCAATATCCAAAAAATTAATCTGTTGGATAAACAAAGAGTCGTGGCCTGTAGCCCTTAACCTAATCTTTATTTTTTTACTGTTTATGATGCCTTCCTGTTTAAGTTCGCTAACAGCCTGAAACAACTGCGTGGGGTCACGCTCTGAAGGATAAATAACGCCGCTATGCATTAAAATATAAGGCCCCGCGGCTTTATCGATAGTTTCGCTTTCAGCAATTTGAGAAAATATAGTTTCGTCAAAACCATTAGGGAGCACTTGCCAAAATTCATCTGCAATATCGGGGAACTTCTGTTGATAAAAAATCTTAGCGCCGGGCGTTGTCACTATCGCTTTAGCGCAATGTTTAACAATTTTATTTTCTATCCAGACAAAACACTTCTTTTTGCGAGGCTCAGTGGGGTAATCATCTTGCGCCATAGGATCTCGTAAGTCGGCTACCCAAGGAACACCCGTAATCCTATGTAGTAAATAGCCAATACAATGCGCTGAGGCGATAGGATAAGTAGAGACAATCACATCAGGACGTTGACGTAAAATAGACCACAGCCCGGCAAAAAAACCACCAAAAATCCAACTTTGCCAATTGTCGGGTAACGCCATCCAAGATAGATATTTGTTTCGCCATGAAAAATGCCGAGAAGTGTCGCGACCAAATGCTCGGATCACTTTTACATCTTTTGGAATAAATGAAAACTGATCTTCTGCCCATTTGACGTAAGATTTAAGCGAAGCCGTAAGAACCGTTACCTTCCAGCCTTTCTCTGATAAATGACGGGTAAAGGCCAGGGTGCGATGAACACCACTACTGCCTAAGATTGGAGGATAGTGAAAGGCCACATATAATGCATTTGGCTTATTATTTTGCTTCATTTATGCCGATAATAAAGTTAAGTTATCAAAGTGTATCCATTATGTATCCATTTGAGTTAAACAGGAAGTATCTTTATGAGTCTCTCAAAATTACCCGCCATTCTTTTTTGTTTATTTGTTTTTTTATCCACGAATGCCCTAGCTCGTATAGACAGGAATAATAACACCTGTGATATTGTAAAAGGACGTCCACTTACTGCTTCTTATGGACCATGGGATTACACTAATCCTAACCATAAGGATAAACTTCCTATTGTTTTAGGAGCACACTTCACCCCTTCAGTTGAGCGATTAATTAAAGGGAATAGCGCATCTATAGCTGGTGATATTGGTTACACTTTACGTGCCATTCCTAATTATCATCGTGCTCTTTATGCTATATCAAAATATGAAATGCGTTTAAGGGGTAAATTGAAAGCAGGCGAACTATTTAAACCACAAGAATATACCGCTGAATGTTACTTTAAGCGTGCATTACATATGAATAGCAATGATGGTGTGACTCATATGCTTTATGCCATGCATTTAGCAAAACTAAACAGAATAAATGAAGCGGAACGAGAATATTTATTTGCTTTCAAATTTCAGCCCGAAAACCCTGAGATTATTTATAATTTAGGCTTATTTTATTTGGACACAAACAGAATTGACAAAGCCAAAGTAATGGCAAAAAAAGCTAAGAAGTTAGGTTATCCCTTAAATGGGCTTCAGAAAAAACTTAAAGGTAAATGAGTTAGTATATGTTTCATTTTCAGCGTAATGACTAAATGAACAAACAATTTTCAATATATCTAGACTTGATTCGTTTCCTCGCTGCCTCTGTTGTATTTTTGTCACATGCCCCTGGATTTTCTGGTGGTTGGTTATGGCAATTGGGAGGGTTGGGTCATGAAGCCGTTGTTATTTTTTTGTTTTATCCGGGTTTGTAATTACATATGTTGTTTATGAAAAAGGTGAATCTGCGAAAGCTTACACAATCAATCGACTTTCTAGAATTTACTCAGTTGTAGTACCTGCTTTGCTAATAACAGTTTTTCTCTATTATCTTGGAATGGAAATAGATGAGCAGGCTTATAGTTCATTATCTGTAGAGTTAGCAAGTCCAATTAGAATGTTGTTTACTTCTATTTTTTTTGTCAATCAAAGTTGGGTTGCTACACCTGTTTTTTTAAATTTACCGTATTGGTCGCTAGGGTATGAAGTTCTATATTATGTGTTTTTTGGTATTTTAATTTACTCAAATAATAGTATAAGAATAGTATTGCTTACTTGTGTGATAGTTATAATGGGTCCTAGCATCTTGCTATACTTACCCATTTGGCTTGCAGGTGCTCTATGTTACAAAGTTTCACAACGATTTAGAACACCACTTTATGCAGCAATAGCAATATATTTCTTGTCTATATTAGGCATCATTATTTTTTCAAATTCTTTATTTCAAAAGTATATCAACGCTTTTTCTTTTAACTTTTTTGGAGACACCCTATTTAATTTATTGTTGCAACCTTCAGAAAAATTCTTAGTCGACTACATATTAACACTTTTCATTTCCATGAATATTTATGGAGCGTACAACATTTTATTAAGATTAGAAGTTTTTGGTGAAATTTTTGGTCGGTTTGTTCAAAAAATTTCGTCTCATACATTTTCATTATATTTGTTGCATATGCCTTTTATGTACTTTTTTTATATTATTTTTCCTTTTTCTTCTAGCCCAATTCAGAACATTCTTTCTATATGGGTTGTAACGCCTGGCTTAGTATTAATTGTTAGTCACTTCATTGAAAAAAATAGGTATGTTTACAAACGAGAATTCAATGCGGGCTTGGAAAAAATAGTCGAAATACTTAGTATAGGTAGGGTCCACAAGTAACTCTTAACGAGCTTATTCTTTAAGTACTTTGCCTAAAAATGCAATTTTTCCGAATAAATAAGAATAATTTTTTAACTTTAGCGTGTGAAGTATAAATGCAGCATAAACTTTTTTCTTATCAAAAAAGTTAAACACCTTTTTGTTTCTCAATAACTGAAATATCTCTAGAATTTCGGTTAGGTGCCACTTTTTATTTTTGGCTTTAGTCCACTGATACGTTAAGTTGTTTTCCACCTTAATTGGACATGGCTCATGCCCTGGGTATGTTTGCCAAGGCGTGGTTCGAGATGATGGATGAAAGTTTTGAAACCACTGCATATATAGCTTGTGATTTAACATGTCTCGACTGTGAATTTTATGAATTTTTTCTAAAAAGACACTGTCAAAAAACGGCAAATGCAATTCTGTTTTATGTTGCCCCATGGTTTCAAAATGTATATGTAAATGCCGTTTTTGATCATTATTCATTAGAAAATAATATATTGCTTTTCCACTATCGTTTTGGTTTGGAGCCATCTCTCTTATTATACTTTCTGTTAACTTTAGGTTTGCAGTCTTATTAAAATTATTGGTTAAAAATTTTTCAGGTACAAATGTTTGTGTGTGTGTTTGAAATATCTTTGCAGCTAATGTGAAATCATCATTTTTTAAAGCATTTAATATATCTTGTGTAATATATACATGGCCTACTGCAACACTTCCCCCGTCTCCAGACCAAATGTTACTTTTATCAACATTATTACTAATCCCATAATTAGGCTCTTGTACGCAATCAGCAATTAGCTGCGTCCAATTAGGGAAAGCAAGGGTTTCAAAGGTCTTTTCATTATGGTTAAGCTTGGCGCTTTCAGCAAATAATCGAGCATATTCATTGTCTTGAGAGCGACTTGTAGAAAAATTAAATGTATGCAGCTTTTTAACATACTGCTTTACTTTAGATGCAATAACCCTTGAGTCTAACCCTCCACTTAAGAAGCTAATAGCTTCTTCACTATTATCTAAACGCAACTGTATGGCGTCATCGAAACAATCATAAAGGTCATTAATATCTTGAACAGTGACTTTTTCATTAATAGGGATATTCTTCCAATCCCAATAGTATTGGGAGCTTATTTCATCTTTCTCAAAATGGAGGATTTCTGCACCATCTAAACGTTTAATGTTTTCAAATTGAGTGCGATTTGAAAGGCAATACCCAAACGCAAGCATTTCGATTATGCCTAGACTATCTAGTGATTTGTCAATTACTGATATTTTTTGAATAACAGAAAGGAGAGAAGAAAATATAAACACTCCATTACCATGATAATAATAGACGGGCCTGATACCCATTTTATCAGTAAAAATTGAGGTTTTATCATTTGATTTATCATAGATTAAACCTGAAAAAACGCCCCTAGCGCTTCGTAATGTCTCAAAGAGCCGTTGTTCTAAACAAGATTTATCTGCGAAATCGTTTTCGAATAGAGGATTCCCATTAATAATATCAGTTGATTTTTTTGAGCTACGAATATTACTTTCAAATAAAGCGTAAGATGTAAAAAATATCGAATCTTCACTGTGCTGGAATATGTCTTTAGTTCCACATTCATCTTTAAAGTTCGTTCTTACCTCGTCCGTAATAATGCGTTTTAAGGTTGGGTTGTTTAAACATATAACACCGGCAAATATAGACATTGTTACCTTCTGATATTCATATAAAAGTATATTAAATTGTTCTCATTTTATTCTTGATGATTAAATAGAGCTTTTTCTCTGGACCTGTTTCAGAGCGCACTAAAATTGTTAATATTAATAATATAATACTGAAAGAGGTCATGCCTATTGTGATTTCCACAATGAGATTTATTAGCAACGGAAAGCTCAAACTGTGTACCAGTGGCACTGCGTAGAATAATAATCCATACATGATTATCGCCGATGTAATTATGCGCCATGTTTGTTGCATTAGTAGCCAAATGTTCAAAAGCCCAATATAATGCTGTATTATTAAAATAGACAGCATGCCTATTATTCCACAGACAAACACGCCATATGTTGCACCGACTAAACCATAACTAACTACAGCTAAAGGTAAAATTGCAAGTTTAATAATCAACATAAACAAAGAATATTTACTGAGGATGTCGACCCGTTTGAAAGCGATTAACGCAGAAACTGCACAAGACACGAAAACTCTTGTAATCCCAAAAAATGCTAATACTTGAACTAGAGGTATCACACTCAACCAATTTTCTCCTAGTGCTAGCTTAACTATATCCTCAGCTAACACACTTAAACCAGCTGCCGCGGGTATAGCAAGTAATAAAGTTGATGCTAGGATATCAACATACGTTTTTACTAGCTTAGAACGAGAGTTGTTGAGTTTAGATAAGCCAGGTAGTGCAGCTCGAGCGACTGGCATAGATATTTCAGTTGACGGCATTCCAGATATTTCATAACCCATGGTATAAAGCCCAAGCGATTCTGAAGACGTAAATCTACCTAAAAGAAATGCATCCATTTTTGTTGAAAATGCCCCCATTAATTCATAGGCAAACATCCACTTTGAAAAATGAAAGATATGTTTTACTGAAGCAAATGTTAAAGTAGGCCTGTATCTTGACAATATGTAACTTGCGAACAATGCAATAACATTGCTAAAAAGTATACCTATAGGAAAAGCCCAATAAGTTTCCCATGTAATTGCGATTGCAATGGTTGTAGTAAAAGATACTAACTTTTTTATTAGATTAAACTTAAAGTCGAGTTGGAAGTTCATATCTTTTAAAAAATCAACAATACCTACATTGTTAAAACCTTGAATTAAAGTTGAAATTGCGTATACGTATATCAAGTGCTGTACGGCAGGCTCCTTAAAATATTCGGCCAACGGAATAGATAAAACACACATAATGACTGCAAGTAAAATGGCTCGAATGATGCTCAGTGTCCAGACCGTATCATAATCCTCTTTGGTTGCTTGTTGATTTTGAATTAATGCCGCGGCAAATCCAAATTGTGTCACTAAATCTAAAAATCCAGACAAAATAACTGCTTTGGCAACGATACCGTAATCCTCAGGCAGTAAAACTCGCGCAAGAATGATGACGCTGATAATACCCAGGAATCGAATTGACATTCGCATAAGCATTGACCAAATACTACCGATGGCAATTTGCTTAACAACGTTGTTACTACTCATGCGACTTCAAATTGGATGAAAGGTTGTTGCTATTTATCACCACAACAATTGCGATAATGGCGTAAAGCAAATCAAAATAGGCACGACTTACATTCGCTCCAGTGATACAAAAGCCAACTAATGAGAGTGTTATGGCCAAGCAGAGTTGATCGCACCATTTCGAATTGTTCGCAATCGCTAGTTTTCTGTTTCTATTATTCATCCTTAGGGTTTTAAGTAGAATAACCAAAAATATTCCAAGGCCAACAAACCCATGATCTCCCAAAACTTGCATATATATATTGTGGGCGGCCTTAGGTAGGAGTGTGGGTGGAATCGTTGGTGTTTCTAAGAAGGTAAAATCAGGAGTTTTAGCACGATATCTGTGCCAAAGGAGGGGGTCGGTTACTGCCTTAAAGCCACCACCTGTTACTGGATTATCAATTGCAATAAGTGTCGATATTTTCCACGCCCATAAACGCCCAATAAAAGAACCGTCTTCGGTTGCTGCGGTTGAAACAGTATTTTGCCGTTCTTTCCAGTCTGCAGGAGCAACAGCATACATAAGGGGTAACATAACAGCAGCCAAAATCGCCAGAGCAAATTTATGTTTAGACTTCCACCAAAAAGCGAAAGACAATATAGCCAGCCCAATAAATCCTCCGCGAGAAAACGTTCCTACAATAGAAATAATGTTAAGGGCCAATAGTGCCCACAAACCAACTTTTAGTCGCTTGTCTTTACAGGTTTGCATTAGATAAACAATAAGAGGAATACACATATTAATGGCCACAGCTAAATCGTTTCTATCAGCTATTTGCCCAGCTACTCCCACAATTCTATGGCCACCACCTGACAGAATAAATTTTACAGCTTCCATACCAGCATAGCTTGAGATAGAAAGAACAATTGCCCAAATAAACGTTTCTATATGTAACCGTGTGCGTAATATAAGCACTGCAAACATAAATAACATTAGTACTTTCATAAATTCAGTGAAGCGAAACCAGACATCATCAGGAATACTTCGAACATGGAGTACAGATGATAAAAAAGTCCAGAATCCAAAAAATAGTATCCAGCCCCCTAAACCACTTATATTGAAATGCTTGTTTTTAGTGACGAATAAGTAAGAAAAGAAAGTAACAATAACAATGGTTAGATTTAAGCGAAAATCTTGAGAAAACCCATAAGCCCAATTTGCCGGCGCGGTTAATGCAATCCAAACCCAAGCACAAACACCTAAATATGGGCGTTTAAAAGAGTAGTATATGGCTACAAAAAGTAGCATTACTAAAGCAATGTCCCTCATGGTTAACTTTCATCCTGTTTACTTGACCAATACATTAAATAACAGAACGCGATAATGTCTGCCCCCAAATAAAGACTGTCTATCATGATTTTTTACCTGTTGTAACATGACTAATTACATAGCGAAACTTACCGGATTTTTCGGCTTTTATTTGCTCTACGATTTCAACATTGATGGTAACGTCTTGGCCTAGTCTGGCCTTAAAGCCCTCGATAATTTGTTGTTTTACATTATCATCAAATTGGCTATTAGGTACTACTTGCACATCGGTTTGCTGCAAGCTTTGTTGCACGATTTTAAATTCACCCACCTGATTGATTTCCCGCAGCACATAAATAAGTGCCAAGCCGTGCATCATGGTGCCATCGGCAGCCACAATAAAGTCGGTGGTGCGCCCCTGAATTTCTTCAAGCAATGGTAAACCACGGCCGCAGGCGCAGGTTTTGTCAGATAACGTGCCAATATCGCCGGTGCGATAACGAATAAAGGGAAAATCGCTGGTGGCTAAGTGAGTGACTACAATCTCGCCAGACTGGCCTATAGGTAACGGGTTTCCCTTAGGATCGATGATTTCTACTACTATGTCTTCGGCCGAAATATGCATGCCGCCTGCGGGGCATTGGTGGGCAATAAAGCCGGCATCACGGCCACCATAGCCATTGGCCACTTGGCAGCCAAAGGTTTGTTCGATTATCTCCCGTTGATGGGGATACAGTCGTTCGGAGGTGACAAATACAACTTTGATGCCCAGATCATCCATTTGTATTTGATGTTGCTTGGCGTATTTGGCGATCAGTTCGTAAACCGAGGGGTAGCCAAATAACATGGCCGGTTTGAATTGGCGAATTTGCGCGATAAAGCCAGCAATTTTTTCATCATTCAAATCAAAGGCGGGGATCAAAAGCGAGCGGAATAATTTGTCGCGTATCAGTTTGATTTTATCTTGGGAGTTAAGCTCGATAGGTGAGCCCCAAGCGACGATTTCTTTGTCGCCAATATCCACATCCCACCAGCGGGTAGCGCGCCATTTTTCGGCGACATCGTGGCTGACTCTTTCGTTGCCAAGCAAGAAAATTAGCGGTGTACCGCTAGAGCCACCGGTATTGAATTGACTAACAGGTCCGGCATTTTTAGATTTAAGTTGCTCAAAATGTTGTTTAATTTCTGCTTTGCCTAGCAAAGGAATAGTGGCTAAATCTTGTGTGCTGTTAATCTGTTTGGGGTCAATGCCGTGCTGGTCGAGGAGACTTTGGTAGTATGGGACATTGCTATAAGTCTGCTGAATAAAGCGTTGGAGTTGTTTGGCTTGCTCGGCCAATATTTGCTCGCGACTTAGCCATTGGGATTTCTCCAATCCGATTTTGATTGCCCGTGTTTGGTGTTTCTTTAATATTTCATGTAGTGGAAACAACAGGCCGGCAACAAACTGGGTATAGATTCGGTTCAACATGTAATTATTTACCATCCCCATTTATCGCGGCTTGATAATACTGGCTTAATAGTTGTTTAACATTTTGCCAATGAAATTTTTCGGTGGTTTGTTGTCCATTATCTATCAAGCGTTGGCGTAAGTCATTGTCTGACAATATTTTAATCGCGGCATCTGCCATTATTTGCGGCTGAGCGGGGTCGATTAGCAAGGCATCGTGCTGGTCGCTGACTAATTTAGGAATGCCGCCCACATTGGTGGTCACTACTGGCGTGCCGCAAGCTAAAGATTCGATCACCGAATTAGGGGTGTTATCCACCACGCTAGGATTAATGCTCAAATCGGCCGAATGATATAACTTGGCCATTTCCTCAACCGTTAAACGGCCGGTAAAGGTCACTTTTTCGGTTAGGCCTAATTGCTGTGTTAATTGTTGCAATTTATCTAACTCGGGGCCACTGCCGGCTATTGATAATTGCGCATCGGGGAACTGCTGCAAAATAATTGCAAAGGCATGGATGGCGGTGGGCACATCGTAGATTTCTTCTAAATTGCGCGCCACCATAATATGCGGTGTGTCGGATATTTTGCTTTTGGGCTGAAAACAAAATAATTGCGTGTCTAAAACATTAGGCACCACCCCAGCGTCAACCTGCCACTTAGCGAATACATCTTGTAAGAATGGGGAGGGAACAATCACGCCTTGGGCCTTGCTCAAGGTTTTATTGACCCAAAACCAAGATTGCTGGAAAAACGCCTCGGCATAGCCACCGCGATAATTAACCATAACAGGTACTTTATTCCAACGGGCAATCAAAATGGCCGGTGCCGCAAACAAATGCCAAGACCAACCAGAATTGGCCATAATGTGCATGATATCGGCACTTTTACAGGCACGATGCAGGGCAAACAAGTAAGGAAACAGCCGAAAAATGGCACGAACCCCGGGAAGTTTTTCAGCCCAAGCAGGACGATAAGGCGCATTGGTAGCAACCATCTGACAAGTGCAATTTTCTTGTTGTAAAAACTGACGTAGCTTTCGGGTCTGATTAGCCATCCCCCCAGCAGGAGGCGGAATAGGCCCCACTAACGCCACATTTAAATTATTAAGAAAATTACTCACTTATGTTCCTTCTTATCCATCAATTTAAGGTGTTCTGCACTTTTGTCGTTCTTGAATGCGTGAGGACGACATAATCCTGTCGTTCCCGAATGTTGTTATCGGGAACCTAGCGCCTTTATTTACCTTCAGCACAGTCGCTGGGTCCCCGCATGCGCGAGGACGACGAGATTATTATCATTCTCAATATGTTCCATTACCGTCATTTCCGAGGTGCCATCCACCTTCATCCCCGAGGTGCCACCCAATGTCATCCCCGAGGTGCCACCCAATGTCATCCCCGAGATCTTTTGATCGGGGAACCAGTGTCTTTAGCCCGTCACTCCAGAAATGTTTCACTTCCGTCATTCCCGAATGTTTCCCTTCCGTCGTTCCCGAATGCTTCTATCGGGAACCTAGCGCCTTTTTCACCTTCAACATCAAAGGCGCTGGGCCCCCGCATTCGCGAGGACGACGCAATAACTGTCGTTCCCGAATGTTTTTATCGGGAACCTAGTTCCTTTTCACCTTCAACATCAAAGGCACTGGATACCGGCTTAAAAGACTGCCGGTATGACAATACTTATTCTTGCCATCCCCGCATGCGCGAGGACGACGCAATAGCTGTCGTTCCCGAATGCTTTTATCGGGAACCTAGTGCCTTTTCACCCTCAACATCAAAGGCACTGGATACCGGCTTAAAAGACTGCCGGTATGACAGTACTTATTCTTGCCATCCCCGCATTCGCGAGGACGACGCAATAACTGTCGTTCCCGAATGCTTTTATCGGGAACCTAGTGCCTCTTTCACCCTCAACATCAAAGGCGCTGGGTCCCCGTATTCGCGAGGACGACGCAATAGCTGTCGTTCCCGAGTGCTTTTATTGGGAACCTAGTGTCTTTACCAATCAAATAATCTCATCGTACAAATCATGCCAGTATGGGTTTTGCTTTTCTATTAATGCTACTTTCCAATCTCGGTTCCATTTTTTAAGCTGTTTTTCGCGGCTAATGGCTTGATATATATCTTCAAATTGCTCGAAATGAACTAATAAATGAACCTTATATTTTCTGCTGAACCCTTCAACTGCATCATTTTTGTGTTCCCACACCCTTTTAATTAGATCATTGGTTACCCCAATATACAAGGTACCGTTCCTTTTGCTCGCCAGAATGTAAACTGCAGGTGATCTCATAAAAAGTTACCTGTGTTTTTGTTCTACTTTGACACTAAAGGCACTGGGTCCCCGCATACGCGAGGACGACGTAACCAGTCATCCCCGAAATCTTTTTATCGGGGATCCATTGTCTTTATCCTGTCGTTTCCGAATGTTTTTATCGGGAACATAGTTCCTTTTCACCTTCAACATCAAAGGCACTGGATACCGGCTTAAAAGACTGCCGGTATGACAATACTTATTATTGCCATCCACGCATGCGCGAGGACGACTTAATATTGTCTTTACCGAGTGCTTCCCTTCTGTCATCCCCGAGGTCTTCCTTTCCGTCGTTCCCGAATGTTTTTATCGGGAACCCAGTGTCTCTATTCACTAGTCGTGAGCTAAAAGAAAATACCACCGGCATGACGACTAGAATGTTTACGCCTTATCTCCAATCAACCTAGGGTAAACATGCTTATAGTTCGCGACTGAATTTTGCCAATTTCTTTCTTGCTCCACATAGTGACGACCATTTTCTATCACAGTGGGCCAGTCTTGGGGGTTGGCTAATATTTCAATGGCTTTGTCGGCTAAGGCTTGTACGTTGCCGCTTTCAAATAGCCAGCCGTTTTTGTTATCTTGGATAAGCTCTTTATGACCGCCTACATCTGAAGCGAGCACTAACTTACCTTGTGCCATGGCTTCTAAAGGTTTCAATGGGGTAACCAATTCGGTGAGGCGCATGGGCTTGCGTGGGTAGATGAGTAAATCCACTAGGCTGTAATAGCCCGATACTTCGGCATGAGGGACGCGGCCGGGCATGATGACTTTATCTTGCAAGCCGAGCTGGGCAATTTGTTGTTTAAGGTTTTGCTGTTGTGGGCCGCCGCCGACCAATAAAAATACAGCGTTAGGTATGGCTTTAATAATTTTCGGCATGGCGGCTACGGTTTGCTCTAGCCCTTCGTAGCCATAAAATGAGCCTAGGAAACCGACGACTACTTTATCTTGTAAAGCGAGTTTTTCGGCAAGTTCGGCATCTTTTTGTTGGATAAGGTTAAATTGTTCAATATTAACCGCATTAGGGATAACGGTGATTTTACTGGCTGGCACGCCGCGACACACTAAATCTGAACGTAGTCCTTCGCAGATAGTGGTAACGGCATTGGCCCGTTTGACCACGAAGTTTTCCATTTTACGGGTCAGGCGGTAGCGTATATCACCTTCTTTGCAGGTGCCGTGATCTACAGCTGCATCTTCCCAAAAGGCGCGGATTTCGTATACCACAGGCAAGCCGGTGATTTTGGCGGCTTTAAGGGCGGCTAATCCATTTAATGCTGGTGAATGAGCATGAATAACATCCGGTTTTTCAATTTCGATGGCGTCTAAGATGCGGTCGCGTAGCGGGTTGACCAAGGCCATTTGATTGACGCCGGGCATTTTGGTTAATAAACCCGTAGGCACAGGCGTGCGATAAAAAGTGAGACCGTCGATTTCTTCAATTGGGCTGTCAAAATGGCCCTGTTTAGGGCTGGTAACATGGCAAGTTTCCCAGCCCAACTGGTGTTGTTGCTTGAGAATAGAGCGGGTACGAAAGGTATAGCCGCTATGCAGTGGAATAGAATGGTCGAGTACGTGCAGTATCTTCATCTGAGCCTCAAGCTAATTGCTGGCGCATAAAAGATTCGAACATCATCAAGGTCCACAGTGGCGCACTGTTATCGCGCATCCCTGATACATGGTCATCGATAAGCTTTTTTAGTTGTTTTTGGTTGAAGTAACCCGATGAGGTCATCTGCTCCGACAATAAATTATCGTATAAGCGTTGTTTCAATGGGCCTTTAAACCAGTTGGCTAGGGGGACGGAAAAGCCCATCTTTTTACGATAGAGCACATCGTGGGGTAAATGTGATTCGAGGGAATGTTTGAAGGAATATTTACCAATGCCGTCGTATAAGTTGTGCGAGGACGGTGTTTTAAAAGCCCATTCGACAAATTTGTGATCTAATAGTGGCACCCGCACTTCTAGCGAATGGGCCATGGAGGCCCTGTCCACTTTAGTTAGAATATCGCCCACCAAATAGGTTTTCATATCGATATATTGGGCAATTTTCATGGGGTCGAGGTGTTTAACCTTATCGCCGTACTTTCTAAATACCTCTAGCGAGCTGTAGCCCTCTAAACTGGCATTGTATTCATCGGAAAATAGCTTGCGACGTTCATCTTCACGGAGCAGAGAAATAGAGTTGTAATAGCCTTGCACTGTGTCCATCGCCATGGATTGAAAGGTGGTTTTAGCCCGCAGAAATTTAGGCGCCCAATCGAGCTTAGGATAAAGCCGCCCTAATGGGCCGAAAATCGGTTTGCGTATGCTATAGGGCAACATGTTGCGCACTTTGTCTTCAGTGGCGTGCATTTTATAACGGCGATATCCGGCAAAGAGTTCGTCGCCGCCATCACCGGATAGCGCCACGGTAACGTGTTTTCGGGCCAGTTCACACACGCGGAATGTTGGCATAGCCGAACTGTCGGCATAGGGCTCGTCATATAGGCTGGCAAGCTGGTCGATTAACTCAAAATCGTCTTGGCCGACTATTTCTTCTCTATGGTTGGTTTTGTAGCGATTGGCCACCTGTTTGGCATATTCGGTTTCATCAAATTGTTTAACATCAAAGCCAATGGCGCAGGTATTAACCGGCTCGGATTGCAATTGCGACATTAAGGCCACAATACCGCTGGAATCGACCCCACCAGATAAAAATGCCCCTAATGGCACATCTGCAACCATGCGGATATCTACCGCTTCTTTAAGTCTTTCTATTAGTTCGGCTTGGACTTCTTCTGCTGTTAATTCTTGATCGTATTGAGTAGGAATATCCCAGTATTCCCGTGGTTCGGGTAAGGTTTTATCGCCTTTTTTCAATAACATACAATGGCCGGGAGCCAGTTTAAAACTATGTTGGTAAACCGTATGGGGCTCGGGGATATAGCCAAAAGTAAAATAATCTTCAATGGTGGTGTTGCGTAGGGTTTTATCGAACATAGGATGCTGTTTTAGCACTTTAAGCTCGGAGCCAAATAGAAACTCACCATTAGGCAATAACGAATAGAAAAACGGTTTTATACCCATTCGATCACGGGCAATAAACAGACATTCTTGTTTACGATCCCAGATAGCAAAGGCAAACATGCCTCGCAGTTTATGCACACAATCTTCACCCCATTCTAGCCAAGCATTGAGGATGGTTTCAGTATCGCCATGGGTATTAAATTTGTAGCCTTTGTCGCTCAGTTCTTGATGCAATTCTTTAAAATTGTAAATTTCACCGTTGAATACCACGCAAGCCTGTTCGTCGGCACTGAGCATGGGCTGTGGGCTGCCTTCTAAATCGATGATCGACAAACGGCGGTGAGCTAGGGCTACACCTGGATCGAAAAAGTAATCACCGGCATCGGGGCCACGGTGAAGCTGTTTGTCATTCATGTTGGCAATAATGGCAGGATCTAACTGCGCGTTATCCGTTAAATGAAAAATTCCAGCAATTCCACACATCGATTTTGATCCTTAATGATTTAGTCTTGTTATTCCCGCATGCGCGAGGATGACGGTAATACTTGTCGTTCGCAAGGGCGACGGTAATTTTTAATATTCTGTCGTTCCCGAATGTTTTTATCGGGAACCTAGCGCCCCTTATTGTCATCCCCGAAATCTTTTGATCGGGGATCCAGCCTCTTTGTCACCATCAACTTAAAAGTCGCTGGATGCCGGCTATAAAGACTGCCGGCATGACTGTAACTATTTTTGTCATCCCCGAATGCTTTTATCGGGGATCTAGTGCCTTTGTCACCATCAACTCCAAAGTCGCTGGATGCCGGCTAAAAAGACTGCCGGCATGACGGTATCTATTCTTGTCATCCCCAAGTGCTTTTATCGGGGATCCAGTGTCTTTGTCACCTTCAACTGTAAAGGCACTGGATGCCGGCTAAAAAGACTACCGGCATGACGGTATATATTCTTGTCGTTCCCAAATGCTTTTATCGGGGATCTAGTGCCTTTATCTTCCTAGCTGTTGATACAGTTGGTGGTAACTGGCCACCATAGTGTCGATGCTAAAGTTTTTTTGGCAGTGCTTTTGCACTTTTACACTATTTTCTGCCAGTTTGTCATTATCTAGTGCGTATTGCGCCATGGCGTTAGTCAATTTTTGTACATTGTCGGTGGGCACTAGGTGGCTTTTAGCCAATTCGGGCATAATCAAATCTGGGTTACCACCGACTTTTGTGGCAATGACCGGCAAGCCACTGGCCATGGCTTCTAATATGGTATTGGAAATGCCTTCGGCTAATGACGGCAGCACAAACACATCCATCGCATCCATCCACTGGGCTACATTTTGTTGATTGCCAGCAAGGAATACATGCTGCTGGATATTGGCTTGCGCAATTCTGCTCTCGAGTTTTTGCCTTAAAACCCCTTCACCAACAATCAGGAGTTTCAGGCGTTGTGCTTGGTCGGGGTGTGCTTGTTGTAGCTGGATAAAAGCTTCAAGCAAAAAAGGTTGATTTTTTACATCGGCCAGGCGACCCACTGTGCCAAAAATTAGGTTATCTTGTTGTTTAAAATGCTCAGGAAGGCCATCAGGTAGGCTCTGCTGTGCTGAGAACTTATCCGTATCCACGCCATTACAAATATGGGTGATCTTGTGTTGAGCGACTTTAATCTTTTGCTGCAGGTAGTCTCTGGCTTCGGTCGACAAGGCAATATAATGGTGGATAAAAGGCCGAAAAAGTCGTCTTAGTTTTTGAAATTTGGGGTTGCAGCCACCTAAGTCATTCACATCCCAGCCATGCTCGCCATGGACTCGGCCTTTTATGCCGCGCCACCATCCAATAAACTGGCATTCGAGGGAGGTTAAATTACGGGTATGCAGGATATTGGGCTTTAAGGTTTTTAGTAATTTATTTAGGCGCAGGAACATGCGCCAGTCGTTGCCATCTTGTTTGGCTAAATCGAAGAATTGAACATTAGCCGTGGTAATACGGGCTGCAAATTCAGGGCAATGGCCTTTGAGCGTAATAATACTGTGCTGGTAACCTTTTTCGCCAAGTCGATTGATAAGGTTTACCACACCATTTTCTAGCCCGCCCGTATCAAAGCGAAACAGCACATGGGCTATGTGCAATTTAGCTTGGGTCATGAAATACCTTGGCTAAATCTTCATTAAGCAGGCGTTGCGCCATGTTTTGAAACTGCTGTTGTTGTTTATGGTTAGTGTCAACAGGGATGGATATCGCAATATAATAGCCTTGTTGTGCTTGCCCCAACAAAGCTTGCCCCGCTTGCGTTAGTTTGACTTTGAGTGACGATGGTTGAATGCCCCATGGGGTGACATAAGTGTACGCCAGAAGTCTAGATTGACCGCGGTTATTGATAATTTCAAAATGATCAAATGTGCTACCTCTGTTGAAGCGTACTTTTGACCAGACATCTTCATTGTAATCTTGATGAACGCTGTTAATTAGCTCCTGACCTTGCTGATTGGACTCGTAATAGGCCAAATAAAAATCTATACCGTCAATATTTCCGGTGAATTCATTGCTTGGATTTTGAAAAACAGGGAGCCAACTAGTGTCGCTATTGGGGCCCGTTGCTTGAATGATCGAGTCTAGTGCTAAGGGTGCCGGTAAAGGTGTATCTATAGCATTAGCGCGATAGCCATACATACCAGCTGAACTCATACCGATTAAAACAAAAGCGATAAGGGTAGTGTGCAATTTGTCGTAGGAAGCAGGCGTTTCGCTAGCTTTGTCTTTAGGCATTTTGTCACGCCAAATATTACCAATACTAAACATCACTAAGATCACCACAGCAAACCAAATCCAGCCGTAGATTAAATGATCGACACCTGTGGCATATTTCATATCAGATAGATGAGCAATCATAACGATGCCGTAAGCGCGGATACCGTTCGCTAGCAATGGCAAGAACAGAGAAAATAATACAAAAATAATCTGCTTCTTGCGGCTAGTGTAGGTCAAATACGCAAATAAGGTTCCCAGTGTAAAAGAGGCCATCAAATAACGAATACCTGAGCAGGCTACTGCTACCTCGAATAAACCATTGGGAACCGCAATGTATAAACCTTCGCGGTAAACGGGGATATTGGTGAGTTGCAAAGCATAAACGGTGATGTCGGCAGTGAGATCTTGTAGCGCCGGAATTAAAAATTCTCCTGCGGGTACGCTAAACATCCAAAAAAACATCGGAAACAACAATACTTTTGCTACTTGATTACCGAGCACAAGCCAAATAAACAGCGGTAATAATAAAAAAGTCGCGCCTTGTTCAATCACCAATAACTGTGCGAGGTCGCCCAATAGCCATAAGGCCATAGTTAATAATATGGGTAACAATGCCCAGTAATTTGCCTTAATAGACTGACTATTCAGTCTTTGCCAATTTTGCTGAATTAAATAAATACAAATAGGAAAGATAATAAAACAATGAGTAAAGGTTTCGGAGCGTTCCCAAATCGCAACCGTTGAAGCGATGCTGGAATAAAATAGTGCTGCCCATACCGCAAAAATACACAGTAACCATTTGAATATATTCATTTTCAACATTTTTACTTCTCCTCAAACATCATTGGCAATTTGGCCAAGGTTTCATTCCATTGCAAGTTTTCAAGGATCCAATCTCGACTGCATTGTACTGTCTTAAATTCAACTAAGTAGTGACATACCTGACCTGCAAAGGCAACTGGATCATCGCAGATATGCACATCTTCATTTCGCCCTTCTATCCCTTCTATTGCCATACTTGTTGCCACTATTGGCTTGGCCATAGACATGGCTTCAAGTACTTTATTTTGTAATCCCCGTGCTATCTGCAACGGAGCAATGGCCACTTTAGCCTGCAGTATATAAGGCCTAACATCCACAACTCGACCTGTCACATTGACTCCATGCTTACCATGCAAGTCAAGGATCTGCGCACTAGGGTTACCTCCCACTACATAAAAACAAGCATCAGGATATTTAGCACGTATCAGTGGCCACACTTTTTGGCTAAACCAGATAACGGCATCTACATTCGCCCAGTAGTCCATTGCACCCGTAAAGACCACATCTACCTTTTCTTCTAGGGCTTGAATCTCCGAATTTTTCGGATCAAAAAAGGCGGTATCGACTCCATTTAACATGCCGCTTACTTTTACTGCTAGCGACTGGGGGATTTGTTGCTTGAATAAATTGGCTTCTTGAGGAGAAACAAAAAGAGAATGCTGAAATTGTTCGGCAATGCGGTTTTCAAAACCTTGCAGTTTACGATGCTCCCTTTGGTATACCCATCGGGCTACGCCTGTTTTTCCTTGAGCGTATTGGTGCCACTTATCAGAGTCCACATCAACAAAGTCTATCACCCGATTAAAGTTGGCATAGTTGTCACCTTCAACATACTGAGCCATTGGTGAAGAGTAAACAAACACTTGCTTGATGTTCTCGCTGGCTAATATGTGGTTACTCCACTTCGCCATTTCACTGCTGTAGTAATAGGGTACAGAGATGGCTTCGCCACTGAAAAAGGCTTTTAACCCCTTAATTTTTGCAAGTGTTTTATGTTGTTTAATCAACAACTTTTGTTTGCAGAATTTATCTAGCTTGTCGGCATATTGCCAGTCAAAAGGATCATCAACAAAACATCCCAAGTAGATATCAAATGATTTACTTAAGGCTTTGAGCATATTAAATGAGCGTATTTTGTCGCCTTTGTTTGGCGGAAACGGAATACGATGACATAAAAATAGTAGAGCTTCCTTTTTCAACTGATGTTACCCCAAGTATTTCGACAAAAATGGACCAATTAGGCGGCTAACTGAAACGGGCAGTTTTTTCCACATACGAATTAACAATTGATATTTAGGGTTGTTAGGAGACAAATTAGGTAACTCGGTGGCCGACACCAAATAGAACATATAATGCAGTGGTTTAGGCTCCATCCCCCAGGTTCTTTTATATTTGTATGCGCCCGAATCATCTTTACTGCGACCAAAATCGAAATAATTAGACTGCTTGGAACCCTTAGCCGAGCACATCAATTGATAATACATAAAGTCATTACTTTTTAACGCTCGCGCTTGGTCTAGCCCTCCTCCATAGTAGGGTAGTACCTGCCCTTTGTAGTAAAAGCTTAATACAGAAGATACCGCTCGGCCTTGATGTTCAACCGTAAGCACATCACATTTATCTGCGAATATATGTTGCAGTGCTCCAAAGAAACGAGCTGAAAATACTGGCGTGCCTAAATTTCGAACGCTTTCTGAATAAACTTGATAGGCCGTAGTTGTATCATCATCAACTCTATAAGTTAGATTGTTTTCTAAGGAGCGTCGTATATTAGCCCGTTGCTTCTTTTTAACGCCCGCAAGTATGGTTTCATCGTCAGCTGCTATCGCGCAACCAAAAGCCGAATGGGCACACTTTTCAGTGAAAGCCGAATTATTACGTGCAAACGAATAACGTAACTCTAAGTAATCTACCGCTAATTGCTTAGCTAACTCAATGGCTTTGTTTTCAAGAAATAACATAACCTCATCAGAATCAGAGGCCACACCACCATAAACGCAAAACGGTGTAGAAACTAAGGTATGACCAAAGAGTAAACTTTTTTGCTCAACCAAAGGCAAAACGCCAACAATTACGCCATCTTGTTCTGCATAGATAAAGTGACTTTTATGCTTAAAAACCTGTTCAATGACCTTTTTCCATCCCGATAGATGGAAAAAACTACCTCGTTCGCATTGGTCAACAAACTTGTCCCACTTAGATAGTTCCTCATCTTTAGAACCCAAAACACGGTAGCTATAAAGATCTGTCACTTACTGATCCCATAAACATCACGCATAGTAGACCATTTAAAATCGCTCAGTAAACGCTCTAATTTAGCTTCTGTGCGATGCAAGTTCACATAGTGACGAAACCGTGATTTTAGCGGGGCATTGCTGAGTTTCGGCTGCTGGGCATCAATTTCCCAAGGGTGAAAATAAAAAGAATAGGGTTGTTTTTCTTTCTGTAGATATTTACGGATCAGTTTTTCGGTTATTTTATATGGATATAAACGAAAATAACCTCCCCCTCCTATGGGTATTTGTTTCCCCATTAATCGCAATGTTGGAATGGGAATTTCAACAATATTTTCAGGGCGACTATAAGCAAACCTTGGCCAGTCTGGGGTGCCATATAGATCATGTTTGACTGGATAGGTACTAGAACTATATTTAAATCCCAGCTCGGCTAACACTTCAAACGCCCACTCGTTGCTGTAGCCAATAGAAAAGCTAGGGGCACGGTATCCCAAAACTTGCTCACCAATTAAATCTTCCAAATGATCTTTGGAGCGTTTTACGTCTTGCAATAATTCTTCACGACTTTGCTGAGAAGCTCGTCTGTGGGCATAGCCATGGCTTGCTATTTCATGACCTTGGCGATGGATCTCTGTTATTAGTTCAGGATAACGTTCAGCCACCCAACCTAAAACAAAGAAGGTCGACTTGATGTCCTTCTTGGCAAATAAATCGAGTAAACGGCGAGTATTGGCATCTACGCGAGGTTGGTAATCTTTCCACTGGGACGGAGAAATAACCGATTCAAAAGCCGAAACATGGAAAAAATCTTCCACATCGACTGTCATTGCATTAAGTACATCCGTTTTCAATTTTTAACGCCCTTTACCGAATAATATCACTTCAACTGTACGGATTAGGATCAACATATCCAACATAAAGCTTTGATGTTTGACATAGTAAAGATCAAATTTAAGTTTTTCCATGGAATCTTCAATGCTTGCGCCATAGGGGTAGTTAAGTTGAGCCCAACCAGCTATCCCAGGTTTAACATTATGCCGTTGATTATAATAGGGAATATCACGAATAAGCTGTTCTACAAACTGAGGCCGCTCTGGACGTGGGCCAATGAAAGACATTTCTCCCCGATAGACATTAAGTAACTGTGGTAATTCATCAATTCGATATTTTCTAATAAATTGCCCAATTCGTGTCACCCTAGTATCATTTTTTGATGCCCACTTTGCTCCGTCACTTTCTGCATCTGGACGCATACTTCTGAACTTAAGGATATTAAATAGCCTGCCATTTAACCCCACTCGCTCTTGCTTATAAAGCACAGAGGTACCGGTTCTCAACCCATCATCCAAGTAGATGACTATTGCGGTCAACAGCATAAAAGGCCAAGTAAACAACAGTATTATAGAGGCCATTAAACAATTAAAGGCGTAATCTAAGCCTTCACGTAAATAGTTTTGAGAACTAAAACCATTGGAATATATCACCCAACTTGGATACATCAAATGCACCACAATTTGTCCGGTTTCTCTTTCCATAAAATCGAGTAAGTCGGTGACTTCTACGCCACGGATACGACATTCAAACAGTATTTCTACAGGTAAGGTTCCCCGTCTTTGATCACACGCAATAACCACTTCATCTACGTCGTTGTCGGCAATGAAGTTTCTGAAATTTTCATCAATTTTAACGTGCAGTAGTCTTTCGTTGTGGATCCCTTCTTCACGGTTATCGCCGGGAATGGGTATAAAGCCGAGCAATTCAAACCCTAATCTGTCGACATCACGACGCATACGTTTTTCTATGATCGAGGCTCGCTCACCGGCACCTATAACGATAATTCTTGAACCACCTAGCCCTAAAATCCCCAGTTTGCTGATAAAATAACGAAACGCCACAAGAGACACCACTATCATTCCAGCGGCTACTGGAAGATAGTAAGGGTGCGGTCTGGCTTCATAAAAAAACAGGCTAGCAAGCACCTCCACTACAAAGTAACTTAAGGCCACGCTGACAAATATCCGCCTTATGATGCCTCTAAAGGTTTCTCTTAATTTAACTTCATACAAACCAACTGAAAGAGAAAAAACAAGCACCGAAAAGGTTAAAATACTGACACTGGCTATAATGGTAAAGTCGCCTGCTTTTGCAGTGCCTGTAGCGTTGGCGACTATAGCATTAGCGATATAGGCAACATAACCGATTAAAAATGCTTCCACTAAAACCAATACATTTGACCTTTTTCTTTGCTTATTATTGGTCAACGCCATTAACAACCCCTATTATTTTTTTACTATAAATTATCATATGCTAATTTAACTATTTGAGATAGACTAACTTTTCAGAGCAGCATTATATTGAATATGATGCTGTGGTAAATGACAAGTTTGTTATATTTGTAACTATTTGGTTTAGGGAATTACGTATATGAAAATAGAGAGATTGACGCAACTATGTTTGTTATCTTTCGGACTTATTATGATGGCTGGCTGTAGTTCAAATTCTTCGCTTCTACCAGAAGCAACCACTCGCCCTTCGCTGACCACCTCAATAGACGATTATAAATATTTAATAGGACCAGGAGATAATGTCGACATTTTTGTATGGCGTAATCCTGAAGTATCCGGCAGTTTCACGGTTCGTCCCGATGGCATGATTACAACTTCTTTAGTAGAAGATTTGCAGGTTTCGGGTAAAACCCCTACTGCGCTCGCTAGAGACGTCGAAAAAGAACTTTCTAAATATATACGGGATCCTATTGTTACCGTAAGTGTTGGACGCTATTCGGGCCCATACAGTGAACAGGTCAGAGTAATAGGAGAAGCAACCTTACCTCAGGCGATCAGCTATAAAGAAGATATGTCGTTATTAGATTTGATGGTAGCCGTTGGTGGTATTACCGAATTTGCTAACGGCGACGGCTCTAAATTAATCCGCGTTGTAGATGGTATACAAAAAGAATACACAGTGCATATAGATAGATTAATTAAAGAAGGTGATATCTCTGCCAACGTGGATATATTGCCTGGCGATATATTGATTATTCCAGAAGCTTGGTTTTAAACACCGCTTTATTAGTTAATTTTAAGATCTAAGTTGAAGTATATATGTTAGGAATTCAGGAAACGTTAGACCAGATTTTGGACTATATGAAAGGCGTTTGGATAAAAAAACGCTATATCATTATCTCATCGTGGTTAGTTTGCCCAATAGGTTGGTTTTATGTGGCAACCCTACCCAATCTGTACGAGTCATCTGCAAGGGTTTTTGTAGACACCAATAGTTTACTCAGACCTTTGTTACGGGGTATAGCCGTATACAATAATCCCAGCGAGCAAATTAATTTAGTCGCACGTACGCTATTAAGTAGGCCCAATCTAGAAAAAATTGCGCGTGAGGCAGATCTTGACATCACAGTAAAGACCCAAAAGGATATGGATGCTTTAATCGATAAACTGCAAAGTGATATTCAACTTAGCAGTACCCGAGAGCAAAATATTTATACTATAAGCTATCCATCACACTCACCTGTATTGTCGCAAAAAATTGTTCAAATCACCTTGAATGAGTTTGTTGAGTCGGCACTTGGCTCAAACCGAAAAAGCAGTGATAGTGCAGAAGAATTTCTGCAAACCCAAATAGATGAATATGAACAACGCCTTATTGAGGCGGAAAAACGTGTAGCCGACTTTAAAGTTAGCCGTATGGATAGAGCGCCAGGCACATCTGGTGATTACTACAGCCAATATCAAAAAGAACTATCGGCACTGCAAGTGACTGAAATGAGGTTATTGGAACTTGAGTCTCAGTTAAACGCTGCAAAAGCGCAACTGCAAGGTGAAGAGCCTGTTTTTGGATTGGTGACACCAGAAAACGATGGCATTGATACTCAATCCAATATAGCCACAAAATATGACAGTAGAATTGCAACTTTAGAAAGTAACCTTGATGAATTGCTAATTAAATATACAGAAAACCACCCAGATGTTAGAAAAACCAATAGCTTATTAGAAAGTTTGAAATCTGATAGAAAAAAACAAATTGAAGCTATGTCTAAGGTGGCGGAATCAACAGGCTCTTATAGTCAGTTTGGCAACATTAACCAAAACCCTGTCTATCAAGAAATGAAACTTGCGGTATCACAATACGAAAATCAAATAGCTTCTCTTAGGGTTAGGGCCAAACAAAATAGAGAACGAGTACAAGAGCTTGAAAAAATTATTGATTTAGTTCCTCAGATTGAAGCAGAAGCTCAGGGGTTAAATCGTGATTATGAAATCACTAATAGAAAGTACTTAGAATTATTGGCCAGTAAAGAGCAAGCTGAAATATCTCGTAAAGCAGAAGCGACAACAGATGACGTGCAGTTTAGAGTCATTGATCCTCCCACTTTGCCTAGTAAACCATCTGGTCCTATTCGCGTCATTTTTTATACTGGGATTTTAATCTTTGGTTTTGGTACGGGATTATCTATTGCGTTTTTAATTAGTCAGCTTAAACCCGTAGTATTTAGTGCTAACCAACTAAAAAATTCCTTTGGGATCCCAGTTTTTGGTAGCGTATCAGATATACATTCCACGGCATTTAAGAAAAAAGAGCACAATAGAATGCTGATGTTCGCGGTTTCTAGCTTGTGCCTGATAGCCATTTATATTTCGTTAGTGTGGATAGATATTGCATACGGTCGTTTACCCTTCCACTTATTGGAGAATTTACTGTGAATTCTATAGAAAAAGCCCTCCAAAAAAATAAGGCGCTTGCAGAAGATAAGAAAAAACAACAAGCGGAACAAACGCCCGTAGAACCTACCATTCAAACTATGGATAAACAGCCTGCTGCTACTGAGTCATTGCACCATGAATCACCTAGCGAAGCAGTCGATAATGTGCCACCTGTTGTTGATGAGCCTAAAACAGAGGTTTCTGCAGAACCTGCAACTCAGCAGAAAAAAATAGATCTAACTGAGCTGCAAAACGGATTTGTTAATAAAGACAGGCAAGTTATCAACGAAGAGTTCAGAGCCATTAAACGTAAAGTCTTAGGCAATGCTTTTGGGCCCCTGTCTAAATCACTTAATAATAGTAATATTATTATGGTTTCTAGCCCTAATCCAAATGAAGGTAAAACCTTTACAGCGATAAATTTGGCATTGAGTATTGCATTAGAACAAGATAAAACCGTATTACTAGTTGATGCTGATGTACTTCGTCCTAGTGTAATGAAGATCATCAATCAACCCTTTGAAAATGGTCTTATGGAATACTTACTAGGTGATGTAGATGACTTGAGTGAGGTTATTTATCACACCAGCATAGATACATTACGTATTATTCCAGCGGGTAAATCACACCATTTATCTACTGAGCTTCTGGCCAGTGAGAAAATGTTAGAAACTGTTAGCGAATTTGCTAACCGCTACCCTGATCGTATTGTTATATTTGATACGCCTCCTTTATTAGGGATCAACGAAACCGCTATTTTGGCAAACTTAGCAGGACAGGCGGTAATTGTGGTTCAGGAAGGAAAAACCAACTTAAACCGAATCGCGCTGTCAGTAGAGCAGCTTAATCCTGATATGGCGAAAGGCTTTGTGATCAATAAAGCCCATAAAGGTGCTAAGAGTGGTGCAGGTTATTATGGTTATTATTACGGCGCTGATAATTAATTGCTTGAGAAGGACTGCTCTTTGAATTTTAAATTACCCCTGCTTACCTCTTGTGTGCTATTGGCTTATTCTATGGGATCTACAGCAGGTCAACTTGAAATCAAACCTAGTATTAGCACGTCATTGATACGTTCACAAAATGATTCTGAAAGATTTGGTGAAGGTGACGCTAGCATTATATCGGTTAAACCGAGCATAAGAACCAACTATAAAAGCAAGATAATGGCAGGAAACTTTTCTGTTAGTCACAACGAAATCCGTTCGGATATCAGTGACGAAAGTCAAAGTGACAGTTTCACCAATTATCGATATTCTGGTGATATTTCGCTAATCGAAAGAATTCTATCTTTAAATCTAGGAGGCGGCCAATCTTATAGGAGTGTGCTTGCCTCTCAGTACTTTGTGAATGACCCCTACCTCGGGGCTGATGGTTTGTCAAAAACACAAACGAACAGTGCAGGCTTCCTTTTTACTTTGCCTTCTCGCAAATATTTTAGATTCAATGTGAATGGCGGCCTATCCAATGTAAAAAGTGACAGGAGTGACCTAAGTTCCGATACTGGCGCAGACATAGAAATTGACAATAAAAATCAGTTTTTGGTGGCACGGCTATATCAAGGAAGCGAATTCAGTAACCTCAGTTGGAATTTCACATCAAACTATCAAAACACCGACAGAACCATTGGTGATAATCTCACCTCGCGCGTTATCAATGGGCAAATAAGTTTTGGGCTATTTGGCGATATTCGCGCCGTTGTAACAGGCAACTCTGAGGAAAATGAATTAGCGAATTCTGATGAACTTTCGGCTAGAGATCTTAATTATGATAGCTATGGTGTAGGGATTTCTTGGTTTGCCTCTGCAAATAGAACACTCACTATTACCTATAATCAGTCTGAGAGAAGCAACCAAGAAGATGAAACCTTTGTAGGTATAGATTTAAATTGGAACTTTACTCGTAGAACGTCGATTCAGGCAAATTATGGAAAACGCTTCTTCGGAGACAGTGGCTCCTTCTCGTTTAGTCACAATACTCGACACCTAAGAACCCGAATAAATTACAGTGAAAATCTTACCACTTCGTCTCGTTTACTTACCCGACTCGAAGATCAAGGTGCATTCGTGTGCCCGGCAGGCCTATTTACAGCCAGTGACTGCTTTGTGCCGCCTAGCCCGTCATATTCTTTACAGCCAGGAGAGCAGTTTTCCAATCTATTTGCAGCAGTTCCAGAGTTAAGCGAACAAGTAATACTCAGAAAAACCCTTAATGCCAGTGTTGGACTTAAAGGCAGAAAACTCACTTCAACCTTAAGTGTGTCTCATAGTAATACAGAGTACTTAGAAAACCCTAGGGTGCAAAAACAAAATACTGCTAGCTTAAGTAACAGTTTCAAAATCAATAATAGTACTAGCCTAAATTTATCTGTGAACTATGCCGTAACTGAAGAAGAAACAACGGGGCGCGAAACAGACACTATTTCTAGCACCTTAGGTATGTCTCGAAAGTTAGGGCGAAACATGTCCACCAATCTCAGCTTCAGATACTTAGATCGCGGTTCAAGCAATGATGATCCTGACGCCATGAACGCTTCAAACTTAGATATCAAAGACAAAAGGTTAACCTTGGAGTTTGTCTATGACTTTTAAGTCAGGTCAAATCTATAACGCCTAAAAATTACCATTTATATTTTTAAGTTATAGCTTTTGTTGTAAAGAGTATTGACGCACTAGTACCATACGCGATACAAATACCTATAGTATTTTTTAAAGAATTTAAATAATGAACAACGCGATTTTTTCTACTTTACTTCTGCTGGCAGCAAGATTGCACGGGTAGGTTGTAAGCAAGCGTTAACTAGTTTACAAAAAGCCCGTGCCAAGCACGGGTTTTTTGTATGTACAGAATATTAAAGTCATCAATCTTGAAGATCATGGCCAATTATAACCTGACCTTGGCTCTTTAATTTCTTGATTTTGATTTATCTTTTAAGGGGTAGAGCATGTCAAATCAGGTCAAAATTTTCGATACTACTTTACGAGATGGTGAGCAAGCCTTGCCAGCGAGTTTAAGCGTAAAAGAAAAACTCAAAATTGCTTTGGCATTGGAGCGTTTAGGGGTAGATATAATCGAAGCGGGGTTTCCGGTGTCTTCACCCGGTGATTTTGAATCGGTACAATCCATCGCTCGTGAAATAAAAAACGCCACAGTATGTGGATTATCTCGTGCCTTAGCTAAAGATATCGACGCCTGTGGTGAGTCATTAAAAGTGGCTGAGCAGTTTCGTATTCATACCTTTATCGCTACCTCTGATATTCACGTCAACACTAAGTTACGTAAATCCCAAGATGACGTAGTAGAAATGGCAGTACAAGCGGTAAAACATGCGCGTCGTTACACCCCTGATGTGGAGTTTTCCTGCGAAGATGCGGGGCGTACTCATATAGATTATTTGTGCCGTATGGTAGAAGCCGCAATTAATGCAGGCGCAACCACAGTGAATATTCCCGATACCGTGGGTTACACCACTCCTACTGAATTTGGTGGCATTATTCAGAGCCTATTTAACCGAGTACCTAATATCGATAAAGCGGTGATTTCGGTACACTGTCACAACGATTTAGGCTTAGCTGTAGCTAATTCATTGGCGGCCGTAGAACAAGGTGCAAGGCAAGTCGAAGCCACCATTAATGGTTTAGGTGAGCGTGCAGGTAATTGCTCATTAGAAGAAATAGCGATGATTTTACAAACTCGCCACAGCAAACTCGGGCTACATACCCATATCAAAAGTGAACAGATATCACGTACCTCAAAGTTAGTGAGTAACTTATGCAATATGCCGGTGCAAGCTAACAAGGCCATTGTGGGGGCTAACGCCTTTAGTCATTCGTCGGGCATTCATCAAGACGGGGTATTAAAGGGTCAAAACACTTACGAAATTATGACCCCAGAAAGTGTTGGCATAAATAAAAATAATCTGAATCTAACCTCGCGATCCGGACGCCATGTGATTAAACATCGCTTGTTGGAATTGGGCTATAAAGAGTCTGACTTTGACTTGGAAACCCTTTACAGCGCCTTTGTAAAACTTGCCGATAAAAAAGGCCAAGTGTTTGATTACGACTTAGAGGCCCTGTTGTTTTTCAGTCAGGCCAAACAGGAAGACGAACATTATAAATTGCTGTATTTGCAGGCGAACTCGGGTAAACAAATCATACCCAGCGCCACAGTGTGTATGCAGGTGGGTGATAGTGAAATCACCGAGTCTGCAACCGGTAACGGGCCAGTCGACGCCGCTTATAATGCCATTTCAAAAGTAGTGGGCGCCAACCAAGTAGAGATAGTCGATTTTAAGCTCGACTCTAAAGGCGAAGGCGCCAATGCCTTAGCGCAGGTATCAATAGTGGCAGAATATAATGGCCGCCGTTTTAACGGTATAGGTTTAGCCACCGATATTGTTGAATCAGGCGTCAAAGCCTTAATTTACGTATTAAACAACACACATTTAGCCGATCAAATTGATCAGAAAAAAGAACAGAAAACTAGAATTGCAGGGGTATAACACAACATGTCTGAATACAATATTGCCGTATTAGCAGGGGATGGCATTGGCCCTGAAGTCATGCAAGAGGCCAAAAAAGTACTAGCGGCAGTCACTAAAAAATTTGGTATTTCATTTCAGTTAAATGATTTTGATGTAGGCGGCCTAGCCATAGACAACCACGGCAAAGCCCTGCCCGCTTCCACGCTAAAAGGCTGCGAAGACGCCAGCGCCATTTTATTTGGCTCAATTGGTGGCCCAAAATGGGATAACTTACCCTTAGAAGAACGCCCAGAACGCGCCGCGCTTTTAGCATTGCGTGGGCATTTTGACTTATTCAGCAACCTACGCCCCGCAAAAATTTATCCGGGCCTTGAGTCTTTCTCTCCGCTTCGAGCCGATATAGCGGCGGCTGGCTTTGATGTATTAGTAGTACGCGAACTCACCAGTGGTATTTATTTTGGCCAGCCCAAAGGCTTAGAAGGCGAAGGTGAAGAGCAATTTGCTTTTGATACTATGCGTTACAGCAAAGCCGAAATTCGCCGCATTGCCGTTAGTGCCTTTGACGCGGCGCAAAAACGCGGTAAAAAAGTGACATCAGTAGACAAAGCTAACGTACTGGTGTGTAGCCGTTTATGGCGAGAAGTGGTTGAAGAGGTGGCTAAGGACTATCCAGAAGTAGAGCTTGAACACATTTATATCGACAACGCGACTATGCAGCTCATTCGCTACCCAAACCAGTTTGACGTGATGTTATGTTCTAACTTATTTGGCGATATCATCTCTGACGAGTGTGCCATGATCACCGGCTCAATGGGGTTACTGCCCTCTGCCAGTATCAACCAGCACAACTTTGGCATGTACGAACCAGCAGGCGGTTCGGCGCCAGATATTGCCGGTAAAGGCATAGCTAACCCAATAGCGCAAATACTCTCGGCCGCTATGTTGTTGCGCTTTAGCTTAAACGAAAACGCCGCCGCCGATGCTATAGATGCGGCAGTAGTAAAAACCTTAAGTGACGGGGTGCTAACCGGTGATTTACTGAGTCCAGAACAACAACATTTAGCCAAAAGTACCAGTGAAGTCGGCAATTATATTGCCGCATTAATTTAATAGATTTAGGAAAGCGTAATGGCCAGCACCTTGTATGACAAAATATGGCAAGCCCATATTATCGATGCGAAAAATACCTCTCATACCGGTGAAGAAGGTTTGATGTACATAGACAGACATTTAATTCACGAGGTGACCTCACCTCAAGCCTTTGCAGGTTTAGAGGACAAAAACCGCAAAGTACGTTGTCCACAGCGGACTTTTGCCACTATGGATCACAGTATTTCAACTCGCTCTTTAGCCTTAGATGCCTGTGGCCCTACCAACAAGTTACAGCTACAAACCTTGGCAGACAACTGCGAAAAACACGGGATTGAACTGTTCCCAGTGGGCCATCAAAAACAAGGAATTGTGCATGTAATGGGGCCTGAACTAGGCCTTATTCAACCTGGAATGACAGTAGTGTGCGGCGACTCACATACCGCGACTCACGGTGCCTTTGGTGCATTAGCCTTTGGTATAGGCACATCACAAGTTGAACATGTGTTTGCTAGTCAAACCCTTAAACAAAGCAAAGCCAAAAGCATGCAGGTGCAAGTCAATGGCCCCTTACCTATCGGCATTACCGCCAAAGATATTATTTTGGCTATCATAGGTAAAATTGGGCATGCTGGAGCAACCGGCCATGTGATTGAATATTGCGGCGAAGCCATCTCAGGTTTGTCGATGGAAGAGCGTATGACTGTGTGCAACATGAGCATTGAAGCCGGTGCTAAAGCCGGTTTAATTGCTCCCGATCAAACCACTTTTGATTATTTAGCAGGCCGAGAATATGCCCCTAAAGGCGAGCATTGGAGCCAAGCCTTGGCCTATTGGCAAACTTTAGTAACAGATAAAGACGCAACTTTTGACACTGTTATTACATTGAATTCAGCTGATATCGCCCCACAAGTGACCTGGGGCACAAACCCTGGGCAAGTGATAGGTGTGGATCAGCCGGTGCCGGCCTCGGCTGACTTTTCTGATCCTATCGACCAAGACTCAGCCAATAAAGCCCTTGCCTATATGGATTTAGTCCCCGGCCAGAAATTGCAAGATTTAGCCATAAACAATGTCTTTATAGGCTCGTGCACTAATGGCCGCATTGAAGATATGCGCGCAGCTGCGGCTATTGCTAAACAAGGCAAAGTAGCCCAAGGCGTAACCGCTATTGTGGTGCCAGGCTCAGTGTCGGTAAAAGCCCAAGCTGAAGCAGAACAACTCGACAAAATATTTATAGAAGCCGGTTTTGAATGGCGTTTACCAGGTTGCTCAATGTGTTTGGGCATGAACGACGATATTCTTAAACAAGGTGACCGCTGCGCTTCAACCAGCAACCGTAACTTTGAAGGTCGTCAGGGTCGTGGGGCGCGAACTCATTTAGTTAGCCCAGCCATGGCCGCAGCAGCAGCCCTCGCCGGCCACTTCGCCGATGTGCGCGACTATCAATAGCCTTTAAGGAATTTATTATGACAAGCATAGGTATAAATATTCACACTGGCTCGGCCGTTCCCTTAAATCAAGCCAACGTGGACACCGACCAAATCATCCCCAAGCAGTTTTTAACCGCCGTAACACGTAGCGGCTATGGTAAACATTTGTTTCATGATTGGCGCTACCTCGACGAGCACGAACAAGTGCCCAACCCTGAGTTTGTGTTGAACAAAGCCGCGTATCAAGGTGCCAGCGTGTTGCTGACGCGGGAAAACTTTGGTTGTGGCTCAAGCCGCGAACATGCCCCTTGGTCACTGGACGACTATGGTTTTAAAGTAGTGATTGCCACCAGCTTTGCCGACATTTTTTACGGTAACTGCATCAACAATCAATTGTTACCTGTGCAACTAGATAACACACAGATGGATCAGTTATTTGCCGCAGTACAACAAGACCCTACAGTGCAAATCACCGTAAACCTACAGCAACAGACCGTAAGTATGAATGATTACAGCTTTACCTTTGAGATTGCCGAGCAACATAAAAACAACCTGTTAAAAGGGTTAGATGCTATAGGTCAAACCTTAGAGCTAGACCATAAAATCACCGAGTTTGAGAATAACTTGCCCCAGTGGCAAAAGGCTTGAAGCTTTAACAAATCACTAAAGCGATTCCCGATAACAGCACTCGGGAATGACGTGCAGGATCTAGGGATGACCTTGGTGACCTACTAGAATGGACAATTTTTCCCGTCATCCCCGCATGTTGTTAACGGGGAGCCATGCTGAGGTTGGGCAATAAGTGGTTTCCCGATAACAGCACTCGGGAATGACGTGCAGGATCTAGGGATGACCTTGGTGACCTACTAGAATGGACAATTTTCCCGTCATCCCCGCATGTTGTTAGCGGAGATCCATGCTGCGGTTGGGCAATAGGTAGATCCCCGATAACGGCACTCGGGAATGACAAATTTCGGATTATTACTTAACTGATAAATTTTCTAAGGCTATTGTTGTTGTCATCACCTCTTTCCCTGCCACATCCTTAATGGTCATGACCAGTTGCTGACCTTGAATCTCAATCACCCCGTAATTTGCCTTGGAATAAGTCTCCCCTACCCTATGTTTATTGGGGCTAGCGTTCTTCCATTCTTCGGTTAGACCTGAGGCGGTCATTTCCCACAGGGCTTGACCATTTTTGCGGGTGATTTGACTAAGTTCGCTCCAGTGAGTATCGCCACTGACTATGACTAAATTATCAATTTTATATGTATTCAATAGTTCTAAAAAACGCTGCCTTTCGTGTGGCATGTTGGCCCAAGACTCCCAACCGGTAAATTCTGGTAAAAATTGCAAACTACTGGCCAAAATACGTACGTCTGCGGGCTCTCGTAACTGCTGCTCTAACCAATCCCATTGGGCGTGACCTAACATAGTGCTGGATTGATCTTGGTTGGGCTCGTATGGACCTAAGTCATTAGGCGCTTTGCTAAACATATATTTAATGGTACCTACCGACTCAAGTGGGCTTCTGTTCCAGCGTAAATCAGGCAGTATAAGCTGCACCTTAATATCGCCTTGCTGCACTATCTGGCTAGTGTAAATTCCGTCAGCTCGTTTACGCCTTGGGCTATTTTTAGGGACCTTAAAATAATCCAGCATGATCTGTCGTGATGCTTCTTTTTGTGGATACTCGGCGCCCGCATCATTTTCACCAAAGTCATGGTCATCCCAAATTCCAATAATAGGGGTATTGGCTAACATGGTTTGCATACCGGGTTTTGACCATTGCTTGGCATATTTGGCTTTAAGTTCACTCATATCTTCGGTATCGCCGTATATATTGTCGCCTAAAAGTACCAACAAGTCGGCTTGCTCTTGGTTCATAGCGTGCCATATGGGTTGTTCTTTGTCTTGATGTAAGCAGGAGCCAAATAAAATCTTCACCTTCGAGGCCGAACTGGCCTCGGCGAAAGCGTCAGTACTTACCAACACACTAACTAAAGTATAAAAAAGAGTGAGATATTTCATGTTTATTGAGCCTTTTTCAAAATAGGAAGAGGAGGGGCAATATCAGTTGCAAAGTCTTTATGCTCAAGATTAAGTAAACTAATTGCGGTTGCCGCTACTTGATCTAAGGCGAAATTTTGCGAGTTTTTCATTTCACCGGTATTTTTTACATCGGGCCCCATAGCCGCTAACCATATTTGCTCGGCGCCAGGTATGCCATCTTTATATTGATTGAGTCCCTTTAAATAGCCTTTAATTGCCTTAGGACTTGCATGGTGTTGCCACGAGCTAGCAGAATTGCCACGGCCGTGATCAACTGTAATCACCAAATTAGTATTGTCTTGGTACTGCTCGATGGATTGTAATAAGGCCCACAACTGCGCGATAAATTGATCTGCACGATTAGCACCTCGCAAATATTCGGGGTAGTTACCTTGATGGGCAAAATCATCGGTTTCGCCTAGTGCGATATATATAACCTTAGGCTTGTGAGCCATGATATATTCTTCGGCAAAACCTACTGTAAAGGCATCCAAACGTACATTATCCCAAGGGCTAGGCACTTGTTTTTGCAGCGCATTTAACCAGTTGGCTTTGTTTGATAACTTGGACCAGTCGGCGGATTCAAAACCTGCGTTGATAGGTATACCACTGCGGGTGCGATTTATGATGGCGGGGAACACATCCCAACTTCCAAATGCGGCAACCTTGCCTTGATAGTTTGCGTGTTTGTTTAGCCATTCCAAAATGGTGACATTGGCATTATTAAGAGCCTTATTTGAGTCAATTTTCGGATCGGCTTTACCTGTCAATAGTTCGTTGTATCCTGGATAAGAAAACCAATAGTCGTTGCTAACTTGCATCTTTGATCCTAAGTCACGGTTACCTATTAACACGCCATTTTTAGCTAATTCGTCCCATAAAAAGGGCATTAACTTTTGACGTTTAAGGGCGGCATTGCTGCCATGAAATTGTTGTTCTAATCCTGTTTTTTGATCTTTAAAAGCCTCTAGATTAAGCACATCATTTTGGTAACCCTGAAACACTTCTTGCCAGCGTAATCCGTCGATACTGACTAAAAGTAAATTGTCTGCAGCTTTACTGGTAACGGCAAAACAACATAAACACATAATTAGCATTGCTTTCATTTTACACTCACTTTATCAAAGCCCAAAAAAAAGGGACGAGCATTAGCCCGTCCCAAGTATCACACAGGGAAACTACTAGTTAAAACGCTGCTTTAAGATTTATCGCCGCCGTACGAGGTGCGCCAATCCATGCACCACCTGGAACAACAGTTCCTAAATAGCTTTCATCAAACACGTTATTGATGGTGAAGTTTATTTCAACTGATTCAACACTGCTGCCTAGGTCATCAATGTGAGTACTAAAGTATAAGTCGCTAACAGTATAAGCTTCTACAACATTAGTATTCGCTTGGTCCATAAAGCGTTCACCCACATATTTAGTACTTAAACCTGCTGAATGATTGCCACGTTGCCAGTCAAAACTGACTACGCCCATTTGCTCAGCCGCGCCAACAACAGTGTTACCTAATAATGCCACATCGGTATATTCTGAATCGTTGCTAGTATAAGAAGCGTAAACACTAAATTGCTCAGAAAGTTGGTAAGTTACAGAGGCTTCAAAACCTTTTGACTCTATCCCGCCTTCATTAACGTAACCACCAGCAGCAGCTTCGAAATAATCAATACCATCGACAGTTTCGTTACTGATGAATGTGATACGGTCATCATATTTAGTCACGTAGTAGGTTAAGCTAGCACTTAACTCTCTAGTAGAATAACGTAGTCCCATATCGAAGTTATCAGCTGTTTCTGGTTTTATTACACTTAAATCAGCATCATCACGCTCTAAAACTGTATCTTTAATTGCCGCATAGTTTTGTGCAAAACCAGCAAAAACTTCTACATTATCAATAGGCAGAGGGGCAACAAAACCAGCAGAGATCAGTAAATCAGAGTCTGAAGTGACCGACTTGTCATTAGCTGAAACATATCTGTCATTTTTCGCAACATCAACATTAAATTGTTTTAGGCCCGCGGTGACTTTAGCAAAACCTAAATCGAGTTGGTCTTCAAGGTAAAACATCATAGTTTCAACTGGGAACTCACGATCGTACTGGATCCAATAAGGCGTTTCATCATAATCATAACTGATTTGTGAATTCATGATTTTATGCCAGCTACGAGTTTCCTCACGGGTAACGTCTTCGTACCAAAAACCACCACGTAGGGTATTATCCATATCGGCTATTTGTGCATCCCAGATAAAGTCACCATTGATACCAACACGTGACTTTTTGTAATTAGTATTACGATATGAACTTACCGGAATGGCACCATTCTCATAACAACCAGGATCGAATTCTGGGCCTGCACCGCCGTATGGGAAAGTGATAGAGCTTACACAACCATCGATTGGCGCAACAGATTCACCGTTTCTATTTACAAACAATAGTTGTCCTAAAACAGCGCCGCCTAAAACAGTATTGCCAGACACTAATTCTGAGTGACCATTACCTGCGCCATCGTCATTCACGTCAGCGATATACTGTGGCATCCAATCACCACGACCTTCATTTTTGTGGTAATAAACATTACCACTAAATAACACATCACCTACTTCAAAATCTGCTTTAAGATAGGTAAAGAAATTTTCACGCAAAGTAGACCAGCCGCGACGATAGTTTTGATCTTGGTAAGGAATACCTGTCCATTCTGTGGTGAGTCCATCCCACGTTGAGTTTTGAGCAAATTGCCCCAAACTATAAATACGTTGGTAGTTGTCTTCATGGGTATCGTCATACGATACATAAGCCGTTAAATCAACATTGTTTACTGTGCTAACCACTTTTGCAGCAAAGTGATCACGTACGTTTTCTGCCGTTTGTCCCATCCAGTCACTGCTTTCTTGGTTAGCCATACTGAACCACGCAAAGGTGTCTTTTGCTATTTCACCGGCTTCGTAACGTAAAAATAACTTTTTGCCACCAAACTCGGCAAAAGTAGTACTGACCACTAAACGCTCATCTACTGTTGGCATTAAGGTCGTAAAGTTTAAAGTACCACCTAAGGCTTCGTGTGAACGTGAAGCGATGTCTGCGGTACCTTGTGATACTTCAACTCGGCCTAAGTTTTCAGTGTCGATATAACGGTTGGCTTTAGCGCCACCACCGTAGTTTGAACCACCGTTAGCTATGCCATCAACCGTCATACCAATTTGCTGTTGGTTTACGTCAACTTGGAAACCACGGATAGAAATACTGGTAGACCAATCATCGGCACCAAAGGCATCGCCTTCGTTAATTAAAACACCAGGCAAGTTATCAATAGTCGCCAACACACTCGTCATAGACGTTTGCTGCTTCATCATTGAATCTGTTGTTTGGTTATTCGCGTAAGATACGCTGCGGCCAACAACTGTGATGGCTTCTACAGCATCTTCAGTTTTTTCAGCTTCTTCAGCAAATACAGGAATGGATAGCGCATAAGTGCTTAATGCGGCCGATATAGATAATGCTAGTTTTGATCGTACAGTGGAACTCATTATTATGTTTTCCTAATATAGTTATATGTGATTTTAATTGGGATGTAATGTGCATGGAGAACATGAATCTAATATGTACTTTATATGACAATTAGATGACACCTATATTACACTTTTATGACCAGCTATAACACCCTAGCATTAGTTGACTTTTATTTAAGCAGCAAAAAAACAACTATTTTTCAATAAAATAGGTCCCCCAACCGTCGTATTCCACTTGATGCTTAACTGCAATGGCAAACAATTTGTCGGTATCTTGATTAATGAGTTGTACATCTAACATACGTTCGACCACAGCATCAAAACAAAATATTTCTTCACCTTCTTCGGTTTCGAACTCCTCAGCATCACCTACTTCAAAACCGGCCTTAAACGCATCCACCGCGGCTTTTTCGAGCACATCAAAATCAGGGCTAGCAAAGTGGTATTCGATTGTGTGAGCTTTTGTTGCGTCGCTGTCATCTGCAATCAATGCTTCTATGGTTTCTTGATTAAACTCATGCCATTCGGCCAGTTCTGCTACTGTGTTTGCATTCATAGGTGTTCCTCTATGCTAGTGTTTTAGCCGTTGTCTATTTCTGTGTCTAGGTTTTGAATCTGTTGCTGCATTTTATGGTGAAAATACTCAGCGTTTTGCTTAATCGATTTTTTTTCATCCATCAACTCAGGTTCTGACAGTTCAATTAACAATTTGCCATTATCCCATCTATTAAGTTTTATTTTATTATGCAAACTGCTAGCAGCAATAGTGACTATGGCTTCGTTTGTCGCCTTTGCAATACGAAATGCGCCCGTTTTAAAGGGTAAAAGGCCACGACCATAACTACGAGTGCCTTCTGGAAAAAACCACACCGACAAACGCCTATTTTGAATTTTTTGCACTGTACTTTGCAGGGTGTCATGAGCACGACTTGAATTTTTTCGGTCAATCATAATGTTGCCTGTTAACCAATACATTTGGCCAATCACAGGCAACCATTTCATACTTTTTTTACCCACAGTCACAGTGCCTTTTTGCGTGGCACCACAAATGGTTAATAAATCATAACTATTTTGGTGATTGGCAATATAAACATAGGGGCCACCTTGCTTAACACTGTCGGGCACTCGGTACTCAATTTTTAATCCTAATAGTCTCGAAACAGAACTATACAACGCACCCGCAGCGTGAACATTATCACGGTGAAAGGGACGCACTAAACAAATCAACATAAGAATGATATTGATAAGCAAAAAATAAAAGAAAATCGCAACTATGCGTAACAGCGCTAACAAAGCCTATCCTGTTAAATGAAATGGTCGCAAAGTATACTTACTTTTGGCCATGAGCTAAAACACTTTACTATTTGATTTAGGGGTAAGTATCTTTTAGCCTTTCTATTTCGGTAAAAATAAATTAATAATACTCTTTACTGGCCGTTATTTAACCAAGTAACAGATCCATTCAACCATTAAGGCTACTCACGCAATGCAAACCTTTAAACATGAAGATCTCGATGAAGATATTCTGACTGACTTACTGGAAGAAATTAACGAACTTTATGAAGCCAGCGAGCAAACCTTAATTGAATTAGAGTTAAAACCCGAAGATAACGAGTTACAACGCTCTTTATTTCGTTCAATTCATACCATTAAAGGGGATTTGGGCCTAGTTAACTTTTCGCCACTGATTCCGCTATTGCAACACGGCGAAGACTTGCTTGATTACTTGCGCAAAGGGCAAATTCAGTACACCAGCAACATGAGTGACTTAGTATTACTCATTATGGATAGAGTCAAAGTGTTCGTGCAAAGCTGTATTCAAACAGGTCAAGCCGAATACAACAAAACATTATTTGATAAGCTGGTTGTAGAAATACAACGTATTACCCCTGAAAACGCTGCTGAGCATGAGCACCTATTAGCCAAAGCTGTGTCGATATTGGATCCTAGTCTTGACTTAAGTGTTGAGCAGCCTAAGGGCAAAGAAAACACCGAAGCCAGCGCTCCATCAAGCATAGCGACAACAGGTATCCCTAAATCTATCAGCAACGACGACCGTGAAGATTTAGTATTTTTTAGAGAGCTAATGAAACCTATCGAAAAGCGCTCAAAATACTGGGAAGGCAGAGGTGACAGAATCGCCAAACTTGCAGGTTATATCAATAAAATTGCAGGTTCACCTATCAATGAAGTACAGCTTGCCGTTGCATGTTACATGCATGACTTTGGGATGGCCTTTATCCCTATTGCAGTATTACATAAGCAAGAAAAACTCGATGAAACCGAATTTAACTTAATGCGCTCCCATGTGTATAAAAGTGCGCGATTGCTAGAAAACCTCAACCAATGGAACGAAGCTCGGAAAATGGTTATGCAGCATCATGAGAGAATTGATGGCACTGGTTATCCTTTAGGGATCAAACAAGATGATATTTGTGAAGGTGCAAAATTATTAGCCATTCTCGATACCTTTGATGCTATTACTCATGCCAGAGCCCATGAAGGCCACCAGCAGCGTCCCAAGAAAAAGGCCGTGATTGAAATAAACCGCATAGCCAAAGGGAAATTTTCTGGAAAATGGATGCAAGCCTTTAATAAAGGGATGGCGGCCTTATTGACGAGTGAAAGAGCGAGGTAACCTAAAAGTAATATTACTCAATAACTACATTCCCAACTCTTTCAGTTTTCTAGTTAGGGTATTCCTGCCCCACCCTAGACGTTTTGCTGCATCTTGTTTGTGGCCATGTGTATAGTGCAATGCGCGGTCTAATAAGATGCGCTCAAAACAACTAATGGCGTCATTCAATATATTGTTCTGGCCCGACTGCAGCTGGGCATCCGCCCAGCGAGCCAGCAATGTTTGCCAGTCATCTAAATTAGTAGAAGTATTTATCGCACCAACTTGTTCGTCAATTTCTGGGGGTAAGTCGTGGGGCAACACTTCCTGACCACTAGCCATAACTGTCAACCAACGACACATGTTTTCAAGCTGACGTACGTTTCCTGGCCATGCTAAGTTGCTTAGTATAACTTTTGTTTCCTGACTAAGAGATTTCACCTCAACTTCAAGTTCGGCAGCGGCTTTTTGTAAAAAATGCGCCGCAAGGATAGGGATATCTTCACGCCTTTCACATAATGAAGGTATATGAATGCGGATAACATTTAACCTGTGATACAAATCTTCTCTAAATTGCCCTTCAGAAACTCGCTGCTCTAAATTTTGGTGCGTCGCCGCGATAATTCTTACATCAACTGATACTGGGTTATGACCGCCAACTCGATAAAACTGGCCATCGGCTAAAACCCGTAATAGTCTAGTTTGCACATCTAAAGGCATATCGCCTATTTCATCTAAAAACAAGGTGCCGCCGTTAGCCTGCTCAAATCGCCCTTGTCTTGCAGCCTGAGCACCAGTAAAGGCCCCTTTTTCGTGGCCAAATAATTCAGACTCAATCAAATCAACTGGTATAGCGGCCATATTCAAAGCAATAAAGGTGTTGTTTGAACGAGGGCTGTGTTTGTGCAACGCATGAGCCACCAGCTCCTTACCCGTACCAGATTGACCGTTAATCAACACACTAATACTTGAGCGAGATAAACGCCCCACCGCTCTAAATACCTCCTGCATTGCTGGAGCTTCACCAATAATTTCAGTTGCTTTTGCGAGTTCCTGCGGTCGATTTTTAGGCGCTTGTTCTCGTGAATGGGTGAGTGCTCTTTGCACTAAGCTGACAGCCTCGTCAATATCGAATGGCTTTGGCAGGTATTCAAAAGCACCACTTTGATAGGCATTAACGGCACTGTCTAAGTCAGAATGTGCTGTCATGATAATCACAGGAATACCTTCAAATCGCTTATGCACTTCCGTTAGCAAGGCCATACCGTCCATCTGAGGCATCCGGATATCCGACACTATCACTTCTGGTGGTTGCCCCGATTCTAACTGCAATAACAAGTCTTGGGGATTTTCAAAGCTGCAACACGCTATGTTTGCCGCCTGAAGTGCTTTTTGTAATACCCAACGGATCGAGCTATCGTCATCAACTATCCATACAGGTTCGACATTCATTGCTTAGACTCCTTTTTATCAATAGGTAAATAAAGCGTAAATTCTGTCCTATTGGGCCAACTATCGACCTCAATTTTACCGCGATGATGAGCAATAAGAGTTTGCGAGATTGACAACCCCAAACCACTGCCATCTTGCTTGCTAGTTACCATAGGGTAAAACAAAGTACTTTTAAGCTCATCAGGAATACCCGGCCCGTTGTCGATGATTTGAATTTTAACGCAAAGAGGAAAACATTGACCATGTATGATGACTTGACGTTCAATTCTAGTAACTATCTTAATTTCGCCCGCAACCTCAGGGCATTCCAATAATGCTTGAACACTATTTCGCACTATATTTAGGGTTGCTTGTTGTAACATATCTTGATCTAAGTACAACTCGGGAATGCTAGGATCATAGTCTCGGGTTATCACGATATTGTGACTAGGATCGAGCTGCACTAAGGTACACACTTTTTCGAGCATTTGATGCACACTATTCCACTCAAAACTTGGCCTTAGATTGGGGCCTAATAAACGATCGACTAAATTGGTGAGCCTGTCGGACTGTTCGACTATAACCTGAGTGAACTCTTTTAAATCGGCACTAGGTAACTGTTTTTCTAGTAGCTGCGCGGCTCCTCTAATCCCTCCTAACGGATTTTTAATTTCATGAGCTAATCCTCGCACCAACTCACGAGCCGCTTGTTGTTGCGCCCATTGTTGATTTTCCTGGCTTATCTTTTTTTGTTGTTCAATCAGCCTAATTTCGATTAAGAATCGCTTAGCCTGGTTTTCTAATATGTAGGTAACCGAAATATCAGTTTGGGTTTGCCGACCATCGGCAAAGGTGAGCGTGACTTCACTATCGGAATAGACTTCCCCGTACTGCATGGTATTTTGGAAGCGTACAAAGTCTAAGGTAGACGCAACAATAAGTTGATTAAAGGAACAACCAATCAGTAAACTTAAACTACGTTCAAATACCGCTAGAGCAGCGTGATTGGCATATTGCACCTGCAATTTTTCATCTAATACTAAAACAGCAGTGGATAAATTATCTAACAGATTTTCAGTAGTGACAGATTCAGACATAAACTCAACATTTTATGCACTTATATAGTGCAAATTATATTTTACTGCTCTGAATTAGATACTACTTTTTACACAATAGCTTTTATTGGGCCTTTGATGCGTTGATCAGAGCAGACGCTTTTTGTAAATAAAAGGTTTGCGGTTTAGATGATGCAAGGATCTTGCCTGACTTGTCGAGAAAATTAACTTGAATGATATGGGCACCACGATCGACATTTTCTAATTGAAACTGGCCATTTGATTGAGTCATAACAACTTGATTATCAAGACGTAATTCAAATTGCCCGGCCTTTTTTGGCGCGACATCTGCACTTATACTGACAGCGCCTGAATTATCACGTAATGTCTGTTCTGCCTCGGGAGAAGCTATTGTTACCTCATATTGCACCGCAGTGGTGCGTTTTCGAACGGAAGTACGCCCCTTAGCTTTGGAACTTGAAACACCGCCAAGCCCTGGCATAACCGTATTATTCATAGCTGACAAATTGACAGGTACGGCTCCATCGCTAGGCACATCACTATAAACCACGCTACCATCGGCCTTAATTGTTTTGTAAACCTCTTGTGCCGACACACTCATGCACAACAAAAAACAAAGAATATAAAATCCCCGCACTTTACTCATAATGCCTGCCCTCCCAATACCAAAAACATTGCCCACAACTCAAAAAACTAAACACCACAGAACACAGAGTGCTTCGCTACACAGAGAAAACCAAATACTTAACTACAAAAACCATCCCCTTCTTTTCCTCTTTGCTCTCTGTGCCCTCTGTGGTTAAAAGTCTTTTGTCTTGTAGCTCGAAGCTAGAAACTCGGTGCTAAAACCAGTGTATCTGTATTATAGATAAAAAAAAGCCCGCAAATGCGGGCTTGTTATCTATTTTAATAACTATCAAAGATATACGTCTCTAATAAATACTAATTACACACTGTAATACATATCAAACTCAACTGGATGAGTGGTCATATTCAATGTTTCTACTTCGCTGCGTTTTAATTCGAGGTATGCATCAATTGATTCATCTGACATAACTCCCCCTGCGGTTAAAAAGTCGCGATCATTATCCAAAGCATCCAAGGCTTGTTCAAATGAACTGCAGACTTGTGGAATGGCCGCAGCTTCTTCGGCAGGTAAGTCGTATAAATCCTTATCCATTGAGTCACCGGGGTGGATCTTATTTTTGATCCCATCAAGGCCCGCCATCAGCATAGCTGTGAATGCAAGATAAGGGTTACCTGTTGGGTCAGGGAAACGCACTTCAATACGACGCGCTTTGTCACTGGTTACAAATGGAATACGGATAGAAGCCGAGCGGTTACGCGCTGAATAAGCCAACATAACTGGCGCTTCGAAGCCAGGTACCAAACGTTTATATGAGTTAGTTGATGCATTAGCGAAAGCGTTAATGGCGCGCGCATGCTTAATGATTCCGCCAATATAAAACAAGGCTTCTTCAGACATGCCGGCATACTTATCACCGGCGAAGATATTTTTGCCATCTTTAGAAATGGACTGGTGAACATGCATACCAGAACCATTATCGCCAACTAGTGGTTTCGGCATAAAAGTAGCCGTTTGACCGTAGGCATGGGCAACGTTATGGACCACATATTTATAGATTTGCACCTCATCGGCTTTTTTCACTAACGTATTGAAAAGACATGCGATTTCGTTTTGACCAGCGGTGGCGACTTCATGGTGATGAGCTTCGACTGTTAAGCCCATTTCTTCCATAACCATACACATGGCGGCGCGAGTATCGTGGGATGAATCCACTGGAGGAACGGGGAAATACCCGCCTTTTACTCCAGGGCGGTGCGCCATATTGCCTTCTTCAAATTCGGTACCTGAATTCCACTTAGCTTCACTTGAGTTGATCTTGAAAAATGAACCTGCCATATCGGTGTGAAAACGCACGTCATCAAACAAGAAAAATTCAGGCTCTGGACCAAACAATGCGGTGTCACCTATTCCGGTAGACTTTAAATACTCTTCGGCGCGACGAGCGACAGAGCGAGGGTCACGATCATACCCTTGCATGGTCATAGGCTCCAAAATATCGCAACGAATGTTTATTTGGGTTTCTTCTGCGAAGGGGTCAAGCACCGCACTTTCACCATCTGGCATCAAAATCATGTCTGATTCATTTATGCCTTTCCAACCCAAGATAGACGAACCATCAAACATTTTGCCTTCTTCAAAAAAATCTTCGTCTACTTGATGGGTAGGGATAGAAACGTGCTGTTCCTTACCTTTAGTATCGGTAAAGCGTAAATCAACAAATTTAGCTTCGCTTTCTCTAATTAGATCTAAGGCCTGTTGTGCTGACATGGTATTCTCCAAATTAAAAGTATAAATATATGAATGCACGTACATAGCCAATAACTATTAACGTGCCGACAAAATGTTAATTCTATTTCCTAGGTAATGCGATAATCATGCCAGCTGTCTAAGTGCTTGTGAAACCAGTTATTTATACATTTTAGGCGTAATACATCGAATATCTCAACAAAAAGCTGCACCACCAATGAACGCAATTGCACCAAGTTGGTGCTTTGCACTTAAATACATCAAATAATGACAATAATGTTAACGCGAAGTTATTCAATTGCGCGGCTAGGTATTATTTACAGCAATATGCATTTGAAGTTCGCTAAATGTAGGATAAAACTGTACAATCCGCGCCCAATAAATTCCAGTAAATTTAGCTGCTTCTTTGTTTGACTCATAAAGTCATATAAAAGAACGCGGCCCCAATAGAGAAAAGACAATGAGTTCATCAAACACCTCAATCGAAAACTTGAGGAACATAGCTATCATAGCCCACGTTGACCATGGCAAAACCACACTAGTTGATAAGTTATTACAACAATCAGGCACCTTAGAAAGCCGCGGCGAAGCCGAAGAACGAGTGATGGACTCAAACGATATTGAAAAAGAACGGGGTATTACCATACTTGCGAAAAACACCGCAATTAAATGGAACGATTACCGCATCAATATAGTGGACACCCCTGGCCACGCCGATTTTGGTGGTGAAGTGGAACGTGTTATGTCTATGGCCGATTCAGTATTGCTACTAGTTGACGCCCAAGAAGGTCCTATGCCACAAACCCGCTTTGTGACTCAAAAAGCCTTCGCTCAAGGGTTAAAACCAATCGTTGTTATCAACAAAATTGATAAACCAGGTGCTCGTCCTGATTGGGTTATGGATCAAGTATTTGATTTGTTCGATAACTTAGGCGCTACCGACGACCAACTAGACTTTCAAGTGGTCTATGCATCGGCTATTAATGGCTGGGCAACTAACGATCTAGATGTTGAAAGTGACACTATGACGCCTTTGTTCGAAACCATAGTTGAACACGTTAAACCACCTGCTGCCGATATCCAAGGCACCTTGCAGATGCAAATCTCTCAGCTAGATTACAACTCTTATGTGGGTGTAATTGGTATAGGCCGTATTACCCGTGGTTCTGTGAAGCCAAACCAACAAGTCAGTGTAATAGGTGCCGATGGCAAAACTCGTAACGGTAAAGTTGGCCAAGTACAAGGTTACTTAGGTCTTGAGCGTCATGAAGTTGATTCAGCAGATGCCGGCGATATTATTGCTATCACAGGTTTAGGTGAACTTAAGATTTCAGATACTATTTGTGATCCAAATGCCGTAGAAGCATTACCGCCATTATCAGTGGATGAACCCACAGTAACCATGACATTCCAAGTCAACAATTCTCCGTTTGCAGGTAAAGAAGGAAAATACGTTACCTCTCGTAATATCCTTGAACGTCTACAAAACGAATTAGTACACAACGTAGCCCTTAAAGTAGAAGAAATGCCTGATCCGGATAAGTTCCGCGTATCCGGTCGTGGTGAACTGCATTTAGGTATATTGATAGAGAACATGCGCCGCGAAGGGTATGAACTTGCTGTATCACGTCCTGAAGTAATTTTACGTGAAGTAGACGGCGAAACTCACGAACCTTTCGAAACGGTCACTATTGACGTTGAAGAAGAGCATCAAGGTTCGATCATGGAACAGTTAGGTACACGTAAAGGTGAACTAACGGATATGTCTCCAGATGGTAAAGGCCGAATTCGTATGGATTTTGTTATTCCTAGCCGTGGCTTGATTGGTTTCCAAACTGACTTTATGACCATGACCTCTGGTTCGGGTTTGATGTACCATACTTTCGATCACTACGCTAAGCATAAAGGCGGCGAAATTGGTCAGCGTAAAAATGGCGTATTGATAGCCAATGCAACAGGTAAAGCATTAACTAACGCCTTGTTTAATCTACAAGAGCGTGGACGTTTATTTATTGGCCATGGTGTTGAAGTATACGAAGGCATGGTGATCGGTATTCACGCACGTGAAAACGACTTAACCGTTAACGCCCTAAAAGGTAAGCAGCTAACTAACGTACGTGCCTCAGGTACCGACGAAGCGCAAAGCTTAGTGCCACCCATTAATATGTCACTGGAGCAAGCCTTAGAGTTTATCGATAACGATGAATTGGTAGAAGTCACACCAGAAAGCATCCGTATACGTAAAAAGTTACTGACTGAAAATTTACGTAAACAAGCAGGGCGCGCACCTAAGTCATAGGGTTGTGAGTGATTAGCTTTTAAATAGATTGAATCAAAACCGGCGAAAGCCGGTTTTTTTTTGGGGATATAAATAGCCATAACTCCGAGTCAACTTGAGGTGATTATTTATGTCTATATTTGACTCACTCAAAATAATAATAGAAGCTAACCTTTATGTTACCTTCGCGCTACAAGACTAATTTGAGGAATATTAATGAAATATAAAATGTTTTTTGCTGCAGCTATTTTAACGAGCTTAGTTACCACTCCTGCAATTGCCGCAAGTGATAGTGGTCATAGCGCACCAAAGCATATACCAGGTGTCTTTGTAGGTTTTACACATGCAAATAGTGAATCAGAATTCTCTTATGGCATTGAGTACGAGTATAAGTTTTCAAAAATGTGGGGCGGTGGTTTAGTATATGAAAAAACCGATGATGCTCACCATGGCGCTGGGGTAGACATAGCGCTTGCTGCTATTTATTTACACCCTTGGAAGGAGCTAAGACTAGGCGTGGGAATTGGTAAAGAAACTGTGGGCAGCTATGATGAAGATGATGGTCATGGACATATTCATCATCACGCCAGCCATAAAGAAGATGTCACCCGCGCATCAATCAGTTACGACTTTCATGTTGGTCAATTTGGGGTTGCTCCAACCTTAGCCGTTGACTTTGTGGGAAGCCAAACAGCCACAATCTTTGGCATTGCTGTGGTTAAGGCATTTTAAGTAAATAGTCTATTTTACTGCTGTATATATGAGGAATAAAATCATGAAGAATAAAACGAGTTCATTAGCGTTATTAGTAACAGTCACTTCGATTTCAATGCTTTCAGTTGCAGCAGACAAAATAGTCTCGGATGAGGTCATTTCTACACAAAGGTCGGCATTAAAAGTCAATACCAATGGAAAAGGCTTTGGGCCACAATCGCCTAGAGATATTGATCTCTCAACAGGCAAAAACAAAGTTTTGTTTGAAATGGCTCCTGCAGTTGAAGATATGAATCTTTGTAATATTCATTTTCACCAAAATGCTGAGCACAAGGGCGGGGAGTTCACTGAATACGCAGGAAATGGCGATGGACACGGCTATCATAGTGGCTATAAATACACTGGCAAGTTAACCAAAGATGAATTGACTTCTACTAGTGAAGAAGTCTGCCCTAGTTCTCACGGCTCTCTTAAACCGGGTGCAACTATTGAAGTACATTATGTTCATTCAACGGCACAAGTTGCACCAGGCCCGACTTTGGGCGCTTGTTTAAGTGAATCAATTGCGAACCCTCAGTTGCGAGTGGAAACACAGGTGTATGTACTTGTAAACGATCAAGGTGCATTCGATTTTGGTCGCTTAACTGCTCACCACAAATCCTTGGGCAAAAACCAAGCTTTGCATATTCCCACCAATACTGGCAATGCGGTGCAATATATCGGCTCTACAACTGGTCCTGGATATAATGAAAAAGGCTCACCTTTTCAAGTTAGTTGGAGTGTTAGACCCAAGGTTGCGAAAGTAAATATAAGCACGGTTGGAAAATGGTGCCAGGGCAATATCTTTAACGAAGACCATGCTCACGGTGTCAGAAATCTAGTTCAAAACCCAGACTTGCTATCTAATATGTAAACCAGCAGCCCCTTAATATTTAAGTTTCTGTTAAGGGGTTATTTGATTTCCTTCTCCATTCAACTTTACTTTAGCTAGCGGGAAAAAATTTTTCTAAAGGTGGTGAGTAAGTGCCTGCATAAACACAACTTTCCAAAAAATTATCCTGCTTCGTTTTCAGCCTGCTTATCTTTAGCAAACAATAATAGAAATACCCCTAGCATAATGGCCATATCGGCCACATTAAAAATACCCGTCCTCAATGAGCCTACGCCGATATTCAAAAAATCAATCACCGCACCATTATTCACCGCTCTGTCGTAAAAATTACTGATCCCGCCAGAGAAAATAAGGACTAGTGATGTTAATCCAAATGCAGTTTGGGTTTGCGTTTTTAGTATATAAATCAGCAAAGCCGATAAAATCAAACCTACTGCGCAAACAAATATCCAAAACCTTGCGGACTCTGACATACCGCTGCCCAAACCTAAAAAGGCCCCGGTGTTTTCAGTGTAACCAATTCGCAATATATCGTTCCAATAACTGGTCATTTCAAATTTGGGTAGATTCTTGGCTGCGTACCACTTAGTTCCTTGATCAAGACCGACGCTGACTAAACAAATAACCACTATCATTTGTACCCGTTTCAATATACTCATTAACTTTTACTTACCTTTACAGTGTCTTGCCTATCTATAGATAGAAACTATACCAATTCATCCTAACAATTAGTCACTCAGAGAACACCAGCGACTTTCAATCGAGGCGTAGTCCTGCAGGAATG
>NZ_CAKZKO010000204.1 GCF_937123705.1 uncultured Paraglaciecola sp. | reverse complement strand
TTGCTTCATTCGAGCGCCTTGATTAGGTGCTTTTAAATCTCGCTGAGTGATCAATTATTAGGATGAATTGGTATTATTTCACGTCCCCTGTAATCAGTCTATCTTGACCTTTCAACTCACTCTCATACCAAGACAGCGCTTCACTTTTAGGCTATTGTTTTGATACACATTCTTAGTCATCACATTTAACTAAATGAAAAATTAGGAGAAACCATGAATTTTGGTCAATTTTCAGTCAGCTTAACCGTTAAAGATATCGCCAAATCAAAAGCATTTTACGAGACACTAGGATTTACAACCCATCCTGAATGTGGATCTGTCGTCGATAAGTGGCTTATATTGCAAAAAGACACAACAGTCATTGGTTTATTTGAGGGTATGTTTGAAGCTAACATCCTCACCTTTAACCCAACAGATGTGCGCACTATTGAGAAACATCTACAACACAATAACATCGAGATTGACACACCAACTCAAGGAGAATCTGGGCCGACACATTGTGTGTTAAAAGATCCTGATGGCAATGTAATCATGTTCGATCAACATTGATACTTTTTAATAACTGAGGAACCACATGGTTGATAAATTTTATTGTTGGCAATGCAATGCCCAATTGGAAGGCGTTATTCTTCCTATGTCGCGACGAGAAGAGTGCACAACATGTGGCAAAGATATACATGTATGTAAAATGTGTGAGTTTTATGATGAAAATAAAGGCTGCACAGAAGATCGAGCCGAACATCAAAGAGAGTTAGAATTGGCCAACTTTTGTGACTACTTCAAGCCAAGCAAACACAAATTCAAGGCACCCAATTATTCTAAATCTGATCTCGCCAAGTCCAAATTAGCCGCTCTGTTTGGCGATGAATTACCACAACAAAACCTAGATACTGAGCCCCTTTCCGCGGCAGAATTAGCAGAGAAAAAATTACGAGACATGCTGAACAATAATTAATCACCGCTACTTGTATCTCAAATAACCTTATTGTGAGCTGTACTTATAGGCAGTTCAAGCTAGCTACAAATTCGGTTTCTACCCTCTTGCTTACCATGATATAAGGCTTCATCAACTCGCTTAAATAGCGATTCAAAGGTATCTTCATCATTGACCTGAGCAACCCCACCTGTCACAGTGACATTCACACCTATAGGTTGACCTATAGGCTTAGCGTTAATTGCAACTTTAAGCTTATTCGCAATGGCTAATGCCCCTTGCAATTCCGTGTCTGGCAATAAAATGAGAAACTCTTCTCCTCCCCATCTCGACAATTTATCTTGTTCACGAATGCTATCCTTAATTAACTCAGCACCAGTGGCCAATACAATGTCACCTAGATCGTGGCCGTAATTGTCATTAATTTCTTTGAAATGATCATAGTCTATCAATACCAAGCAAAAGGATTCTTGTGAACGACGATATCGCTCAAATGCGGCTTGAATATGTTGATGTAAACCGTATCGATTTAGGGTATTGGTAAGGAGATCGCTACTTGCCCTAGCTTTTAATTCTTTATTGGCTAATTTGAGATCAAGGGTGCGCTGTTCGACTTTGGTTTCAAGTAGCTCACTCATCAGCACCAAGTCAGCGTTTCGTACTTTTAGCTTATCTGAGAGTGTCTCGTTCTTAGAAATTAAATAATTAAACCTGCTATTTGTCACAAAATTCTGACAAAAGATAAATCCAATAATACCGAAACTAAAAAATCGACCTGTTGTTATCACGCCGTTCAGATTTAATATATCGTTAACAGCAAATACAAAAGCAATCAAAGAACCAAGCAGCATAATGCGCGCGCCCCGCAATTTAATATTGATCGCTACCCACATTCTTTGCAATATGTAGCTCATAACAACTAATGCAATAATGTTAAAGATACTTAAAGAGAGACCAAAATAACGAGTAGGGAAAAACAGAATAAATATCACAAAAACAATACACACTATATAAATCAATCGGCAAAACTGAGTGTGAAACACTTTTAAAAAATAAAGTTGATAGAAATACAAAATAGTAGGAATAATTGCATAATAACTAAAGAAATTTATTTTGGTTATCATCACAAACCCACTTGCTATAGAAGGCAATAAAACACTCATGTGATCTAGGGTAAACTCCCTAAGAAACAACAGCATACAAATACATGCAAAGACTACAGGAACACGGTCTTGGGGACGTTGGAAAAACAAAGTAAGAGAGTTGAGCGCAGTTATTAGCAATGATCCAAGCAGAAAAACACTTAGCGCGACCTTGTCTCTATGTAACATATTTAAAGAATCGGCGTCCCCTAGAACAATAGGTTGCCAAATCCCGCCCCAACCAGAATGAAAATTAGATACTTGTATAGTGATAGAGAACTCTTTAAGTCCGTCTGGGATCTTTACTGTGCTATTGCTGTAACTAGGTGAAGCCTCAGATTCAGAGTCGGTCACCACACCACCTAACGCCTTGAGTTCTGAATTCAAATAAAATTTGTAGGCACTTTCTATTTGAGGAATTTGGATTGCCAAATTACTTGAAACTTGTTGCAAGGCTACTTCCAGATGATAGGTAGCAAAACCAATTGCGTCATAGGTTACATCAGATTGATTGGATTGCCAGCCGCCACTCACTTTTATCAAAGCAGGGGGTATGGTTGTTACTTCTATTTGTTCAGGATCAAGTAAGTGCTGCCAATAGAATGACCAATTTCAGGTTAGTGCTAAGGTTTTTCTTTCAGAAAAGTCTGACGGTTGAATTGTTACTATGCCCTCATCGGCAACTTTTGCAGCAGGTTTCAAGGCCACGCCAAAATGATAAAGCAGAGGTAGAAATATCAACATAGTCACAATAAACAAAGCTAAAGACAACGCTTTAGCCCAAACAACCATGTGATGCTTATTTACCTCTTCCATATGCGCCTTTAATACAGCTAGTAACTGATTAACTATTTATGACCTGAACTAGATTAACAATTTGAGTACTTGAATGTTGGAAATCGCTAAGTTATTTTACATACCTTGGTATTTAATTTGATACCACTTAACCTAACTACAATTACATGGCTCCCGTTAAATGGGGAGATCAATAACTGCTTTAAGGAATTACAATTTATGAAAAAATTAATAGGTGTATTTGCGGTCGCTTTATTTTTAACTGGTTGCGCGCCAGAAGTTGGCAGTGAAGAATGGTGTGCAGATCTAAAAGAAAAGCCAAAAGCGGACTGGACTGCTTCAGAAGGCGCTGATTATGCCAAACATTGTATCTTCTAAGACTTTTTAACAGAGTCTAGAAGTGGGTTTAGGATATAGACCCCAAATGTTTGTATCCTAAACTAATTTGTACTTATACAATTGCGGCAGCGTTAACATGAGGATCACCTTGCAACACAAACTTAGAGCCAAAATGATTGAAGTGTGTGACAAAAAAATTGCAGCTAAAGGCCCTTCTGTTGGTTTGTCTTTCTACGCGTTTTTTGCCAACAAAAATGACAACCCAAGGCTGTTAATGGAAGCTGCCACTTGGTGGATTGAAACCCAACAATTAGATCACTTCGAAAAAGCTACTAAAATCAAAAACTTACTTATACCAATTCATCTTAATAATTGATATTAAATAGCGCCATCCAATTCATCATATCATTCTGAATTTCCTTCACTTAACCTGCAACCACCACCCGATTTTTACCTTCAGCTTTCGCCTTATAAAGCGCGTCATCTGCTAGTTTTAATAACTGGTCTGGATTTTTAGCTTGGTTGTAAGTGACTTCAGACACACCAAAACTTGCAGTCAACACTATCTGTTGTTGTTCTGCAAATAACTCAATTTGACTTAATCCATTACAGATTCTTTGGCTAATTTCCTCGGCCCGGGTAATATCAGCACCGTTTAAGATAATAACGACTTCTTCACCACCATACCTGGCAACAAAATCATCTTTACGTAAATTGGCTTGACGTAGATAGTCAGCCATAGCTTTTAAACAGTCGTCACCCACTTGGTGCCCATAGGTGTCATTAATTTTCTTAAAGTCATCGACATCTAAAATCACCAAGGCCAAATTTTTTGAATACGCAATAGCTTGAGAAAATGTCAGCTCTAAATAATTGTCAAAGGTTTGGCGGTTATACAAGCCTGTAAGGTGGTCAGTTTCTGACAACTCCTTAATGCGATCATGTTGAAGTTTCAGATTATCCGCTTTATCTTGCAATTCACGATTGCGAATGGATAGCTGGTTAGTCTTATCAGCGACTTCTTGTTGCAGGTTATCGGTTAAATGCTCAGCCACATCCAACGCCGCTACAAACCTAAAGGAATGATACTGAGTTTGCGCAAACAAAAACAGTAACAACGAATACTCGGCAAGGTATAAACTGTATGCACTCGATAAGGATGCATACACATCGTTTATCACACCACAAACTAACACAACACAGCTGATTATCATTAACGCGGAGTGTTTAGATTTCACAAATAGCGACCTTATGATCAACCAAACCACATACATGCTAAATAACCCTAATGTGATTTGATAATAGAATAGGCTATTGACGAGTTGTTTAAGTGATAATACCAATGAAAAACCTACTACTAACACCATCACTAGGTAGCCTAATTTCACCACTATGTCAGAGAACTTGGCTGGATATAAATACGCAAAAAAGTGAACCGCCGCCACAGCTGGCCAAACAATAGTGATATATTCCAGCCTTAAAAGAAAATCAAAATTGCTAGGGTCACTTAAAAGATAATAAAGGTAATCATTAGATACTGAAGCTCGTAGCAAAATAGAAAACGCAAACACGGCTAATAGCAATAACACGCGCTCTTTGGGGCGAAACAAATAAAATAAAATATTTTGAAATACAACCAGCAAACCAATAGCAATCAGCGCTACTCTTCCTGCCAAATCTGAAAATTGCGACTTTCTAATGGAGTTAAGTTCACTTACTTCAAACTTACCATACATACCGCCTTTGTCGTACAATTGTGTTGATATATAAATGACTAAGGTTCCAGCGTTAGTCTCAAGTGGGAGTTTCAAAATACCGGTTTTAAAACGCATATATTGTGTGGTTTTATCTGTTGAAATTTTCCCCGACTGCCCTAAAAATTGGGTATTTCCAGAATCATCAACCCACCAGGCTTGCCACGCATCGCTGACATCACGCATCCGAATTGCGGGCTCTTTGAAAACGTTATGCAAGTTATCCAGCCTGAGAATATAAGTCCCGTACTTACGCTCTTGTAGGGCTTGTTTATCTACCATAGAGTTAACAAAGTTAGGTAGTTGCACAGTTTTAAACTGAGCTTTAGATGTGGCAATATCGGCCAGAGGTATCCACTCCCCCCAACGTAATGCCCAATCGCCCGCAAGGCTCGTTTTGCCGTTTTTGAATTGATTTTTCACGTCGACTGTAGGAATTGCTTGCGCTGAGAAAATACCTGCACTGAAGGTGCAACTAAAAAAGCAGAATAGTAGCGCAATGAACTTACTTGGCTTCAACATTATCTCACTTACTGTCACTGTTTAAATGATTAGCGTCTGAACAAGTCCCTTTTTCAAAGTTTATTAAGTCATGATAACCCTATAATCACCAAAGTAAACAAGGATTTAAAACAATCATCTTATACCATTAATCCATCCTAACAATTGATATTAGTGGGGTTTTGAACGAATTGAGAAAAAATTCCAATGGGCAGGTTTCAAACCTTGCGCTTAGCACAGGGTTCTGATGAAGTAAGCAAAGTCATAGTAGCCCGTTTGGAGTTGAGACAAATAAATGAGTAAAAATGTATTAATAACCGGAGGTGCTTCAGGTTTAGGTGAAGCGCTGGCATTACAATATGCCAAACAAGGCTTTGAAGTCTGTATTGCCGATCTTAACCCTGATCGTGGTAATAAAGTAGTAGCAGCCATTATCGAAGATCATGGCAACGCCTTTTTTTTACCATGCGATATTACCAGCGAAGCAGATATTGAAACCCTGAAACAACAACTGCAATCTCGTTGGAGCGAAGTTAGCGTATTAGTTAACAATGCCGGTGTGGCCACAGGTGGTGCATTAGAATTTGAAGACTTAGAACAGTGGCAATGGGTACTGAATATCAATGTTTTAGGCATGGTACGTATGTGCCGCGCTTTTGTACCTTGGATGAAGCAACAAGACGGCGGCAAAATAGTGAATATTGCGTCCCAAGCAGGGATTACGCCCGCGCCAATGATGGCCAGTTATAATGCCAGTAAAGCCGCGGTAGTGAGTTTTTCAGAAACCATGCAGCTTGAGTTAATGGATAATAACATTCATGTGAGCGTAGCTTGTCCAGGATTTTTCTCGACAAACTTAGACGAATCACTGCGCAGTAAACAACCTGGAGTGGCGCAGATGGTTAAGAAAATGTTGCATACGTATTCTGATATCACCGCAGCTCAAGTAGCCGCTGCCATCTACCAAGACAGTGAAAACAACAGATTTATGACTATCACCCACAAAGATGGACGCCTTGCATATCGAATCAAGCGTTGGTTATCCCCCACGCGTTATTTTAAGATCATGCACAACCAACTAAAAAACTTTAAACCCCCAACAGATACCTAAGCAAAGAAAATAATAATACAAAGAGAAGTAACAATATGATTAGACAGAATATTTTAATTACAGGTGCCAGTTCTGGTTTAGGTAAAGGCATGGCCGTTGAGTTTGCCAAGATGGGGCGTAATTTAGCCTTATGTGCTCGCAGAGTAGAAAACTTAGAGTCCCTTAAACAAGAGTTATTGGCCATTAACCCTGACATTAAAGTGGTTATTCGCCCATTAGATGTCAACGACCATGAGCAAGTATTTGAGGTTGTTAAAGCCTTTGCAGATGATTTAGGCGGCTTAGATCGGATTATAGTCAATGCTGGCATGGGCAAAGGTGCTTCTTTAGGCACCGGTTATTTTAAAGCCAACAAAGAAACCGCGGTAACTAACTTTGTGTCGGCTTTGGCTCAGTGCGAAGCGGCCATGGAATTATTTCGAAAGCAAAACACTGGGCATTTAGTGACTATATCTTCTGTTAGCGCAGTACGTGGAGCCCGTAGAGCCATGACAGTGTACGCCGCGACTAAGGCCGCTTTAACATCACTTTCTGAAGGTATTCGTATCGATGTGCGCGATACGCCCATAAAAGTCACCACTATTCATCCTGGCTTTATTCGCACTGAAATCAATGCAAAAGTCAAAGCCGTGCCTTTTATTGTGGACTTAGAAACAGGCTGCAAAGCCATAGTGAAAGATATTGAAAAAGAAGTGGCCAATAGTTTTGTACCCAAATGGCCTTGGGCTTTGTTTAGGTATATTGCCCGTATCGCGCCATTAAGCCTGCTGGCAAAAATGAGCTAGAGAGCAAATATTTAGCACAAAAGCGGATCACTTTTGTGCTTTAAAACCTTTAGCTTTAATTAGGAATATCGCGGTAATGACAGAATCCGTTTTAACCCAAATCATCTTGCCTTTAGTATTGGGGCTTATCATGTTTGGCATGGGATTAAGCCTCACTAAGCAAGACTTTTTAGAACTAGGCAAAGAGCCTAAACCTGTGATTGTGGGATTATTCGGGCAGTTAATATTACTGCCTATATTAGCCTTCGCGGTAGCCATACTCTTTGGTTTAAGCCAACATTTAGCTATCGGCATTATGATTTTAGCCGCATGCCCGGGTGGCACTAGCTCTAATATCATCAGCCACTTAGCCAGAGCAAATCTAGCCTTATCTGTTAGTTTAACAGCCGTGACCACCTTGATTTGTGTGTTTACCACACCATTGATTATCCAGTTTGCGGTTAATCAATTTGATCGCAACCCTGCCGAGTCCTTTTCATTATTAAGCACTACGTTAGGGCTGATTTTTATTACCCTACTGCCAGTTCTTTTAGGTATTGTTCTGCGCCACAAATACCCTAAACAAGCGATTCGCAGCGAACCTTTCTTCAGGCGTTTAGCCACTGCTTTTTTGATTTTTATGATTATTGCTATCACCTATCAAGAGCGCGCCAATATTATTGAATCGTTATCTCAAGTGTTATTGCCATCTATTTCACTGAACTTAATCGCGATTGCTGTAGGAGTTGCACTAGGCATTGTCTTTAAGTTTGTAAAACGTGATTGCGTGACTTTGGGAATAGAAGTGGGGGTGCAAAATAGCTCAATGGCGATTTTAATAGCGGTATCGTTTCTAGACAGGCCAGATTATGCCATTGCAGCAGGCGTATATGGACTTGCCATGTATCTAGGTGCAGGTTTGTTAATTTTTGGCGCCAAGCGCGTACCACTAAGAAAACTAAGGGTATGATAGTAATATGGCTGGAGACTCCAGCCATATACAGTTGTCCTTACTGCAGCTAACCTACGCGTTTCATGGCGCAGATTTTATTGCCAGCAGGATCACGAAGGTAGGCTAAATATAACTTCATCTCGCCACCATCACGCACTCCAGGAGGATCTTCACAGGCCACACCACCATTAGCTAAACCTGCAGAGTGCCATGCATTTCCTTGCTCTTCGCTTTCTACCGCAAAACCTAGCGTACTGCCATTGCCATGGCTAGCAGGTTGACCATCAATAGGTACGCTTAATCCAAATACACCCGTTTTAGTAAAATAAAAACAACGGCCTTTAGGATCAATCTTTCCTGCTTCATAACCCAAAGTTCCTAAAATAGCATCGTAAAATTTCTTGGACTCTTGAATTTCTCTCGCACCTAACATCACGTGACTAAACATGTTTTTCTCCGTTGAAAATAATAGTTGTTAGAAGTTTACCTGCTTTTTACTGCGGCAAACTTTTTGATATTTATAATTTGTTGTAAGTTTCATGAACAGAGCATGATGCGTTTAGTGTTTATACCATTCTCCATAAATAAGTGAGCACTTGTTTATGGAGAATGGTATTACACTTTGCTTTTGAAGCACAAAGGCCTGTCGATCTATACTGCAAAAGCATGCAGCAAGAATCAACAAGCCCTGTTTAAAGCCACAAACTCGGTAATCTGCCGATTGACAATCTCGGCTTGATCAACATTTATGAAGTGCCCACTATCTTTTATAATATTTGTTTGAATACAAGGAAGAGCCTGATTCGCACGATTTATACTATCTTGACCATTAAATAAGTCGTTATCTCCTATCAATAATAAAACTGGCATAGGTAGATTAGATAGTTTTTCATTATCGAAGGGCTTCATGTCTAACAGTAAAGGAGATATTGAACCCGATTTAGAGGTTCTAAGAAAATGATCGATATACATACTTTCGATACTTTCTACATGATTAGATAAGGTCGATAAATACTCATCTAATCCTTCACGTTCTGGATTTAATGTGAAAATTAGGCTCGATAAAAGATCGATACTTGGATCTAGCCAAGTAAATGTTTGAGCAGGGCTAAGTAAAACCAAATGATTAAATTTATTGGGATGACTTATGGCTAGATTTGTCGCTATCCACCCACCTTGAGAAGCACCAATAATCGAAGGTTTTTCTAATTCCAACAAGTCAAATACTTCGAAATACCAAGACACTAAAAATTCTATTGAGTCATCACTAGTGTTTAGTGTTGACTTACCTGGTCCCAAAATATCATCAATAGCATAGACTCTAAAATGCTTAGATAACGCTTTAATATTGGGGTACCACATAGTCGAATCAACATTCATACCATGCAGTAAAACCAAAGCATCACCATCTACAGGCCCAGATACAATAACATGTGCTGAACCAGTAGAAGTTGGCAATTCTAGTTCTCGATACGGCGTATCCCATAACGTCAGCAAGCGATTATAAAGCTCAACATTGCTTAACTCTTTAGCCGGGCGAGTTACAAGTTGGTGGTATTTTGAATGGCTATTGTCTAAAGAATAATCTTTGCTAACTTCATCATCGAATTTAGCTTGCTCACACCCAGCAAACAAGCCTAAAAAGCCCCCAAAAAAAAGTAGTATTGATATATGCCTTTCAATCTTGAACATTTAAATTAATCAACAACCCCAAAATGATCTAGTGAGCTTTCAAGGGCCGCCATACCCGCTGGTAAATCAAGTTGTTGCCCAAGCAGATTAAAACTCGCACCAAAAGCATGCAGGGTGCGAAACAAGTTATGAGCGCGGCATTGCTCGCCCATTTGCCCTATCCGCACAATATTGGCGCCAAAAGATCCTGAAATCTCAACCTTATAGCGACTGGACATAGTGTTAAGTAGTTGCTTGCTTTCAATGCCAGTTGGCACTTGAATACCTACCACTGAATTTAACCGCGCCTCTGGTTTAACAAATAGTGAGAGCCCCATGGCTTCGATACCTGCTTGCAGTGCTTGGGAACTACGTAAGTGTCGATCAAATCGCGCTTTTAGGGTTTCGGTGCATACCAGTCGTAGCGCTTCATGGATTGCCAATATCCCAGATACGGGCGCAGTGTAATGGTAGGCTTTTTTATACCAAAATTGATCCGCTAGTTTGGCGTCAAGGCACCAATGTCTAAGCTGATCAGTTCGCGATTGAATATGTTGCCAAGCCTTGCTGGAAAACCCAATAAGTGACACACCTGGTATACAAGATAAACCTTTTTGACCACCTGTTATTACTGCATCAATGCCCCATTTATCCATATCAAATTCCATGGTACTTAAAGTACAAACGGCATCCACTATCACTAAACAGTTGTGAGCTTTTGCAGCGGCCGCTATGGCTGCCAATTCATTGTTACACACAGTACTTGAGGTTTCGCCTTGTACTATGGTCAAAACTTGTGGTTGATGCTGTTCGATATATTGCGCCACTACGCTTGGGTCGGCGCTTTGCCCTTCACCTACCACCAAGCGCACCACATCAGCTTCAACACGCTCAGCCATTTCGGCAAGGCGATTACTAAAAAAACCATTGCATACACTGAGCACTTTACTACCTGGCACCACAAGGTTCGCCACCGCCATTTCCATTGCGGCTGAACCTGGGCCAGCTACCCCTAGGATATGCCCGGTTTCGGTTTGAAACACATAGCGTGACATCAGCTTAACTTGCTCAATGATCTGCGCCATAGTATCGCCCAAATGATTGATAACAATGCCGTTTGCGGCGGCCACTCTGGCTGGAATGGGTACAGGCCCTGCGCCCATCATCAATAAAGGTTCTTCGGGTAAGATACTATCTAAAGACAAAATGCCTTGGGGTGATTTAATTCGCACTTTTATGCCTTATTCAAAATGCTTTGATTTTGTCTTGAGTATACTGAAAACATCCATGTTTCCGATGCTTTTTATGACCTATTATTTGCTAATACATAGCTAAATTGCATATCAACGCAATAGATGTAAAAAGTGTTGATGTTTATGGTATTGATCAATTACATCATTGATCACCCCTTGCTTCGACCAACCCATAATATCGTAATCTTGTCCCCCTTCTGCTAGATGCACTTCTGCGCGGTAATAGCTATGGTCGTCGGTCACTTCATTAGATTCTTCGTTATCTGATGAATAACTAGGCTGTAGGTGTTTAGCGCATTTCACTCCAAATACGAAAGAATGTTCGCTACCATGTTGAACGCTCAAGCTCAACACACCTGAGTCATTCACTATTTCTGATTCAACTTGATTTTTAGCCAATTCTTTCCTGACACTCTCCATCGCAGATCGCACTGTGGTATCAATAAATTGCGTCACTGCTGTTTTGTTTGGAAATTGAATGATAGTGGCAAGACGCTGTTCCCAACCTTCATCTTGACCAATTGGATGAGGGTGCAAATTCATTAACAAACTGGCTTTCTTATGGTTTTCGATACGCAATGCCTTTATTAAGCCGACTAACGAAAGCAACAAAATAATGGCAAAGGGTAAAGCCGTTGCAATGGTCATAGTTTGCAGCGCATTAAGACCACCAACAGTTAACAAAATAGCAGCTACTAGTCCCACCCCCACGGCCCAATAAATACGTTGCCAAATTGGGGTGTCGTTTCTACCGTGAGAGCAGAGCATATCAACCACCATTGCCCCCGAATCGCATGATGTGACAAAGAACACCACCACCATCAAGGTTGCGATAAAACTCAATAGCTGTTGAAACGGGAAGTGCTCTAAAAACACAAACAGTGCCACAGGGGCATTACTGCTGACCATATCCCCTAATTTGTCCACTCCTTGGGTATAAATGAGATCAATAGCCGAATTGCCAAACACTGTCATCCAGAACAAGGTAAAAGCAGTAGGCAGTACTAACACACCCACAACAAACTCACGTATGGTTCTGCCCCGCGAAATGCGCGCAATAAATAGCCCGACAAAAGGTGCCCAAGCTAACCACCAGCCCCAGTAAAAAATGGTCCAACCGCCTATCCAGTCGGTTTTATCGTAGGCAAATAGATTAAAAGTGTTACGCACAATATCTGACAGATAAGCCCCTGTATTTTGCACATAGGCGGTTAGCAAGAATACCGTTGGCCCTAAAATTAAAATAAATAGTAACAAGGCAATGGCTAGCAACATGTTGAATTCGGATAGACGGCGTATCCCTTTTTCTAACCCAGTTGCCACTGACACAATAGCGATAGCGATAATGCCTACCATCAAATAAATCTGTACCGGTATGGATTCTTCAAGCGCAAATAGATAACTTAATCCCGAGTTAATTTGCGCTGCACCTAACCCAAGAGATGTCGCAATGCCAAAGATAGTGCTAACCACTGCTAGGATATCCACTGTATGTCCCGCCCAACCGTAAATACGGTCGCCTATCATGGGATACAAAGCCGAACGCAAAGTCAGAGGTAAATTTAACCTAAAGCTAAAATAAGCCAAAATTAACCCTACTACTGCGTAGATAGCCCAGGCATGTAAACCCCAGTGAAAAAAGGTCATTTTCATGGCCTCTCGCACGGCATCGGTGGTCCCTTGGGGCGCAGTTGGAGGTGACAGAAAGTGCATTACAGGTTCCGCCACTCCAAAAAACATCAAGCCTATACCCATACCCGCGGCAAACAACATAGATAACCAAGTAGGCAGAGAAAAATCAGGTTTACAGTGGTCAGGACCAAGGCGTATTTCTCCAAAACTAGAGAAACCAACATATAGTACAGTAAGTAGAATGACCGCCACCGACACCACATAAAACCAACTGCCGTTATCAATAATGCCTTTTTGCAAATCAGCAAAAAATACATCTGCTGTTTGTGGCGCGATCAATGCAAATACCACTAAGACTAAAATCGACAATGAAGATAAATAGAAAACCGGGCGGTTAAGATGTTGATCTATGCGTGTTATAGCCACTTAATTAAACCTAAATATTTATTTAAACCGCAATATAACCTATCCCTTAATGCTTTTAAACTTACGCATATAGTTAGAGTACTAATCATTAAACTTATACCTCACCTCAGTTGCACCTAATAACACCTTAGAAATCAACATCAAAACCTGATATGCTCATTTATGCTACATTAACAAAAATTTGTATTGAAATTAATTGTTGTATGTATTGGGTCTTTCCGCAGTATTTCCCTTGGCAGTGCATACAAAGAGCTAAAAAGGGCACTTATCAAATGGACAGAACAAAAATTAGCTGTGCCGTATTCGCAGCACTTACACTTACCCCTGCAATCGCACAACAACAAGCCACAAAAGCACAGATAGAAACGATTCAAGTTACCGCTACTAAAAGATCTGAGTCGATACAAGATGTGCCTGTGTCTGTTTCAGCCTTAAACGGCGAAGCCTTAGAAAACCTCGGCGTTGAAAGTTTTAGCGACTACGTAGAATTTCTGCCTAATGTTGTATTTCAGGGTACAGGCCCAGGTCAAAATGAAATTTACATCCGTGGTGCGGCGACCTCTCAAAGCACCATTGCGGTATCTTCGGTGCAAGCATTACAACCTTCCGTTGCCTTTTATCTCGATGAGCAACCGGTTTCTATGCAGGGCAGAAACTTAGACGTTTACGCGGCAGATATGCAACGCGTCGAAGTATTGCCTGGCCCTCAAGGCACTTTATTTGGAGCCAGTTCGCAATCGGGTACAGTGCGCATGATCAGTAAAAAACCCGACCACAGCGGTTTTTCAGCGGGACTGGATGTGAATATTGGCAGTACTAGTGGTGGCGAAATGAGTAATGCCGTAGAAGCCTTTATGAACTTTACCCCAACCGATGAACTGGCATTGCGGATAGTGGCTTACAACGATAAACAAGGTGGCTGGATTGACAATATTCTCAACAAACCAGGAGAAGGTGGCTATATTGGTAGCGCGGTTGTAATTAGCAGGATCTCGGGCAATGTGTTGAGCGACCCACTCAATACCCCTATTGTTTCCCCTAAAAATGACAGCTTGATAGAAGACAATAGTAACGATGCGATATATGCGGGCGTGAGATTCGGCATGTCCTATTTGTTTAATCAAGACTGGTCTTTACTGTTGCAGCATACCGCCCAGTCCTTGGAAACAGAAGGGGTGTTTGCTTACGATCCCAACCTCGACGGTGAGAGCTCTGTTAATCGATTTACTCCAGAAGACAATGACGATGAGTTTGGCCTGAGCACTTGGACCTTAGAAGGTCGTTTGAACAAACTTGAAGTGGTATACACAGGCGGCTATCTAGATCGTGAAATTAACTCAACCATTGATTACACTGGCTATACCAATGGCGGATTATTCTCTGCCTATTATGTGTGCCAATACGGCTCATCAATAGAGGCTGCAGACGAACGTTGCCTAGATCCTACTAAGTACTATAAGGAAAATACCGATACTTCACGTCTTACTCATGAACTTAGGTTCAATACCGACGCCGACAACACTTGGCGTGTCACAGCCGGTATTTTCTACGATGATCAAGAACTCGCCACTGTGGGTAAGTTTAAAATCCCCAACACAGAAAAGTATCCTAATTTAAGCACTACCCTAAAAGGCACTGAAGGCATTAATTCTAATGGTGGGCCTTTCGAATCAGAGATTGGATTTGTAAACGATGTAACCCATACCATCGAACAAATCGCAGTATTCGGGCAAGCAGAGTATGACATTACCGATAAACTCACCGCGACCTTAGGGGTTCGCTGGTACCAAATTGATGACACCTATAAGGGCTCAACTTCTACCGTTGATGTTAGCCGACGGATTCGCGCCTTTGGCACTTTAGATGCTGCAGAATTAGTCGCAGTAGGTGAAGATCCAGCCTTAATTGATCAAGCCATCGCAAGCGGACAATTGGATGTGAGTTTATTAGATAGCAACGGCACATTAACAGTCGATGATACCATTTTCAAAGCATCGCTAGATTACAAAGTGAGCGACGAGATACTGCTTTTTACAACTTATTCCGAAGGCTTTAGGCCACCAGTGACTAACCGTGTAGGTGGAGGCCAAGCAACAAACCAAAATGGTGCCTTTGAAGGATTCAGAATACCGGTTTATTCGACAACCGATAGTTTAGATAATTTCGAACTGGGCATCAAAGGTGACTTTTTAGATGGAATATTAAGGGTCAATGCTACGGCTTATTATTCGGAAATCACCGACTTACAAACCTCACGTTTTGACCCTACTAACATCAGCTTTTTAGTTTTTACTGATAATGTAGGTGACGCCGAAATAAGAGGTCTAGACGCCGATATTACTTGGTTAGCCTCCGACAATTTAGTGATCAACGCTGCCTTTAGTTTTTTGGATACAGAGTTAACTCGTATCAATGCAGAGCTTGCCGGTATAGCGCCTGCAGTTGGCGCTCAACTCCCCTACTCAGCTGAGTTTTCAGGCAATCTTCGCGCACGATATTATTTCGAGCTAGATGCTGGTTACGAGGGCTATGTCAATGGTTCTATTAGCTACACAGGTGAACGCTTAGCTGGAATGGCCATGGACGCCTACGTCACCGAAGACGCGACACAACTGATATACGGAACCGGTTCTAACTTACCAATCCAAAAGGAAGCCGCGACCTATGCAGGTGTGACATATTCAGACTCTAATGGCGAGACATTTGCAGGAGGCCGTTATATTCAGGACAGTTATGCTATTGCCAATGTATCTGTTGGTATCACCAAAGACGACTGGAAAGTCGAACTATATGTAGATAACCTAACTGACGAAAGCGCAGTGTTATATATAGATACCCAGCAATTTACACCTAAGGTTGTGACAAGCCGCCCCCGTACAATAGGATTGAGGCTGTCTTACGATTTCTATTAAAGGTGGTTGCATCAAAAGGCAGGCGTTTAGCTTGCCTTTATTTTGCGCTTAAGACATTGCGTTGTAATCTCGACCCAAGAAATAATACAGGCAGGAGGTAAAGGTGGTAACTAAGGTCAGTGGTCAAAGCATAAAAATTGACAATATCAAACGAGCGCTACAATCAGGCGCTACTGACAAGGCAATATTACTGTCTCAACAAGCGCTTAACACTCAACATACCCCTGCAAATAAAATAGAATTACTGTACCTCTTAGCCGTTGCCCAGCGCAGCAAAGGTATCTTCAATGAGGCAATCAATACAATAAAAACGCTTATCGCTAGCGATCCAAATCATGCAAGAGCCCATCAAGAAAAAGGGTATTTATTGCTTAGTTCTGGCGAAAAACCTAAGGCTGTTAGTGCGTTTAATAGAGCTACCCGGCTTAATCCAGCATTATTATCCAGTTGGCACAAGTTAGTGATTCTGTACTCTGAGTTAAACCATAATGAAGGGCAGAAGTTGGCCGCTGAACGCGTCAGCTACCTTACGCAATTGCCCGCTGAAATCCGTGGCGCCAGAGATTTAATGTATGAAGGAAAGTTAGCCATCGCTGACTCTGTATGTCGGCAGTTTTTGCAACAGCACAAACACCATAGTGAAGCCATGCTGCTTTTAGCTGAAATAGGCATCGCACTCAAGCTCTATCATGAAGCAGAGTTTTTGCTAGAAAGTTGCGTTGAAATACATCCAACACATCAAGGAGCAAGAGCAGAGCTTGTGCAGTTGTTAACTAAACTGGGGAAATTTAGGCCCGCCAAACAACAAGCAGAGCATCTACTGACTAACCACCCAAACAACCATCAATATCTAGCAGCAAAAGCCAGCGCTATGGTAGGTATTGGCGAAGTGTCCTCTGCCATCGAGCTTTATCATCAGGTTATAAATGAGCGTAACGACCGACCGGGAATCCAGTTATTGCTCGGCCACGCATACAAAGCCAATGGCAACATTGCACAGGCAATAACCGCCTATCAGCAAGCCTATCAAATTCGCCCTGACTTTGGTGACGCCTATTGGAGTTTAGCGAATACCAAAACCTATCGATTTACCGAAAACGAGCTATCTCAAATGCAGGCGCAATTAGAGAAAGGCGATATAGAGCAGGACGACAAGGTCCATCTTGAGTTTGCATTAGCCAAAGCCTTTGAAGACAGTAATCAGTTCGACAAGGCTTTTAACTACTATCAAAAAGGCAATGCTTCTAAGAATCAACACTGTCACTACTCAAAGAGCAAGCTAGACGAACAAATTAGCGCCCAAAAAGCCATTTTTAATACAGCATTTTTCGCTGAACATCAAAATTTGGGGGACTCATCACCCGACCCTATATTTATAGTAGGACTACCAAGAGCTGGGTCTACCTTATTAGAGCAAATTCTCGCCTCTCACTCTCAAGTCGATGGCACCATGGAGTTACATAATATTCTTGGCTTAGCCGCAAGACTAAGTGGTAGTAAGAGTGGTTATCCAAAAGTAATCAATGAAATCGATTCCAGCTATTTTGACCGCTTTGGTCAACAGTTTATTCAGGACACCCGTTGCTACCGTCAAGAAGGGGCTTTTTTTATCGATAAAATGCCCAATAACTTTATGCATATTGGCCTGATAAAAACTATTTTACCCAATGCCAAAATAATAGACGCTAGACGTGATCCTATTGCCTGTTGCTTCAGTGGCTACAAACAGTTATTTGCCGAAGGGCAAGAGTTTTCCTATGATCTAGACAATCTTAGGCATTACTACCAGTCTTACCAATCATTAATGTCCCACTGGGATATTGTGTTACCCGGTTTTGTTATGCGGGTACAGCACGAAGATGTAATAGATGATCTTGAAACGCAAGTAAGGCGTATTTTAGATTTCTGTCAGCTGCCCTTTGAATCATCCTGCTTGCATTTTTACAAGACTAAACGCACTATTAAAACTCCCAGTTCTGAGCAAGTGCGCCAACCCATAAACTCGAATGCTAGAGAACAATGGAAGAATTTTGAAACGCACTTATCTCCTTTAATTACAGCTTTTAACGGATCCTAAGAGGAAAATATGAATAACAAAATTATTGGCATAGTTCTAATTGTAATAGGTGTGGCCTTAGGCTTTTGGGGTTATGACGTATATGACTCGGCCAGTTCACAAGTTAGCCGAGCATTTAGTGGTGATACTCCCATAGAAGCATGGGCTGGTATGGTAGGCGGCGTTATTTGTATTGCACTTGGAATTGCTAAGATAAAGTAATACCCAATAATGACTTATACCATATATGGTATTAGTGCAACTGGCTATCGAACCAGTTCACTATGCTTGTTGCAAGATGCGTATCTTGAGCCAACAACGGGTAACCATGGCCCTTTCCTTTATAAGATACTAATTTACTATTCTCATGTAGTGCATATTTAAATAGGTATTGAGCACTAGTAAATGTACCGCCATCACCTTCAGCGGCGATTATCAGTGTTGGCGCATTTGCAAGCACACTTTTATAACGCATGATATTTTCTTCTCGTTGTCCAGAGGAGAAAAAGCTGATGGCCTTAATTGGACGACTTTCTGCTAAGGTGATGGCTTGCGTTCCCCCACAACTTGCTCCAATCACACCAATAATACCGTCCTTTGATACTTTGGCTCTGAGATAATCATAAGCAAGCTGAACGTCTTGAGGCCAGCTAGCAGACATAACTTGCCATGCTTTTCTTCGTTCCTGTTGTGGTAAAGCCTGAAGTTTTTCAGCATCATATTCTTCTGTCACACTGTCGCCAAAACCGCGAAAATCCAAACTCAAGGCATGGATACCTTGCTTAGCAAGTTGCTCGCCAATATTGTCATACATACTTCGATTGTAATTACATTGGTGTAACATCAAAACGCCACGCTTGCTGTTTTTATTACTTTGGAAGTAATCAGCTTTAAGCGTTAAAGCATCGTCTGTTTTCAGCTCTAGTGGCGCTGCCTGTGACGCCACAGTACAGGCGAGTAGCCCTATCGATACAACCTTAATAAATGTATTCAAGAATATTTCCTTTGGGATTTAATGTCAGGATAACCTAGCCCATCAAAAAGCAGATCAAAACATCAATGGGATGAAAGGGAGAAAAGCTAAGACACAATACAAAAGGGGCACAATGCCCCTTGAAATTTTTATTTGACCGGATGTGATGGTCTCCTCCCTAATTCGGCATCTAAGCGTAAGCTATGTGCCATGATTGAATTGAAACATACAATCAAACGGGAGAAGACCATCACATAAGGGTTATTTAGGTCATGCAGAAAAAATTAAGTTTATTGCCATCAAGATCACGGAAATAACCGGCATAAAATCCTTCACCTCTTGGTCCAGCAGCGCCTTCGTTGGTCGCACCTAATTCAAGTGCTTTAGCATGGAGTGCGTCAACCTGTTGTGAATTTTCGGCCAACAACGCAACCATCACACCATTGCCCACTGATGCAACATTGCCATCAAAGGGTTTACTGATGGCTACACTAGGCTGGTCTGGCGCAGTTGCCCAAGCAATAAAAGTGTCAGCTTCCATAAAACGTTTAGCACCTATTTCTGCCAAAAGTTCATCGTAAAATTTGGCACTGGCCTGTATATCGTTTGTACCTAAAGTCACATATCCAATCATGTTTGTTCTCCGTTTTTATTGAAAGAATTAATCCTAAATTTAACAGATACAGCATGACACAAAGAAACTGTATATAACAACAGTGTTTTGTGGGTTATCACATCTGACTTTGGCAAAATTTATAATAGATGTCATCTTCATTTGGCCTGCTCCCGTTTTGATTGTTTATTTCAATTCAATCATGGCACTAGGCTCACACCTAGATGCCTAATTAGGGAGTAGACCATGGGATCAACATAGTTAGTGAGCAATCACTTTATATCCTATCGAGCTAGGATACTGTTCACTGTGATACAACTTATGTTGAGCTTTAACAAAGTCTTCTGGTTTGGCTTCAAAGATATTATCGACATATTTTTGAGGATTCATATCAATAAAAGGAAACATACTGCTTTGTATTTGAATTTGAAGCTTATGACCCCGTTTAATAGTGTGCAATACGTCTAACAGCTCAAATTTAACCAAGGTTGGTTTGTTAGGTTCAAAAGGCTCGGGGGTGCTCATGCTATTTCTAAAACGCCCACGCATTACGCTCCAACGGACTAATTCATGCCTGTTACCCGTTTCTTTATCGACTTTATTTGAAGTTTCATCTTTACCAGGAAACACATCCACCAACTTCACCACAAAGTCGGCAGCACTTTGATCGGTCGATACCCACAAATTAAGGTCGATGGCACCGGCTATGGTTTGATCTTCGGTGGCCACTTCGCTATTAAACACCAAAACATCCGAGCGACGGGCAGTAAAACGTTGGTCTTCTGCCATATAAGGACGATCCCAACCACGGCTAATATTAGCCGAATGAGGTACAGGTTTATTAGGATCGCTTATATACTCGCTAGCCCCGCCCTTTGATTCTTTATGGCTACTAAGGGTTTCATTTGCGCCCATATAAAGCACCACGTCTTTACCTTGCTTAGGTGGCCAGGTATCAAATTCACGCCAGCGATTAGCACCAGTTTCAAACATAGTTGCCTTTGCTAAGGCATTGGCTTTAGTGCCTTTTAGGTTATGTTTAAAAAACGGCAATAAAATATTTTCTTGAAACCACTCGCTGGTGTTAAAGCCAAATTGGGCTTCCCCCATTTTGCTGCCATCGCCTCTATTCCACTGTCCGTGATACCAAGGCCCCATAATAAGATGCACATTATCTTTCTTATTGGCTTTAGACATAGCTTGGTAAGTTTCAAGAGGTCCATATAGGTCTTCAGTATCGTACCAACCGCCTACCACTAAAGTAGCGGGTTTAACATTATTAAGATGCGGCAATACATTACGAGCTTGCCAATATTCGTCATAATTGGGGTGTTCTGTTAATTCATTCCAAAAAGGACGTTCACCGTGAAAATAATCTTTATTCACATTACTTAATGGCCCTAAGTTTCGGAAAAAATCATATCCATCTGGCGTAACGGCTTTCATACGCTCAGCGCCGTAAGCAAATTGACCTTCACGCTGTTTGTCGAATGAATCAAAAAATATAAAGGCCATAGGGGTCACAAAGGCGCCATTGCGGTGAAAGTCATCAAAAAACCAATCCGCTATCGGCGCTTGAGGTGAAATAGCTTTTAGGGCTTTGTGGCTATTGATAGCCGCAACCGAGGTATAATAACCGGGATAAGAGGTACCCCACATGCCCACTTTACCATTATTGTTAGGGATGTTTTTGACTAGCCAATCAATAGTATCGTAGGAGTCGGTGGCGTCGTCGGTGGCCTTTTTGCCTTTTTTATAGGCATCTTGGGGGCGCATATTAACGTATTCGCCTTGGGACATATATTTGCCACGAACATCTTGAAAAACAAAAATAAACCCCTCTTCCTCAAAAATCTCGCTTGGCCCTAATTTGGTTTTATATTTGTCGGTACCATAAGGAGCAACGCGATAAGGGGTGCGCTGCATCATAATCGGATATTCATTCGATTTATCGTAAGGTACATACACAGAAGTGAACAGTTTGACTCCATCACGCATAGGTATTTGATATTCATATTTTGCGTAATGAGAACGAATGTATTCAGCCCGCTTATCGGCTTTTTTAGTATCCGCAGCCTGAGCAAACGTAGCCAGCAAAATGTAGCAACACAGCGCAAACAAGCCCGAAAAAGTTTTTTTATTCATGAAGTTATCCTTTTTTGTAATACTTTATCGACAGTCACAAATATTACTATGAGCTAGATCAATATCCTAGCAAATAAAAATACCATGAAGGAAATAGTGGCAGCCCAAGCTGCCACAGAAAAATGCTGTTAACTACATCAATGCTTTATACCATTCTCCATAAATAACTGAGCACTTATTTATGGAGAATGGTATTAGACGCAGGCTCAAGTACCATAGCTACCTTTGGAATACCGTGGGAAGGCGTCCACTTTTTAAATTCAGTAAAACCATGTTTGTTGTACAAATTAATCGCTGGAATGTTAACTTCTGCGGTTTCGACAATTGCTTCAGTAAACTCGATTTCTGCAAGAATATAATTGATGAGTCTGTCTGCTATCCCTCTTCTAAAATACTTTGGGTCAACCGTTAAACTATGAATTTCTAGATGCTTATCTTCTATGACAATTTCTATAACAGCACCTAGATTTTGTTGCTCGGTGAAACCGTAAAATGCAGTTTTAGAGTGCTGTATATCTTGAGCACTTCGCGTTAGTGGCGGAAAATCAAGAGTACCAATAAGCTCTGCTTCGATTTTATAAGATCGTTGAAAAACTGCAAAAATTTGCTGCGCAACCGCCCTATCTGAATTATCAAGTTTGATTATCATCTAGAAATTTTCAACTCACCTTTATTATATGCTTGACCAGAGTTAGTTACCCTTTTCACTATTTGCATCGAAAAAGATAGCGTAAAGTGCCTATAAGTAAACAACCAAAGAATTAGACTTAGACCACCTCCTAAGATTTCACTCAACTTGATAAAAAATATCCGCTGTAGCGCAGTCAGTACTAGTAACAATATGGCCACCATCTCTAGACTTCCTCCACCACTTTCAGAGTTATTATTGTTAGGCGTTGGTTTATTAGGCACTTGAGGATTAGGTGCTGCATTTATGCTGCGGGAACTATCATAAGGATAGGCGTCTAACCAATCAGTGACACCATCATTGTCGTCATCTTCATCACTCACATCGTCAAAACCATCATTATCTGAATCACGCCATTGGGAGCCATCTAATGGGTAATAGTCATCAAAATCATTGATACCATCATTGTCATCATCTAAATCGGCATTATCACCTATGCCGTCTTGGTCAAAATCAGCATGCTCAGCTCGATGTAGCGGAAAGGCATCTAACGCATCAACCACACCATCTTTGTCACTGTCAGCTTCACCAAGTCGCGCGGTCACAAGCGGCCCGCCTAAACTATTTCTGGTAAAAATAGCTGTTTTTGGTGTCTCACCTTTTATCAATACTTTATTGTTGTTCATTACGACGGGGAAATTTCTAAACCCCGTGCTAGACGGCTGAGTATAGATAAGTTGATTGGTCTTTTTTGTCAAAGAATATTGGCGTAAATGAATTTCAGATGGTGCAGTAGGTTGTTGAAATATTGTGCCGTAGTAAATGTCGTTACTCGCTAGTCCATAGACTTGAAAATCTAAACCTGGCAGTTCAAAAAGGGCTTCAGTCCCCCCTAAGGTTCCATCAGACAACCAAAACTGAACCTTACCTACGCTATCTTTGGCTCCAAAAACAAACGCAGACTCATCAGGGAAGGTGTATAAGCCCTTGGTGTCTCCATAAGAATATCCAACTTGAAAATAGTCAAAAAAAGGCTCAGGCGTATCGCTGTTATTGGCTAGATACCATGCCGACTGCTGTGTATTAAAAATGATCCCATCTTTGAAGTTACCACTAATCCAAAGAGATTGATGGCCATTTGCTATAACCTTCAATTCTTCATTTTTAAAGCGCCATAATTGATACTCAAGTTCAGTATCATAGGTATAACTCGAAAAATAAACTACGTCTGAATTAGCACTTAAGCTGCCAATAGTAGGTGCATTGGTCAATTCAGCGCTGTTGATATTTACTAGCTCTTTTGTTCCTGCAACAGTGCCATCACTTCGCCAGATGCTGCTGCGCAGTTCAGACTCATCTTTTGTAGAATTAAACGAAAAATAGACGTAACTATCACTTTTATACAATTTCTGAATATCAACCTGATTATAAAATTGCTCATTCGAAAAATCGGTCAATTTAATGATGTCACGCCCATCACTTGCCCATAATTGACAAGTTGTGCCATCGTAAGCAATAAAAAATAAAGTATTGTTTAATACTATTTTAGTTGGCGTTCTGGCGTAATCTGCAGAACACCAAGATAAATAAGTATCGTCCGCATCAGTGAGTTGTGTTGTTTGTTGATTCGTAAAGTCATAGTAAAACAGACCGGGATCCCCATTATCTGCATGGTATTCTCTTTGCCACCAAAAAAAGCCTTGTTCCGTTCCTATGCCATCATAAACTTCATTACTTTCTAAATGAGGGATCTGAATTTGACTTTTATCAAGGGTATTGATGTCGTAAGCCCAAAATTCACTTGAGTATGCCCAGTTGTTTTGTATGTATTCACTGTGTTTTAAGGTGGCCACAAACTGATCACCCACATTAAACATTGGGCCTTGTTGCACTTTAGAAATGGCATAGGCTAGGTCATTTACTTGATGTGTACCTTGTTGCGTACCGTCACTTCGCCATAACTCACTACCATTTTGTTCTGTTTTTCCTGAAAAATAGAAAGCCTCATTAAACAAAACTAAACCACCTTGATCGGTCGCTTCTTCAGAAAGTTCAACATCTAATAAAACGGATGTACCTTCATCTGTACCATCGCTAACCCAAATTCTATTGCGAGATCGACTGGTATCCGTTTCATGTATAAATAGTTTGTTCCCTTTGGCAGCAACTATTTTAACTTTGCCTCCTATTTTACCCGTTACATTGTATGTACCCGCCACAGTACCATCTGTCCGCCATAAACTATCACCTCTGGCTGTTCTTTGTTTCCCTGCGAAATAAGTGACATTTCCATGTGAGAACATATTATCGGCTTCAACATCTACGTTTTGTACGTTAGCTTTTCCATTTTGAAATGAAACCAAATACAAATACCTATCGACCACTGCTAATGAATTCGGCAAAGCATGTACAAGATAAGGATGAAGGGTTACACCACCATTCGTTTTAAGATCCAATGTTTCTGCTTGCCCACTTCGCGTTTTTTTCTTGAGCGTGCGCTTACCTTCGTTCACTTTAGAAATGAAATAAATATCATCTTCTAAAACGGCTAACTCATGCTCCAAATCGCGGGAAAGATAATAGTCTGACGCTATTTCTTGTGGATGCCCTTGGGCGTCAGTCATCCATATTTTGGTCGTTCCATCATAATCAAGCGTTGTAAAATATAACGTCCCCGCGATGCTCTTAACACGCCCCAAAATCTCTTGGCAACCAGTAGGACAGAGTTGAATTTGCGAAGTACCTGCAGAGGTACCATCTGTTTTAACCAGTGAAAGCCTTCTATCATTCGATTCAGAGTAAGCATAATAAACAAACTTTCCATTATTAACCAAATCCTTAAGGGGATAATACAACACACCAAAGTCGCTAATTTTTAGTTCATTTTTCCCTGCTAAATCAGCAGCAAATAAGCCATCTTTTCGTAATCTAATAAGCTGATTATTTAAGATTGAAAAACGTTTGAAGCTCCAATATTCATTACCATCAACATCCGTAATGCTTAAGGTTTCACCGGTTTCACTATCAAACCGCAATAAGCGTTTTCGATTTGCATAATCTGATGTTCTTTCGAAACAGCATCCCCTTCCCTGATTTCCAAGCGTTGCATAAAAAAGGTATTGTCCAGCCACATCAAAATATGCAGGTGTACTACTAGGCGCTAAGTTTACGTCCCTATCGGGATCAAGCTCATAAACGGCTTGCTGTGCGACTGCTTGAAAACCTAACAGACTAATAATAAGAGAAATGGAAAAACATATACGAGCTAACATCACTAAATCCTTGACGATACGGTAACCTAAGGGCATAAACGGTTTATTAAAGAAGTAACAGGAACAACACCCGAGTGTCGATCCGGGTGTTAGTAGGTCAACAAAGGATTCTGTAGACCTTGAGAGTCAGGTTATTTAATCAGACGGATTGCAAATGGCACACGATATTGATTTCCTTTAGAGGTGGCGACTGTTCCCATAATGCAAAAAATCAAATGGCAAATGCCTACAATTGGAAAAACAATCACACCGATAACAATAAAACTAAGCACAAAGCCAACCACATACCCAATAAGCACAGTAATAGACCAGTTTAAAGCTTCTTTGGACTGATCATAAATATATGCATCATCGTTTTTGATTAAAAACATAATGAGTCCAGGAATAAAGCCAAAAAACAACGTGCCTATCCACAAAAGCAATGCCATGTTTTTAGAATCTTGGCTGTTAACTACGGTTTTTTCTTCTACATCATTATTCATGTCTCTTCCTCGTAAATTGCCCATAATTCAATCACCCCTTACCTAAACAAGGTAGGAGGAATTTAATACAATATGCCAGCGGAAGTGCCCAAGGCCAAGTAAAATTTTACCTTGAAGCCCAACCTACTTGCATTGTTACATTTAAAAATACAACGTGCTGTACCAACACAACCTTAGGCCCACGCGTTTATATACTTTGGAAAAGGCTAACCTATGGTCAATGGGCACATATGAGGTTACTTGCCCAAATAAAACGACCCGATAAAGGTTACCATTGTTTTATTTACCCACAAACCGTGTAAAAATCATTGCCATTATCTTTCCAAATGAGTTTGTTTATTTACATGAAAAAAGTCACCGCGTATTTATTTTTCTTTAGTTGCGCTTTTAGTTTCTCGAGTCACTTAATTGCCCAATCCAAGGCTGAAAAACCTAACTTACAGGTCAATTATCAAAAGTTTGTATTAGACAATGGTTTAGAAGTGGTATTTCACATTGACCGTTCTGATCCTGTGGTGGCGGTAAACCTTACCGCACACGTAGGTTCAGCACGAGAAACCGCAGGGCGAACCGGCTTTGCACATCTGTTTGAACATCTGTTATTTCTTGAATCAGAAAACTTAGGAAAGGGTGGTCTTGATAAATTATCAGCCAAAATTGGTGGCTCTGGGGCGAATGGTTCCACGTCAAGGGATAGAACTAATTACCTGCAAACTGTGCCCAAAGATGCCTTAGAAAAAATGCTGTGGGCAGAGGCTGATAAACTAGGTTGGTTTATTAATACCGTGACTGTTCCTGTATTGGAAAAAGAAAAACAAGTCGTTAAAAATGAAAAACGTCAAAGTAGCGATAACGCGCCTTATGGTCACAATTGGTTTGTCATTGACCAAAATTTATACCCAGAAGATCACCCCTATCATTGGCAAGTGATTGGTTCATTGACCGATTTACAAGCCGCAACCTTAGAGGATGTAAAACAGTTTTTTAAAAAATGGTATGTCCCAAATAATGTTACTTTAACCCTAGCTGGAGACTTCGATCCTAAACAAGCAAAAATCTGGGTTGAGAAATATTTTTCCGAAATTAAGTCCGGTGACAAGATCACCCCTCTTAAAAAACGCTCCGCAAAGCTAAATAAGACGATAAAACGCTATCATCAAGATAACTTTGCTAATCTTCCGCAAATTACTCGAACCTACCCCACTGTAGAGCAATACCATGCAGATTCTTATGCTCTTAACGTATTATTCGAATATTTGTCCAATGGAAAATCTGCGCCACTTTACAAAGTCATTGTCGAAGATAAAAAATTAGCGCCAAGTGTCGATTTATTTCACCATACCAGTGAGTTAGCTGGGCAAGTGTATTTGATCGCCAGAGCCTTCGCTGATGTAGATTTAGATGAAGTAAATAACGCAATTGATATCGCCTTTAAACAATTTGAAAAAGAAGGCATCTCAAATCAAGACCTAAGTCGAATTTTAGCGACGCAAGAAACCAAATTCTACAATCAATTATCCAGTGTGTTAGGTAAAGGCGCACAATTGGCCTATTACAATATTTACACTGGCGACCCAGGTTATGCTGAAAAAGAAATAGCCGCCATTTTGAGTGTCACCACAGAAGATGTAAAACGCGTTTATAATCAATACATTAAAAACAAACATCAGGTGATTACAAGTTTTGTTCCAAAAGGAAAAGTGGAGCTAGCTGTTGCAGGCTCAACAAAAGCCATAGTTATCGAAGAGCAAGTTGTGCAAGGAGCTGAAAAACAAGTAAACCCCAATATAGCCACAACTTATGCCAAGACTCCATCTACATTCGATCGCTCTGACGAGCCACCTTACGGCCAAACTGCAAGCGCCGTGGTTCCAGATATATGGCAATCTCAACTTGGTGCGATGCAAATTTTCGGAATTGAAACGGACGAAGTACCTTTAGTCAATGTTGAATTTGTAATAGACGGCGGACAGCTATTAGAAGCATTGTCAAAGACCGGTATAGCAAACATTCTGGCGAACATGCTAACCAGTGGCACAAAAACTAAAACACCAGCGCAACTTGAAAATGCCATCAAACAAATTGGTGCTTCAATTGAAGTAGAAGCCAACAAAGAAGCGATAGTTGTAAGCGTGAACACCTTAGCCAAACACTTTCAACAAGCCATGGATTTGACCAAAGAGATATTGCTTGAACCTCGCTGGGACAAAAACGAATTTACTTTAATCAAACAAAAAACAATTTCATATCTACAACAGCAACAAGCCAGCCCTAGGAGCATTGCTGACAATAGCTTTAATGAATTGATTTATGGAAAAAATAATATCCGTGCTAAAAACGTGCTTGGCAGCGTAGATTCGATAAACGCTATCACCCTAAAAGAAGTTAAAGACTTTTATCATAAAAATCTGTCTGCGGATTTAACCCGCGTACATGTGGTGGGAGCGATCAACAAAAAAGCCGCTGTGGCAGCACTGGCTGAGTTAAAGGCCAATTGGCATGCAACAGATGTCAGCATTCCTAAAGAAATAGCCGCCAAAAAATTCCATCAGTCAAAAGTCTATTTTTACGATGTGCCCGATGCTAAACAGACTGTGGTCAATATTGGTTATTCAGCGCTCGGTGCTACCGACCCTGATTTTTATCCGGCCACTATCATGAATTACATTTTAGGAGGAGGCGGATTTGCCTCTCAATTGACTCAAAACTTACGAGAAGGAAAAGGGTACACCTATGGCATAAATTCAAGGTTCTCAGGCACACAAGCAGCAGGTACCTTTAGAATTTTTAGTCAAGTTCGCTCAAATGTGACTTTAGAGTCAGCTCAGTTGATCAAAGAAATCATTGAAAACTACGCAACAAATTACTCAGCGCAGGATTTAGCCGTGAGCAAAAGTTCATTGGTAAAAAGTAATGCTAGGGCATTTGAAACAGCCAATGCCAAGCTTAGGCTGCTCAACAATATCAGCAAATACAATTGGCCAAATGACTACATTAAGCAGCGAGAAGAATTGGTTAAAAACATCACCCAAGATCAAATAAAAGCTCTAGCTAACAAATACCTAAACAAACAACCTATGGTGTGGCTATTTGTTGGTGATGCGAAAACCCAGTTACCCCGTATGAAATCGTTGGGATATGGCGAACCGATACTTTTGAATCCAGCTAAAATCGAGTAGCTCTAGAGCAAAAACAGGTGAACCACATTGAACGTTGTTCACCTGTTTTTGAGGAGTAACAGGTGAGAATTATTGAAATTTCTTTTACAAAAATGAAATAAAATTTAGATGACTGAAGTTGGTCAATTACTCATGAACAGCTTGCTGTCCTTTGCAACTGGAATATAAATACATTGCCAAGGTACAGTGCCAACCACCTTTGTAGTATGCCCCTGCCCTTCAGTATTTTCAGCCAACAACAGGCTACTAGCACTAAATACTCTTCGCTCGCCATTTTCAAGCTCTACCTCAATAGCCCCTTGAAGAGTGACCACCCATTGTTTCTGCGGTGCATTGTGCCAACCAAAATCATGACCAACAGCAGTTTCAGCGAACTCTATGGCATCACTTGCATCAAAACTGATTAGGCTTTCGGCTCCACTGACATTCAAAGCTAACTCGAAGTCTTCAAATGCAGCTTCACCATCAACATTAGTAAAAAGTCTAACTGCTTGCATCCTATCTCCTTAGGCATTAGTTAGGAATAAATCAAAATCGAAAATGAACAATACAATCAATTCAAATAATTGCGAAGAAATACAAGGGTAACTGCGATGATAATTGAGACTATCTTTGTGATTGTCTTCCTTGGTTTACACAGCAACGCCCCGCAAAGGGGCAAATAATAGTTGCTTAAAATAAACGCCGAAGGAGCAAAAAACCATTGTTTTTGTTAGTGTAAGTAACGTGATAGTTGCCTTGAAATAATGTCAGTGCTAACATTTGTGCACACACCATGAATTTAAGGTGAGTCATTGTGGACACACGAATACAATTTAGAGTTGACGAAGAAACTAAACGCTTAGCTCAATTAATGGCCGAAAGCCAAGGGCGAACTTTAAGCGATGCATGCCGAGAACTTACCGAGGGCTTAGCTGAGGAACAACGAAAATCTATGAATCATAATGCATGGTTATCAGAACAAATAAACGCAGCATTTGATAAATTTGATAACGATCAAGCTAACTTTATAGCCCATGATGATGCAAAAACCTTGATGGAAGCAAGAAAACAAAGAGTACGAAATAGAGATAAGGCATGATTTTTTGGGAAGAAGAATCACTGAATGATCGTGAGAAGATATTTGAATTCCTCTTTGACTTTAATCCAAGTGCTGCAGAAAAAACCGACCAAATCATTGAAGCTAAAGTTGAGAGCCTTCTTCAACATCCTTTGATGGGTGTTGAAAAAAGCATTTTTCTTGGAAGAGTCTTAATCATTCCAGAAATATCAATGGTTGTTTCTTATTGGGTTGATGGTGCAACTATTAAAATAATGCGTGTTTTACACCAAAAGCAGAATTTTCCTCCGGGATAAGGCAACCAACAAGGCTATATAAAAAATCGCTTTTAAACTTTCCGCTTATTGCCTTACTAACAACACCGGACTTAGTCTCAATGGTCTACTGTTTTGTTTTCAATACTATTTCTAATACAAAAACCAAGCTGGATAAGTAAATTGCATAAACCCCTAAAAAATTGACAGTAGTTATCATCCAAGATTTGCCAAAAAATTTCTTCATAGCAATGATTATGTAGACTAATAAATAGATTATTAAAAATATGCTTGCTAGAACTATTATCAAATCGTGCGTTGCGAGGCTTTGCGCAATTAATGCCGAGGTTAATAGTAAATTACTAAGAGAATGTATGTGTAAAGAAAAAATGAGATTATAGATATAACGCTTATCTTGGTGAAAAAACTGCAATATGCAGGCATATATCGGCAGCATGACAAACATAATCCTAGATAGCTGCTCTAATATTCCCTTAGGAACGAGAAATATTCCTACTTGATCAAACGTTTGATTAGGGGTTGACTGGAATAGCTCTATTGTTATAAAAAGTATGAGACTAGAAACCAAATACATTCGCAGAGGCGGAGAATAGGATTTTATTTTCCCGATACTGTATTCGATAGAAAGAAAAGCAGGGCTAAATAGTAATTTTTTTAATGTAGTGGCTACTCGACCATCGATATCAAAAATTTCATAGGTTGACCTAACTAAAACCTTTTTAAACGACTGGTTGAAATTGCAAGTAGACTGACCACAGTAACAACAGTAAGAAGCGTCCTTACGGGTAAGTTTATTTGTGCAATTCGGGCATATATCCATATATCAATTAGCCTTTACTAGTTGTTTAATATCGCTGATATACAATTTGCTTAGCTTGACACTTTGGCCACAGGTGAGACGCACTTCCCTTGCGTGAACTTCTTTCACATGAGCCTTGGAAATAATTGAAGATTTGTTTACCTGAACAAAATATTCCAAAGGGAGCTCATCTAAAATTGATTTAAGCGTGCTATTGGCTAAGTCCATGTGGTCTCCTTGCCACACTTTTACATAATTTCCATAGCCCTGAATGAGCGTAATCTTGTGTAACGATAAAACTTTAAAACCTCTATCCTGTTTTATCGTAATAGTGTTTGCTCTTTCGGGTTGCTTGTTTTTCACCAGGCTTTGAAACTTTAGTATTGCTTTATCAAAACGCTCTTCATCGATAGGTTTGAGCAAGTAATCCAATACATCCAATTCAAATCCTTCGAGTGCATATTCTTTATGGGCGCTAACGATAATGACATTCAGTTGTTTTGAAATCACTTTTAGCATATCAACCCCGCTTAACTCTGGCATATTAACGTCAAGGAATATGAGATCTGCAGAGTGATTAACCAGCCATTTCATCGCTTCGGTGGCGTTTTTCATTTGTGCTACTAAATCGATGTCACCGTGGCGATCGATGTGATACTTCAACACCTCGTGGGCCAAAGGTTCGTCGTCTACAATAATGGCTTTTATCATCTAGTTAACTCTAGGGTTAATGTCACTTTCCAACACTCGTCGAACTTGCCATATTTTAGTTGGTGGTTATCTGGATAAATTATATTTAACCTTTTCTGTAAATTGGATAGCCCAAGTCCACTTGCCTTGTTTTTGACGTCAATACAATCAACAAAGGTGTTTTCGCATGTCAGGTTTAATTGATTTTTATCTATAGACAAGTTGATGGCAATCGCACAATTACCTGAAGTTTTTTCAATAGAATGCTTAAACGCATTTTCAATGATAATGATTAAGAGTAACGGCGCGATAACAAGAGACGAGTCTTGGTTTTCAGGCCAGGATACTTTTAATGTCAAATTGTCTCTCGCTCTTAATTTTTGTAATTCGATAAAGTTTTTTAAAAATTGAATTTCATCAGACAATGAAACATGGCTTTTTTGCCCTTCGTACACAGTGTGCCTTAGCATATTGGCAAGACGACTAATTAATTTTGGGGTTTTATTTGAGTTGCTAAGTGATTGAGCATAGATGTTATTTAGCGTGTTAAATAAAAAATGAGGATTAACCTGCTGTTGTAGCATCATCATTTCTGAAAGTTTTTTCTGTTGTGACAACTCGTTGATTTCTTGTGTTTGTTTCTGCTTTTCAAACAACAAGATTAGCGGTGTAAAAACCAAAAAGGTCACCAAAACCATTTGGTAGTTATTTTTATGATAAATAGATAGCGTTTCTGATAACAATGCGTTGTGTTCGACATTAGCTATCGGTAAAAACGAAATCAATGAAAAAACAATGGGCGTTAACATGATCGTGCAAATAATGACACTGCATAAAAAGATATACACTCCATGGCGCGACAACATGTATTTAATTAGGTATCGACTATTGATGTAGTAAATGCCAATAAGTAAAGACGATAAAAACAAACACTGGAGCAGCAAACTGAAAAAATGGGAAGCACTAATCACCCCTGCATCGATATTCAGAGTGAAACCAAAACGAGTTACTTCCGTAAATTGTGGATCCGCGCTTAAAATGAAAGCTATCAAAAATGAGCCTGAGATCAGCATAAACAGCATGACATTGAACAAGGTAACTGAGTTTGTCATTTTTTTACTAGCTTGAATCAGGCGAAGCCTTAGTAACCAATCCCGAATGTTTGCAAAAAAGTAACATGCAAAAAATATGGCAAATTCATCCACAGACCAAACATAATTGACTATACCAACCAAAGAGTCTTGCAGCGCGAGCATCAATAGAGGATAAAATATAAACCCCGCCATCAATACGAAATACCTATTAAAACCCTTAGTCACGTCCGAAAAATAAGCGGATAAGAAAAACGGGATACTAATTAGACAAGAACTCAATAGCGACGATAGATAACTACCAGTAGTTAAGTTACCTGATTTGAAAAATAGAATATGTGCCACAATCACTAGTGCGGTAATTAACGGGACATATTTACTTATTGCTAGCTTCATAAAATAAAGGGCTTAGTAATTTGTCTGATAAAAATGTAGTCGATGGATATTAAACACAATTTATCGATTCTAGTCAGAAAAATGACAAAACATCAGAATTTCATGACAAAAGCTAATTTTTCAAACTTATCATCTTAACCAACCATCTCATCATTGTTCTTTAGTCAATCCATCAAAATGCATCTAGAGTCGTCGTTATCGAAAGCCATAGCGGAACTCACATGCTAAAAATTAGCCAAATTGATAAGAAGTATTCAGATAAAACTCATGCTTTAAAAGACGTTTCTTTGAGTCTGAACAATGGGATGGTTGGGCTGCTGGGGCCAAATGGTGCAGGAAAATCTTCTTTGATGAGAACCCTAGCCTGTCTGCAGTCGCCGGATAGTGGGCGTTATAGCTTTGATGGAATTGACTGCCTTGAAAACCCTCAACGTTTGAGAAGAACGCTAGGTTATCTTCCACAACATTTTGGTGTTTATCCTAATATGTCTTGCACAGCTCTGCTTGAGCACATTGCCCTGTTAAAAGGGCTTAGGCGAGCAGATTATGCACCGCAAATAGACAAACTATTAGAATTAACCAATCTTGCTTACGTGGCGAATAAAAGTGTTGCGTCTTTTTCAGGTGGCATGAAACAACGTTTTGGCATAGCGCAAGCCCTGCTTGGCAACCCTCGTTTATTGATAATGGATGAACCTACTTCCGGCCTAGATCCTGCTGAACGAGAAAGACTGCATGATGTTCTAGTCACTATAAGCCAAGATAAACTGGTCATTTTATCAACCCATATTGTTGAAGATATTGAAAACCTTTGTCATCACGTGGCGTTATTGATTGACGGAAGTATCATTGAAAGTGCAGATGTTGAAACCTTGATTGCGCCGTTAAAGGGAGCAATTTGGCACAGCGAACAGCGTCCTGCTGAAAACCAAGAGATATCAATACTAAGCAAAAGTTACCGATTTGGCGTACCTGCTTGGCGTTTACTGAGCGAATCTAAACCCACTTCCACTGCTGTACTTTGTGAAGCCACATTGCAAGACAGGTACTTTCTTGAGTTGAAGAATAAAGGAGGTCAAGATGTTGCTACTAAATGAAATTAAGTATGTGATCCGCCAACCAAGCTTGATAGTGACTTGTCTACTCGCTTTGTTGTTCATTACGATCATAGGGTCGGCTGCCACCTCTCAAACTGACTTGTTGCAGTCATTGTCTCTTGTGCAAATGCTAGTATTACCATTTTTAGTCTCTATTGTTGCGGCAAATATTTTCCTTCGCGATCCTAATTCCAATATGTCTGAACTGATTGATTGCACGCCTCAATCTAAGGGTTCTAAGTTATTGTGGAGGATGACTTCCCATCTCATAGTTACAACGACTCCCTTCTTTATTGGCTTTTTAATTATTGCCGTCATGGTAGCGTCTGCTTCAGAGAGTTATGCCGTACAAGATTTACTGTTTAGCTTTTTTGTACTGGTTGTCCCTAATGTGTTTTTTGTTTCTGCTTTGGTGATTTATGTCGCTCGGTACACAGCAAACAACTTTTCAATCTATGTGTTTAGTGCGCTATTTGGTGGCGGCTATATGTTACTGGGTTCAATGCTAGGTTTTCCGTTTCTCGCAGGAAGCGCTGTAGTCAATGAATCATTTTATAGTTTAATGCTATGGCTTGACCCATTGGGCTTTACTCCCTTATTACATAACCAAAATGTTGAACAAACAGTGTTCAGTCACGAGCTGCTATTGAATCGCTTATTGTCACCTTTATTTAGTTTCATCATTATTATGCTTTCTGCAAAAATTCCGCAAAAAAATCGTGTAAAAACCAAAAAAGCCAATAACAAAGATATTGTTTCTCGAAACAGCTTATTGCTAAAAAATAGGTTTACCGAAATGGTGCGTATCGCAGTTACTAGCTCCTTAAAATCAAAAGCCACTTTGGTGCTAATTCTTCTATGGGCTGGGATAACGTTCAATGAGGTTATCTCTGGATTGTATTCGCTACGACAAACAGGTAGTTATGCACTAAATAGCTTGGATGCGATTAACTTTGTAGCGAATGATTTGCTGTTGGTCTATGGCGGTATATGCATCGCTATGTGGAGCTGGTTAGTATGTTGGAACGAAAAAAAGCAAGGCTTCTCAGAAATTATTGCCACTACGCCAGTCAGTAACGCTTTTAGATTATTAACACAATGCAGCGCTTTGTTTATTTTGATTTTTATTCTTGCTTTTATTGCAGCGGTTTCTTCGTTAATCGTAGAGTTAATAGTAAAAACTGATATTGTTTTAGCTCACTATGTTATTCAATTTGCTCTTTCAAGCTTGCCATTAGTACTCTTATCCATTGGCTTTGTGTGTATTCATAATATCGTTTCGTCTCCAGCTAAGGCAGGAATGATTATTAGCGCAATACTCATTGTTAAATTTACCCCCATTATGTCTAGCATGGGAATGACGCACCTTCTTTGGAATTTTGCAGGCTCACCATTACAAGAGACAAACCACTTTTGGGGAATGGATGGTAGTATCTCGGCATTTTTACCCTTTCTATTGTTTTGGCTACTGGTCAACCTAACGCTTTATTTATTTGCTGAAGTGCGCAGTCACCGAGGTACAGGTTTGGTAGCGGTAATATCGAGAAAGAAAGCGATATTGCCCTATTCCCTTGCCCTAGTGTGTGTGTTTTCTGTTGTGTTGATTAATAATCAGCTTATTAAAGAAAAACCATTAACTTACATAGCTCAACAAGACAATTGGCGAATCAGTTATGAACAAAAATACGGTATTTGGCAAGGTAAGTATCAACCAAAGCTCATCCATGTGGAATCAAGGGTAAACTTATTTCCAATCAAAGGTACTGCAACTGCCGACTTGAAATATACCCTGTTTAATGACGGGCAAGTTCCTGTATATGAAGTATTGCTGGGACGATATGGCAACTACACTAACTGGAATATTCAACAGAGTTCAAGCTTCGAAGTGATTGAAGATTTTAAGTTACAACAAAAAATCATTAGGTTTAGTCAACCCATTCAACCCAATGAAAAAATAGTTTTAAACTTAGATGTGAGCTATGCACAGCCACTGTTATGGCCAGCGAATTCAAGTGTGGTTGTTAAAGAAAAATTCACCAACATTTTAACCGAAAAATTTCTTCCTCAAATTGGCTACCAATCAAGCTTTGAGTCAGACGATAAACAAATTAGAGTGCAAAATGGTCTAAATGCGGAGATGTCGCAAAGACAAGATCGCCCAAGGGTTACATTTTCAACCGTCATCAGTACGCAAAAAGGATATATTGTTGCTACTCAAGGAAATCTTACAAGTCAATGGCTTGAGAATGGTCGAGTGTATTCAAAATACGAGTCGTTAGACGCTACGCCATTTCAATTTGTGTGGGCAACAGTGCCAGATGAAAGCTATCATCACTTTCCCTCGGTTAGCTCAATAGAGCTATATGCGCCAACCAACCAAGCTAGATCTCAAGATATCATTGATGTTGTAAACGACGTATTAACCTCGCTACCAACAAGCTTGGGCGTGCAGTCCACTAAAAAGTTAAAAATACTCGCAGCACCAGAGGTTGCAAATTCGTCATATGTTGCTCCAGGAATGTTAGTCATGGACTTTGACCGCGTTTTACGCAACATCTCTTACTCAAATGAAAATTTAGATTTACTTTACAAGAAGGTTGTTGAGCCCATAGTCGAAAATGCACTACTAAATAGCGAGGTCAACAATGACCGCCACCTCGCTGAACTAATAAAAGGATTTATGCTTCTGGAGATGTATGAGCAAAAACTGGGCGTCAAATCTAGAAGTAGGTTACTAGAAGTATCAGCTAAAGAATATAAGTTACTTGTTATATCAAATACACAGCGGCCCATAGCCTATTTCGATGAAAATGATCCTCATAAAACCTCCCTAAGAGCGCTTGAAATATTGGCTTTGTTACAAGATCTAATGGGTAAAGCAGCCCTAAAAAGCGCGCTCGCAGACTATATATCTAATCCAGCCAAGCTTGGCCAAAGGCATTTCCTTGAGCGGCTGAAACAAGGATTAGCGCCAGAAAAAAGTAAGCAAGTTGAGAGAATGTTCGGCGGGAATACTAGACACTTGCAATAAAAACCCAGCAAGGTTTTATGACCACACTGAGCATTTTAAAACAATTCAACAGGTCCTAGGAGGACAATGTGAAAAATAAATTAATTTTACTAATAACAGTCATTTTATTGTTGCTTTTATCAGCTTTAATGAAAGACAGAAGCGCAGCAGAGCATATAATCACAAACCAAAAAATTCCCCATACAATGTTAGTCAGCGCAATGGAGCACTCACAAAAGCGACTGTCAGAGTTTTAACTGACAATTTTACAAGCGATTTGCTAGCAATGAGTAGTCGATTTTAGAAGTGCCTGCTACTCAATCAAATCCCGATGCAGCGCACAAACTACTTCTCGGCTATCAGTATCATTTACTAACATCGAAAGATTATGAGGATTGGCACCGTAGCAAATCATGCGCAGATTGTAGTCAGCCACAGCAGCAAAAATCTTACTCGATACTCCTGCTGCGCTGTGCATATTGTTACCTACTACTGTCACCAAGTCGTAGTTTTCTTCTACGAGCACCTCACAAAATTGGCTGAGCTCTTCTATGGTGTCTAAGTTTAGGCGCTCCAACACCGAGTTGGCGGGGTTGTCTAAGGTAAAAGACACTGAAATTTCTGATGTGGTGATCAAATCCACACTGAGTTTATGTTTGGCTATTATGGTGAAGACTTTCTGTAGAAAACCCTGAGCGTACATCATCTTAGGGGTTTTAACTGTCACCATTACTTGTTCTTTGCGGCGGGTGATAGCACGATAAGCGGGTTCGGTTTCACAATCACGGGCAATCCAAGTGCCGCCTTTTTCTGGCTCTCTGCTTGAGCCTACAAACACTTTAATATCTTGCCTTAGGGCCGGTTCCATAGTGGCGGGATGTAACACTTTAGCGCCGAAGGTGGCCATTTCAGCAGCTTCTTCGAAACTTAATTCGGGTAGCGGCCGTGCAGTGTCGGTGATCCTTGGGTCTGTGGTATATACCCCAATCACGTCTGTCCAAATTTCGCAGGTTTGGGCGTTTAAGGCTTCCGCTAACAGGGCCGCAGTAAAATCTGAGCCACCTCTGCCCAAGGTTGTGGTATTTCCTTGCTCGTCGGCTCCGATAAACCCTTGGGTAACCAGTACAGTATCTTGCAAGGTAGCTAACATTAATTGTGTGGCTGCGGCCTTTATTTGCTCTAGATCAGGAACAGCCTGACCAAATTCACTGTTGGTTTTAAGCACTTTGCGCACATCAAAGTTTTCGGCTTTAACACCAATTTGCATAAGAACAGCGCTGAACAACAATGACGACATTCTTTCGCCATGAGATAACAAGGCGTCTTTTAAATCGGCTCGGTGTAATAATTCTTCGTGTAGGGCTAACTCAGACAATGAGCTTTGCAGCTGCTGTAGCTTTGGTGCAACCAACTTAGCTTGTGTTAATTCCTGCAAAATAGCCCGTTGAATCTTATCTATCTCGGTCAACTTTTGTTGGATTTGCTGTTTTGACATGGCGGTATGAGCAATATCCACCAGCAAATTCGTGACGCCGGCCGAGGCACTCACCACCACCACTTTTGTTTTTGGGTTGTTTTTAATGATACTGGCGCAGTTTTGCATTGCGGCATAATTGGCCACACTGGTGCCACCAAACTTGGCGACATTAAGGCTATTCACTAGATTTTCAGACACGGTCACTGCACTCTTCACACTAAAGCTGATGGATATAAAAGTATCAGTTTTTATTTATAATTAAAAAGTAAAAATAGCCCCATTAAACTGCTTTTTTGGAATAGTATATTCATCTTTACGCACCGCCTTAAAGGTTTAAAGAAAAAGACTCAGTGCAAAGCTACCTATTTGCGCTGAATTTCGGCACTATGAGGTAATTATCAATTTACAAGGTTCTTCCATGGTGCGTAATATCGCTGTACTCTTAGTGTCTACTTTTCTTATCTTTGCTTCACCCGCTTATTCTGACGATAAAACAGACTTATCCAATTTAACCCTCGCTAAAACCCAAGCTATGTTAAAAAGCGGCGATGTCACCTTAGTCGAAGTGTTGGATTATTATCTCAATCGCATCGAACAATTCGACCAAGGCGGTAGCAACATCAATTCAGTTGCACAGCTTAATCCTGCGCTAAAACAGCAAGTCGCCGCATTGCAAAATAAGCTAGATAACAATAAAAATCTTGGCAGTTTATTTGGTGCATTTGTGTTATTGAAAGACAATTTAGATGCCAAAGGCATGGTGAACAGTGCCGGCTCTTGGTTATTACGCGAGCATCAACCTAAGCAGGATGCCTTTGTGGTGGCCCGCTTGATTGCAGAAGACGCCATTATTTTAGGTAAAGCGAACTTGTCGGAATGGGCCAATTTTCGTTCATCAAAATCATCAAGCGGTTGGAGTAGCTTACATGGGCAAACGCTTAATCCACACGATGTTACCCGTTCGCCATGTGGTTCAAGCGCGGGATCGGGCGCGGCTATTGCGGCAGACTTTGCGTTATTGGCAGTCGGCACAGAAACCGATGGCTCTGTCACCTGCCCTGCTGCGGTTAACGGTATTGTAGGTATCAAACCCACTTTAGGGTTACTGAGCCGAAGCGGTATTATTCCTATTGCCCACTCCCAAGATACCGCAGGCCCTATGACCCGCACCGTTACCGATGCGGTTATTATGCTAGAAGCCATGATGGGCATCGATGCATCAGACAAAGCCTCACTTGCGGCAATGAATCTACGCCAACACCTTAAAATGGGTGGCCTAAAAGGCAAACGTATTGGCATAACGCGAAATATGATGGGCTATCACCCTGACCTTGATCAGGTATTTAACCAACAGCTTGCCGTGTTTAAGCAAGCGGGCGCCATCATAGTAGACAATGCCAACATTGAGACTAAAGGAAAGTGGAGCAAAGACGAATACACAGTATTACTAGCAGAATTTAAAGCGGACTTAAATCAATATTTCGAGCAATCCAACGCCCCGCTAAAAAGTTTAAAGCAGGCGATTGCCAAAAACACTGAATTTGCGGCCCGCACTATGCCCTTTTTCGAACAAGAGATATTTATTGCTGCCCAAGCAGCACCTAATCTGAATGAAAAACCTTATATGGATGCCTTGGCAAATAGTAAAAAGCAAGCGGGCGTGTTGGGTATTGATGCCACTTTAGCCAAGCACAATGTCGACTTTCTCATCGCACCCACCACAGTACCCGCATGGAAGATTGATCATATCAATGGTGATAACTATATGGGTTCGGCCAGCTCGGCACCGGCAGTAAGTGGTTATCCACATGTCACTGTGCCTATGGGTAAGGTGCAACACATGCCTGTAAATATTAGCTTTATTGGCGGCAAATTATCTGAAGCGGTATTAGTGCAAGCCGCCTACGAGTTTGAGCAACTGACTCAGGCAAGGGTCACACCTAAGCTCTAAAATCACCCGCTACTTAGCAGAAATGGTAACGGTATCCCCGACTTGGATACCGTTTTTTGCAAACCAGCCTTGATTCATTTCCCACGCGTAGTACACAGGTTGCGAGGCATTAGTTGTTGATAAATCATGGGGCTGCATAGCTTTAATGTCAGTAATGATGCCATCGGCTCGAATAAAAGCGATGTCTAGGGGGATCAGAGTATTCTTCATCCACATGGAAGCCATTCTGGCTTGTTGGAAATTAAATAACATACCGCAGTTTTCACACATTGACTCTCTGTGCATCAAACCTTGAGCTCGTTGTTCAAAGGTATGGGCATATTCTAGCGTATAAGTATTATTCTTAACTTGCACAGCAGTCTGAGGAAAAACTACCTCAGTTTGATTGGCAACGGCAAGACTAGACAATAAACTAAAAACGAAAAATACTGCAACAATAGGATACTTTGGCATATCTTTTAATTATTGAATAAAATTAGGCACTTAGGTTACAACTTTTTGCACGAACAACCCACTTTTTTATCGCTGGTTTGCCAAGTTTGAAAGTCACCTTGTACACAACGCTGTTGCAAGAGTCTACACGCCTGAGGATCGTATCTAACTTGTGTATCTGCGCCATCAGCAACTGCACTACCCAACACTTGCCTAATGTTATTTTTAGTACAACCGTTGGCTAACAAAACAACTATTGCTATTAGTAATCTTCTTTTTAATACCAGCATTTTTTCTCTATTTGAAAGTGGCCACTCAAGCGATTCTGATTTTATAGCAAGGTTACAGTATATTGATATTAATGCTGATAAAACACGCTGCGAAATTTTCAACATCACCTATAGGATCATTGCATGGATAGACGCGCTATCAAGTTTGATTGGAATCGAGCACGGGCATTTCTTGTGACAGCAGAAGAAGGCTCGCTATCGGCTGCTGCTCGGGCATTAGATATGACCCAGCCAACTGTGGGCCGACAGGTATCTGCGCTTGAAGCCGAGCTGGGTGTGTCATTGTTTGAAAGAACAAATTCAGGATTAGTGCTGACCCAAAGTGGCGCCGACTTAATGGCGCAAGTAAAAACCATGGCCGAAGCGGCAACCCAGTTATCTCGTTTAGCGTCGGGCCATGCAGATACAGTTGCAGGCAGCGTGTGTATCAGTGCCACAGAGATGATTTCGGCCTTTGTTCTACCACCTATCATAGAAAAATTACGTAACCAGTGGCCAAAAATTGAGATAGAAATAATAGCCACAAGGGATACTAGCGATTTGGCCCGCCGTGAGGCAGATATTGCGATTCGTAATTATCGCCCCACCCAGCAAGAACTTATCGCCAAACGAGTAAAAAATACTTGTGGGCATTTATACGCATCGCACCATTATATTCAAAGCCTTGAGGCAAGGCAGTCTCCCCAAGATTTGAATAACGCGATTTTTTTTAGAGAAGATCGTTCTAATGCCATTATTTCCTACCTTAACAAATTTGGTTTTCAATTAAGCGAAGGTAACTTCCCGGTTATTGTGGCTAACCACTTGGTCCAATGGCAAATGGTTAAGCAAGGCATAGGTATTGGGTTTATGACAACAGATATAGGTGATGCCGAGCCTTTAGTGGCAAGAGTGCTGCCCGATTTCCCCGCTTTTGAAAAGGAAACTTGGCTAGTCGCCCATAGAGAATTAAAAACCAGTCGTCGATTACGCGTTGTATTTGAATGTTTAGCGGCACAGATGAACAAATAACACACAGCCAATCAATTATGCCATGCATTTATGTATAGCCAGCATGCAGTTACGCGCATTGTTGGCTTATAGCGCGATAGATATACTTCTCTTTACCCTTTGGGGGTAACGCCCTCTATTACAGATAAGAGAAATTAACTATGAAAATGGACTATTGTGTTCTTGGCACAAATAACATGGCTGCCGCTATGCAATTCTACGATTCACTATTTGAAAAAACAGCCCTTAAGCAAGTGTTAGCCACCGACAGAATGACCTTCTGGCAATGTGACGATTTTGCCTTTGCAGTGGCCATACCTTTTAATGAAGCACCCGCCACTAACGGCAATGGCACCATGATTGGTTTTAATGTTGGCTCAAAAGAAGAAGTAACACGGCTGCATAACAAGCTGATTGAATTGGGCGGCACCTGTGAAGGTGAGCCGAATCAACGGGGACCTAAATTTTCTGCTTATGGCAGAGACTTAGATAAAAATAAAATCGTTTTTTCTGCTTAAAAACTTAACAAAGTAAAACAAGCGTTACAGCTTGTTTTACTTTGAATAAGATAACCGAAGCCTTTAGCTAGGATCGGCAATTCTAACAGCAACCGCTGGCGCTGATGTGAGTGCATGAGTAGGTGGCGCAAAATCAGTAAGATTAATGCCATCAACCGCTGCGGTGTACTCATCCATTGATGGGAAACGTCCCAACATAGTTGACAGTACCACTAGAGGCGTAGAGCCTAACAACGACTCGCCTTTTTTCTCAGCAGAATCTGCAACCACACGACCTTGGAACAAGCGCGTTGAGGTAGCAATAACGGTATCGCCAGGTTCTGCCTTTTCTTGGTTACCCATACATAAGTTACAACCTGGGCGTTCTAGGTACATGATGTTGTCGTACTTAGTACGTGCCGCGTTTTTAGGTGATGCATCGTCAAATTCGAAACCAGAATACTTCTGTAGAATTTCCCAATCACCTTCAGCTTTAAGCTCGTCAACAATGTTGTATGTGGGCGGAGCAACCACTAGCGGCGCTTTAAACTCAATTTTTCCGTTGTTCTTTTCAATGTTACGGAACATTTGCGCGATAATTTGCATATCACCTTTATGCACCATACACGAACCAACAAAACCTAAATCAACGGGTTTATCGGCATAGAAAGATACTGGACGAATAACGTCATGGGTATAACGCTTAGACACATCATCGTTATTCACATCAGGATCGGCAATCATAGGCTCATCGATTTGATCTAAATCAACCACTACTTCTGCAAAATAATTAGCATTGTTGTCTGGAGTGAGTGCTGGTGTTTCTCCCGATTTAATACCTTCGATACGCTTATTGGCCATATCGATTAGACCCTGCAAGGTCTTGGCAGGGTTTTCCATACCTTTATCAATCATGATTTGGATACGGCTTTTGGCGATTTCTAATGAGCCAATTAAGGTCTCATCTTCAGAAATACAGATTGATGCTTTGGCTTTCATCTCTGCAGACCAGTCAGTGAAAGTAAACGCTTGGTCGGCTAACAAAGTACCAATATGTACTTCAATTACGCGGCCTTGGAACACGTTTTCGCCACCGAACTGTTTGAGCATTTGCGCTTGGGTGGAGTGCACCACATCACGAAAATCCATATAACCTTTCATTTTACCTTTAAAGGTGACTTTGACTGACTCGGGGATAGGCATAGCCGCTTCACCTGTTGCCAGTGCCAAGGCTACTGTGCCTGAGTCAGCACCAAAGGCCACACCTTTAGACATACGAGTATGTGAGTCACCACCAATGATGATAGCGCGGTCGTCTACCGTAATATCATTCAAGACTTTGTGAATAACGTCAGTCATGGCTGGGTATTGACCTTTAGGATCGCGGGCCGTAATCAGACCAAAGGCATTCATAAAGCTCATCAATTTTGGAATGTTCGCTTTGGCTTTGCTATCCCAAACAGACGCGGTGTGACAACCCGATTGGTATGCACCGTCAACAAGTGGAGATATAGTCGATGCGGCCATGGCTTCTAATTCTTGGCACGTCATTGGGCCTGTGGTGTCTTGTGAGCCTACAATATTGACTTTGACACGAACGTTAGAGCCTGCATGCAAAGGAGCCTCCGACGCTACGCCTACTGCATTACGGTTAAAGATTTTTTCAACGGCAGTTAAGCCTTGGTTTGCAACAGAAATTTCTTTCGAAGCGGCATAAACCACTGGCGCTTCAACCCCTAGGGTTTCGGCTGCAAATGTTTGTAGTTTCTTACCAAATACAACAGCGTAAGAACCGCCAGCTTTCATAAACTCCACTTTTTGCGGTGTGAAAGCAGAAGATACGTCTACTAATTCTTTGTCACCGTTATAAAGCTTCATGGCTTTAGTATCTATGGTTAATACTGTACCCGTTGCTACTGAATAGGCTTCTTCAAGTACAGCATCGCCATTATCGTCAACAACCGTTTTACCGTTAGCGTCTACTTTTTTCACCCAGTTTTTAAGGTCAAGACCAATACCACCAGTTACATCAACAGTAGTTAAGAAGATAGGTGCGATACCATTTGTACCTGCAACTACAGGCGCAATGTTAATAAATGGCACATAAGGACTAGCTTGTTTACCGGCCCACAACGCCACGTTATTCACACCCGACATACGCGATGAACCTACACCCATAGTGCCTTTTTCGGCGATTAACATCACTTTGGCGTTAGGGTGCTTAGCTTGTAAGGCTTGAATTTCTTGTTGTGCTTCTGGGGTGATCATACATTGGCCGTGTAACTCACGATCGGCACGAGAGTGGGCTTGATGACCGGGTGACAATAAGTCAGTTGAAATATCACCTTCACCGGCAATATAAGTGACTACTTCAATTTTTGAAGCGACATCAGGTAGCTTGGTAAAAAACTCAGCTTGGGCGTAACTTTCTAGCAAATCTTTAGCAACGGCATTGCCTGCTTTAAACGCGCTTTCAAGGCGGGCTGTGTCTGCGTCGTATAAAAACACTTGAGTTTTTAATACCGCTGATGCTTGAGCAGCTAACGCAGCGTTGTCACCTAATGCAAGGTCAAGTAACACTTCAATTGAAGGACCACCTTTCATGTGTGATAACAGTTCAAATGCAAATTCAACTGAAATTTCAGCAACCATAGCTTGGCCAAGAATAATTTCTTTTAAGAATGCTGCTTTTACACCAGCAGCACTAGTTGTGCCCGGCAAGGTATTATAAATAAAGAAGTTTAGTGATTCTGCTCGGTGAGCATGGTCTGTATCTTTAATTTGCTCAATGATTTCTGCTAATAGTTCAGCACTATCAATTGGCTTAGGCGCTAGCCCTAACTCATTTTTACGTGTTTTAATTTCTTCGATATATTCTAAAAACAAACTCATTTACGCCTCCCAAGGGCTATAACTTGCTAATCATATAAAATCAGCACTATGGAATTTAACCGGATAATTATAAGGGTTATTGAACAAAAGTGATATTAGCGATTGCTTTAGTTTGCTTATAATCACTATATATTTAATTTATAAGTTATTGAAATTTACAGTTTTTTAACATACTAGACAGAAAAAAATTAATTTGCGATCACTCTGATAATTTTCCCTGCTTTACTATCGGTCAAAATATAAATTGAACCATCGGAATGCACTCTTACATCACGAATTCTTTGTGCTAATTCTTTAAACAGTGAAGTCTGCCCTACAACTTCCAAACCATCCAATCGCAGCCAGCGTACTTCTTGAAACTTGAGCACACTCACTAACAAGTCACCATTTAACTCACTAAACATCTCACCTTGATGAACAGCCATTCCCGATGGCGCAATAGAAGGTGTCCAGTCTACAAAGGGTTGTTGCATATTGGGGTATTCGGTAAACGGGCTAATTCGCCCACCTATGTAGTCATTGCCATAAGTAATAACTGGCCAACCATAGTTTACGCCTGCCTGAATAATATTTAATTCATCGCCACCATCGGGGCCATGTTCATGTGAAAAAATCACCTCACGCACTGGATCGTACAAAATGGCTTGGGGGTTTCTATGTCCGTAGCTAAATACGTAGTGACTAAGTGCATCTGCATTGTCAGTTAAAAAGGGATTATTTTTGGGCATGCTACCGTCGTCATTGATACGAATAACCTTGCCCAACAAACTATCTAAACGCTGCGCGTCTTCTCGGTAGTCAAAACCATCACCGCTGGTGATAAGTAAGGTATTATCAGGTAAAAATGCCATACGCCCAGCATAATGTACTGGTGTTGATTTAAACGGCGCTGCAGTGAAAACAACTTGCTGCTCTTCTAGTTTGTTGTTTATTAACCTTGCCCGTATCACTTTCAAAGCATTTTTATCTGCACGTCCTGAGGCATAAGAAATATATAACCACTTATTAGCCGCAAAATTGGGGTGTAATACCACTTCAAGTAAACCGCCTTGGCCCTTAACAAAAATATCTGTTGGCAGGCCAGCAATAGGCTCAGAGATGTTGCCATCACTGATTAATCTTAAGTGACCCGCACGTTCGGTCACCAATAACCTTCCATCGGGTAAAAATGCCAAAGACCAAGGAAAATCTAAACCACTGGCGACTTCTTGTATTTGATAGTCGGGAAACTGTGGCTGCTGCGCCGCCAAACCATTAAAATTGCTACCAAAGAGGATGATAAGCCCCAATATAAAACCCTGATGTCGCATAAATATATTATCTCTACATTTGAAAAAGATCCGCTTGGCGGAGCATAGTTTTATTGATATTAACATCCAGTTCGCTCATTATCGCCCCCAATCTATTTTGCGCAGCTAAACCAAGTAAGAACCCATTATGAATTTTAAATTTTTCCTTAGGCTTTGTTCACATTTTCTTGTCGCTGTGATTTTTGCGTTTGTATTAGCAAGCTTGTTTCACAGCCAATTTGTCATGGCTGAACTGACCCAAATAGGTGTGGAAATTTCACTCAACGACAGACTCAGTATGAGCCTTGATGACTTATTAGGTTTATGCCCAACCTACGGCGTAGTGATTGCCCTAAGCTTTTGCATCGCCTTTATTGTGGCAAACTTAATCGTTAAACGCGTGTCGTTATCACCGTACATTTTATATGCCTTAGCGGGTGGAACGGGCGTATCCATTGCGCTTTTAGCCATGCAGCCCATTTTAGACATCACCCTTATTGCTGGTGCTCGCAGTACTTTTGGCTTTGCCTGTCAAAGTTTGGCCGGTGCCATAGGTGGTGGCGTGTTTACTTATCTTAGAAAAAATAGCTTAGCCTGATAGCGATCTGAAAAATGCCTAGCTGATTATTGATACTGCCCTATACTGAATTTTCTATTGTTCTTTTATTGTGCATTTAACTAGGTGTCGGTTTCCTTCATTATTAGGTCATTAAGCTTGTGATGCATTGATACATATTTACCAAGGTAGGGATTTATGTCATTTGGAAAGCATTTTCATATACTCTGGATCGCCGTTTTAGCGTTGTTTTTTAGCTCTGTTTGTTTTTCCCACGAAGGACATAAAGACGATGATATTATCCTCAAAAAATTAGGGTATTTGGGTGAGGTAGAATTTGCTATTTCATGCCCAAAAGACCAACAAGTGGCCATCAACTCAGGCGTAGCCCTGTTACATCATATGATGTACGCCCAAGCCGAAGTGTTTTTTCAAGAATGGATAAATAAATCACCCCAGTGTGCCATGTTTTATTGGGGTTATGCCATGAGTCTTTTTCATCCGCTATGGCCTGATAAGATTACACCCGAAGCCTTAGAACGAGGTGTGAATGCCCTCAATATCGCCGCTACATTACCCCGTTCCCCCAGAGAAAAAGGCTATATCGAAGCAGCGGCAGCTTATTTTACAAACTGGCAAAATACCACAGATAAAAAGCGTGTAGCCGCATGGGCCAAAGCGCAGCGGCAACTTTATCAACGTTTCCCAAATGATATAGACGCACAGGCATTTTATGCGTTATCTGAATTATCCACCGCTTCCAAAAAAGACAACACTTTTAGTCAGCAGCAACAAGCTGGGGAGGTGTTGCAGCAGATATTTGTTAAACACCCCACTCACCCTGGAGCTGTGCATTACAGTATTCATGCCTACGACAACCCAATTTTGGCGCACCTTGCGGTGGATATTGCCAATGCCTACGGCAAAATAGCACCCGACGTTCCCCATGCCTTGCACATGCCCAGCCATGTGTTTGTGCGCTTAGGTAAATGGGATCAGGTAATAGATTGGAATATTCGTTCCGCTAACGCGGCACTTAAATACCCCACTAAAAACGCAACCTCTATGCATTATTCCCATGCTATCGATTATCTCGTTTATGGCTATTTGCAAACTGATAATGCCCCAGGGGCGCTTAAAGCCATTGCAGAGCTAAACAGCCATCACCCTATACAAGCAACGTTTCCCGCGGCCTATGCGTTATCAACTATCCCCGCTAGATTAGCCCTTGAGAGCCATAACTGGGCGCAAGCCAGCCAACTTAAAATCAGGCAGCCTAATTACTTTGCTTGGGATAAATTTCCACAAGTAGAAGCGATCACTTACTTTGCTCGTGGCTTAGGTGCAGCAAAGATGCAGGACTGGCGCGCCGCCCAAGAAAACATCCATAAATTGGATGAGTTATATAATCAAACCCTCGCCATAAGTCCTCACTATTGGGCCATTTTAGTGGACGCACAAAGACAAACTGTGGCTGCTTGGGTGACTTACGGCCGGGGCAATAAAGAAAAAGCACTAAAACAATTAAGCAAAGCAGCAGATCTTGAAGACTCATTAGATAAAAACCCAGTCACCCCAGGTGCGGTTTTGCCCTCAAGAGAGTTATTAGGCGATATGCTGATGTTGACTGCCGACTACAGCAATGCCCTACTTGCCTACCAAGCCAGTTTAAAAATCAATCCATACAGATTAAACAGCCTTTTAGGCGCTAAAAAAGCTAAACAGCATATGCATACAAACTAAGCCCTATCAGTGGAGGGCTTAGGTTTTCTTTTTTGGGTTTAATCGATATTTTTAAAATATGTTTAATTAACCCGAATTCGGGTTAATTAGTATGCGATTTCTAATTTTCCTCCGTACTATGGGTTCCATCAAAGCAATACACTTAATTTTAAACATCTACGGAGTAAATATTATGAGCAACATCGACATGATTAAAGAAAAAGCCGCTACTGCTGAAGAAATGGCACGTAAAGTATGGTTAGCCGGTCTTGGCGCATACGGTAAAGGCTACGAAGAAGTGAAAGGTCGTTTCGAATCACTTTCTACTGATTCAAACAAATTGTTTGAAGAGCTAGTGGTTAAAGGCGAAAAGCTTGAAACTGAAGGTAAAGGCAAGGTTAAAGAAGTACAAACTAAAGTAGCCGCTAAAACTGAAATCGACGCTCGCATCGAAACAGTTCGCACTAAACTTGGTTTGAACAGTACTGATGCCGACAAAAAAATCGAAGAGTTAAGCGACAAAATTGACGCACTAACTGCCGCTGTTGCAAAATTATCTGCTAAGCCTGCAGTGAAAAAAGCATAACTTCGATTACAACCTAATTGATAATTTAAAGAGAGCCTTAAGGCTCTCTTTTTTTATTGAAAATTTATATCAATCCACAAAGTCTTACCCTTTCATTTTGTAATCTTTTATTCACAGTGTTTATAGCCAAGATAATATCGATATTGAGATTTATCATGTTTTTTTGTGTATAAAACAATGCAATGTCCTCAATAGATTAACCATTTTGGTACAACTAGCGCTTAAGGTTTTGACACTATTATAAAGCCGCAAGAATACCTGAATAATGAGTATTAGATTAAAACATGACAATAACAAAACCGCAGCCACATAGTTCAAGCAATAGCAGACTCGAAAAAGTTCGCACGCATTTAACAAAAATTGGTCTCAATAATATTGCCAATATCGAACATAATCCAAGTTATGATGCTTTGTATGCCGCCGAAACCGATGAGGCATTAACGGGCTTTGAAAAAGGTACTGTGACCCAGTCAGGTGCAGTCAATGTCGACACCGGAATTTATACTGGACGCTCTCCTAAAGATAAATTTATTGTTAAAGATGACACCTCAAAAGACACTGTTTGGTGGCGAACCGCTGACAATAAAAATGACAACAAACCAATCTCATTAGAGACGTGGAATGCCCTCAAAGAAATCAGCCAAAGACAACTTTCCAATAGCGATTTGTATGTTGTTGATGCCATTTGTGGCGCTAACGAAAACACTGCCCTTAAAGTAAGGTTTGTGATGCAAGTGGCTTGGCAAGCTCACTTTGTGAAAAACATGTTTATTCGCCCAACTGAAGCACAACTCGATGATTTTGAGCCTGATTTTGTGGTTATGAATGCCTCAAAAGCCTCAGATGCAAATTTCGAAAAACACCAAACCAACTCAGAAACCTTTGTGGCTTTTAACCTGAGTGAAAAAGTGCAACTCATTGGTGGCACATGGTATGGCGGTGAAATGAAAAAGGGTATGTTCTCCATGATGAACTACTTTTTACCATTACAAGGCATAGCATCTATGCATTGTTCTGCCAATGTTGGTAAAGAGGGAGATACCGCAATATTTTTTGGTTTATCAGGTACAGGCAAAACCACCCTATCGGCCGATCCCGACAGAGCTCTTATAGGTGATGACGAACACGGATGGGATGACGAGGGCATTTTCAATTTCGAAGGTGGCTGTTATGCCAAAACCATAGATTTAGATGCCAATAAAGAGCCTGAAATTTATAAAGCAATTAGGCGTAATGCATTGCTAGAAAACGTAGTAATTAACGGAAGTGAGCCAGATTATTCCAATAATTCAAAAACCGAAAACACCCGTGTTTCTTATCCCATAGAACATATTGAAAACCGAGTGTTAGGTATTAGCAAAGCGGGCCATGCAAAAAAAGTGATATTTTTAACCGCTGATGCCTTTGGCGTGTTTCCACCCGTATCCCGCTTAACCAGCGAGCAAGCTAAGTATCACTATTTGTCTGGTTTTACTGCTAAATTAGCCGGCACCGAACGCGGTGTTACCGAGCCCACCCCCACCTTTTCTTCATGTTTCGGACAGGCTTTTTTGAGCTTACATCCCACTCAATATGCTGAAGTGCTCGAACAACGTATGGCAGATTCAGGAGCCAGTGCTTATTTAGTAAATACCGGATGGAATGGCTCAGGAAAACGAATTAGTTTGGCCGATACTCGTGCCATCATTAATGCCATTTTAAGTAGCGAAGTGGAAGAGGCAGAATGTGAATTACTGCCTTACTTTGATCTTGCTTACCCTAAAGTGCTGACAGGTGTGAATAGCGATATTTTAGATCCGCGCAAAACATATTCAGACGCTAATGAATGGGATAGCAAAGCCCAAAATCTTGCCAAATTATTTATCGAAAACTTTACTAAGTTTACCGATAACCAAGATGGCAAAGCGTTAGAAAAAGCGGGCCCGCACTTATAATTTCGAGCTTTAAGCACCAAAAGCGTAAACACTCACAAGGTTAAATTCTAATGAGGTTTGCGCTTTTTAGGTTTTGTTTGCTCTGACTTACCCGTTTTGTTGTGAGGTTGATTGTCACTAAAACGGGTTAGCCCTTTTTTGCCTCTTTCAGCACTGGCTGACTTTCCTTTAGCATAAGCTTTGTTGCCTGAACGTTTCGCAAATTCTTTTTGATCTCTCCCCTTTAGTTCATTGCGACTTTCCGCTGGCACCAAACATTTAGGGCTATTGCCAATTAAATGCGCTTTGCCCATTTCCTTGAGGGTTTTTCGCAATAATGGCCAATTAGCTGGATCGTGATAACGCAAAAATGCACGATGCAAACGTCGATGAATTTCACCTTTAGGTACTTCAACTACTTCACTTTTATGGCTGACTTTATGTATCGGGTTTTTATTGGTGTGATACATAGTGGTGGCGTTGGCCATAGGTGACGGATAAAAGTTTTGCACTTGGTCTAATTTAAAGTTGCGCTCTTTGAGCCACAAGGCCAAATTCAACATATCTTCATTTTCAGTACCGGGGTGAGCCGAGATAAAGTAAGGAATTAGATACTGATCTTTGCCCGCTTCTTTGGTGTATTTGTCGAATAACTCTTTAAATTTATCGTAAGTGCCCATGCCCGGCTTCATCATTTTGTCCAGCGGGGCTTTTTCAGTGTGCTCTGGGGCAATTTTTAAATAGCCACCCACATGATGCGTCACTAACTCTCTAACGTAATTCGGATCTTCAATGGCTAAGTCATAACGCACACCCGAGGCAATCAGAACTTTTTTGACCCCTTCTACATCTCGAGCTTTGCGATACAGCTCAACCGTTGGTGTTTGGTCGGTATCTAAATGACCACAAATTTCAGGCCACACACAAGATAAACGGCGGCAAGCTTGTTCGGCCTTGGGGCTTTTACAACGTAACTTGTACATATTGGCGGTTGGGCCACCAAGATCTGAGATAACACCGGTAAAACCGGGCACTTTGTCGCGAATTTCTTCTATCTCTCGAATAATGGAATCTTCTGAACGACTTTGGATCACCCTACCTTCATGTTCGGTAATCGAACAAAACGTACAGCCACCAAAACAGCCACGCATGATATTCACCGAGGTTTTAATCATGTCGTAGGCAGGAATTTTGGCTTTGCCATAACTAGGGTGCGGCACGCGCGCATAAGGTAAATCAAACACCGCATCCATTTCTTCGGTTTCAAGGGGATACGCAGGTGGGTTGATCCAAATAATACGATCGCCGTGGCGCTGCACTAAAGCACGAGCACAACCGGGATTGGTTTCTTTATGTAAAATACGTGACGTATGGGCGTAGTGAGTTTTCTCGGCCCGAACCACATCATAAGCAGGCAGCATCACATAGGTTTTATCCCAAGGTTTGCGCCTTTCTGTTTTTGAAGTAAACGGCTGCACGACTATAGGCTGCGCTTTTTGTTCGGCTATGGCCGCTTGTTTTTCAGCTTCGGAGGATACCGCACATTTATCTTCAATCGTTTCGTAGGGGCTGATAATTGGATCAATTTTGCCAATGCTATCGAGATGGGTGGAATCCACCCCTTGCCAACCGGGTAACGGCTCTTTACGAAGCACAGCCGTACCACGAATATCTTGCATTTGTTCGATGGTTTCACCAGCGGCAAAACGGTGCGCCATTTCAAGTAGTGGACGCTCGGCATTACCAAACATCAACATGTCGGCTTTAGAATCGAACAACACACTGCGGCGTACTTTATCTGACCAATAATCATAGTGAGCGATACGTCGTAAACTGGCTTCGATTCCGCCAATGACCACAGGTTTTTTGTACGCTTCTTTACAGCGCTGTGTGTAAACAGTTACCGCTCGATCGGGGCGTTTTCCGCCTTCGTTGTGAGGTGTGTAGGCATCATCGTGGCGCAGTTTTCGCTCGGCCGTATAGCGGTTGATCATCGAGTCCATATTGCCAGCGGTGACGCCAAAAAACAGATTGGGCTCGCCAAGTTGCATAAAGGCATCTTTGCTGTGCCAATCGGGCTGGGAAATAATGCCCACTCTAAAACCTTGTGCTTCAAGAGTACGCCCAATCACTGCCATGCCAAAACTAGGGTGATCCACATAAGCATCACCTGTGACTAAGATAATATCGCAGCTATCCCAACCTAACTTATCCATCTCTTTACGCGACATGGGCAAAAATGGCGCAGGCTCAAAACATTCCGCCCAATACTTAGGAAAAGAAAACAAACCACGCTCGGCTTTCATACGGGCAACGGGCTTGGATCGGGAGGCTGGTTGGATAGTTGGCATAATGGTCTCGGAAATCTACGTAGCTGTTCAAAAAATCGGCGGGATTATATCATGTGTAGGCTTAATTTCAGCAGCCTATTAGTAGTTATACCAATCTCAATAAATAAGTGCTCACTCAGTGAGAGTTTAAAATAGCTTAATCAAGGCCCTTGAATGAAGTAATAGATATTCTACTGCGAATTCGAGCAACGCAGAGTAAGCCCTTTTAAAACTCGCCCTTTCTGAGTGGTCACTTATTTATGGACAATGGTATTATGTTCATTTCAGCTACGATGAATCACTACCATTAGTGATTATTTTTGATATATTATCAAACAATATTCTAATTGGTTAAATAAGTTAAGATGCACAAATTATTGACGTTAGCACTATTGTTGTATTCAGGCATTGTAAAATCAAACAATGTAATAGATGTAACTTATTTTATTTCCGACAAATCTTCTGCACCCATTCAAATCCCATCTGAAAATAGCGGTATTGTCACAGACGTAATTAGAAAACTAGATATGCCAAATGTTAATCTAGTATATAAAACATTGCCCTTTAAGCGCATGGTCGTAACACTAGAAAAATCAAAAGAACCTTGGTTAACTTACGGCTCTGCTAAATGGCAAGATGCACGAGCCTTCGATTTGTCAGCCACGCCACTAATGACAGTTCGACATGTATTAATGACCACTGCAGGCACACCTTATAAATCAATAGATGATATTCTCGATAAAAGTTTAGTGCTCATTCGAGGCTTTAGTTATCCTGGCTTGATAGATTATATAAACAAGAAACCCGAAAAGGTTTTTTATGTCAATACTCACAAGGCCGCTATAGAAATGGTGCTAAAGGGGCGAGTAACCGCTTTCATAGAAATGAATTCAAGGCTTGGATATCATTTGCATAAATTGGGAATTTCAAGTGAATCAATAAACGTGCATGACTTTTCAGATATCATCCCCAACTACGATGTGAATTTGAGTTTTTCGGATCATTTCCCCAAAACACTCAGAAGTTCAATTGAAAGCCAGCTATATAATTTAAAGAGTACAGGGCAATTAGAGGCAATATTACAAAAATACCAATAACCCACCTGACGGATTAACGGCGCCTCTTAATGCCAAACAATTAACCACCGCCCTTGGCCTACACCTGAAATTTTATTGCACCACTACAAGATCGAGTTAATATGATTCAAGATTCAGAATTTGGATCAAATTATTGCTCTCACTTTCTATTAAGTCAGCCAAAGTGTAAGTCTTTAGGCAATCCAAAAATGCTTGAGTCGCTTGGCCTAATATCCCTTTAAGTTTGCAAGCTGGTAGTATTTTACATTGAGGCGATTGACACTCAACTACCTGCAATGTGTTTTCCAGTAGCAGCACAACTTCGGCGATATTAAGCATCGCCGGATCACGCTTTAAAAGAAACCCTCCACCCTTGCCCCGCTTAGTTTCAATGATCCCAGCCTTGCCCAGTTGATGCACAATTTTATTTACGTTATTTCTAGAAATGTCGTAAATACGGCTAATTTCATCAATGCTGGCGCGTTTGTCTTTAGGCAGTAATGCCAGATAGATAAGGGTGCGCAGTCCATAGTCAGTATAACGGGTCAGTTGCATAAGCGGTCTTCAGTTAGTTTAATTAACCCGAACTCGGGATAATTATTTAAATTTTTAATGTCTGTTTGACACCTTTATATAATACATCTAATATGCACCTTAACAAAAGATACTTTTTAAAGGCATGTTATGAATAACAAGTTACTCCTTAAATTGGCAAACTTTTCAATGCTGACTACATTCAGCATATTTGTTATCTGCGCTGTATTGGCATATGGCTATGAGAGCCACTTCCCGCTTCTAGGTTTAACATTGTTACATGTGGCGCAAATTGTACTGGCTGGTTTTTTTAAAGTGTCTTATGTTTTACGCTTAGTCGCTCAAAAGCAACTTGGCCAAGCTCTTAATTAAACCTATTCTCCCTAACAAATGAAGTAAAGACTGAGTAGTAAAATGTTAAATATTTCAGATCCAGTACAACAGCAAAATATCTCACCGATTTGGCGACAGGCATTTCGGCCATTTTTTCTGTTTGGATGTATCTTTTCAATTTTGTCCATCACTGCTTGGGCAGCGATATTGGCAGGAGAGCTACAGTTTATCCCTTACGGTGGGGTATTTTTTTGGCATGCACACGAAATGTTATTCGGTTTTGTAGCTGCGATTATTGTAGGCTTTTTACTAACAGCGGTACAAAGTTGGACCGGCTTGCGCGCCACTAATGGTAAACCTTTAATATTGCTTTTTGGATTGTGGTTATTGGCTCGTATTTTGATGCTGTTGGATACATCTTTGTGGTTTACCGCCCTAGTTGATATCAGCTTTTTACTGCTTGCCGCGCTATTTTTAGCCCGCTTAGTATTAAAAGTGAAACAATATCGCAACTTGGTTTTTGTCCCCCTATTAATGTTACTGGCAACGGCTAACGGCTTCAGCCATCTTTCGGTTATCACCGGCGAAGCACAGTTTTTTACGCAAGGATTATACAGCACTGTTATGCTAGTCACCCTGATAATGACAGTTATTGCTGGTCGAGTGTTCCCTATGTTTACTGCAAATGGCACACAAACTATAAAGGTTGAGAATTTAACTTGGCTTGAAAAATCGGTAATAGCCCTAACAGCCAGTTTAGTGGTAATTCATTTTGCCAATATCCAGCTTAGGCTGCCTAGTCAACTTATGGTGTTGATATTTTTTAGCGGCGCAATGGCGCACAGCTACAGAGCAATTCGCTGGCGACCCCAAGTCACCTTTAAGACCCCCTTAGTCTGGTCGTTACATCTGGCCTACTGGTTTATCCCCATCAGCTTTATGTTGTTCGCTTTACATTATGCTGGAGTCAATATATCCGCATCCAATGCACTACACGGATTAACAGCAGGTGCCATGAGCTCGTTAATACTAGCCATGATTGCGCGAATTTCGCTGGGACATTCTGGCAGGCCACTTGTTCCAAATTGGACCATGAAATATGCCTTTATTGTCATTATTATTGCCGCCAGCATTCGGCTTATCTCTGCTCACATTCAGAGTTATGTGGGTGTAAATCTTAATGTGATCTCCGCCGTAATCTGGGCATTCGCCTTTGGCATTTATGTTGTGGCTTACGCCAGAATACTCACAAGCCCAAGACCTGATGGTAGAGACGGCTAGCCTTTATTTTTAAGACACTAGGGCCAGTTGAACTTTGCGGTGTTTTGCTGAGGCATTTATACCAGCCCAGTTCCCTAACAACGTTATTTATAGAAAAACATCAATTTAAACAATATTAAAAGTATTGCTTTGCCTATGAAATTATGAAGAAACTAGCCTGTGCGCATTTTTTAAACGCAACACCCTCCTTACAATGTACAAAAACAGAAAATGAGGATCTAAATGCAAAAATTTCACTTTAAAAAACTGAGTATGGCAGTACTTGCAGGTATCACTTTAGCCGCAACATTGAGTCTATCTGGTTGCAATGATGACGATGATGATGATGCCCCTGAAGTAATAGAAAACCCAACCCCTGAGCCGCCACAGCCACCAGAATTTTCAGCAGATATTCAGCGTACTAAATTTGGTATCCCCCATATTACCGCGCAAGATTATAAAGGCTTAGGCTATGGATTAGGTTATGCCTTTGCACAAGACAATATTTGTTCATTGGCCCGTGAAATCGTTGTGTCTAGCGGTACCAGTGCGCTGCATTTAGATCCTAACCAGGGCAATATTAGTCGCGATATTTTTTACACTTGGTATAACCGAGTTGAGCGTAGAAGCGAGTTACTCGATGAAATGGAACCCGAGGTACGGGATGCCATTAAAGGTTATGCTGCTGGATATAGCCGTTTCGTTAGAGATAACGGCATAGACAACATCGATCCTGCCTGTGCAGGTCAGGCTTGGGTGACCGAAATCACTGAATTAGATTTGGCCGCGGTATACAACAAAGGTAACTTACGTGGAGGACTATCTAATTTTATCAGCCCTATAGTTTATGCCACGCCTCCTGCCCCAACAGGAATGAAGGGCCAAGTTGTTGCAGCAAAAGCAGATATTGACCTATCCAAAATCAATGTACTCACAGGGGGCAGTAATGCTTATGCCTTAGGCAGCGACGTAACCGAAAATGGTAGCGGTATGCTTTATGGTAATCCCCATGAACCTTGGCAAGGGGTACAACGATTTTATGAGTTTCATCTAACTATTCCCGGAGAAATCGACGTTATGGGCGCCGGCCAACAAGGCCAACCTTTCGTCAATATTGGTTTTAACAATGATGTAGCTTGGAGCCACACAGTATCTACCGCCAAACGCTTTACTTTATATCAATTGGCCTTGGTTGATGGCGATAGCATGAAATATCATTACCAAAACGCCGAAGGTGAAATGGAACAGCGTGATATTGAAAAACATGAAGTGAGTGTGGCCCTGCCCGATGGTTCAAGCCACCAGGGAGCTATATATACGTCACATTATGGCCCCATGTTAGCTGCGAATTTAGTTAATGGCGCGCTCCCACCATGGGGAACCTTAAATCTAGCATTTTCTATTCGTGATGCTTCTTCAGAAAATCCTCGCGGGTTAAACCAATGGTATTCGATGAATAAGGCCACCAGCACCGAAGACTTGTTAGACAGAATGAAGAGCATAATTGGTCTACCTTTTGTTAACACCATAGCAGCCGACCGCCATGGCAAAGCATTATATGCCGACTTATCAACTGTGCCTCATGTAAGCACCAGTAAGTTTTTAGGCTGTATTGCAACCAGCCCGGCGCTACAAGCTTTAGCCGCTTCCGGTATTCCGGGGCTAGATGGCAGTACCGCAGCCTGTGAATGGGGAGTAGATGACGATTCTCCTCAAGCCGGTATTTTTGGTGCATCAAACTTGCCAGTATTATTGAATACAACCTACTCCACTAACTCTAACGACAGTTACTGGATGAGTAATCCTGACACCCCCCTTGATGAAGAGTTCTCGCCTTTGCTGCGCCGCAACTTACTCGCCAGACCGGGTGTCAATGTAGACGCTGCCGCGCCGCGTTTATTACGTACCCGTATGGGCGTGATCCAAGTGCAAGATAGATTAAGTGGCGAGGATGGATTAGGGGGCAATAAATTCAGCTTACGTAAATTACAAGAGGTAGGTTACAGTAATCGTAATTACGCCGCCGAAATGGTGCTAGATGACGTACTGACCGACTGCGAAGCTAATCCACTTATGCCCATCACAGGCGGTGGTACAGTTGATGCAACAAGCGCATGTGCCATTCTGGATGATTGGGATAGAGCTAACAACGTTGGCAGTCGTGGGGCTCACATATTTAGAGAGTTTTCTCGCCGCGTAAACTACGAAGGCAATATTGATACTGCCTTTAGTGTGCCATTTGATGAAGCCGATCCTGTCAACACTCCTAGAGATTTGATCATTAATCAAACTACCCGTCAAGCGTTAGGTGATGCGATTCAATTTTTTGTTGATCGCAACGTAGCCTTAGACGAACAGTGGGGTAACCTGCAATTTGAAACCGATGCCGGTAATGATGGTGAGCACATCCCAATGCACGGAGGCCGTGGCCAAGAAGGAGTCTTTAATGTTGTGTCTACTCCTGGCGCCAATGAAAACGGAGTATATAGTCCAGTCACACACGGACCAACCTATATGCAAACGGTCACTTGGGATGCCAATGGTCCAATTGCAGAAGCACTATTAGGCTTCTCACAATCGGCCGATAAAACCAGCCCTCATCATCGCGACCAAACTCGTCGCTATTCTGAGAAGAACTGGATACCTATGGCTTTTAGCCCTGAAGAAATTGCGGCTCAAGCTATAGGCGAAAGCATTAGTATCGACGAATAACAAGCATACTATAATCAAAAATTAGCAAGCCAGTCAGTTCATCTGACTGGCTTTTTTGATTGAAGGTATTTATCTCAAACTTAGGAACTATCTAATACCATTAATCCATCCTAACAATTGATCACTCAGCGAGATTTAAACGTCGCTGGTGTTCTCTGAGTGACTAATTGTTAGGATGAATTGGTATAACTGTTCCTTCAAAGTAGCAAAAACTCATTCGAATACTTTTGGTTTATCACTCATCGCGGTCATCCACTCTTCATCAACAGACTCGTCTCCTTCACTCATAGCATCAACGACTTTTGAAGCAGACTCAGGTAGCACCTCTACAACGGCAACAGCCACATCCAATGCATTATCTGGTGAAGCATCGGCTAAACGATTCACCAACTCGACAGCTTGTTGATGTTCCATGTTGTCCTCAGTCTGAGTTTCTGTTTCATTTTGAGTAAACACTTGGATCCCACTGTTAACACTGCCAGTTTCATTAGTAGCTTCAAGGCCGCTCAGTTTAGCCGCCATTGCTGTTGCAACATCTGCTGCACTGTCGGGTAATACATTCACTACCGCCACGGCCATATCCAAAGCCTGCTTAGGCGCTACGTCGGCAATTCGAGAGACCAATTCGACAGTGCTCTCAAACTCACTTTCATCATGTACTTGCTCTGTCTCAACTATATCTGCATTTACCTTTCGGCTAGGTGTATTACTTTCTTGTACAAGATCAGAAGTAACACCAGCATTAGATGCAATATATTCTTGGGCTAGAGTTGCTGCTGATTCTGGTATTGCATCGGCCATTGCAACCGCCACCTCTATGGCTTGCTCTGCCAAGCCCTGCCAAAGCTCGGCACTAATGTTCACTGCATGTTCTTCAGTCCTATCATCATCTCGTTCTGCCGGTCGTATCGCCTCATGCTCCTCAGATAACAAATGGGCATAGTACTCTGCCATTTCTAGCGCAGATTCAGGCATTACCTCCATCACTGCTTTAGTTGTTATTACGCGCAGTTCGGGTAACGCTTGGCCAATTTCTTCGGCTACAGTTACAACATGCTCTGGATAAAATTTCCCAAGCCGCATTATCAGTTCAAATGCAAACTCTGGCCGCGCCGTGACAAGGGCTTTAGTGGACTTAGAGGCTTCATAAGGCAGGCTTTGCATCAATGTATCCATGAGTTGTATTAAGTCAATATTTCTGACTTTAGCAATGGTCGCGGCAACGTCTATGGCAAGAGAAGGTTTTACAATACTGATTGCTTTCACCATATTCACGGCTGCTACCGGGTCAACTTTTGCGATGGCCTTGGCCGTCTTTCCTTCGGCACTTATTGTTTGAACCTGCTCTGCATATTCGGAACGTGGATCAAGCTCTACTGAAGGAGGCGCAGCGGAGTTTTGCATAACAAAATGTTCTTGCTGGTCAATTGGCAAGGCCTGTCGAACTCTCATTCTATAAATAACAAACACGGCCAGTACACATTGCACCAGAGCTAAGAAATAAAATAATCCAGCTGCCCCAAAATAGGTCATAGCGATGGACGCTAAAATTGGGCCTAACACCCCTCCTACAGAGAAGGCAATGATCATAGATCCCATAGCCGCTACCATTTCACTTTGGCGCAATCTGTCGAACGCTTCGGCAATACTCAGAGGGTAAATACAGGCTACTATGCCACAGGATATTGCAGTAGCTACAAACATCGGGAATGAGAATCCCAATTGCGCGAAGATAATATTTATAAGCCCAGCGCTTGCTGAAATGACGAGTAGGACAAGCAACACTTTTCTTCGATCAAAACAATCAGATAAGTACCCTACAGGAAACTGCAACACTAAAGCGCCAAATATACCAGCGCCCAAATACCAAGACATTTGGAGGCCAACAATATTGAAATCATGGGCGAATACAGGAAGTAAATTAAAGAGTGCAGAATATACAACTCCCGCTATCAAACAGCTAAAAACTCCTAAGGGGGAAATATGGTAGAGCCTTGCTAAAGGCATTGGATCGACCAATTCTATCTTCGGGCCTTTTTTAGTGCTCAAGCCAATGGGTATAGTAGCCGCGCATAATAAAATCCCTGCAATAACGAATAAACTGGTATTGATAGGATCTGCAATATTTATTAAAAACTGTCCACCAAATAAGCCAGCAAGTACCACAGCATTATAGGTTGCAAGGATTTTTCCGCGATTATTTTTACTCGAACTATCACTCAACCAACTTTCAATGGCCGTTAACGCACAAGCATTACAGAAGCCAATCACCACGCGCATAGCCCCCCACATAATGGGATTGGAATAGAGACTACATAGCAGAATGCTAACCGCTCCAAGGGCTACACAACTGGAAAACATCCGTATATGACCAGCTCTTTTGATTAGGTTTTTGCCATAGATCGCCCCAATCAGCATACCTGCATAATATAGAGATAATACAATACCAATAGTATCAATATTAACCCCATCTAGCCCCATTCGCACCGGCAGCAGTACATTGATTAACCCATTTCCTAGGAACAGGATGAAACAACTAATAAATAATGAAGTCAGTGAAATAAGTGTTTTTTGCACAGATATTACTCAAAAATGTCAGGGGATTGTTGTGGAATGTCTAAAAAACTTAACAACTATTCATTCCTTCAGTATCGGCATCCAAGTTCTATATACTTAAACGATAGAAGTTTATGAGTTCAGACAAAGCTGTGTTTTTAATATCTTTCAAATACACTAAATATGTTGTCACTGTTAGTTTTTCTCTCGTTTCTTCTAAACCAATAATTTTGGACAAATTAAGTTCCTTGGCCAAGTTTTCGGTCAGCAGTACAGCGCCACCTTTTGCTCGAATGTAATTGCTTACAATACTCAAAGAGCTCGATTTAAACGCCGCCCGTCTGGCCATTGGAAATAGTTGATAAAATGATTCGCTAATTTTTACACCCCAATCAATATGTACATAGTTTTGTAGCGATTCCTCGTGTTGAGTACCATAGGTAGAATACAAACCAAGGGCTGCCAGATTAATGGCAACATTTTCAACATCATCGGATTTCAACGGCTCAGTACTAAAGGCAATATCTATAACCCGTTCATGCAATTGCCGAGATAATTGCTCGGTATTTAGCATTTCTGCTCGTATAGATAGGTCTGGAAAACTCACACTCATTTGAATTAGCGCATCATTTAGAAATAGCTCACAAGCATTGGGCGTTGCCCCGCAAACCAAATAGTTCACATCGACTTCGTTCAAGGCTTTCCTTGCATCTGATAAGGTTGCAGACAAAGACTCGGCATATGGGATCAGCTTTTCACCAGCCGACGTCAACCGAATACTGTTGCGATTACGTATAAAAAGTGAGGTATTAAAATACTCTTCAAGCAATCGAATACGCGCACTTATTGCAGATTGGGTAAGATATAAATTTTCGGCGGCTTTGCCAAAATGCCTGGTTTGAGCCACCTCTAAAAAGGTCGCTAGAAAACGTACGTCCATTGCCATTGCCAATGTGTTTAGATTTCTAGCTTAATACCCGTAAAGTTTTGTTTTGGCAAGTTGAATTGTATTTTCAATAGCACAAATTAATTGAGTTTTGTAATTAAGCGATAACCTTCAATTTCAAGCTCCTTATTTACACACCCCAGTAAAAAAGCATGAAGTGCCGAACCGCTAATTTCCTCGTATTCTGCTACTTCTGAACACATCTGCTTAAATACCGCAATCAATTCGAGATCTGCTTCCGGCAACTCCTCAGACATGACTTCAGGCACTTCTTCCGGTATGACTTCAGGTACTTCTTCCTGGGACCCATAAGCTATTGCGCTAAATGATATCAATACACAAAAAAGGTAACTCATATACTTCATTATAATTCTCATCTAAATCCAAACAGTTAGTTATTCTCAGTTTCATCTTGCACTAATAGGCTGCGCTTTCTCGCTCGGAACCAATGGCCCTCGCGATCTCTGTGCCTAACATCCGTTTCAATATATTTTGGTACTTTTCTTTGGGAGTCCGATAAAACGGCGTCTTCTTCGTCCGAAAAGGAAAAGTCATCTTTGTTAAAACGCAAATCTTTACTCATCAGTAGTACTTACTATTTATGTCCCGACTAGAATATTTTTAAAGGCAAAAAATAGATAACAAAATATTTTTATGGTGTAGAGAAAAAATAATTGCTTTTCATCTATCATTTTTTAATTAAAAGTCATTGCAATAACACTTTAGTCATTTAACCCCTAGCTTTATTGATGGTGCTTTTTATGAATAACACTAACATTCGACCTGGTAAGGTATTGTTTTCTGAGCTTAAACGTTTTCCATATGGATTTAAAAAATCGGGAGATTTCAGTATTGCTGAAGCAGAAGTATTGTCCATCTATGGCCAAACTTTACATCTCTTAGCAATGGACACACTAGAGCCAGAATCTACAGAAGAAGCACACTTTATCCTGGTGGCTAAAGGGCTAACACCACCAGATACAACTGTCGAACGTTCTTGGCTTAAATTTATCCAACTAACCAGCACTAAGAAGAACTTTTTCACACTACATAGCTCTAATTTCAACTTAGCGGCGACAAACGAAGATCATAACGAATTTATCAACGGTGACTTGGAGTTCGAAGCTTAATACAAAGACAATTACTATTTAAAATGAGGGGGTTTCCAGCGCAGTGGCCATTTATTAAGGTGGGTGGAAAATTTCAAGACGTTTCAATTTTACATCAGTTGCATCCGATGATTAACACTTAGAAAAAACAGGCTCGATATGGCAATGTGTAAAACAGTTTTTCAAATTAATGAGAATGATAACGTCGAACAGTTACTTTCTACCATTACTCAAGATAAGTTTGCCAATGACAGAGCTGCATATATATTAAATGACGGAAGCTATTCAATAGGCGCCGGTGAGAATAACATCCGTGCCATTTATGACGATGAAAATAGCGTTATACAATTTAAATGTCGCTACAAAAAGACCTTCCACTTTACGAGAAGAAACTCAAATCATTTGCCAACAAGCGCAGTATAAAAATTAAAACGCATGAACCTATTTAACCTTAACCAATCTGCTGAAGGTGGCAATGGGTTGTTTTTAATAACTCCAAATATGCAGGGTCTATAATGTAACAATTTGAAAGTAAGCGAATTATATGGCACTTTCTATGTAGAAAAACTACATGGAAAGTAAATATGATCATAAATAATTTTGATGCTACTAGCTCACTTCTCGGCTACATATATCAGATTAGGTATGGCTTACTTCTTTCATTGAAAAAAATGAGAGAGGTAGATGACCCCGACGATTATTTCGTCTCGATAGAGACGATCGATGATATTGCTTTTGAAAAAAGTGGTACTCCAGAAGAATTACTTCAAACCAAATATCACTCAAATCCGGGAAACATCACCGATAAAAGTCCTGATATTTGGAAAACAATTAGAGTCTGGATTGAGGCTTACAAAAACAAACACCTCGACTTTGGTAAGGCTAGTCTGTTTCTAGTAACAACAGAACAAATAGTGGCTGACACGCTTGCCGATTTTCTTTCAAATTCAAAGGATAGAGACATTGGAAAAGCTCATAAATTAATGTGTACTATTGTCGAAGATAACCCAAGTCAGAAAAACAAACACGCTTTTAAATTATTCAGTTCTTTATCCGAAACCGAGCAAAAAAATCTATGCGAAGCTATTTTTGTACTTGATAAATCGGAAACGTTGGTTGAAATTGAAAAACACTTAGAAAACAACTTGAGAGGCTACGCTAATTCTGCACAGCTTAAAACGTTTTTGAACAGATTAGAGGGAAAATGGTTTTCAATAGCGATATCAGCTTTGGAAACTGGAGATGGAAGAGTAAACCTTGGTCAAGTAGTAAATATTATCGATGATTTAAGGGAGCAGTTTTTATCAATTAACTTACCTGACGATTATTCTACAGCAGAAGTCGACGTCGCTTCACTCATCCAACAAAGTCATAATTTTATTGAACAAATGAAAATGTTTGGAGCGGGTGAAAGGTTAATAAAGAAAGCCGTCTTAGATTTTTTTAGAGCTTCTGAACAGAAATCAAGATGGGCCAGTGATGGGCTTTTAAATCCCGGTGAGTTAGTTAATTATTTAAGAAAGTTAAAGGAAGAGTGGGAATTCAACATCGGTTTAGTAGAAACTGAAATAACCATAGAAGATGAAATATCTAAGAAGAAGCTTGCTCTAGAGGTCTTTAAAAAATGCCAGAATGAGGGAACTATCCCAATTCGTCCGCACTTCTCTGAGAGCTATTTAGCGCGAGGAAGCTATCACCACTTGGCAGATGAATTGGTAATTGGTTGGCATCCAGATTTTGAACAATTATTAGCGACCAAATCAAAATCAGAGGTAGCGTAGATGGATTTTTCGACCTTAACACAAGATGAGTTCAATCTTCATAATCCTGCTTATTGTGGATTTCTCATTTACAGTATTGTGCGAGAGTACGGAACAGTCGATAAAAATGGTATAAACCCAGCTCTTCTATATTTGTGCTTGCCTTTAATCTTAACAAAGTCGTTATCATCACAACTACCCAGAACGTCAAAGACGTCACTCGTAGCATGGCTTGTTGAGAACGAAGGACATTTATTTAATTTTGCCAACAAAGTTACTAGCTTTTTTGAAATAACTCAGAATTCATTTGATTTTTTGTATGAGAATCACCTCTTAGAGCTTACCGAGAATTATGATGTAGTAGCTATTGAGAGTGGGCTAGCACAATCACCAGTTATTTTTAATAAAAGTGAGGCGATGAAAAAACAGTTAAATGCTTCAAAATTAATGGGAAGATGGTTAGCCGTTAGCCCTAACGCAGCTACAATTTATTCAGTTTTAGGGATAAGACCATAATGCAGATTAAGCAAATTTCACTTTATGGAACAAATAAGAAAAGGCGTGATGTTAAGTTCGAAACTTCTAAGTTAAATATTATTACTGGGGCGTCGAAGAAAGGTAAAACGTCACTTCTAGACATTATTGATTATAGCTTGGGATCTAAAGAATGTGACGTTGCAGCAGGTCATATACGCAATTCGGTTGGTTGGTTCTCAACTTTATTTCAGTTTGATAATTCACAAGTTTTTATAGCTAGAAAAGCACCCGCATTGGGAGCGAAGTCAAGTGTTGAATGCATGCTACTTGTTGGTGATGAAATAAAAATTCCAGAGCCAAATGAAATTAAAAGCAATACGACAATTGATTCCGCTACAAAGTTTCTATCATCTAAGCTTGGAATGCCAGATTACGACACCGAAGTTTCCGATGGTCAATCAAGAAGCTCTATATCATTATCATTTAAACACTCAAAATTCTTTTTGTTCCAAAGCCAAGATGAAATAGCTAATAAAAAAGTATTGTTTCATCGTCAGTCTGAGCAATTCATTCCGCAAACGATTAAGGATGTATTACCTTATTTTTTGGGGGCCGCTGATGATGACCGCTTCTCTAAAATGGAAAAATTGAGAGGTCTAAAGAGAGAACGCACAGTCAAGGTAAAAGAACTCAAAGAAATAGACTCATTGAAAGGGAATGGCTTGAGTAAAGGTTTTTCTCTGCTAGCAGAAGCTGCACAAATTGGGTTATATAATGGTCCGACATTCAATTTATCTGATGAGCAATTAGTTGCGCAGTTTAAAAAGTTGAGTATATGGAGGCCAGAAGATATTTGTGAACAGACTGAAAATGCTCCAGCAATTAGTAGACTTGAGTCAGAGTATAGGGTGTTAAAGGAGCAGAAAAGCATAGTAAACAATATGCTGAAAGAAGCTGAAGATTATGAAAGGGCAATTAGCGGATTTGAAAGTCAAGAGCGCGAGCAAGGATTGAGATTAGAAACTTTAAACCTTTTTCAAAAACTTGAAACGTCTGAGTCACCTGCTAAACGGGCAATTCAAGAGTCTTTGAACAAGCTAAGTGAAAGCTTATTAAAAACAACCAGAGCTAAACCTCGTTTAAATTCGAGAATCGAGGAACTTAAAGGTAAACGAAGTGAAATTGCCAAGTCTATTAAGAAAGCGCAAAACATGTTAACTGAGTACCAGAAAAAGGACGAGGAGCTAGGAAAACTTCAAACGCTGAATTTGCAAAAGGCAAAAGTTGTAGGGAAGGTCTCACTCTACTTAGATGGCATAGACTGGAATAAAGATACTACTTTATTAGAGAAGCAAATAGAGGAACTAAACGAGCGAATTAAAGACTTGGAAACGGCGTTGGACCCAGAGCTGTTGATTGAAAAGCTAGATTCTCAGCTTAATCTGATTGGAAGAGATATGAGCCGTTGGGCCAAAGAGCTGAAGTTAGAGCATAGTGATTGCCCCATAAAGCTTGATTTAAAGCGTCTTACTGTCGTTGCTGAAACCCCAGATGGCAAAGTTCCTTTATATCAAATGGGTAGTGGTGAAAACTGGGTTGGGTATCATTTGGTTACTTATATAGCGTTAGCGAAATGGTTTAACAATATGAATAGACCGGTTCCAAAATTTGTACTTTTTGATCAGCCAACTCAAGTCTACTTTCCAACAGATATTGATGTGACTGGGAATATTGAAGAAATAGAAGTAGATGAAGACAGACAGGCCGTTAAGAAAATGTTTAAGTGGTTGTACGACTTGATTGAAAAGGAATTTGAGGGCAATTTTCAAATAATAGTCACTGATCACGCGGACATAGATGAACCATGGTTCCAAGAATGTGTGAGAGACAAAAAGTGGAGAGGTGAGGAAGCTTTAATTCCGCTAAGTTGGATTGAATAAAGTATGGATCGTAGTTCGTACTAATCTATATGCAGACACAATACTATGACTCGATAGGATTAAGATAATAAGGAAAGTAAATGTTAAAAGAAATTGACTTGCACCAATCACTTTGGATTGCACTAACGGTTTTGACCGCGTTGATAGCTTTCATGATCTATTCAACTTCTCAAAAACGAAAAAATTTAGAAAAAGAGATAAAGCGCAAAAATAATGCTCTTAAAGAAAAGTGTATAGATGAAATTGTTTCAGATTTACAACAATCACTTCAACAAATTGAGCTTAAAGTTAATGACGGCAAACCAATCTATAATAGATTACAAGAAATATTAGAACAAAATACTGCCCAACTAAAATTCATAGACGTTGGTATATTTCCCCCTACTTTTAATTTCGACGACAGAGAATCTTTAAAGCACAAAATTGAAGAGTGTTTGAAAGAACAATTTCAAGTTATAAAACGTGGCCGTGCAACTACAGCGTACTCAAATTGGGAATGGTTTGGAAGTAAAAGCAAAGGTAGGCAGATGGTAAATGCATATCAAAACCTTTTACTTAAAGCTTTTAATGCAGAATTTGACTTTATACGAAAGAAAATGCGTTATTCAAGCTACCACACTGCCGTTGACAAGCTACATAACTTAGAAAGCCAACTTGATAAACTGGGCGAAACAGCGAATGTCACAATAGCTAGCGAATATTTTGACTTAAAATTGCAAGAGTTGGGTATTTGGCATAGTGAGCTTGAGTACAGAGAAAAATTAAAGCAGGAAAAGAAAAAGCAACAAGCTTTACTGCGTGAACAAGCTAAATTGACAGGCGGGGATACCGAAGAATTAGAGGATGATATTTATTATCGTAAATCGGATTTACGAAAAGCTAAAAAGGCTGCTGAGCAGTTACACGGTGCTAGTGCCAATGATATGAAGATTAAGATTGCCAGAATGCAAAAGGAAATTGAAAAGCTAGAGAATAAGTTCGCCCGAGCAATGTCACAAGCCCAGATAACAAAAGCTGGCTATATATATGTTATTTCTAATCTTGGTAGTTTCGGTGATAAAACGGTTAAGATAGGTATGACAAGACGTTTAGAGCCAATGGATCGAGTCAAAGAACTAGGCGATGCTAGTGTGCCATTTAAGTTTGATGTACATACACTTACTTTCGTGGGGGATGCACCAAAAGTTGAAAAAATGCTACATCGAAAGTTTCAAGACAAACGAGTTAATGAAGAGAACTATCGCAAAGAATTCTTTAGAGTTACTCCTCAAGAGGTGGCAGTAGCGATGGATGAATTAGGGGTTGAATGTGATTGGTTTTATGAGACAGAGGCAAAAGAATTCAGGGAGAGTCTTCTTATGCGAAAAGCGTTTAAGCAGTCCGAATCGGCAGCTCAACCTAAGTCTAATCAAATACCTGCATCAATATAAAGGAGCTAGATATGTATACAACTTTTGTCTTAGCAATACTCTTTCTAACCTCAATATACCTACTTTTGACGTCACGTCATAAACTTAAAGAACTCAAAGTCAAAAGTGACGAGATAGATAAAATATATGAACCAGCAACTCAAGAAGAGAACAAACTTTTTAAACTAAAAAACCAATATACATCCTTACAAAATCGCTACCAAGAAAAGCTTATTGAATTACGCGAAGGCGAAAAACGCTTGTCACAATACCATTTAGGTATTGGTACGACAGACTCAATATCGTATAAAGCCCTCAATAGTGGCGAAGATATTGATAGTATCGAAGCTCGCCTACAAGTTACTAAAAACTCATTGAAACACCTTATAAAAGAAAAAAAAGCCTGTGTATGTAATATGGGAAATGATGTCGTTGTAAATGGTAAAAAATCAAACGCTAAAAAACTATTTAACCGGGAGGTTAAACTTCGTCTTCGTTGTTTGGATAATGAATTTAAAGCTGCTTCAGCATTAGTCGACTGGAATAACATTAATCGCCTCATTCAGCGAACTAAGGATACCTTTAATGAAATAAACAGTTCTGGTGCGATAGTTAAAACTTATCTGAAAGACCAATATTTACATTTAAAAATAGATGAATTGCGACTGAGTTATGAACTTAATAACTTGAAACAAGAGCAAAAAGAGGCCGAACGTGAGGAGTTGCGGATTCAACGAGAGGCTGAGCGTGAAGAATTACGAATAAAAGCAGCGGCAGAGAAGGCTGAGAAAGATCGTAAAATAATGGAAAAACTCGTCGCTGAAGAACTTGCTAAATTGGAATCTAGTACTGATGAGCAAAAGGCGCTTTACGAACTTCATAAACAACAATTAGAAACACTTCGAGAAAAAGAAAAACGCGCAATATCGTTAGCGCAACTTACTCGGTCGGGATATGTTTATGTTATCTCTAATCAAATGTCCTTTGGTGAAGGTGTAGTAAAAATAGGTATGACTAGAAGAGTAGATCCTAATGATAGGGTAAAAGAATTAGGTGATGCCTCGGTTCCTGATTTGTTTGATGTTCATGCTTATATATTTTCCGAGAATGCACCGACGTTAGAAAAGTATTTACACGATTGCTTTACTCAGAAACGAGTAAATTTAGTCAATAACCGTAAAGAATTTTTCTATGTTTCCGTTGATGAAATATTTGAAAAACTTAATGCTTACCAAGAGACTTTAGAAATTGAAACTTTTGAAGTTGAAAGTAAAAAGCCCGAAGTACGCAGTTTAAAAGATCCGAAGCCTGCCTTCCCTCCAAAGGTGGAAGAGTCTAATGACCTTCCTACTGAAATTTCTAATATGTCCGTTCAACCTATAGCAAGTTTAGAAAATGAATATATAGACAAGAAAACTCAACTAAAGAAAAGAGACCTTGATATCGAGCCTGCAACTGTTACTCCCTTTGAGAATAAGCAAGAAAGTCTCGTAAACAACCAAAATGAATCAGAAGCCCAAATAAAAGAAAAGGCTAAAAAAGAATATCCTTCAGATATTGATATGCAGCAACATTATATCGAAGAGCAGTTGGATTCTAAAAATTTCATTAACGATGTGGTTGAGTTAGACGTTAAGGCTTTTGCAGAAGGGGAATATCCTGACGATTATACAATGCAACAGCATACCTATGAAGAACAAATAAAATCTAAGAAATTCATGGATAAAGTTACAAACTCAAAAGTTAAAGCTTTTGCGGTGGAAGAATACTCTGAGGACTATGCTATGCAGCAGCATATCTATGAAGAACAAGTAGAATCTAAGAAATTCATGGATAAGGTTACCAGCTCAAAAGTTAAAGCTTTTGCGGAGGAAGAATACCCTGAGGACTATGCAATGCAGCAACATATCTATGAAGAGCAATTGGAGTCTAAGAAATTCATGGATAAAGTTACCAACTTGGAAGTTAAAGCTTATGCAGAGGAAGAATACCCTGAGGACTATGCAATGCAGCAACATATCTACGAAGAGCAATTGGAGTCTAAGAAGTTCATGAATAAAGTTACCAACTTGGAAGTTAAAGCTATAGCGGAGGAGGAATACCCTGAGGATTATGCAATGCAGAAACATACCTATGAAGAGGAAATAAATGACAATTAGTTTCTGTACTAGCTTGCACCGCAGAGAACTATGTAGTCACAAACCTTAGCCTTAAAAGCAGATCGCGCAGAAAAAAGCCCTCATCGGATATTGAGGGCTTTTACTATTTTGAGCTAGCTCCCAACGGGGAACTTAGTTCTCAGCGGGGAACCTATTATTTCCATAGGGGAATTTAATTAATTACCACAACAATTGATTAATCTTCAATATAACTCTCAATACTCGGGCAACTACAAATCAAGTTTCTGTCCCCGAACACATCATCAATTCTATTAACCGATGGCCAGAATTTGTTTCTGGCTACAGATGCTACTGGATATGCCGCAAGTTGTCTGTCGTAGCTACGGTTCCAATCGCTATCACATACATCGTCTAGGGTATGTGGTGCGTTGTGCAGTGGGTTGTCGGTGGCGTTCCATTCGCCTGATTCTACTTTAGACACTTCGGCGCGAATATGTACCATGGCTTCGATAAAGCGGTCGAGTTCGGCTTTGGCTTCTGACTCTGTGGGTTCAATCATGAGGGTACCCGCCACTGGGAAGCTCATAGTGGGCGCGTGAAAACCGTAATCGTTTAGGCGTTTGGCGATGTCCACTTCGGTAACACCTGAGCTTTCTTTGATTGGGCGTAAATCAATGATGCATTCGTGTGCCACGCGATTGTTGCGGCCGCGATATAACACTGGGTAGTGAGTGGATAGTTTTTCGGCCAAATAATTGGCGTTTAACATGGCCACTTCGGTGGCTTTTTTAAGGCCAGCGCTGCCCATCATTTTGATGTACATGTAACTGATAGGCAAAATTGAAGCACTGCCCCAAGGTGCAGCTGATACTGCGCCATGTTCCCGCACTTGGGTATCACCAGCGTTTTCTACGCCAACAATTTTGTGATTAGGTAAAAATGGGGCTAAATGTGCTTTTACGCCTATTGGTCCCATACCTGGTCCACCGCCACCGTGGGGAATACAAAAGGTTTTGTGTAGGTTTAAATGAGATACGTCTGATCCAATAAAGCCAGGTGAGGTGACCCCTACTTGAGCGTTCATGTTGGCACCGTCCATATACACTTGACCGCCAAATTCGTGGACAATATCGCACATTTCTTTGATGGTTTCTTCGTACACACCGTGGGTCGATGGGTATGTGATCATCGCGCAGGCCAAGTTATCGGCTACTTCTGCAGCTTTAGTGCGTAAGTCTTCGACATCGACGTTGCCGTTTTTATCGCACTTCACTACTACCACTTTCATGCTAACCATTTGCGCTGATGCAGGGTTAGTGCCATGAGCTGAGCTTGGGATCAGGCATACATTACGGTGCCCTTCTCCCCGGCTTTCGTGGTATTTTTGAATTGTGATTAGTCCAGCATATTCGCCTTGTGCCCCTGAGTTGGGTTGCATAGAAAGTGCGTCGTAGCCTGTAATATCAATTAACCATTCGCTTAGCTCATCCAGCATTTGTTTGTAACCTTGAGCTTGCTCCATAGGCGAAAACGGGTGTAATTGCCCAAACTCTGGCCAAGTAACAGGTAACATTTCGGCTGTAGCGTTGAGTTTCATGGTGCAAGAGCCCAGTGAAATCATCGAATGATTTAAGGCTAAGTCTTTGTCTTCTAAAGATTTGATATAACGCAGCATTTCGGTTTCTGAGTGGTAACTATTAAACACTGGGTGAGTTAAATACTCAGATGTTCTTGCAAGCTGTGCTGGGATTGAATCACTGCCTTTTTCGATAATCATTTGGTCGAAAGCTTGGATATCTAGCTCAACGTTAGCACCAACAAAGGCTTGGTACACGGCTTGAAGATCTTGCCTTGAGGTGGTTTCGTCAATGCTAATCCCTAACGCGCCTTCAACATCGGTTCGCAAGTTTAAATTGTTAGCTAAAGCAGCGCTGATTATTTGCTGTTTGTTGTCTGAGACTTTAATGGTTAAAGTGTCAAACCACGTGTTATTGACCAGCTCAAATCCAGCTTTGATTAGACCCGCAGCTAAAATATCGGCAAAACGATGTACGCGTGAAGCAATGGTTTTTAAGCCATGTGGGCCATGATAAACCGCATAAAACGAGGCCATATTAGCTAGCAATACTTGAGCAGTACAAATGTTTGAGTTGGCTTTTTCGCGGCGAATATGTTGTTCGCGAGTTTGTAATGCCATTCGCAGTGCAGGTCGACCACGGGTGTCTTTAGATACACCTATGATACGCCCCGGTAAGGAGCGTTTATAACTATCCCGCGTCGCAAAAAAAGCGGCATGTGGTCCGCCGTAGCCCATTGGCACACCAAATCGTTGCGCACTGCCTAACACTACATCGGCGCCCATTTCTCCCGGAGGCTTAAGCATTACTAGGCTAAGTAAATCGGCGGCAACGGCTACTATGCCTTTGTTAGCTTGTACAGCTTTGATGATTTCTTCGATGTCGTTAACTGCACCGGTACTGCCGGGGTATTGCAATAAGGCACCAAATAAGTCGTGTTGGCTAGCGTCTTGGGCTTTGCCTACTACTACGTCAAAACCAAACATATCGGCGCGGGTTTGTACCACGTCTAACGTTTGTGGATGTACGTCATCGGCTACAAAAAAAGTGTTAGCTTTGCGGTTTTTGGAAACACGTTTCGCCAGCCCCATAGCTTCGGCGGCGGCGGTGGCTTCATCTAACAACGAAGCTGAGGCCAGTTCCATTCCTGTTAAATCGATAGTCACTTGTTGGAAATTAAGCAGCGCTTCTAAGCGACCTTGGGCGATTTCAGGTTGGTAAGGTGTGTACGCGGTGTACCAGCCTGGATTTTCTAATACATTTCGCAAAATCACATTGGGTGTGAGGGTGTCGTAGTAACCCATGCCAATAAACGAACGCATCACTTTATTTTTGCTTGCTACAGTTTTTAAATAAGCCAATGCATCGGCTTCTGATTGGGCTTCACCCACTTTTAAGGGCTGAGGTAAACGAATACCTTCAGGTACAGTTTGTAGCATTAAGTCATCTAGAGATGTTGCGCCAACAACAGCTAGCATGTCTGCCATTTCTGCTTCGCTGGGACCAATATGACGACGAACAAAATCCTGTTTTTGTTCAAGCTCTGATAATGAAAAATGAGATAATGACATGACTGACTACAAATTCCTGATGTGAACAAAGCGTGGCAACAATGAAATTTGCACCACACTTTTATTGAAATTACGTTGAAAACAGCTTGGGAGCAGGTGTGCTCCCATTTGTACCTAAGGTTTACTCGTCTTCGATATTACCTTCATAGCCTTCGGCATCGAACAAGCCTGCTACTTCGTCTGGATCTTCAGCTTTGATTTTAAATAACCAGCCATCACCATAGGGGTCAGAGTTAACCAACTCAGGCGAATCTTCTAAGTCAGAATTCACCTCTAAGATTTCACCTGTAATAGGTGCATACACATCAGATGCGGCTTTTACTGACTCAGCCACTGCAACATCGTCACCGGTACCCACCTCTGCACCTACGTCTGGCAACTCAACAAATACCATATCACCCAATAATTGCTGGGCGTGGTCGCTGATACCCACTGTAAATACACCTTCACCTTCTGGGCGTACCCATTCGTGAGTTGAAGCGAAACGTAAATCTGCTGGAATATTACTCATGTTTGTTCCTAATATTTATCTAATGTTCTTATAATACACTTTTGCCATTGCGGACAAAGCTAGGTTTGACCACATTTACTGTAACCCACTTTTTGCGTATTTCAACTTCGGCGCTATCGCCTACTGTTGCCGGCACGCGGGCCATGGCAATACTATGGCCTAGAGTAGGTGAAAAGGTGCCTGAAGTGATCACCCCTTCTCCGCCATCTACTTTCACTTTTTGGCCAGCCCTTAATACACCTTTATCTGTCATCACTAGGCCAACTAACTTTGCAGTGCCTGTGGCTTTTTGCTGCTCTAGGGCCTGACGACCCACAAAGTTTCTATCGCTCGGCTCCCAAGTCACTGTCCAAGCCATATTTGCGGCCAATGGCGAGATGGTCTCGTCCATATCTTGACCATACAAGTTCATTCCTGCCTCAAGGCGAAGAGTGTCTCTTGCGCCTAAACCACAAGGAACTACGCCCACATCTAATAACTTCTGCCAGTAATCAGAGGCCTCGGTTGCAGGTACCATAATTTCGTAACCCGCTTCACCCGTATAACCAGTAGTGGCAATAAATAAATCTTCTGCCTGCACCCCAAAAAAGGGTTTCATACCTGCTACGGCTTCTTTTTGAGCAGCTGAAAATAACTGCGCTGCTTTGCTTTTAGCATTAGGGCCTTGTACCGCTATCATGGCGAATTCAGAGCGTTCAGTTATAGTGACATCGAATGCCTTGGCTTGTTGTAACAACCAATTCATGTCTTTTTCTCGGGTGGCAGAATTCACCACTAAGCGATAATTAGTAGCCGTAAAATAGTAAACAATAAGATCGTCTACTACGCCACCCGTTTCATTCAACATACCACTGTATAGCGCCTTACCCGTGTCTTGTAATTTGACCACATCGTTAGCCAATAAAAAACGCAAGTAGCCTTGGGCTTCGGTGCCTATGACATCCACTATTGTCATATGAGAAACATCAAACATACCGGCATCGGTACGTACTGCATGGTGTTCTTCAATTTGAGAGCCATAATTGATAGGCATTTCCCAACCATGAAAATCAACCATTTTAGCCCCTGCTTCGAGGTGTTTAGCATGTAATACTGTTTTATTTACCATGAAATACTGTGTCCGCTGAAAAACAATGGCGAAAGTATAGGTACAGCGACGCCCTACAACAAATTGAAATAATTAATGTTTACATTTACTTTTCTTATGAATAACCGAATAATCATTTAAAACTCTTATTTAATCTGGTTAGGTTAGTGAAACAACTCTCTTTGGATAACTTGCGCACTTTTGTCACTGTGGTTGACTTGGGTGGCTTTGCAAAAGCGGGCGAAAAATTAGGGCGCTCGCAACCAGCCGTGAGCTTACAAATAAAACGCCTCGAACAACAATTGTCGAAACGTCTTTTCTACAAGCAGGGACAACGACAACTGGTCAATCAAGACGGTTTAAACTTGTATAAAACAGCGCAAGCTATGCTGACGTTAAACGATGATATTTTTCGGCAATTTCAACCCACTTCGTTAAAGGGAAGAGTGCGCCTTGGTATTCCCAGTGAGTTTGCGACTACTTTACTGCCTAGTATTATTGGAGAATTTGGCAATTTGTATCCCGAAGTATCGCTAGAAGTCACTTCGGCTTTAAGTAAAACATTACTTGACGATAAACAACTTAATAATTTTGACCTTGTGATGGCGTTGGTCGATCCTGATATTCAGGTTGAGGGGCAAGTTTTACTGATAGATAAATTAGTGTGGGTGGGAGATCGAAATTTAGCTAAGGGGCAAACAAATTTGTCTTTAGTGTTAGCGCCAGATGGCTGTGTTTACCGTAGCCGAGTTATCAATAAATTAAAACAGCAAACTCTGCGATGGCGCATAAGTTACACAAACGCCGACCTTAGCGGCATTACCGCTGCTATTAAACAAGGCTTAGGAATAAGTGCATTAGCGAAAAGCAGTGTGCCAAAACAATTGGATATTATTCAGCACAATCATTTACCTGATTTAGGCACCATAAAGATATGTTTATTTTCGGGAAAGTCTCAGCATCCGCAGGCCAGCGGCAAATTAGCAGAATTTATTAAATCCAGACTAGTACATTCTAATTAAAGCCCATACTTGATCTAGTGTTAAAACTTATCATGCTATCTATTAGCTATATGCCTTGTCTTACCATAAAAACAGCAATACAACTAATCAATATCAAAAGAGGTAATACTCTGTTGTTATATTTTCCATGATAGTAAGCTTTACGTCGTTCCTTGAATATAGGTCCATCGGGATGCACACCCGTCGACTTTCTTCTTTCATTAATTAAACGTCTCATAGAGCCCCCAAAACAATACAATCATTGAAGATAATGACCTGTATGTTTTTTATACACTCTCACCTTCGAGTAAGATAGTACCTTATAGTTCATTTAATTCATCGAACTTTCTCACCAAAACATAATTAATTTAAATAAATCATATATTTACGATAGCTTTATGGTGATAAATCTAGTCATCTGACTTCAATCGTACATAGGTTTTGTATTTTTTTTGCAATAAACGGTCTATATAACGTGTCAGTTTGATTTTTTGACTGATAGCGCTGTCGAGGGCATCCACTAGTTCTGTAAGCATGGTTTTATAGTATTCAACATCTTTTACTTGCCCATCTTCAGTTGTCACATCAAGAATACCTGTTGGTTGAGTCGTAGCTTGCGTTTGTTTTTCTGGATTGAACATTTCTTCAGATATTTCTTTAATAACATTTTCAACCGCTTCTTCATCTAAGGTTTCTAGTTCTTCTAAGAAGCCAAACAGTAATATTCTGTCCATAAGTGTATTAATTTTGCGAGGAATGCCATGAGTAAACTGAAAAATTCGGTCGTAGGCTCCTGCCGAGAACAACGCTCTATTGTCCCAACCCGCATGTTGCATACGATATTCAATGTACGCTTGGCACTCGATGTCTGTTAACGGTGCTAAGTGGCATGACGCCACTATACGTTGCCTAAATTGTTCCATATTGGGTGCCCTTAAAATAGGCTGAAGCTCTTCTTGCCCAAGTAAAAAGCTTTGCAACAGTGGCTTTCCTGCGGCTTGAAAGTTAGACAACATCCGTAGTTCTTCAATAGTCTCTAAAGGTAAATTTTGTGCTTCATCTACCAATAGCAAGGCCCGTTTACCTTGTTTATGCAAGTCCATTAAAAATATTTCGAGATCATTCAGGATGTCAGACTTAGTACTACCTTTAACAGGCACATTAAACTTGCTGGCAACCATTTTAACCAATTCATCAGGTGACAACTTTGGCGAGACTATTTGCGCTGCAACAATATCCTCTTGCATATCGTCTAACAAACTATTCGCAATAGTGGTTTTGCCTGTACCAATGTCGCCAGTGATTACAATAAACCCTTCTGCTTGAGATAGCCCATACTGCAAATAGGACATGGCACGTTTATGCCATTTACTGCCAAAAAAGAAGCTAGGATCTGGCGTCAACTGGAATGGTTTAGAAGTCAGTCCATAATAATTTTCATACATAATAAAGAACCACTTGATCGGGAAAAGAAAACGAAGCGCATTGCATTAGCTTAAGCTATCAGCCTAGTCCATAGCAATCAAATACTTATCTAAGGTTGGAGTCAAACCACATAATAGTAGATGCAACAAAAATGGCATGCACACCCAGCAGCAACAAAAACATGCCAAACGGCATGAGTAAACTGGACTTTCTTAGCCACATAAAACAACACACCGACTGTGTAACAAAGTCCCCCCGCCACCAACCACCATAAACCTTGAGCAGCGAGTACATTGTATAAAGGATAGATAAAAAAAATGGCCAACCAGCCCATTAACAAGTAGGTAATAACGGACAGCTTTGGAAAACGCTGATTACCAAAAATTTTAAAACCTATGCCAATCAATGCAATGGTCCACACTATTAGCATGCCAGTAAATCCTGTCCATCCACCAATGGCTAACACCATAAGTGGTGTGTAGGTACCTGCTATTAGTAGATATATTGCACTATGATCCACAACCTTAAGGAAAGCTTTGCTGGAAGGTTTTATGGTTAAATGGTAAAGCGTAGAGGACAAAAACATCAAAATCATCGACACTCCGTACACTAAAACACTCAACTGAGCAGCAACACTGCCGGCCTGCAAAATCAATAAGACCAAGCCAACAACAGCGGCAATTGCCCCTACGCCATGAATAATGCCATTTAGTTTCTCTTCAAGTGGCGAATAGCTAGGTAAAACGTGGGGTGAATGAGTCATATGTAGGGTCATAGTGAAAACAAGGTTTAATCATATATTTTGAATCCTCAATTGCACACCACTATTTATTCAAATTGCCTGCCATTACCGAGTAATGCCATTATTGGTATAAACTGTGGCACTTATCATCAATAGTTGTGGATTGATTACCAAGTGAAGCAGTGGTTTGTGTATATTATCGAAAATAAACTTAAACAATATTACACAGGGATTTGTACAGATATAGAAAGGCGCTTCGATGAGCATCAGAGTAACGGCCCAAAATGTGCAAAAGCATTAAAAGGCAAAGGTCCTTTAGTGTTGAAGCTGTGGTGTAAGGTGGCAGATCATTCCCATGCTCTAAAAGTCGAACTCTGGATAAAGAAACTAAATAAACCCGATAAAATAAAATTGGTTAATAACACTCTGCCTGATGCACCTGTATCAAACATGTTATTGGAAGAGGATTGCAATCATGAAAAATAGCTCTGTCAAAGAACTTCCTTCTGAATTAAATGAACTTGGAAACGTACGTTGGCTCGAACTACAGTCTCATCCAGAATATTCCGCAAATTTTCAAAAGTATAAACCACAGATAATAGCCGCTTTTGCACTGAGTGAATTTATTTATGAACACTGCCTAAAGCATCCCAATTGGTTGTCTGAATTGTTGGTAAACGAGCTGCTATTTGTAAAGCACATAAATTTTCAAAGTGAACTTGCGAATCGACTAATTGGTCTTGCTAACGAAACGGATCTACATAGGGTACTCAGACAGTTTAGAAATTTTCAGATGTTAAGAATTGCATGGCGTGACTTACTGAACATGCAATCAATTGAAAGTTCCTTAGGTCAAGTTTCTGAGCTGGCGAGGCAACTCATTTCACAAACTAATAACTGGTTACATCAGTACTTACAGCCTCAATTCGGAACACCACAAGGAGTATTTGGTCCACAACCTATGTTGATTTTAGGTATGGGTAAATTAGGTGGAAATGAGCTTAACTTTTCATCCGACATCGATTTGATTTTTACTTACCCTGCTGTAGGCGTAACCTCTGGCGGCAAAAGGTCTGTGGAAAATCAACAGTTTTTCACTAAGTTAGCCCAAAAAATCATTGCCGCTTTAGACCAAATCACAGCCGATGGGCAAGTATATCGGGTTGATATGCGTTTAAGACCATTCGGCGACAGTGGCCCGCTGGTTATGCATTTTGATGCAATGGAAGATTATTACCAAGAACAAGGTCGGGACTGGGAACGCTACGCTATGCTTAAAGCATCGCTTTTAAATCCACCCAGCCCTTATACGCAACAATTATCTGATATCTTGCAGCCTTTTATTTATCGCCGTTACTTAGACTTTAGTGCCATTGAGTCTTTACGAAGTATGAAATCAATGATCGAACAAGAAGTACGCAGGCGTGGTCTCACTAACAACATTAAATTAGGAGAAGGTGGGATCCGAGAAGCAGAGTTTGTGGTGCAAAGCTTACAATTGATAAACGGAGGACGAGAACCAAGCTTGCAGACTCAGAGTCTACAGCAAGCCTTGTCGGAATTAGTTAATCTACAAATCATTCCTTCTCAAGGCGCCAAAGGATTGCACCACAGCTACCTATGGCTTCGTAAAGTAGAACATTGCCTACAACAATTTGCCGACAAACAAACCCAAGTATTGCCCAGTGATCTCGTCGACCAAAAACGACTGCTACATGTACTATGTATCAACAACGATCAAGATTTTTCGCAGCAATTGACTTTACACTGCAACACAATCCACCAGCAGTTTTCATTGCTGGTTAAGGAAGACCCCGCTTTACAGCAAGATGTAGCCGACGAACAGCAGCAAGGAGCGAAGGATTTATGGCAACTACAACTCGAACCAGACGAGATACAAACTATATTAGAATGCTGGCATGATTCAGATGTTCAAACTGATACTAAGTTTGCTATTGCTACCGCCGTTTCACAACAAATCAATGCATTTAGACAAAACTTGACCAAGCAACGAATTGGTCATCGAGGCCTGACTACCTTAAATAATTTGATGCCTGTAACTATCCACAACATCCTGAGTTCGTCGGCAATTGAACATGCAGAATTATTCAAACGGGTGTTCACTGTTTTAAAGGCAATCTTGGGCAGAACAGCCTATTTGCAGTTACTTTTTGAAAATCAAGGAGCGCTATTTCAACTGGTTAAGTTATGTGCTGCTAGCCCTTGGGTAACTGAACAAATAACACGTTTCCCGCTGTTATTAGACGAATTACTTAATCCCAACTCTTTATACCAACCTGTGGCTTTTAACCAATATTCTGATGAACTACGCCAAGCATTATTGCGTGTAGAGCCTGAAGATTTAGAACTACAAATAGAAACCTTACGCCAGTTTAAACTCAGTCAACAATTGACAATCGCCGCCTCTGATATTTCCAACGTACTCCCTACCATGCAAATCAGCGATCACCTAACCCATTTGGCCGAAGCGATAATTGCTCAAGTGGTTGACTTAGCGTGGCAACAGCTAGTTGCAAAACACGGTGTACCTATATGTGATACTCAAGGCCCTAAAGATATTCAAAACAAAGGATTTGCGGTATTAGGATTTGGAAAATTAGGTGGCTGGGAGCTAGGCTATGGTTCCGACTTGGATTTAGTATTTTTGCATAACTGCAATGGACAACATCTTACCAATGGTCAAAAAGCTATTGGTTCGGGTGCGTTTTACATCAAATTAGCGCAACGTATTTTGCATATATTTACCATTAAAACAGGCTTAGGCCTGCTGTACGACGTAGATATGCGATTACGACCCTCAGGTAATGCTGGGTTATTGGTGTGCCATATAAATGGGTTTTCCGCTTATCAAACTGAAGATGCTTGGACATGGGAGCATCAGGCACTTGGAAGAGCTAGGTTTATAAATGGTAGCTATGAATTACAAAAGCAGTTTAGCGCAATACGGTTGCAGGTATTATCAAAACCAAGAGAGATATCACAACTTGCCGAAGACGTAGTATTGATGCGAGAAAAAATGCGCGCTCATTTAGCAAAAGGAAATACCGATAATATCGATTTAAAGCAAGATACTGGAGGCATAGCCGACATAGAGTTTATCGTACAATTTATGCTGTTAGCCCATACCAATGCTTATCCTAGCTTAGCCAAGTGGCCCGACAATGTAAGAATATTAAGTGACCTTGCAAACTTGTCGCTTATAACCCAAGTCGAAGCTGACACCCTGACTCACGCCTATTTGGAGTACCGCCATTATGCTCATCGACTTGCTTTGCAAAACAAAACCTTAGTTAAGGTCACCCCATCACTTGTTGATCTACAACTTGCTGTCAAAGCAATATGGCATAAGTATTTAGGTGCGCAAGCAAAGGTTTTACAAAACGACATTAATAGCTAATTACGCGCCTCGGCACATTGTTTTGTTAAATAATCGGAAGCAGTAGATGTGATGACTAAAGAGCGCTGGCGAGGACACATATAGGCTTTAACCTCGCCTTCAAAATTGGCATCAATGGCATTAGCAATAATTTTCAAACTGCCTAACATAGAATCATCAAGCTGGAATGGATGTTTAACAATAAAGTCTTGATCAAGCTCCCAAATTACCTGCATACCTTCTGATTGTGCATAACTGGTAATGGCACTTCGAAGTGTACTTCCTGCTTTAAATGTACGGTGTTTGTGATCGCCAACCCACCTACCTGATATAGGATTTTGCAGACTCTCCATTTTTTTTAAGCGTTCACTCAAGGGCTTATCAGACGTTTTCACGCCCATCACAAAGTCTCCTAAATCCTGTTCGATAGGCCCCCGCGATGAAGAACGATAGTCGGCATAAAAATTACTCATATTGGAAGCAATACTCTTTTTACCCGCATCTCCTTCTGGGAGCACAGCAGACTCGTTACGCTGCTGCATAACCAAGACGATAACGGCAATAACAATAACGAGTACTGCCAGAAATACATGTTTCAACCAAAATAACGAACCAGTTGCGGGTTTAGCTTTCTTCATAAATTACACTTATTATTGAGATCATTGTTACCTTCAATTATATAACGAGGGATCCTCAGGATTTGGGCGGGTTTTAAACCGCTTATGCATCCAAAGATACTGTTCTGGCGCGATTGAAATCATTTTTTCAATCATTTGATTAATGCGCATTACATCATGTTTATCGTCACCTGAGGGGAAATTCTCAAGCCCTGGCAAGGCGATTATCTTGTAACCACTTTGCGTTCTTACGGGCACTAGAAATATTGTTTCGCAGTTTGCTTCTTTAGCAAATAACAGTGAACCCTTTGTGGTTGCTACATCTGGCACCGCAAAAAGAGGGGCAAATTCACATCTAGTGCGACCATAATCTTGGTCTGGAAAGTAAATACACAATTCGCCATCATCTAAAGCGCTAATCAAGCCTTTAACGTCTCGCTTGTGAACTAAGTACTTGTTTGACCGACTACGACCATAATACTGCATATATTCCATTAGTGGATTATTATGCTTGCGATAAAATACTACCGAGGGATATTGCCGTCCCAATATTCTACAGGCAATTTCAAGATTCATATTGTGGATCCCAAATGCTAAGACCCCTTTTCCTTTAGCTAAAATGGCTTCTATATGCTCGTATCCTTCAAATTCAGCTTTACGATCCACTCGCCATGTTGGCCACCACCATCCCATACTTGTCTCAAGTATGGCCATGCCTGCATTGTCCAAGTTGGCTTTTAGCAAAGCGGCACGTTTTGGTTCACTCAAATCGGGAAAACACAATTCGATATTACGCTGTGCAATTCGAAATCGCTTTTTCGCTACAACCTTAAGTAAGCGGCCAAGCAACTTACCTAAACCTTGCTGTAGTCTGTAAGGTAGCCATGAAATACTATATAAAATGAAAACGCCCACCCATGTAAGCCAGTATTTGGGTAATAAAAATGCTAATTCAAACTTAGGGGCTAGGACTTTTTGAGTTGCCAAGTTTTTCTCCAATCAATTTACTGGGGCATTCTAATACTAAAGACAATTTGCAACATCAAAATAGTTCGAAAAAAATCACAATTTTACTCGCACGCTATATATAAAATCTTAAAAAACAAAGTTTACTATTATTTTTCAACAACTTTAGTGTTATCCCCTTTGTTTATATTGCCTTTAAAAAGCCTTACTTGCTGGTATTGCTTATACAAATTTCTGGGTTATTTGTCCTAGTTAAAAATTAAACTAGATAAATTTTCGAATAATATTACACTGTCTCCACTGAGGCTAATGACATTGAATTTTAATAACTTACGATCTTCTTGTTGAAGTCGCGATTCAATTTCCAAAGGGTGTATTATATCAAAACCAACATAGCTCTCCAAAATGCCTCAAACTTAGACGCAGCTAAACTACTTTATGAAAATGGTTTATTTGGGCTGTTGATAAGTGCGATTGCTAGCACTATGGTGATCTTCGGGCTTAGTGATACTGAAGCTAGTTCTCCCCAAGTGGTGTGGTGGATTGGCCTAAATACCATGCTATTTGTTCGCCTTATCGACATGATATTGTGGAAAGTAAAAAGCAGTTTGTTGGAAAGTTCCGGTCTATTTGGTATTCAACGCTATGCAACGGGATGTATTGCTACTGCAATGTTTTGGTCTGTTTATGTGGTTGTTTTTTATCCACAATTTAACACTATCGAACTAATTTCAGTCATAATCATTATTACCACTTTGGCAAGTAGTTCTCCTTCTCTTTTGGCTGCTAACCGCTTCACTGCCATTAGCTTTTCAATTGTATTGTTAGTGCCGATGTCAGTCATGGGTGTTATTGCTGAGCAAGCACATAGACAACTTTTAGGGACACTTGGCTTAGCCTTCACTGTGGTAGTGGTATTTTCTTGTATCAGATCTTCTCGCTTTACTTTAGATGCTATTTATCAAAGAAACCGTAATCAAATGTTCGTTTCTGAGATGGAAGCTGAAAAAAATCATGTTGCACAAGCAAACCAAGAATTAGAAGTTGCCACCAAAGAGTTAAGCGAACTCAATATAGATTTGGAAGAGGTGGTAAAAAAGCGTACCTATGAGATCTACCAATTAAGCAATCTCGATCCACTAACACAATTTGATAATCGTAAGGCTTTCACCACTAACCTTGAAGTATTAATAGAACAGTCAAAGGCTAAAGAGAGCCCTTTAGCCTTGCTATTTATCGACCTTAACGGTTTCAAAAAAATTAACGATACAATGGGCCACAATGTAGGTGACAGTGTATTGATTCAAGTAACGGAAAGGATTTCTGCATTTACTGAAAATAACCGTGCCGGTCGCTGGAATGGTGATGAGTTTTTAGTGGCTTTACCTCACAGCGATCAAGATACTGCTATGTCAATTGCCCAGGCTATTGCTACAAGCATTGCACAGCCAATACACGTACATGGAAGCGAATTACATCTGTCAGCTTCTATAGGCATTGCCATAGCGCCGGCTCATAGTTCCTCGGCTGCAGAACTTATTCAACTTGCCGATCTGACCATGTGTGAGCAGAAAAAGTCTGGCAATAAACAACCTCGTTTGTTTTCCAGCGATCTAAAAGAAAAAATTACCGCTTCTCAAAGAATATTGGAAGGCTTACAACATGCCATTGAAAGTAAGCAATTTTATTTATGCTATCAGCCAATATTGACCGCTAAAGACAAGGTTCCTTTTGCATTTGAAGCCCTATTAAGGTGGAATTTCAATGGCAAATTTATTGGCCCTGATGTGTTTATTCCCTTGGCTGAAAAGTCCGGTTTTATAAGAGAAATAGGCGCATGGGTACTCAATCGAGCCTGCATGGATGCAAGTCACTGGCAATTTAATCAACAAGCAGCGGTGTCGGTTAATGTATCTGTAATTCAATTAATGGACGACGGGTTTATTAGATTGTTGGATAACTGTTTGCGCAGCAGCGGTTTGGCCCCCGAAAGGTTGCATCTAGAAGTAACTGAATCAACATTTGTTGAAAACAAAGTAAAGATCCGTCAGCAACTTGAACAAATACAAGCGCGAAATATTGATGTTTCAATAGATGACTTTGGCACAGGTTATTCGTCGTTGTCACAACTGCAATCTTTGCCGGTAAACTATGTCAAAATTGACAAATCTTTTGTGGATAATATCCAAGGTAAAGGCGAAGCAATTATTCGAGCCACGTTATTTATTGCCGGCGAACTCAATTGCAAAACAATTGCAGAAGGAGTAGAAACCAAAGAGCAATCCATTGCTTTATCCGCCATGGGTGTTGACTATTTACAAGGGTATTACTTTGCCAAACCTATGAAGAATGAAGATTTAATTGCTTGGCAGAATCCTATTTCAAATACAATATTTTAATCTAATATAATCCCAATAAATAACTGCTTTTGATGATATTAATTTTGTCTTAATCAAGGCAAAATAGCTGTTTTTGTAATGAGATAGCTTTACATGGCGCAACTTTACTTCTATTACTCGGCGATGAACGCTGGTAAGTCCACTTCTTTACTGCAATCCGCTTATAACTATGCCGAAAGAGGCATGAAAGCAGAGATTTTTACCGCTGCATTAGACGATAGATTTGGTGTTGGCAAAGTCGCTTCAAGAATAGGTATTGAAGCTGAAGCGCGACTATTTACGCCAGACACTAACATGCGCACCTCCGTAGAAACACTATTAGAAGATGGAAAATTAGATTGTTTGTTCATTGATGAAGCCCAGTTTTTAACCAAACAGCAAGTGCAACAACTCATTTATGTTGTGGATAAACTCAATGTACCGGTATTGGCCTATGGTCTGCGAACTGATTTTTTGGCAGAAACCTTTGAAGGCAGTCGTTATCTGTTGGCTTGGGCCGACAAACTCATCGAGCTAAAAACTATTTGTCATTGTGGTCGTAAAGCAACCTTTGTTGTCAGAATCGACGAACATGGTCAGGCCGTTAAAGAGGGCGAACAGGTAGAAGTAGGAGGTAACGATAGATACGAGTCTATGTGCCGCCAGCACTTCTCTGAGCTTGTTTGGTGACTAGCTGATACCAAACAAGCCCTAATACCATTAATCCGTATAAGGGCTTTATTACATTTAATTGAATTACATTTTATGGACGAAGCGCTTTTTCACCTCTGGCTAAGCCACAAACTCCTGTTCTTGATGCCTCAATGATTTCAGTGCTTTGACTTAATGTATGAGCGAACGCATCGAGTTTATCGCTGGTACCCGTTACTTGAATGGTGTAGTTATTGGCATCTACATCCACAATTTGTGCCCTAAATATGTCCACATTACGTTTGACCTCTGCACGTATCAGTTCACTTCGAGTAGCAACTTTTACTAACATCAACTCGCGTTCAACATGATGGCCATCCGTTAAATCAGTGACTTTTAATACATCTATCAGCTTGTTAACCTGTTTAGTGATCTGCTCAATCACTTTATCATCACCATGAGTGACTATAGTCAAGCGTGACAGACTCTTATCGTCAGTGGGTGCCACGCACAAGGAATCGACATTGTAACCCCGTTGTGAAAACACTCCTACTATGCGTGATAATGAACCCGGTGCATTTTCCATTAAAACAGAAATAATTCTTCTCATTAGGTACGCTCCGTTTTACTTAAACGCATATCATCCATAGCACCAAACTTAATTTGCATAGGGTAAACGTGTTCATTTTGATCTATTTCAATGTCCATAAATACCAATCTATCTTTAGCCGCAAAACACTTTGCCATAGCTTCGTCCAGCTCTTCAGGTTTAGTCACTCTAATACCAATATGTCCATAAGCCTCGGCCAATTTAACAAAATCAGGCATAGAATCCATATAGGAGTGAGAATGACGGCCTTTGTAAATCATATCTTGCCATTGGCGCACCATACCTAGTGCACGGTTATTCAATGAGATAATTTTGATAGGCAAATTGTATTGCATACATGTTGCTAGCTCTTGGATATTCATTTGAATACTGCCATCCCCTGTTACCACAGTAGACACAGCTTCAGGGTGGGCCATTTGCACGCCCATTGCGGCGGGTAATCCAAAGCCCATGGTGCCTAATCCACCTGAATTGATCCAACGCCTTGGTTTTGCAAAAGGATAATATAGAGCGGCAAACATTTGATGCTGCCCTACATCAGAGCTAACGTACGCATCACCTTGGGTATGCTTATACAGAGACTCAATGACTTCTTGAGGTTTGATCAAGTTTTTATCTTTTTTATAGTCTAAGCAATTGCGAGCGCGCCATTGCTCGATTTGCTTCCACCAATCCGCTATTTTTTCTTTTTGAGCCTTAGCGTCGATTCTGCCCATCTCTCTCAGTAACTGCTTGGCCACCTCGTCAACACTGCCAACAACAGGTACGTGGGCGCCAACAATTTTTGAAATAGACGCAGGGTCAATATCCACATGTACTATGCTTGCATGTGGACAAAATTTATCTACATCGTTGGTCACCCTATCGTCAAAACGTGCGCCTAAGGCCAAAATACAATCGGCGTTATGCATGGCTTTGTTTGCTTCTAACCTGCCATGCATACCTAGCATACCCACAAATTGCTCGTGTACCGACGAAAATGCGCCTAACCCCATTAAAGTAGAGGTAACCGGAGCATTGAGTTTTCCCGCTATCTCAGTGACCAACTCACTCGCTTCAGCCGAAATCGCACCGCCACCAACGTAAAGAATGGGGCGCTTGGCTTCTAATAGGGTTTTAACCGCTTTTTTAATCTGCTTGTTATGACCTTTAAGGGTAGGGTTATAAGAACGCATTGAGATATCTTTTGGAAACTCATAAGGATGCTCTTCCAACACGTTCACTATGTCTTTAGGTAAATCCACTACTACTGGGCCTGGACGGCCAGTGTTGGCAATATAATAGGCCTTAGCAATGGCCTCTGGAATATCAACCGCACGTTTAACCAAAAAACTATGCTTAACAATAGGCCGAGAACATCCCACCATGTCGGTTTCTTGAAAGGCATCTTCACCAATATGTTTAGAGGGTACTTGACCCGATAACACTACCATAGGGATTGAGTCCATAAAGGCAGTTGCGATCCCCGTAATGGTGTTGGTTGCACCCGGACCTGAAGTGACTAAAACAGTACCCGTTGTACCAGTAGATCTGGCATAACCATCGGCCATATGAGCTGCAGCTTGTTCGTGACGGACGAGCACATGTTCGACATCTTGTTGCGCATATAACGCATCATAAATATCAAGGACGGCTCCACCTGGATAACCGAATACATGTTTTACCCCTATATCTTTTAGCGTACGCACAACCATTGCGGCGCCTGACATCATCTCCATCAGAATCACTCCAGAACTATATTAAATTAAAAGGAAAATGCACTATACGACAGCAAGGAGGAAATTTAAACATGAACACAGACAAAAAAGAAATATTTATCCCTATATAAATAAATATTAGGATTTAGATCCTACCAAGGCGATTGTAAAACACAATATTAGGATGATTTACATTTATTTAACAATAAACTGGACGTGATGATGACTAATCTTCGTCAATTTCAACTTCAATATCACCTTGCTCAATCTCATTGCTCTCGCCTTCATCGCTAACACCTGAATTATAATTACCGCATATACTCATTAACTTAGGTCGATTGATACGCTTTTGATATTTCATCCAAGCTTTTTCAGCAACAGTTTCTGGTGGCTCAGTACCATAAACAACAGCTAGCAAATGGCGATCGTCTCCCGTTTGCTCATCAATCTCCCCATCAACTAAGGCAGCGATAAGGCAGCCATACTGAGATAAAGCCTTACTTTCATTTATTGAAAAATCTCCAGATCGAGAAAAACCATAAGGGTAGTTCTTGGGATCACTGAAAATTCGATTAGTTAAAGACTCTCTGGTAAGTTTCATAGTAACCACACCTCGAAAAATAAAATCATAAAATTCAAAGACATAGATTTTAAGGAAAATTGAACTGGTATTAGAGAAGCAAGACACTCAATTGATCCTTGTCTTGCTTTATAATTTAAAACTGGATTCTGTCAACTTTTTGAGATGATTTTTTTATTGCAGTAATTGGATATGACTGTCGATCTAAAAACTTGGCTTATGAATTATCACTTATTTTTGGGTACCCATGCCCAAATCATTTCGCACTCTAAGGGTTCAATACCTGTGACATCTGTTACTTGTACCTTAACACTCACTTCACCTTTATCAGTGGTTTGCATCAAGGTAATTTGCTCGTCAGTTAAGCTGGCAACGGCTGTCATATCACCTGTGGCCCGTTTAACGTAGTTTAAGTTCATGCGTTTTATCAAAGGTAACTTATCGCCCGGCAAATTGATCCCCACTATAAAACCGGTACATGACTCAGCTAACAATGCCATGGCCGCCGCATGTACACTGCCAATATGGTTTTGAGCTTTTTTACGATTTTTTTGCCTGTAGGTCGCTGATTTTCCGTCTGTATGCAGCACTTCTATACCTGTGGTACCTGCGAGCTTAACTTTGTACCTAAACGCCCATGTCATAAGCCTAGAACTTAGCCATAAGGGATAGTGATTAACGTTGTCAACAAAAGTTCTGAGGGGATTTACTACAGTCATAATTATTACCTCTGGTTAGACCAGTGAATGATTATGAATTTGTGCTAAGTCAATAGCAATGATTTTGTTGAAGAAGTGTTAAACATTGGAGCGGGAAACGAGATTCGAACTCGCGACCCCAACCTTGGCAAGGTTGTGCTCTACCACTGAGCTATTCCCGCATAATGTTGTACTGACGTTTTAAGATGTGGTTCCTCAAAACGGAGGCGCATTTTACAAAAATAAGAGGCCTATGCAAGTCTTAAAAGCAATTTTTGTGATTTTTTTTGAAAATTTCGTGAGATTGCCGAAATTGTATACATAAACCGCCTGATTTCACTAAATCGTAAAGACATGCTGGCGATAATACACCATTTCAGCAATGGACTCTCGAATGTCATCTAATGCTAAATGCACGCCTTTTTTGTGGAAACCATCAAGCAATTCGGGTTTCCAGCGACGTACTAACTCTTTGATAGTGCTGACGTCCACACTTCGATAATGAAAATACTGTTCAAGCTCAGACATATACTTCACTAAGAAACGCCTATCTTGACCAATAGTGTTACCACATAACGGAGAGACACCTTTAGGCACAAAATCCTGTAAAAAAGCGATAGTTTGTTCCACTGCTTGTTGTTCATTCACCTGACTATCGCGACAACGTTGGGTTAACCCCGTTTTGCCATGGGTATCGATACACCATTGATCCATACCATCGAGCACGTCATCTGGTTGATAAATGGCAAGTACTGGCCCTTCAGCCAGAATATTTAAGTCCTTATCAGTCACTATGGTAGCTATTTCTAGGACAACATCAGTTTCAGGTTCGAGCCCTGTCATCTCCATATCGATCCATACTAAATTTTCATTGTTTACAGACATGCTGGCTCCTGGATAAAAGTAATCGAACGGACGACAGATACATTAATGATTGGTATCCGGCGCTTCAAACGGTAACATGATACTCGAAATAGTATTAATTACAGCAAAGATAAACGTGGCTAAAAAACCAAAGTTAACAAATCGCCAGAAACGACAGGTTTCGGTAAATCGTTCTAAGCGTCTTTCACAATCTAGTAGTCCAAAGGAAATTGAAGATGCTCAGTTTGCTGAGCAGCAAAGTGGGCGAGTAATTGGTCGCTTTGGAAAACATGCAGATGTTGAAGACAGTGCAGGAGTGGTACATAGATGCCATATGCGCCGCACCATAAAAAGCGTGGTGTGTGGGGATGAGGTATTATTTAGACCGGGAAAAGATCAGTCATTATCCATTAGTGGCGTAATTGAAATAGTTCAAGACAGAAAATCCGTTCTCACCCGCCCCGATTTTTACGATGGCGTAAAACCTGTGGCGGCCAACATCGATCAAATAATTATTGTCAGTTCTATTTTACCCACTTTGTCTTTGAACATTATAGATAGATACCTAGTTGCCGCTGAAGACGTTGAGATCACCCCAGTCATTCTGGTCAATAAAGTAGAGCTACTGGATCAGCAGCAACGGGAGGAAGTCGAGAAGCAACTTAACATTTACCGAGAAGTTGGCTATCAGATTGTTTACACCAGTTGTAAAACATTAACTGGGCTTGATGAATTGGCCGCCTGTTTAAAAGACAAAGTCAGTGTGTTTGTAGGTCAGTCAGGTGTGGGTAAATCAAGTTTAATCAATGAATTATTACCCGATGCTGATGAAGTGATTGGCGACATTTCTGACAACTCTGGTTTAGGTCAACACACCACAACCACAGCAAAACTGCTGCATTTTCCCGCGGGTGGCGATTTAATTGATTCACCAGGTGTTCGTGAGTTCGCCCTATGGCATTTACCTGTTGAAAGGCTAACCAATGGCTTCAAAGAGTTTAGAGATTACCTAGGCGGCTGCAAATTTCGAGACTGTAAGCATGGCGACGATCCTGGTTGCCTGATTAAAGCAGCCGTTGCAGAAGGCAAGATTAGCGCGCAACGTTATCAAAGCTATCATAAAATTTTGCTCAATATGGACGAGTTGCGCCCAGCGCATACCAAAGTGTAGTGCTGCGCTTTGCCACCACAGCAAAACCGACTAGCATATAGCCTATTGAACTTAGTTTTGAGCAATCTTTTGAGAATATTGGGGTATAATTCACGGTGGTAAAATTAGCTCATTAGGAAAACTACTTTGTTAGATTCGTTAAAAATTGCTTTGCAGTATGCCACCCCTAAACATCTTTTATCCCGTTTAGTTGGTACCTTAGCTGCTGCTGAAGCAGGCGTGGTTACCACAGCCATTATTAAACTTTTTATTAAGCAATATAAAGTGGATATGTCTGAAGCACTGGATGCAAATCCAGAATCTTATGCTTCATTTAACGCATTTTTTACGCGAGAATTAAAAACCGGCGTACGCACCATTTGTGACGACAATAAACAACTCGCCTTGCCTGTAGATGGAGCCGTTAGCCAATTAGGTGATATTAGGCACGACGCCATATTCCAGGCCAAAGGCCATGACTACAGTTTAACCACGCTATTAGGCGGCAAACCTGAAGTCGCCCAACCTTTTTTAGATGGTAAATTTGCCACAATATACCTGTCTCCCAAAGATTATCATCGCATTCATATGCCAATTGATGGGCAATTAACCGACATGATTTATGTGCCCGGTGAATTATTTTCGGTTAGTCCTCTAACTGCCGAGCGCGTACCAGGCTTGTTTGCCAGAAACGAGCGGGTAGTGGCCATTTTCGACACGCAAATAGGCAAAATGGCGATGGTGTTAGTGGGCGCGACTATCGTGGCCAGCATCGAAACCAAGTGGGCAGGCACAGTATCGCCACCCGCAGGTAAAAACGTTCAACATTGGCAGTACCCGAGCGCAGGCGACAATGCAGTTTTCATCGAAAAAGGCGAAGAAATGGGGCTATTTAAACTTGGCTCAACCATAGTGGCGTGTTTCGAATCCGATACGATTGAATTCGCATCACTTAGTGCAGGAGACGTTACGCGCCTCGGCGACGTTTTCGCAACTATTACTAAGTAACCAGTGGATCCCGTTAAAAAAAGTTTGTGGTCTCTGCATGTCACTATGGCATTGCTGGGTGCCACAGCATTATTTTCGAAGTTACTGCCTCTCAATGCCATTGATATCACCTTTGGCCGAGCAATTGTCGCCAGCGTGATGTTGTTTGCCATAGTCAAATTGTTAAAAGGCTCGATTCGATTAAACAGCGCGAAAGACTATTGCGTGGCGGTGTTTTTAGGTCTGCTGATGGCGGCGCACTGGGTCAGCTATTTTGCGGCTATGCAATACTCTTCGGTCTCTGTAGGTATGATTGCGCTATTCACTTTCCCTGTAATGACTGTTCTTTTAGAACCTTTTTTCGAAGGTATACGTTTAGTCTGGCAAGATATCGTTAGCGCCTTTGTGGTACTTTTTGGTGTTTATCTTCTGGTGCCAGAAATCTCCTTAGAAAACGAAGTCACTTTAGGTGTATTAATTGGTATTGCGTCTGCCATTTTGTATTCTGTTAGAAACTTGGTACATCGTAAGCATTTTTCCCACTATTCTGGCGCCCATGCCATGGCCTACCAGACCTTAGTAATTTTTATCTCACTCAGTTTTTTTTCAACTGATGAAATATTTAATGCCAGTCAAGAAACCTATATAGGGTTAGTAGTACTGGGAATATTTTTAACCGCCGTACCCCATGCATTAATTGCCGCTAGTCTGAAACATTTACGAGCCAAAACCTTTTCGTTGATTGCCTGTATGCAACCTTTATACGGTGTGAGTCTTGCAATAATAGTGTTAGATGAGCAACCAAGATGGCAAACTATAGTCGGAGGATTATTAGTGATATCTGCCGCAATATATGAAACTATCAACGCGCAAAAACTTCACAAACCTTCTACCTAGAGTCCTAACGTCATGCTGATAATTGCCCATAGAGGCGCCAGTGCCGATGCGCCCGAAAACACCTTGGTAGCTATTGAGCAAGCTTTAGCGCAACAAGCGGATGGTATTGAAATAGATGTCTACCAATTAGATAGCGACTTAGTTGTGATCCACGATAAATGGGTAAATCGCACAACTAACGGTGAAGGTTCGTTATCTGACTATACCCTTGCAACATTACAAAAGTTAGATGCCGGACAGGGGCAAAGTGTCCCCACACTTTGGCAAGTATTAAATTGCATTCAAGGCCAATGTATAGTCAACATTGAACTTAAAGGCGTGGATGACGTATCGCTTGTTTATACTTGTATTAGCGATGCAGTTAGTCGGCTCAATTTTAAACTAGAACAGTTTATTGTTTCATCTTTTAATCACCATCTGCTGTTAGCCTTCAAAGAGATTGCCCCGAGTATAAAAATAGGCGCGCTAACTGGCAGTAACCCCATTGATCGGGCTCGATTCGCTGAACAATTAGGTGCCTTCTCAGTAAACGTAGATGGCAGTTTTATTGATCAGGCGTTTGTAGAAGATGCGCACTGTCGTGGTTTAAAAATATTCGCTTATACCGTTGATGAGGCGGAAGATTTAATTAAGTTACAAACTTGGGGAGTAGATGGGGTATTTAGCAATGGACCAGCTAAGGCAAAGGCGGTACTTACTAATAAAGATACTAAGAGCTAGCGCACTCAGACTCGCAATCTTGACAGCTCTGACACAGCTTTAAATTCACTATATGGGCGCCAACAATCAAAAAAGCCCCCACTGCAATAGTAAAAGGTTCGTAAGACTCGCCAAAAATATCTTTATTCCAATAAATTACCCCGCCCAAAACTAGGCTGTATAAAGGATAAAGCTGTCTGTGATAACGATAAAAACCAGAAAACAGCGCCCAAAATCCCATGATCATCGAAAGGGACAAAATACCTTTTTCAAACCAATCTTGAGCAAAAAATAACGCACCAACAAGAGGAACAAGAGGAATTAAAATAGGTAGTAACAAGCAATGCAACGCACACAAACTGGAGGCCCAAATGCCTAGTCTGTCTAATAACGTTTTATCTTTGCTTATCTGCATTGTACAAATACCTTCACTCTATGAGACGTTATAATATAACATTTCAAAAAATTTACAAGTATCAGGAGATAAATTTTGTGAAAGGACGGCTACTTAATACCGCTTAATCACATATTAGCGCTTCTTGAAATATTTAAGCCCTAAGGTGACCACCGATAACACTACAACACCGGCCACTACACCTATTAAACCGTCGAGTAAAATAGGCACAACGGAAGCCGCAATCCTAATGGACTCTATACTTTGTAGCGCTGGCTCCAACAAATGATGAATAAACGGGATGCTATGTACTAAAATCCCTCCGCCAACCAAAAACATGGCAGCGGTACCAACAATAGATAAGGTTTTCATCAACAAGGGGGCAACCATCAATAACCCTCTACCTAGCGCACGTTGCATACTGTTAAAATTTCCAGATAGGGATTTTCTTAACAAATACAATCCCGCATCATCTAACTTAACAATACCCGCTACTAAACCATAAACACCTATGGTGATAGCTATGGCTAACAAGGACACTACTGTTACTTGGGTCGCAAAGGGCTCCGCTTGCACTGTACCTAACACTATTACGATAATTTCAGCTGATAAGATAAAATCGGTCCTGATTGCCCCTTTTATCTTGGATTTTTCTAAAGCAACCAAATCAACCTTAGGATTGGCCACTGCAGCTAACTTTTGTGCGTGTTGTAGATCTATCTCATCTCGCGAGTGAAGGAACTTATGAGCCAGTTTTTCAACACCTTCAAAACAAAGATACAAACCACCAAGCACTAATAAAACCACTATTAACCAAGGCAAAAATGCACTTATGAGTAAAGCTGATGGCACTAAGATCAATTTATTAAGAAACGACCCTTTTGCGACTGCCCACACCACAGGTAGCTCGCGTTCGGCTTTAACACCTGAGACTTGCTCCGCATTTAAAGCCAAATCATCTCCCAAAACTCCAGCGGTCTTCTTAGCCGCAACCTTAGACAAGATAGCCACATCATCCAAAATCGTAGCGATATCATCTATAAGGGCAAGTAAGTTTGCTGCCGGCATATTATTTCCTTATAAGGCTGAAGAATTGGACACTGGCTCTGTTTTCGGATGATACGCAAAAGCTGTATCTGCAGACATTAAATCACTCAATTTTACCAATTCAATATTGTAATCTTGAAGTCTTCCGAGCTGTGCGTTGAGATATTTAAGGGTCTGGGGATAGGGGTGGCCAATTCCAACTGCGTAACCATACTTTTTAGACAATCGAAGTAAACGATGAAATTGTCTGTCGATTTGCTCATGATTGGCGGTGTGATCTAGAAAAACATTGCGTTTAGCACTCAAGACACCACTTTTTTTGGCAATTATTTCGGCTTTGCTGTATCTGGTTGTGCGGCTATCCACAAAAAACAAACCTTGTTTAGACAAAAAACTCATGGTGACCGACATTGGACCTGTGAGTTGCGTTAGCCTGCTGCCCATATGGTTATTTACACCAACAGCATGTGGCACTGTAGATAATGCAAGCTCTAGGGTATGTACGATTTGTTGCGGGGGCATAGTTGAAAGCAGGACATTTTTTTCTTGGTTATTGCCTCCAAGAGATTCCATTGGCATATGTAGCATCACTTCACGTTGCTGCGCGGCTGCTCGCTTGGAGAAGGGCTTAGAAAGAGGTTTATGAGGTAATATTGCAAATGTCACATTTTCGGGCAATGTAAAAGCGACGGCATCCCGTTTGTTATTTCCCATATCATCAATGATCAAGGCAATTTGAGACGCTCTAACAGAGCAACCCAAACACAGCAAACAACTCATTAAAAATAAACGCATGTTTTATTATTGTATTCTCAAGTGCATTTTTTCTGATTATAAGCAGGTGCTACATTTTTACTAGGGGTGTATCGCGTAAAAGTATAAGCAATTATAACTTTAACCAACTAACAGGATTAATAGGTTTACCTTTATGGCGAATTTCAAAATACAAATTAGGTCGACTTTGGCCACCACTTTGACCTAATAAAGCAATGGCCTCCCCCGCTTGTACTACCTCACCAGCTTGTTTTAATAACGCTTGATTATGACCATATAGGCTCATAAATCCATCACCATGATCCAGGACGGTGACTAAACCAAAACCTCTTAACCAATCAGAATAGAGCACTTTAGCATGATGAATTGCGACCACTGAATCGCCTGCAGAGCCATAAATAACCACACCTTTCCATTTAATTTGCCCCTGTCTAAACCGGCCAAACATCTTTCTTAGTTTTCCGTCAGCAGGCATCAGCAACTTGCCTTTACGTGACTTAAGCCCACTTAAACTTAGATCTTGTTTCTCGACTCTTTGTTGCGCTCGTTTTAAGGCTTCAAGCAGATTTCTTTCGTTAATTTGCAGTTGAGCGACTCTTGCTTCTTCAGTGGCTATAGCACTCTGCATTGCTAATAATGCACCTTCTCTTTGTGTTTGATTAGTTTTCAAATCTTGTTGTTGTTTTAGTTGCTTACTTTTGAGTTGTTGTAACTCATTTTGGTTGTCTTGCAACTTGCCGTTCACTAACTGCAAGTCCGCAACCAATACATTGAAATTGTCGATTTGTAATTTTCTAGCCTTATTTAAATATTGATAGTAGCTAATAGTGCGTTCAAACTTAGCTGCGTCTTCTTGGTTAAGCAGCATTTTCGCAAAATCATAGTTACCGGTGATGTAGGCGCTGCGGATTTGCTTGGCTAGTACTTTCTTCTGCTGATTCAAAGAAACTAGATAATCCGCTTTTTGTTTATTTAAAACACTAAGTTGTTGTTGATTATTGACTAAAGATTGTTGTGTTTTCTTGAGGGATTTTGCAGAGTCCGCAATCAGGATTTCAATGTTTCTTAGTTTACGTTGTATTTTGCTCGCTTCTTCGAGTTGAAGATTAATTTGCGCTTGCTTACTTTTTATTTGCTGTTGAATACTTTCGAGATCTGATTGCTCTTGAGCATGACATACCAAAAAGGTGCTAGATATCATAGCCCAAAACAAAAGCCACCACGCATAGTGGGGCTTTTGGACTAGAGGCTGCTTAACTAATATCAATGAATTAATCCAGCTTCACAATAGAAGTACCCGTCATTTCTTTTGGCTGTGGCATCCCCATTAAATGCAGCATAGTAGGAGCCACGTCGCTTAATGTGCCTCCTGCTCTTACAGTTGATCTTTTTCCTACATGGATAAATGGCACGAGTTCACTGGTGTGGGCGGTATGAGCTTGCCCGGTATGTTCGTCTTGCATCTTCTCTGCATTGCCATGATCGGCCGTAATAAGGCAATCTCCCCCATTGCGTTTTATCGCTTCAACAACTCTACCAATGCAGGCATCTACTGCTTCACATGCTTTGACAGCAGCATTAAAGTTACCAGTATGTCCTACCATATCTCCATTAGGGTAGTTGCAAACTATGGCGTCAAATTTACCAGAATCTATCGCTGCAACAAGCTTATCGGTCAACTCAGTTGAATTCATCTCAGGCTGCAGATCATAAGTGGCAACTTTAGGTGAAGGGATCAAAATACGTTCTTCTCCTTCATACAAATCTTCACGGCCACCACTATAAAAAAAAGTAACATGGGCATATTTCTCTGTTTCGGAAATGCGTAACTGGGTCTTATTATGCTGCGCTAACCAATCACCCATCACATTTTTTAAGGGTACCGGGGGATATGCAGCCGGCGCTTTTATACTTTCGGCATACTGCGTCAAAGTAACAAAAGACGCTAACTTTAGATGTTCACCTTTATCAAACTCAGTAAAATCTGGCTCAACAAAAGGGCGACTTAGTTCACGGGCTCTATCGGCTCTAAAATTCATAAAAAATACTGCGTCACCTGCCTCTAAAGGTACCGCTTCGCCAATCACTGTTGCTTGCATAAACTCGTCATTTTCATTACGTTGATAGGATGCCTCCAACGCCTCGGTAGCTGACGATACCGTTTTGTTTCCTTTCCCGTGAGCAATCAAGTTGTAAGCGGCTTCTACTCTATCCCATCGAGCATCTCTATCCATTGCGTAGTATCGACCAATAACACTCGCAGTTTTGCCAATACCCAATTCTTTAAATACTGCATCGGCAGATTGTAAAGGGGCCTTTGCACTTTGAGGTGGCGTATCTCGTCCATCTAAAAAAGCATGCAAATACAATTTCTTCGCTCCACGCTTAGCCGCCATTCTTAACAAAGCAAAAATATGATCTTGGTGACTATGTACACCTCCTGCTGATAATAACCCCATAACATGAATGGCTTTATTAGCTTTAATAACCTTATCTAGGTTTTCACTCAGCACAGCATTGTCGTAAAATTTCCCCTCTTCGATGGCTTTGGTTACTCGGGTAAAATCTTGATACACCACCCTACCCGCCCCTAAATTAACATGCCCTACCTCCGAATTTCCCATCTGCCCTGGTGGTAACCCTACATCTAATCCTGAGCCAGATATTAAGGTGTTACTATAAGTTTTACATAAACCATCGAGCACAGGTGTATTAGCATGGCCTATAGCATTGCTGTCCTGCTCTTCTCTATGGCCCCAACCATCTAGAATGATCAGTGCAGTGGTCTTTTTGGCTTGACTCATAGTGGGATCCTTTTCTTTAAAACTAAAGTAATAAGGTAATATTATCCTTACTCGTTAGGCAGGTCACGGCTAAATCTAACGAAAAAACCAAATGGATAACAATAAGTTATTCTAAGTCGTTAGGTTGAATACACGCTAGGGCTAGTTTCTGCACACAAAATCTATATACTTTGGCCTCATTTTTTTAAGATACTCTGATGTAAGGGCCACCGACTATGGATCAATTGCTAGAATTTATTACCAATCACCTTATTTTATCTGGCCTGTTCGCAGGTCTCTTGGTGGCGCTAATATATACCACTGTAGCTAACCAGCTTTCCTCATTAAAGGAACTAAGTACTCACGAAACCACTTTGCTAATGAATAAACAAGATGCAATTATTTTCGATATCCGTCCGGTTGCGGAGTTCAAAAAAGGGCATATTTTAGGCTCCAAACAAATCAAAACAGAGTTAGTGTCTAAAGGCGACTTTACCCCCCTTGAAAAATCGAAAGATAAACCCATTATTGTTGTCTGTGCCATGGGCATGACATCAAAGCGCACTGCTTCTCAAATGCTCAAAGCAGGATTTGAAAATGTAATGACTTTAAAAGGTGGCATAGGTGCTTGGCAAGGCGCCAATCTGCCTGTTACCAAATAATATTCTGGAAAAAATGTGAATAAAGTTGATATTTATACTAAAGGTCATTGCCCTTATTGCCACCGAGCAAAGGCATTATTGACGAAGAAAGAAGTAAGCTTTAATGAAATTGAAATCGATATTATGCCGGAATTACGTAGCACAATGATCGAACGAGCAAATGGTAGTTCAACTGTTCCTCAAATTTTCATCAAAGATCATCATGTAGGCGGTTGTGATGACTTGTTTGCATTAGAAGCACAAAACCAACTAGACAGCTTATTAGCTGACTAAGCTAACTATAATTAAAGGAAAACCCATGGCTGACGAGAACCAACCAAACGAAGCTGCAGCACAACCAGAAGCAGCACAAGCCCCACAATTTTCAATCCAAAGAATTTACACTAAAGATATTTCTTTTGAAACGCCCAACTCACCTGCAATGTTTCAAAAAGAATGGAAACCTGAAATTCATTTAGATCTAGACACAAAGAGCAATATCCTTGGCGAAAACCTATACGAAGTGATTTTATCTGTCACAGTGACGGCCAAAATAGGTGAAGAAACAGCATTCCTTTGTGAAGTGCAACAAGCCGGTATATTCACCATTGGCGAAATGTCAGGTCAAAATAAAGCACAAATGATTGGAGCCTTTTGCCCTAATACGTTATTTCCTTATGCTAGAGAAACCATTTCTAACTTGGTAAACCGAGGTACCTTCCCTCCTTTAAATTTAGCACCTGTTGATTTCAATAGCGTATTTGCTGCTTACATGCAGAAACGTGCTCAAGAAGCCCAAAATGCTAAAGAAGAAACACCTCAGAAGCTAGACGCATAAGTCGGCAGACGAGTCAGTGAATTCAGTTTGTGTGTTAGGGGCAGGCTCATATGGTACTGCCCTTGCTTTCTGCCTTTCTCGAAATGGTGTAAAAACTGTATTGTGGGGGCGGGATAAGCAACAGATTGCAGAGATGGCCAAAAACAGATGCAATCAAAAATATCTTCCAAATGCCAAATTTCCAAACGACTTATTAATAGAATCCAATTTAATTAAAGCTATAAAAAGCAGCCAAGATATTCTGGTTGTTGTACCTAGCCACGCCTTTCACCACACATTAACAAAGCTAAAACCACACCTTAGCCCTAAACATCGAATTATATGGGCAACTAAAGGCTTAGAACCTGAAACAGGAAAGCTTCTACAAGAGGTAGCAATTGACGTATTAGGAGATCAAACGCCAATAGCGGTATTGTCTGGCCCTACATTCGCAAAAGAAATGGTAGCTGGGCTGCCCACAGCCATATCACTAAGCTCTACTGACGAAGATCTTGCGATAGAATTTGCGAACAAACTACATTGCTCCAAGTCCTTTCGAGTTTACAGAAATAATGATTTTATTGGAATCCAACTAGGCGGAGCAGTCAAAAATGTGATTGCAATAGGTGCCGGTCTTTCCGATGGGTTAGGTTTTGGCTCTAATGCTAGGACAGCCCTAATCACTAGAGGTTTAACTGAACTAACTAGGCTTGGCGTTAAAATGGGAGCTAAACCAGCCACTTTTATGGGTATGTCGGGACTAGGAGATCTAGTGCTCACGTGTACCGATAATCAATCTAGAAACAGGCGCTTTGGTTTAGCGCTAGGCAAGGGCTCTGAAATTCAAGAAGCAATCAATCAAATTGGTCAGGTGGTGGAGGGCTACAGAAACACTAAAGAAATCCACATACTTTCAAAACGCATGGGAGTTGAAATGCCTATCTGCGAACAAGTCTATGAAGTTTTATATAACAGCAAACCAGCTAAAGAAGCCGCGTTAACACTTCTAGGAAGAAACCAAACGTCAGAATAATTTGCCGCAGAACCTACCTATTTTCAAATATTACAAATACAAAGAGGGCTATCCAAATGGATAGCCCTCTTTTTGAATGGGAGTCTGGTAATGCACTACTCTTGCAGGAGGGTGGAAGTGGGGCTTTCAAGAGCATTGCTCTTGCCGCTGGAACAGTACGAGCTCTGCAAGTGCCTGGACAATCCACTTTGTGAAGAGTTGACTGCGGGGTAGCATGTCACACTTATTCTGAATAAAGGTCACCTGCTTTATAGTCAATGAAGACTGCAAACTCAATTAATTTTGGATAAAAAAAGGCCACCTTATGCAGGTGGCCTTTCTTCTGAATGGGAGTCTGGCAATGTGCTACTCTCGCATGGGGGTGAAAGCGGTGTCTTTTAGAAACACTGTTTCTACCGCTGGAACGAGTCAAGCTCTGCTTGAGTCCGGGAATCCACTTCGTGAAGGGAAAATGCCTTCTTGAGACGAGCACTGCTCGGCTAGGCATTTTCAACGAGTCAGCGACCACCAAGGATGGCGGAAGGTAGAGCAATGCAGGAGCAATTTGCCGAGATGACGAGTTTGGGTGCATATCATCATGGATGGGTATTTGACTAATCCAAGTGATACAACTCTATCAATTCCCATAAACGCAAAAAGCCACCCGATAAAGGTGGCTTTGTACTTAATTGGGAGTCTGGCAATGTGCTACTCTCGCAGGAGGGTGGAAGTGGGGCTTTCAAGAGCACTGCTCTTGCCACTGGAACGAGTCAAGCTATGCTTGAGTCCGGATAATCCACTTCGTGAAGAGTTGACCGCGGGGTAGTATTGCGCGCTAGCGCTTATACGAAAAAAGCCCAGTCGTTAGACTGAGCTTTTTCGTGTAATTGGGAGTCTGGCAATGTGCTACTCTCGCATGGGGAAACCCCAAACTACCATCGCCGCTAATGTGTTTCACTTCTGAGTTCGGAATGGGATCAGGTGGGGCCACATCGCTATTGTCGCCAGACATAAACTGTATATAACGTCATAAATTGACATTACATTTCAATATGTAAAAGCTGAGGTCTTATTGACCAAGTATCGAAGCTAAAGTTGTTCTAGTCTTACTCTATTTCTTATGATGTTGTCTTGTCACTCATCAAACACTTACATGTCTTATTCTCAATCTGTCGATTATCTCTATTAACACACACGGAGGTGTGTCTTTAGCGAGTGTAAACCTGTCAGCAAAACCACGTTTTTGCGGTTAAGCAGGTTTACGCGACAATTGTTTTGTACAAGGATGTACACAACAATTTATAAAGAACAAAGCCACTTGGGCGTTGTATGGTTAAGCCTCACGGGCAATTAGTACAGGTTAGCTCAACGCATTGCTACGCTTCCACACCCTGCCTATCAACGTCGTAGTCTTCAACAACCCTTTAGGTACGTTAAACGTACAGGGATGACTCATCTTAGGGCTCGCTTCCCGCTTAGATGCTTTCAGCGGTTATCGATTCCGAACGTAGCTACCGGGCAATGCCTTTGGCAAAACAACCCGAACACCAGCGGTTCGTCCACTCCGGTCCTCTCGTACTAGGAGCAGCTCCCTTCAATCATCCAACGCCCACACCAGATAGGGACCGAACTGTCTCACGACGTTCTAAACCCAGCTCGCGTACCACTTTA
>NZ_CAKZKO010000203.1 GCF_937123705.1 uncultured Paraglaciecola sp. | reverse complement strand
TTAATCGTGCCATTTGAACGAAGAAAGTTAACACCCTCTTCAAGCTCTTGTCGAAACTGCGCTAACCCGCCGGACTGAATAGCTTGCATATCCTCAAGTATGTCAGCCGGATCAAGGCCAAGCTGTTGAGCCTCTTGCGCTCGACTTTGAAGTGTTGGCAATAATCGCTCATCAGAGGTATTTGATAGCTCCAAAACTAAATCAGCCTCAAACTTTCTTTTGGCTTCGACATCTTCTCGATTATTAAGCACAGTCTGCCTTTGTTGGTCGACTGCCTGTTTTTTCTCCTGTAAGTCTAGCAACCGATTTCGCTGTATCGACTGACCTACGCCGCTAATCGTATTACCTAAACGATTAAGCTGTTGAGTTCCGCCTTGTGCAATTAAAGATTCAATCATTTATCCACCTATGCGAAATTGGAGAAGCGCTGACCATTATCAATAGTCCCAATACTTTCATTTGGTTTCGGCTTGCCCTTAAAAAGGCCGCCAATTCCATCACTCAATTTAGAGAAGGCGCCAGCAGATGAGAGGGTTGAGCCCAAGTCAATAATATTCCCCAGTCCTGCCGCCCTTGCATTGGCCGCGCCAATTTGACCCGCACCGAACGCACTTGCCGCACCAACCCTAGCATTAGCAATATTAGCATCTCGACTACCCCTAAGATTGATTAAGTTATTCGTATTTGTTGGGCTGGCGAAGGTAAGCAACCGATTAAGTGCGCGATCTTCTGCGCCAAAATCAGCATCACGCAAAGCCAAGAGTCGCTGGCCTGAAAGACTCTTACCTGTGGGCGAAAATTGCTTATTGACTGAGCTTATTGACTCGTCCAAATCCTGAGCAAAAACAGCATCATCCCTAACACTACCATTACCACTAATAACATCAAGCAAACGATTCGCCGCTATCGTTTCACCATCAATTCGAGGTTGCAGAAGATCGGCGCCAGCATCAAAAGAGCGATTAAACTGCCCTATATTTTGCTGGTTAGCCTGTTCTAACGCTTTGGCTGCTCTCTTAGCTGCTTTAGCCTGACTAGAACCTGTTAAGCTACTTAAAATGCCCATTATGTCACCGTATGAACTGTAGTACCGGAACCGTCGACCCATGGCGAGGTTAATGAGTTCCCCCCTCCCCAAAGCGTTCGGCCTGTTGTTGTGTTAATGACTTTCTTGCCTAAGAATTTATCGCGATTGGCCTGTGTTTCTTTTGCGAGTAGCTGTGCCGTTGTATATTCTGGCGTTTGAGAGGCGCGATCTAAATAGTTCGCTAACTCCTCACTGATTAAACCCTCTTCCGTCGAAACCGTGACCTTTCCAAGCGTGGTCATACGTCTGCCCGAATCAACCGAAAGGGCGCGTTAACACTGACCCTCCAATTAAGATAAACGCTATCCATGGCCTCGAATGAATCAAAATTTAGCCGCTTTAATGTTTGTCCCTGAGCGCCTAATGTCCTGCTCACCCAATTGCGCCAGTCCGCCCCCTCTGGTGCATAACGTAGCTGAAAATGCGCGTCTGGCTCGTTGATAGGAGTAATGCCCATCTCTGCAATAAAATCCACTGAATCTAATGAGTCGGTTTGGCCTAAAAATATCGGAGGTAATATTCCTTCTCGGATAATGGCGTCACCTGCGTCCGATCCGTGGTCAAGTTTCATTTCGTAGATAATACCGCTGCGATAGTCTGAAACTAAATTTCGACCATAAGCGTAAATATGGTGATTGGCGTAATGTCGACCGTAGTTCGATGTCCTCTCAAACCACCATTGCGTCGTAAAGTCGTAGCAAATCGTTAGATTAGCGAATGAAATCTGATAAAACGTGTGGCCTTCTTCAGAATAAATAAAGCCAACGCCATCGTTAACGGTGAAAAGTAATCCTAACTGATATTCTACCTCTGGCGTCGATATCGCAACGGGCTTTCCGCCTGTCGACGCATAGATACGACGATTAGGTGTGACCCAGCAAATATAATCCTCGTTAGAAGCTACAGATAATCGAGCACCACATCCAATATTATATTTCCCGTTGTTGTACGGGTTCATGGGAAAGGCCTCACCGCTCAAATACCACACCTCGGTCGTCTTTGTACCAAAAAGCCAGTGGTTGCCTTGGAATTGGTGGTTGGCGATATTGATATCAGGATCGCTCTCCCCTGTTGCAAAATCAAGCGCATCTAAGTCGGTTGCGTCCTGAAATGCCGATATAAAAAACTGCCCAGTGCCATCCTCAATAAATGAAATATACTGCCCTATAAACGCGCAAGACGATGAATTATTGTAGTCAAGGTCAGTTATTTGCGTTACTGCGCCTGTTGCGATTGTGTAAACATACCCATCGCCAATTGGCATAACAATCTGAGTGCCATTATCGTCGGCTTTTGGACTCACCCCTGCTGGCACGCTTCCCGTTTTCGCTGTAGCAGTGCCATCAGAACCAATCTCATAAAACGTTGTGCCTGCAAGAGCATATAGCACCCCGTCAACTTCATGCAGCATCCTAACGGGATCATCACTCACTGTAGAAAAGTGAGCCAACCCTGCTGTTCCTGCTATCGAAGCATTACTTAAATTGCCTTGGTGTATTTCGGGGTAGCAATTAACCAACATCGAAGGCGCTAAACGTCGGTTCCTGCCCTGAATACCGCTACCAATCAACGCTATCTGTGTCACTAGAAGTAATCCGCTTTAACAGGTTGACCACTAGACGGAATCTCTCTTTGACGTTCCAGTGTAGCCTGTCCTTGTAATGCGCTATCACGCAAAACAATCAATTTTTTAGGGGTAACTTTTCGGTTTCTCTGGGCTAATCGATAACCCAAAATATCCGTAACAGCTAGCTCCACGCGCACTGGGATGTCGTCCAACTCCCAATCGACCAGACTATCGGCTATCCACTCCTCATGGATCGCAGCGAGTAAATTATCAGCATGACTCACCACATTGCCATCGGGCGTGTTGTAGTCGTCGGCCTGCTCAGCTAAACGAAGCGCGTTATTACGGATATCTTGTTTTGTCGTCATAAATAAAAGGGGTCGTTTCCAACCCCTATCCTATTTAGTCGGCTGCTGCGCCAAAGTACCCTGTAACAACACCGTGATCCTTAAGATCGTCTGTGTCACCTGAGCCAGAGCCAAAGATCATTTTTTCAATACCTCTGATCTCTTCAACCGCTACGCCTACCTTATCGCCGTAATCAAACTCTTCTGTCTTAGAAGTCGTTTTCTTAGCCCAAGCAAAGCCAATCGCTTGAGCTCCACATAGATAAGCAGGCGATACAGGAGCGCTTGAAGCACCTACCGTACCCAGTGTAGCAATGTCGGGAATCTCTTTGATGATCACGCCATCATAGAGCAAATCCCCTGCGGTAAAGATAGGGTTATCTCTACCTCGCTGCCATGCTTCTCGGTTCGCTTGCTGAATCACAGTGTCCGCTTTTAAATCACGGAAACAGCGCGTATCAGTGTACAAAACAAACCAGCGCTCATCTTCCGATGTGCGGACGGGGCGTATCTTTGGTGATGCTGATAACGCCTTGCGACGCATTCTCGACACCTCCGCCGCGCCTAACGTCATAGCGGCAGTGACTAGCCCAAGGTCGGCGCTGTGATCAGTACCAGAGCCTACAGAGCCATCCCCAAACAACACCCGATCTACGTTATCGACCAACCAAGCGTCCTTTTGCCCTTCGGTCGCCGTTGCATACGCTACGCCATTTTTAGAGCCTAAAGCAGTAATGATCTGGTCACGGGTTTTTTCCATGATCCAATCCATTAACACTTCTTTGCCTGCGGATCGCAGTGAAATGGCTGAGAATTGCTCGTCCACTTCGGCGACCCGTACAGCGTTACGAAGCTTGTTAACAACCAGCTTAAATGAACGTGTGTCCATTTCCTCTTCGTTGCCTTCAAGTGTTGCAGAACCGACGACACCCGCTCCGCTCAAGCGATTAACGAGCGAGTAGGTTACAGAGTTGCCTTTCTTAACGGTTAAGTCGGTTTTTAACTGGATGATGTTGTTAGGAGATGTCCCCATCTCACGTTTAAAGCGATTAGCCTCAAGGTATTCCTTGAAGAATTTCGCGTCCCACTGCTGGACTGTTAAGCCCGTTGCTACTGTTGAATCTGTCATTGTAAAGTCCTCTGGGCGTCGTCTCGACGTGCCTATGGAGTTGCGTGTCTCACGACACTCGAACTAGCCCTATCGATTAAAGGTTGTCTCTAGCGGGTCTGCGACAGGTTGAGCGGCTGTTACGCTGCCCTCTGATCGCTGATTCGCTAATGAAGGTGTTAGCGTTGCTTCGAGCTTCGCCTTAGCATCTGCTTTTGCGTCAATCTCGCCTTTCTCAGAAAGTATTTCCGCTCGTAACTCCTCTCGAAGCTCTGCGCGAATTTTCTCCATGTGGCCAGGATCTTTTAACCGCTGCATTTCCAAATGATCGTCATACAACTTAAACGCATGACCATAGGGGTCAACATGGTTAACAACATCGTTCCCCAACCCTTTTTCAGCAATAAAACGCTCGACCTCTACCCATCTCGTATCGAAATCATCATGCTTCTGTCGGGCGTGATGTTCTGAAATGTTCGCTCGCTCGTTTATAATTGCCTGCTGTACATCGTTTCGGATGGTCTTAACAAAACCTTCTTGATCATCCAAAACATCCGGGGTTTTGTCTTCCTTGGGTTGAACCTGCTTTCTGAGTTGTTCAAGCTCGCGCTGTGCTGCTTGGCGCTTCTCTCGCTCGTCTAACAATGCCGCAATGGGTATTTTGTCCTCGCTTTGTGTCTCCGCTGGCGAGACATCTGGCTCCTTTTCGGGCGCCAATTCAGCCGTTGACTCCTCTGTTGTTGCCGATTGCTCGGTAGTCTCCTCGGCAGTCTCTACCTTGGGTTCTTCAACAGGATCATCATCTAAAAACGTTTCTAATTCACTCATTGCAATCGACCTCGCTGAGTCGTCCAGTAATCGACCGTACCGCGTCGTCCGGTTTGCCCTTCAACAGGCAATAAAAAAGGCCGCCGAAGTGACCTTGATTAATTCGTTGTGGATTTATATGGCCTCTCGACCCATCATCGCTAATTCGGTTTCTACCTGTGTTTGGTAGGCTTTAGTGCTATCTAGCTCTGCCTTGGCCTCATCTTTCGCTATCTGGGCAACGACGCCGCGCTGTTGTAGCTCGCCTCTAGCTTGATTGGCTTGCTGCGCCTCTGGTGATCCGCCTTGTAACCGCTCTAATATTCGGTCTTTATTGCGAATAGAGGACATTTCTATCAGCATTTCAAACGGCACTGCATCGGGGTTAGAGGAGGCAACGTTCGCCAACAGTTCAAATTGCTCAGCCTGAATATTCACAATATCCGGCACATCTTCTAGGATAATATCTAAACCTAAATCTGCTGTGGCATTCTCTACCTTAACAATCTGCTCTAGCCTTGGGTCGCCTTCTAGTTGAGCCACAATCTCTTCGCCGCCCTCCTCACTTAGCAGCATTTCTCGCGCTGTAATGGGTCGGTTTAGCGCAATGAATTTGACGTTCTTTTCGTCATCAGTCACCCTGATCCAGCGCTCCTCGTCCCAAAACTGCTTAACTCGATTCCAGCCCTGAATGTACATCCGTTTTTGCCAATCTCGCAACTGGTCAAGGATGGGCGTGACTTCTAACGTGGCACCGGCTTGGCGTGACTGTAAGGCTCGTCCAGACAGATTGCGCGGCTCGTCACCTGTGAGTGCAGGGTTGAGAATAGAGGATTGTGCGGAGTTCTTGGCGTCTTGTAGTAAGACCATTTGCCCTTGGGCTAAATCCCCTGTGTTGTTGACCAGAAATTCTTTCCCCGGATTAGTGACAATCACGCCATCCGCTTTGGCTGCCTCGCGGCGAGCAACATTGACATCCTCTACCGCGCCCTTTTCCATTTGAATCTGACGAGTGTTTAATAAGTGTAATGCCCTTGAGCGTCGAGCATTAATCTCACGCTGCAATGGCTTAATCTGCCTCACTAAGCCATAAGGGTTATTGTCTCGATCTAAAAAGCCTGTGACAGTTTCAATTGGGTTGCTGGGCTCACCATCATCGTCAAGATACGGCGAATCATGCGGCTCAACAATAAAGCCGCCGCCTGTAAATATGCAGCGCTTCCAACCATCCCGGTTAAAAAACATATCAATGATTTTGACGCGATTCCGGCCTTTGTCGTAATAACCATCTTCGGGTCTGTCCTTATGCACATCCATGTTTTCAGCGGTAAACTCAAACAGTCCGGGATCAGCATCTTTGTACTTACCTGGCGCATCCTCGGCATCCATCCAGATCGCCATTCCATCGTATTTCTTATCGATAGAATCCAAGTGCATTGAATGCGGGTCAATGAAATAACGGTCGTAAGGAATAAACGCCATTTTTATCTCAAACCTGTCGCCCTTCTTAACTACCTCTGTGATTCCGGCTGCCCTACCTTCGATGAAGGTATGCTCTGCAACACGGGTTTTAATCTTGTCAAACGTGTTGTTATCGGCAATAAACCTGAGCGCATCCGTAGCGGCTTCGGCTGCATTTTCATCACTAGGATTACGTGGAAACCCTTTAATATCCGTTCTTGACTTAATCTCTAGCCCAAGAAGAGAATCAATCACCGGCTTAACAACATTGTCGACCACAATAGGCTGCTTTCTACGTTTTAACTCTGCAATCTCTTCTGTTGTCCACTGCTTACCATCCCTGAAGTCTCTATCGCTCTGCGCTTCCATAACAGCGTCGTAAGACTGATCTGCGGCAGCTTGATACCACTGTTTTGCTGTTTCTAAATCAATCATATGAAACTAGACTCGTCATCGTCGTCGAACGACTTATCCCAACGATCAGGTTTAGCCGCTGCCTCTCTGGTGTTAATCGTGTTACCAATAATCTGATCTAATACCAAGCCAATTAGCGCGCACACATCAACAGCGTCATCGTGCTTACCTGCTGGAAATGCGCATAATTGATTGATCAAACGATCACCCCAATCTGAATACGGAATAAATATTTTGCCACTGGCTGCCCTCGCTCTAAACGATTGCGCCATTGCGGATTTGTTTGCTGTTCGTGCTATCCATTCAAAATGGCCGTAAACTTTGCGCTCTTGTGATCGCTTGTTCAGTAACGGCTCAATGGATTTCTGAATAACGCCCTTCTCGCCATAAGTGGTTAAAGGGTTATGCTCTGCTACCATGTTGAGCATTTCTTCAATCCAGACATCAGAGGTGGATTGATCAAAATACCAATCTAAAGCGTAAAGATTGTCGCCAGCATCAACACCCCAACAGCCAAACTCGGTAAAGTCGCCTTGACCTTCTGATACCGCATAATCCGTTGCAATGTACTTCTGTGTGTCGGGCGCATCGGTTAAATGAAAGCGCTTAAACCATTCTCGCTTAAAGAATGTGCCATCGTCGGGTGTTGGGTTTTGCTGGTAAAGACTATCCCACTCCCTCGGAGATTTTCTCGTCAGTGCTTTTTTGATCTTCTCTAGTCGAGCTATTGGGTATTTAGCTGGCCATAAAGCCTCGCCATCGTTGATAGCCGGTAGTGACAATACATCCCACTGATCAGCGCCTTGCTTCATATCCTCAAGCAGTCGGCCTGCTAGGTCGTCCTCATGCCATCGCGTCATGATCAACACGACCGCGCCCTGAAAGGGCTCTACCTCACCATCGAGAATGGTTTTTACTGGATCACGCCAAAGCTCATCAGGGTCTTGTTCGGTTACATCTCCTTCAAGCCGAGTGTAGGCCGTAGATAGATACCATTTGTAGGTCTTCTCCCGCATTAACTCAGAATCAGCGCTCTCCCTATCCTTGAATGGGTCATCAATCAGTAAAATGTGTGCGCCTCGGCCTGTGATCGCTGTACCAACACCAGCAGCAACATAACCTCCGCCTTTGTCCGTGTGCCAACGTCCGGCCGCTTTACTGTCTTGAGCCAGCTCAGTATTAAATAACCGGCTGTACTCTTCTTGGTCTACGATGTTTCTTACATCACGACCGAAATCGCTGGCTAATTCACTACCATAAGAAGCCGCAATAATAGAGCGCTCTGGATGCTTACCTAAAAACCATGCTGGAAAGCGCCTACTCGCTAACTCTGACTTACCGTGCCTTGGCGGCATGAATATCATTAACCGCTGTATCTCTCCCCTAGCCACTGACTCAAGCTTTGCCGCTATTTGTTGGTGATGGTCAGCCGGTATATACGTTCGCTCTGTAAAGCGAGCAAAGTCAATTAACTTACCTCTAGCCCTGCGACGCCTAAGTAGCTCCCTCGCTGCCGCCTGCGGCGATACGTTCGAGCTGCTCGTCTGATAGTTCGCCTGCCTCTCTAACATTCACCGTCCCGTTTATGTCTTTGACGTCTCGCCACTTATCTCTTTGCCGATTCTTGAGCCAGAAAATAGCCGCTGTGGTATCGGGAGGGTAATGCTTA
>NZ_CAKZKO010000202.1 GCF_937123705.1 uncultured Paraglaciecola sp. | reverse complement strand
GTCATTGAGATGATGAACAGTACGACTGTCAGCAGAGGGACCGGCATCAGACCCATGAAGCGAATGAACCCGATGGCTTTTCTGGAGTTTTCGGCCCATTTTTCAGTCAGAAATGCCAGGATAAGCGGGACAATAATCAGCCCGCCAAAGGCCGGCAGGAGGTGCCGCCCAAGCTCAAGATTCACGTCGAACTGATTACCCATGAAAAGCCAGAGGTAAAGTGGAAGAAGACCCAGTTGAGCAATCAGCAGAACCGGTGTTGCCGCAATGGCTCGGGTGCTGTCCCCCTTGCCTAGGTGAGTGAAGGTGACAAACCAGTCGGTACAGGGCATCAGCAATACCAGAAGCACTCCCAACTTCAGCGCGTCATTGTCCGGCAGCGCCAATATCAGCAAGGCAGTGATCGCCGGCATGACCAGAAAATTTCCGGTGAGCAAGGCACCCATGAACCGACGGTCCCGGAACATATCAGACAGGTGGGTCAACGGTGTTTGAGTAAATGTGGCGTAGAGCAGAACTCCGAGCAACCCCCAGATTAAGTAATCCGGCACACTGTCACCGAGGGACGATGTCCAATCCACAGACAGTCCGAAAACAACAGCGATGAGGTAGGCCCAGACCTGGTGGCGTTCAATTACGTCTCGCATGGCGTGCTCGTAACCGAGTGGAATGTCGGCCATTCGCAGCATATCTGCCACACGGTACCCTTTTCAGCAGCCCTGCTAGCCATGGCCATAAGTATGGGCATCTTTGTGACTGTGATCAGGATGTTCAAACTCCAATGTTGAATGAGTGATGCCGAACTCGTTTTCCAAAGTTCGTTTTATCCCACCCTTGACTTTTTCAAGTTCATTCCAGGCACTTATTTCGACCACCACATGGGCGTCGAGGGAGGCATCATGCTCACCCATCTGCCAGAAATGTACGTGGTGAAGGTCTAAAACGCCTTCTACGTTTGATAAAGCCTCGATGACAGAATCTGTGTCGATATCCAATGGACTACCCAGCATGAGTGTCCGGATGGTTCCGCCGATTTCCGTTAGACCCAGGTAGAGAATATAGCTTGCGATACCAATTGTGATCGCGGGATCAACCCAACGCATGTCGTACAGGAGAATCAGGGCGCCGCCTACAACGACTGCAATTGACGCAAACGCATCAGACAAGTTGTGTAGAAACAGCGCACGGATGTTGACGCTGTCCTTTTGCATGGAGTAAGTAAGCAGCGCGGTCAAACCATCCACTACCAATGCGATAATGCCAAGCCAAACTACCCACCACCCCTTGATTTCCGGGGGATCTATGAATCGCATGCCACCTTCGTAGATCAAATATGCCCCGATCATTATCAAAGTGGTGTAATTTATGAGTGCCGCAACAACCTCAATTCTCCCGTAGCCAAAGGTCATCTTCGAGTCGGCCGGGCGGCGTGCAATCTTCCGCGCCGCAAATGCGATAAATAGTGACGCCATATCCGAAAAGTTGTGTATAGCGTCGGCTATCAGCGCCAAGCTGCCAGCGAAGATCCCTCCAGCGATCTGAGCCAAGGTTAGGATACCGTTCGCCCAGATAGCTACTGCAACTCTCTTATCCTTAGTATCCGGTGACATGTGAGCATGCTCGTGGCCCATTGTTTTCTCCTTGGTCGTTGCTGTTCAATTAAACGTAGTCGCAACACTCGCTAAGCCTGGCTCAGAGGGCTTAGCGAGTGTTGCGACCGCGCGAAAACTAGCCATTCTGGCGATTTTCCATGTTATTCCCGGCACCTTTCTCGGCTGTGAAGCTCGTGACCAAAATCATGGCCACGCCCAGGACGATGAACACGTCGGCAAGGTTGAACGCCGGCCAGTGCCGGGATTGCCAATGAAAATCCAGGTAATCGACAACATAGCCTCGAAAAACTCGGTCGATGACATTTCCAAATGCACCGCCAAGTACCATCGAATAGGCTAGTGCTTCGGTTCGCTTATGGCTGTCCCGAATCAATTTGACCAGAACAGCCGAGACGACAATGGCTATCGCAATAAAAAAATATCGCTGCCAGCCACCGCCATCGGCAAAGAGACTGAAGGCAGCGCCTTTATTCCATACGTGCACCCAATTAAAGAAAGGGGTGATCTCAACCGATTGTCCGTAAGCCATGGATTGCTGGACGAGCCATTTAATAAGTTGGTCGGCCAGAGCTATAAGTGCCGAAAAGCCGAGAAAAGTGAGCGTAAAAAAGCGAGAACGGTCTTCAGACATCGAATTATCCTTTTAGCGCAAGGATGCGCTTGGCACCAATGAGTACAATGCCTCCCACAATACCGCCAATAACCAGATCCGGGTAGTTGGAGCCGGTCCAGGCAACAAGAAGCCCTGCAAGGATAACCCCCAGATTGATGACCACGTCGTTGGCCGAAAAGATCCA
>NZ_CAKZKO010000201.1 GCF_937123705.1 uncultured Paraglaciecola sp. | reverse complement strand
TAACAACATAGTTTGAATAAGCTCTTGATCGGCTCTGCCTTGGATCTTCTCGATAACGTCAGTGAATTCTTGAGGAGACACTTCGCTGCCAATTTTGTGAGTGATCCCCACTTCGCCTAGATAGGACAAAAAAGCCCCGAGTCTATCTGAATCAGGTTCATCATGAATTCGATACAAGGCTTCAGCTTGATGTTTTGTCAAAGTTTGTGCCGCCGAGACATTCGCCAAAATCATACATTCTTCGATGAGTTTATGGGCGTCGTTACGGGTGACGGGCACTATATTGTCAATTTTACGCTGGGCATTAAACACAAATTTACTTTCTTGGGTTTCAAACTCAATAGCACCCCGCTGATGGCGGGTACGTTTTAATACGCGATACATATCATGTAAATTTTTTAAGTGAGGCACTTGCTCGGCATAGCGTTTATGAAGCTCGGGGTTACCTTGTAATATGTCCCACACTTTTGTGTAGGTTAACCTTGCATGGGAGTTCATCACCGCTTCGTAAAATTGATGCTCTACCAGCTTGCCAGTTTTGCTGATGGTCATTTCACACACCATACACAAACGGTCAACTTGGGGGTTCAGTGAACATAGACCATTGGATAATACTTCAGGCAACATAGGAACCACTTGTTCCGGGAAGTACACTGAGTTACCCCGATTCTGTGCTTCGCTATCAAGCGCCGTACCCGGACGCACATAATAACTGACATCTGCAATGGCCACCCAAAGTTGCCAACCGCCTTCATCTAACGGTTCGCAGAACACTGCATCATCAAAATCTCTCGCATCTTCACCGTCTATGGTCACTAAGGGCAATTGCCTTAGGTCTATGCGCCCTGCTTTTGCTTCTTCAGGCACCTGCTCATTGAGTCCTTTGACTTGTTTATCCACTCCCTTTGGCCACTGATGGGGAATATCAAAGGTACGCAGCGCCATATCAATTTCCATACCAGGCGCCATATGTTCACCCAATACTTCTACTATCTTACCTATGGCATTGACGCGCTTTCGAGGCCGTTGCACTATTTGAACAACAACAATGTGCCCTTGACGGGCACCATTAGTTTGTTCTTTGGGGATCATAATTTCATGGTTGATACGGGCATCATCAGGAATAACCACCCCCACATTATTTTCAAAAAAATAGCGACCTACAATGGGCTCAGTGCGCGGCTCAACAATTTTAGCGATTCGCGCCTCGCGCCTACCACGGTTATCGGTGCCACTTTCTTTCACCATCACCAAGTCGCCATGTAATACCATGGACATTTGCGCATTGTGAATAAATAAGTCTTTTTCGCCGTCGTCGCGCTTTAAAAAACCAAAACCGTCGCGGTGTCCAATCACCCGACCTTGTATAAGATCTTCGGTTTTGAGCTTGGCATATTTTTTATCGCGATTAAATTCTACTTGCCCTTCACGCTCCATGGCGCGAAGACGACGCTGAATGCCAATGCGACTGTCTTCGTCTTTGGCATCAAGCAACTGACAAAACTCTAAAAAAGACAAAGGTTTTTCAGATTTCACTAAAAGTTCTAGCAAGTATTCTCGGCTGGCAACAGGATTCTGGTATTTCTCTTTTTCCCGTTGATAATGTGGGTCGTCGCTCATGGGGCGATGAAATTCCTAACTTAATATGTTTAATTAAGTTAAGTATAACTAAATGCGCCCCAGCAAATATCACTTTTTAACAGTTAGTGGTTTATTTAACTCTTAATCCATGAATACGATGTACCTCTAACCAGTTATTTTTACCATCATTTGACCATTCCAGTTTCCACTCAAAGGAGTTTTTTTGCAGATCAAAAAACGTGATTCGAGAATATTTTCCTTGGGGTGTTTTCTGTTTAGAACGCATCACTATTTGTTTGTCGTTGGACTCTGCGCTAAATAAATTAACTGCTTTACCAGCCGTGGTTGTCCAAATCATCAACCACTGCTTTTTATCATTATCAAAAACCCGAATATTGGTGCCCATTTGCCGTTTGCTGGCTGGCGCTACCTCTTCAGACAGGGGGGGAGAGAAATATTCATCCTGTACCGCCCAACCGTTCAAGGTTGTATAAAAATGCCAATCTGCACTCCCCGCTTGTTTCCATCCTGAGCCATCGGGTTTTAAGCTCTCTTCAGTAGTCCGCCAACTGCCTAGCATCTTCTGCCAGTGCCTGACTTGCTCAGGTGCATCTTGGTTAAATTTTGTTTCGGGGGTTTTGGAATGAGCCGTAAAGACAAACAATGCTATCGCAACGAACGGCACTAGTTTAAAAAAAACCATAATAGTCTCTCTAAATCATTAATAGAATTTAGACGTTACGTCATCAATTTTAGGAAGTGAAATATTCTAAGACAGGTGACCTACAAATAAGATAAATGGTAAATATTAAATCTACTTAAGCCGTACTCTAGGTAAGTAGCAATACTTACGAATTTAGAGGCCTTTTAGCTTTGCGCACGGCTTTAGGGTGCATCAGTTTTTCGAGACCTTGCATACAACTAGTTATCTTTTTGTGCGTTGTTTTATCTGCGGTAATGGCATTATACAACCAGTGATACGCATCTTCATAATCGTACGGGCTGCCATATCCTGCTATAAACAATTCAGCTAACTGAATTTGTGCTTGTAAATACCCGAGTACTGACGCCTCACGTAAAAAAACCACGGCTCTTTCTTTGTCCTGTTGTACTAGCTTGCCTTGTGCATAATAGCGGCCTAGCTGTTCTAATCCCGCCGCAAGCCCTTGCTCTGCAGCTTTGTGTATAAAGCTAATACCCCTTTCAGGATCGGCTTTAACACAGACGCCCCAAGCCAACATATCACCCCACAAAAACTGATAACTGGGTATTTTGAGTGTTTCTGCTCGAGCTTTAATGTCTTGTACTAACTGACAATCATCTAACACCACACGGCTTAAATGTTCATTTTTATTGATGAGATTGAGTAATTCATCCTGCGAATATAACTGAACAGCCTTTATTTCACCTGCAGCGTTTACGCCAGCAACAAAAACTAAGGCGCTACAAAATAAAGATACAGACTTGAATACATGCATAATAAATTATCTAAAGGTTAGGCTTTTCTTTGTATCGGCAACAAAGGCATTTTTATAAATGATTTGAGTGTTTGACCCAAATAACATTGAGTCACCTTTATATTTGTTGCCGACGACAGTTATTTCTCCATTAACGCCATTTTCACTACTTGGGCATGTTCAAATAAATCATGACCCAAGTCGGTTAAATATCCCCCATCAGGCAAAGTAACAATGCCCTTAGCATGTAATCTAGTAGCTGCTGCAATCACTTCGGGTTCAGCATCATTATGGATCTTCAAACCTTGCATCAGGCTTTTATTTGGAAACTTTAGAAGTAAGTTTAGTTCTGCAACCATTTCAGACGTAAATGTCATTTTTATTCCTCACAAATTAAGTATAATCACTTCCTGAGACTAAAGCTCAAACCGATGAATATCAAAGGTTATTTCAAATAATCATATTCAAACCGTATCCATATAACCAGAAGAAGTCCATGCAAGCAATTCAATGTAAGGTAGAAAAAATTGAGTCCCTTACAGACACAGTTAAACGTATAGTCCTAACACCCATCACTCCGCTTAGCTTTGTTGCCGGTCAATATCTACAGGTAGTGATGAATGAAAATGACAAGCGACCTTTCTCTATTGCTAATGCGCCGCGTGCAAATGGCAGCATTGAATTACATATTGGTGCAGAACCCGGCAATCAATATGCAGGGCAAGTATTAGAAAAAATGCAAGAAGGTGAATCAATCCTAGTTGAAGGCGGATTGGGAGAAGCATGCTTTGTTCAAAACGACACTCAAGCCACTATTTTACTGGCTGGCGGCACAGGTTTTTCATATACATTGTCGATACTTCAACAACTTCTTAGCCAGCCAAAAAGTGCCCCTATACTTTTATACTGGGGTACGCGCACCAAACAAGATATGTATGCCTTCGACGAACTCAATACATTGGCACAGCAACATCCACACTTCAGCTTTATACCTGTTGTAGAACAAGCTGAAACAAATTGGAGCGGCAAAACGGGATGGGTACATAAAGCTGTACTTGAAGACATTCCAAATTTAGCAAACTATCAGGTCTATGTTGCGGGTCGCTTTGAAATGGCAAAAGTGGTACGCGACGATTTCACCAGCCAAGGCTTGCCGCTTACGTCCTTATTCGGGGATGCCTACGCCTATATTTAGGCGTGCGAGTTTACGTACCTTAAACGACTTGCTTACACCGCTCCGTCAAAGTCCATTTGCCGCCATGCTTCATATACAAACACTGACACGGCATTAGATAAGTTCATACTGCGACTTTCAGGCAACATGGGGATGCGTACTCTTTGCTCCGGTGGTAGTGACTCAATCACCTCATTGGGCAATCCACGGGTTTCTGGACCAAACAATAAGGCATCACCCGCTTGGTACTTAGCCTTTGCAAAAAAGGCTTTGCCTTTAGTTGTACAGGCAAAGATGCGTTTGGGTGAACGTGCTGCAATATAGGCGTCGAGATTGGCATAACGTTGAACTTTAGCAAACTCGTGATAATCCAAACCAGCCCTACGCACCTTTTTATCGTCCCAATCAAATCCCAAAGGCTCAATTAAATGTAAGGCAAAACCAGTATTCGCACAGAGACGGATAATATTACCAGTATTTGGCGGAATTTCAGGTTGGTATAAAACAATATCGAGCATGAGTATATTTTCAGTCACTAGTTAAAAATTCATTCTAACAAAAAAGCGCCAAGTGATTGAACACTTATACTATTAATCCAAGTTTTTCGTCCTAGCTGCTGGCTTTAAAAAAATCCAAGATGGCGGTTAAACACGGCACTCGGTAGCTATCTTGCTCTTCTAATAATTCATGCCTTGAGCCGTCAATCACCATTAGTTTTGTTTGGGCCATACATGCCGCTACTCGACTCTGTCTTTTGTTGTCAACAATTTGATCGGCTCCTGCTTGAATAACTAAAGCTGGGATGGGGAAATGTGCTGCATTTTTTTCTATTTGATCCATCGCTTGCGCAGCCATACTTAGCCAATGGCCACTCACTCCACCTAACTGCACTTGAGGTGACTCTTGGTATTCTTGACGGAAAATGTGATAACGCACTTCACTCTGAGTTAAATCATTTCCGACAAAACCTTGGCTTTCATAATCTTCTTGACCAAAAAAATAGGCGTTTTTGTTACTTATCAAGCCATGCAGTGAAAACAAAGTGTTAGCCAACCAATTTGGTAGTGCTGGACGAATGCCAAACATAGGTGCCGAAAACGCGACTTTTTCAAACAATTCTGGGTAACGTAAAACCATCAAGCCACCAATTGCGCCACCCATTGAATGACATAATAACTGAGGTTTTTGTTCGGTTTTTTTTAAGACGACTAGATCTATAAACTGTTTAAAGTCAGCGACATAATTAGAGAAGTTTTCGACATAACCGATATGTGGGTTGTCTAACATACGTCCCGATAAGCCTTGCCCCCTGTGGTCGTGAATGAATACCGAATAACCATTTTGATACAGGTCGTACACCACTTCTTTATATTTGATGAAACTCTCAATGCGACCCGATGACACCACCACAGTCCCTATTGCTTGTGGGTGCAATACAAAAGCGTAAGCAATATCGATTTTTCCTGCGCCTACAAACCTTCCCTGCTGCACAGTATTTTGCCAGAAAGGCTGAATAGCCGCAGAATAAGTAGTTGCTAATGCGTCTTCCGAGCAGAGTAAATATTGAGACATGTCATGATCCTAGAATTAAATTTGATACAAAAATAGCCCCGACAACCGAGTTCAGGTTAACGGCAAAACAGTAAGCAATAGGCTGACCTATTTGGCTTGTTTTAGTTTGTTATTGTGATTGACTTCAATCACTTTAAGAATATCACGCCAACTTAATACCCCAACGGCCGCTCCGTTTTCATTCACCACTGGAATACAGGAAATATTATGTTGATTGAATAAACTGATGGCCTCGTATACATCGGCATTCGAAGTCAAAGTAATTGGCTGCCGACTCATAATTTGATGAACTTTTCTGTTCAAAGTAAAAGTGTCACTTGCCTTTTCTTGGACTGTTCCGATAAAAGGACTAATAGACTTAAGTAAATCTCGATCTGATATCACACCTTGCAATCTACCATTTTCAACCACCAGCAGATGATGGAACTTAGCATTTTCAAAGATATGTTTGACCACACTTAGAGTGTCATCCATTGATACTGTCACCACAGTTTTACTCATAATTTTTTCAATTTGCATATAATGTCTTACACATCTTTAATTTCAATTAAAAGGAAAATAACCGTAACTTTGTAGCAGTTGCAATAAAGTCAGAAGAAATTTAATACTAAAAGGCAACTAAGGCTTTAAGTAAGGGACCTGTATTTTAACAAGCAACCCGCCATTAATGTTATTACTTGCCAGAATAACTCCCTTATGTCTTTGTATGGCATAAAGGGCAATCGCCAATCCTAACCCAACTCCACCTGAATATCTGTCTCGGGAAGAGGACTCTCGGTAAAAAGCTTCAAATATTTTGGATAAATGACTTTCCTCAATGCCATTACCATCATCTTCGATGTTCCATACCAAATGTTTGTTTTGAATCAACACTGACACCTTAACTTGCTGGTTAGAATAATGGATCCCATTACGTATAACATTTTCTATTGCACTACTTAAAAGTTGAGGGTCGACTCGAATACTGATGTCTTCAGCGGCCTGATAAACCAGAGTCTTATTTTTCTGTTCAGCTTCGAAAAGAGCATCATTAATAATAGGAGCCATTATTTTTTCAAGATTGATGACTTGAAGGTTTAGAGTAGGTTGATTATTTTCCAATCGAGACAACAACAATACTCTAGCAAGCATGTCTTCTATCTGCTGTGATTCTTTCTCTATGCGAGTTAAAGCATCACGAACTTTAAAAGACATATCCTGCTCGCTTTGTTGTTGCGCAATTCCGATTGACAACTGTAAACGGGTTAAAGGCGAACGTAACTCATGAGAGATGTCTGCCAATAGCCTTTTTTGGCTGCTTAACAAATTCTCGACTTGCTCAGACATATGGTTAAAGTCGCGGCCTAGCTGACCAATTTCATCCAAACGTTTACTTGCGTTAGCCACTCTGACGCCCATTTCACCGGTTGCCATTCGTTTTGAAGCAAGCCTTAGTTGCTTAATAGGCGTTAATATCCCTCGAACAAATAAGTAACATAGACTCGCACTTAGTGTGAGTAATAACAAAACAAATACTTCGGGGTATTCATAGCGAATAAGACGTAAATCTCCTTTTGGTCTTGGCCTTACTAAAAACAGCAAATAGTCTTGGTTATTGACTCTAACTAAGCTAGGGCCAATAAAGTTTGTGCCTTTTACGTCCATAACTAAAGCAGAATTGTTGATAGTGAAATCATCAAATACTTGATGATTTATTTGCCATCGCCGCGGAAGATTATGCGTCATTTTCCTGGTTGTAGAGTCGATTAATACAAAATCAAAACGAGTGCCGTTTCTTATTCTATTTATACGTTTATTTAGATCAAATTCTGGGTTGCCTCTTGAAAGGTGATTTTGAACTTTCCTTGTTAACATTGTTAGGTCTCTTTGTTGCTTGCGATTAATAGGGTGATATTCAACATCTGAATCAAGCTGCTTTACCAGCCAAATAGAACCTAAAAAAATCACTAATGACGCTAACCAAAACCATAAAAAAACTCTGACAAATAAACTCTTAGCTGGATTGAATTGACCTAAATTTTTCATGCTTGAACCAAGTACCTATAACCTGCACCACGGTGTGTTTTAATTTTTTCATCTGAACTAAAAACAGCCAATTTTTTGCGTAGATTACTAATGTGCATATCAATATTACGATCAAAAGCAGATAGATTTTTTCCTAATACTTTTTTACTGATGTCCTGCTTGCTCACTAACGAGCCTTGATTAACCATTAATAGGTACAAAATGGAATATTCTGTGCTGGTTAAATCAACCAGTTTTCCAGCACAAAAAACATCTTGCGCAGCGGGAATAATCTCGACATTCCCTAAGGTTAAGTTTTGATGCATTCTGTTACTAGATAATAATGCCATCCTTCTTACTAACGCTTTTATTCGTGCCGACAACTCTCTATGGTTAAAAGGCTTAGGCAAATAATCGTCAGCTCCCAATTCTAGCCCTAATATTTTGTCATAATCATCACCTTTAGCGGTTAACATTAAAACGGGGGTTAAATGACTAAGACGGAGCTTCTTTAATACTTCAAAGCCATCCAATTTAGGCAACATTACATCCAACAAAATAAGGTCGTAATGCTTATTTGATGTGGCAAGGGCTACACCGCTTTCCCCATCAAAAGCAACTTCCAATTCGTAACCTTGTGGCGTTAAATATTCCACTAACAACTCGGTTAACGCTACATCATCATCGATTAATAAAATTTTCTTAGCTGACATCAGGTTCCTTAGTTAGCTTGAATGTAGAGGGTACTATAACCCTGCAAATACTGAGTACTACCATACCTTTACACAAGCTTTACATTACCTTTGCGTTTCTTTAGATTCCAGTTGCTAGACTTGTTAACAAGTCAACAAGAGGAAATGAAATGTCTAAAATTAAGGTTTTATTTAAAACAACTTTAACTCCTATAGCTCTGTGCGTAACTTTGATATGTTCGAGCCCTGCAGTAGCTAAAAGAAGTCATCATCAAATGCCGGCTGGTATGCACCATATATTGTCAGAGGTATCGCTAACTGACACCCAAAAGCAAGATGTAAAGCAAATACTAAAACAAACTCGCGATGATAATAACCTGTTTAAAGCAGAACAAAAATCACTCAAATTAAAACTCAATCAACTCGTAAGAACGGACCAATGGGATCAACAATCAGTTCAAAATGCCATTGGTCAACACCAAGACTTACTACAACAAAAAGCATTGCAACGAGCAGTCATTAAAAATAAGATTTGGAACTTATTAACTGCGGCTCAGCAATCTGAATTTGTAGCTCAAGCTGAGTTACGCCAAACAGCATTAAGAAGCAAGAAAAACACTTTATCTAAAGACAAACCCACAGGAAAAAGAGCGAAACGATTAGATTTTACAGAGCAACAATTAACCGCAATACAGAAAGTTAAAAGCTCCACCAAAGCATCGGCTAAAGATAGCAAATTTAAACTAAAATCCTATAACGCGGCTGAGCGAAAACTGATACAAAGTAGTGAGTTTAATATACAAGCATGGAGTGAGTTACACGCAGAATACCAAGCAGATTTTTTGACACTGGCGATTTTAAAAGCAAAATCCAGACATGACGTCTGGAACCTGTTAACACCTGAACAACAGCAAAAATCGAAACAAAGCGCGAATAAAAAAAGGAAATCTAAGAAAAGAAAAATGCATAGACAGCAAAATGCTTAGCCTCTGATCATTCGAGCAACACATTGAATAAATAGCAGCTTCTGTTTCACACAATTGGAGCTGCTATTCTTTAGGACTGCTATTTGGTTGCTCATTTAGACCAATTACAGAATGTTCTAACTTTAGATCATAGGTTTCAATAAATGCGTTTCTGAGCATGGCTGCAAACGCATCAATAATGGATATTTTGGGGTTGTCCAAACTACCTTTTATGTCGACTCTAGTAGCAAGTAGATTTCGGTCACCTTTTTCCAAAACACTCACCAGCACCCCTCCTATCGCATCAAAAATAGGGCGTAATGGATTGGCGTCATCGTTAATAATATCTTCTCGCCACGAAAATACATCTAATTCGTAAAAGCCAATTTGAATGTAACCTTCTACCTCTCCTGCCTGAGACTTTAACTCACAAGCTAAGTCAATTTCTCCAGCTTCGAAATCGAATGGTGCATAAAATTCCATTAATGATTTGAAATAGGAAACAGGGAGCTTGGCCATCTCTAAATTAACATCAAAAGTCGGCTTGCTAGTATTTGGGTCAAATTCAGCCGTTAAAGTAACCTTTGCTTGATTTTGGATATCACCACTCAACTGAGCCTTGGCCAAAGTAGCTGAATTTTTTGAAATGACAATGTCAGTGACAAGCATTTGAATATTATCAATACTAAATTCGGTCCGCTTTAACTGAGCTTCGGCATCTATAGCAATTGAACCATTGATTATCGTTAATTTATCAATATCAAAAGGTGTCAGTTCGCGGGCTAAACCAAGCCAAGTTTTTTCATTTATAATGGCTTGGTTTTCAATGACCTTGTCTTGTGGGCGGTCATATAAACCAATTGTAGGGTTAACAATCGATATCTCAGTCACCAACCTACCTTTCAATAACGCCCTCCAAAATATCGATATTTCGATTTTGTCGGCGACAATTAGCGGAAAGTCTTTTTTGTCTCCAGCTTGGCGAATGTTAATCCCATGTATAGTGTACCCGCCATCTAGTATCCCTAAGTCTACATCGGCGACACTGCCTACTATTGCGTCAGTTCGTTTAATTGTTTGATTTGCATACCATGTCATAAAACTTGGTGCAGAAAACCTCACAATAAGGAGCACCAAAACTAGCACCATTAACATTATTTTCGAGGTTCTATTTAGCCCAATTTTATACATTGAATATTCCTTTGTACGGATACATCATTTTTGTGTGCTTCTATATGTGAGTTCAAGAAAAAACCTGCCATTGCAAGGCTAAAACAAGGCTTGGGAGATGTTAATTCCTACTCGCTTTGTTTCGACTCTTCTAGCTACAGGTATGCAAACATGACGCCTAAGGCGCTTGCCCGAATAAAAATAGTTATTCATTTGATTTTAAAGAGATTTTATTTCTCTAATCAAAACTCACTTCCTAATTTTTGGCATATGAATATAAAATTTTCATAGCAACTCACTTGGCTGTGTAATATTTACAAGGAATTTAGGTTTGATACGCCCCAGTAAAATTTAAATATATATTAATCAATCACTTATACTTTGGTATGGGATTTGTATTCCTATCATCACAAGGCGAAAACCGCCTTTACTTTTTAATCAAATTTGGAGATATCGACAATGAATAAAGACACAATTAAAGGTAAATGGAAACAAGCATCAGGTTCACTAAAAGCCAATTGGGGTAAGTTAACTGACGATGATTTGCAAGAAATAGACGGTAATCTCGAAAAATTTCAAGGCAAAATGCAGGAAAAGTACGGCATGGCCAAAGAGGATGCCAAAAAAGAGTTTGAGAATATCACGTCATAGATTTCGAATAAGACATGTTATTAAGTAAAAATGAACAGTAGCTTTTAGCCACAATTAATTTTAGGGAGCAAAAGATTATGAATACCCTTAAATCGAAAATTAGATCAATGCTTATTATAATGGCAATCGGAGCCTTTCTAAACGCTTGTGCAACAGTCGAAGGTTTTGGTGAGGATATCGAAACTGCAGGTCAAGCGGTACAAGATGCAGCTGATAATTAATTCTTGAACTTGTTATTTAAGAGGAGTTATTTATGTGGCGTAAAGTCAAAATATCAGCACTAGTTGCGCCTGTTGCGTCACAAGCAGCCCATGCTAGTGAAAAAGCCGAAGGAATAGATTTACAATCTGCCTTGCAAACCCTTCGCAGTACTTTATCTGATATCACCTATGACTTTGTTGGTCACACTCCTTATATTTTGGCAGGGCTGGTGGTTTTGCTGCTTACTTGGGGAATGTCATTTGTAGTGAGCAGAGTTGTAGTTAATATGTCGAAACGCAGTACCATGCGCGGTTCACTTCGAGATTTATTGCAACGACTAACTAGTATCCTTGTTTGGTTGTTAGGTTTACTCCTCACTGCAATGGTCATATTTCCAGGTTTAACTCCAGCTAGTGCTTTAGGTGGATTAGGTTTGGCATCGGTTGCCATTGGTTTTGCTTTTAAAGAAATTTTTGAGAATTTTTTTGCTGGCATCATGTTGCTGTGGAAATACCCTTTCGAAAAAGGTGATTTTATAGAATGCGAATCCATTACCGGCAAGGTCGAAGATATCTCGGTTCGCATGTCTCAAATTCGACGCACTAACGGTGAATTGGTTGTTACGCCTAATTCTTTTCTGTTTAAAAACCCTGTTAAGGTGCTTACAGATTTAAATTCGAGAAGGATCACCATCATGACAGGTGTTGCCTATTCAGAAGACGCCGATGAGTCAGTAGAAATAATCGAAAATGCTTTGCAGGAATGCAAAACCATCAATCAGAACCAGCCAATTGAAGTATTTTTAAACGGTTTTGGCGCTAGCAGCATTGATATTGAAGTAACTTGGTGGACGGACCCTACTCCTCTTGGACAAAGAAAATCTCGAGGAGAGGTTGTTGGAGCAGTTAAACGAGCACTAGATAATGCAGGAATTGAAATTCCTTTCCCTTATCGAACTATGACATTTAAAGAGCCCTTAACAATTCAACAAATGCAAGAGACGCCGGACTCTCAATAAAAAATAGTTGAAGTATGCCTTATATTCATTTGTCTATAAGGCAATATTGAACGTATTACAGAACGACAGGGCTTTTACAGGAACAAGTTTTATTAATAAATCCACTTGAAGTTGAGTGAATATTGAACTGAAGGAATTCAAAATGGAACGCAGCGGCAATATATTTTCCACTTTAATTTTAACTATGGTGATATTAGTTTCAGGGTGTGCCAGCAAAGAAGACTTAACCAATCGGCAGAGCCAGTTATTTCAAACAGGCATTCAACAAAAACAAGCTGTTAGCGGCAATTTGGATGTTATAGAGGTCCAAACCCAAAATGGCCAAGTGGCAATTACGCCCAATGTAGTAGCTTATACCCCTGCTCAGTTTGATGACCCTTTTGAACCTGTCAATCGCGCAATTTTTTCGTTTAATCATGTAGTCTATACTTGGCTGCTTAACCCTTTAGCTAAAAGTTATACACACCTAATGCCCGATCCTTTTGAGTCGGGTGTCACCCAGTTTTTTAGTAATCTGCGTGAACCACTTAATGCAATCAATCACTTATTACAAGCAAATGGCACCCAATCAGCCAGTAGTTTAGGGCGTTTTTTAATCAACAGTACAGTGGGCTTACTTGGACTATTCGACCCAGCAGATGCCTGGTTTGGGATAGAGGCAGACAAGTCAACCTTAAATGATACCTTAACTAGCTGGGACATTAGTTATGGTGCCTATATTGTTATCCCAATACTGGGTCAAAGTGATGTTAGAAACGGACTATCGACATTCACCGAAACCACTTTTGCGCCCATAACTTATCTAACTGAATCGCCGCAAACTCAATATATTCAAGGATATGATGGATTTCATGATTTCTCTCCAAGGGCAAAGAGTTATGAAACTTTATATCAAGAAAGTGACGATCCTTATGAGTTTTTTCGCAATATGTATATGCAATCCGTTTTGCGCGATAAGGAGTTTTCAGAAGCAAGTGATGAGCCAAAGAGCGCCGCCGATGCTGGCGAGAAAACAGAAGGCCAATCAAAATGAATAACCAAGATACGGTATGGTTGACCAAAAAACCGCGACTTGTGGTGATAGCCATGCTGATACTAACACTTAGTTTGGGCTGGTTTGCGCAGCACTTTAAAATAGATGCATCTGCTGAAACATTGTTAGTCAAAGACAATGAACTATATATTCAAAGCCAATTAATGAATGAAAGGTTTTCACCTGATGAATTTATATTATTGGCCTATGAGCCTAAAGAACATGATGTTTTTAGCGAGCAAACCTTTACCGACATTCAGATCCTAAGTAAGAAATTACAAACAATACCAAGAGTTAGATCGGTAACACACATACTAAATGTCCCCCTATTATCACAAATGTCTTCGTTAGATCCTAACCTAAACCCAAACGAATGGACTTGGCAAAGTAAACAATTTAGCTATCAACAAATGCGTCAAATATTCGAAAACCACCCAATTTTTACCGATTTATTAGTGAATAAGGCTAAGTCTGCTACATCCATTCAAATTGTATTTAAGAAGAATAAAGCCTTATCTGAAATTGACTCTCAAATCATAAATTTAGATAAAAAGCGTTTAACCAATGAATTTACAGATAAAGATGAAATCAAAGTTGCTGAGTTAAAAGCAGAAGCAGATCCAATTAGACAAACTCTTAATAAACAGAGAGAACAAGAAATTGCTCAGATCTATAAATTTTCTGAATCAGTTGCAGCTGATGCCAATATCTATTTAGGTGGTTCATATGTTTTAGGTCATCAACTCGTCAATATTATTCGAACCGATCTGAAGTTATTTGGTAGCGCCATTGGATTAACAATTTGTGTGATGTTGCTAATATTATTTAGAGAATGGCGCTGGGTGTTAATCCCCATTGTTTGTTGTCTTTCAAGCGTGGTGATGACCATTGGTCTTTTTGGCATTTTCGACTTAAGAACCACCGTTATTTCTTCAAATTTCATCGCGCTACAGCTTATTTTAACGTTAGCGATTAGCGTGCATATCATCGTGCAATATAGGCAATATTCGAACGACGATCCAGAAGCGAGCCAAGCAAAATTAATCACTAAAACTTTAAAACAAAAAATTAAACCGTGCTTTTACGCTGGGATTACTACTTCGGTTGGTTTTGGTTCACTTATTTTTAGTGGAATTCAACCGGTGGTAAGTTTTGGTTTTATGATGATTATCGCTATGTTTGTTTCAATTATGATTTCACTCATTTTTTTACCGGCATTGCTGAGTTTGTTTCCGCGTAGCCAAAATGCACCTTTGAATAAAACTAGCCAAAAATTTATTGAAGCGATTTCAAGCCTAACAAAAAATCACACTGGGAAAATTATAAGCGCATTTATAGTGTTAGTTGTGCTGTCGATTTTCGGACTGTTTAGACTCAGTGTAGAGAATAGTTTTCTTAATTACTTCGCAGAAGACACCAAAGCCCATCAAGAATTAACCTTTATAGACCAGCAGTTTGGAGGATCCACACCCTTTGACATAGTGATTGATATCCCACAAAACATGCAAAAAACTGACCTTGCCTTAAGTGCTGAAAGTATCCAACAATTGCAAGTGGCACAAACTATTCTTAATCAATACCCTGCAAGCGGTAACACTACTTCGGTGGTTAATTTTACCGAGCTAGCACTAAAACTAAACCAAGGTCAGCCACTCACAGAATATGAGCTAACGGCTATTTATAATCTTGTTGACGAAAATTTACGAAAAACTCTTTTAGGTAGCTATTTTTCTATTGAGCACCAACAACTGCGATTAAGTAGCCGAGTGAAGGACAGTACCCAAGGATTTAACCGAAAAGAGTATTTAGAAAACTTACGTCAAGAATTAGAAACCAACGGTATCCCCAAAGAACAATATCAATTGACTAATTTGTTTGTGCTTTATCAGGACATTTTGCAACGGTTGTTCAAATCACAAATCTTGACGTTAGGAATTGTTTATATTGCTTTGCTTATAGTCATGTGGATTTTGTTTAAACGTTTTTCAATTGCTTTAGTGGCCTTGGTGCCGAATATAATCTGTACGTTACTGATTTTAGCCGTGATGGGTATTGCCAATATACCATTGGATTTAATGACAATTACCATAGCAGCCATCGCCATGGGAATAGCTGTAGACGACACAATACATTTTGTACATCACTATCTTTATGGCGATAAAGACCCGCAAAAAGCGATTAATAAAGCCTATTTTAGTGTGGGTTATGCCATGCTATTTACTACGCTAATTATCTGTACAGGCTTTGCATTGTTAGCTTTTTCTGACTTTGTACCCAGCATGCTTTTTGGTCTTTTAACTTCTTTAGCTATGTTATTTGCACTTATCACCGATTTAACATTATTGCCTGCCTTACTTACTCGTTTTATTAAGCCCATTGCAACTAGAACCGATGATATTACTTAATGAGAACGTGACCATTTAAATTGGTACGACCTTGTTTTTAATTAACTTTTTTACCACCTGCAACACTACCACCAGTCAGAGCGATCCGCATGGCGGTTTCTACATCTATGTCTAACGGAGTAAGCTGATCGCTATCAATATATAAAGTATAGCCACCGATTTGGTAACTCAATGGTATATATACTCCCAGTTTGTCATCATTTTTAAATATCGTTTTGGCACTTTCTTGACTTGTAACAAAGCCAATAAGATGGATATTCTCGTTAATTTTTACAGACACCACACTTTGCATTTTTTGACTTTTACCAATATTGATTAAATTGATAGCATCGTGAATTGCGCCATATATTGTTTTAACAATAGGTATTCGTTCTAATAGACTGCCTCCCCACGAAATTATCGAACTCACTAAATACACATTTACGGCTAGCCCAACAATAAACAGAACCACTATTCCTAGTAACAACCCTAAACCTGGAAAATAAAAATCTGAGGGGATAAACGGCAGTAAGCTAGTTTCAATCGTCGTAATTAACCAAATCAAAAAGTATAAGGTTAAAGCGATTGGTAACAGTGCAAGTAGCCCTTGCAGCATGATTAATGGTATGTTTTTAAGCACTATAATCCTTAATTCAATTCTAGTATTTAAATGATATTAAAACACTTCATTAGATAGTTGACGATATATTGTCCGATATTCACCTTAAAATGGTTACTAAAGGCAAAGACCAAACAGCAAGGAATCAGATTAAGGGCTCATTTAGCTATGTCTCTAGGTTTTGCAGATGCGATTTGAGCAAATAGGAGTCATGTAACCTTAGGCTAAATTAATTCTTGCGCTCAGCTCATCAGATTGCTACTTTGCGTGGCATGAAAATACTTTCTAGCTCTACATTTATTACTACATCTTGGTGGCACTCTCTTTTATAAGAGCGGTGTTGAATACTTTTGTTCACAGATCGCCGGATGGCAACTGATGAATAAGTAAGTATGTCTCCGGTATTTAATTAAGGAGATATACATTGAAAAACACAACTTCAGAACCGGCAACCTCTGCCTCTCAGTCAACTCAGCCTATCAATAACCAAGAAAAAATTCTTACGGGTGATCGCGCCACGGGGGCATTACATTTAGGGCACTTTGTGGGTTCATTGCAGCAACGTATGCAGTTGCAGCATCAGTTTGCTCAAACTATTTTAGTAGCAGATATGCAAGGGCTAACAGATAACGGACATAATCCTAAAAAGGTGTCTTCGAATATTCTGAATGTGGTTGCCGACTATCTAGCTGTGGGCATCGACCCGCTAAAAACCACAATTTGTTTGCAATCAGCGCTCCCTGCCCTTGCCGAATTGACCATGTATTACGCCAACTTAGTGTCTATTGCTCGCTTGGAGCGTAACCCTACGGTTAAAACAGAGATCAACAGCAAGTCTTTTGGTCGATCTATCCCAGCTGGTTTTTTAACTTACCCTATTAGCCAAGCCGCAGATATCACGGCATTTAGGGCGACTTTGGTGCCAGTAGGTGAAGACCAATTACCTATGCTAGAACAAACCAATGAGATAGTGCGGCGCTTAAACACTATTGCCCAACAAGATATTCTGCTTGAGTGTAAGCCTTTGTTGAGCAAGGTGTCACGACTGCCAAGCGTGGATGGCAAAAGCAAAATGTCGAAGTCCATGGGCAATACTATTATGCTCGGTTCGAGTCAAAAAGACATTAGCAAGGCCGTTAAGTCAATGTATACCGATGCAAATCATTTACGGGTCAGCGATCCGGGGCAAGTGGCGGGCAATGTGGTGTTTACTTATTTAGATGCGTTTCATCAAGACGAAGATTATATAGCAGATTTAAAAGCCCATTATTCAGCGGGTGGTTTAGGTGATGGCACGGTAAAAAAAATACTAGAAGAATGTTTGCAGGATCTATTAGCACCCATTCGAGTGCGCAGAGCCACATTGACTAGCGACCCGTCACAGCTGATTGCCATATTAAAACAAGGTACCGAGCGTTCACAAGACGAAACTAACGATGTGCTCGCTCAGGTAAAAAATGCGTTTGGCTTAAATCTTTTCTAGAGAAGGGTTGATCTCCGCTTAGTGTTATTTTTGCATCAAACTGTGGCTTAGGTATAATCCGCAGCCACTTGTTTTAGCGATGCACAGTACAAATAGACCCATGAAAGTTATCATCAAATTACACCCAGAAATCACCATTAAAAGTAAATCGGTACGTAAGCGTTTTACTAAAATATTGGAATCGAATATTCGCAATATTTTCAGGCCTTATGCTTTTGATGTGGGCGTGATGAATAAATGGGATAAATTGGAGTTGTCGGCTCATACCAACACTCCAGAGCAGTCTGCGCAGGTGATTGACCAACTTAAGCGTATTCCGGGCATAGAGCAGATTTTAGTAGTACGTGAGAGCACGTTCACCAGCCTTGAAGACATTTACCAGCAAGTTAAGCTGGTTTGGCAGGATAAACTTGCCAATAAAACCTTCGCAGTGCGCGCTAAACGTCGTGGCAATCACGAATTTAGCTCTACAGAAATAGGACGTTACGTAGGCGGTGGCCTATTTCAATTTTGTGAAACAGGCGGCGTTAAGCTAAAAGATCCGGATATTACCATTTCCCTAGAAGTAGAAAATAACCACCTGTTTATGGTGGAACAACGTATTTTCTGTTTAGGCGGATTGCCTATTCCCACCCAAGATGACGTGTTGTCTTTAATGTCGGGTGGATTTGATTCGGGCGTAGCCAGTTATCAGATGATCCGCCGTGGTGCCCGCACTCATTATTGCTTTTTTAAACTGGGCGGCGAACAACACGAAATTGGCGTAAAGCAGGTCAGTCATTATCTGTGGCAACGTTATGGCGCGTCCCATAAAGTGAAGTTTATCACCGTCGATTTTGCAGATATCGTCACTGAAATTCTGGAAAACGTAGAGAACTCCCAGATGGGCGTTATTCTGAAACGCATGATGTTACGAGTGGCTAGTCGTGTGGCTGAGCATTTTGGTATTGCTTCTTTAGTCACCGGTGAAAGCCTTGGGCAAGTGTCGAGCCAAACCTTAGCCAATTTGTCGGTTATTGATAAAGTCACCGATATGTTGGTGTTACGCCCGCTTATTTGCGCCGATAAACAAGAAATCATTAACACCGCTCGTGAAATCGGCACCGAAGATTTTGCTCGTACTATGCCTGAATATTGCGGCGTGATTTCAAATAAGCCCACAGTACGCGCAGTGATGGAAAAAATCGAAGCTGAAGAAGCCAAGTTTAACTTTGATTTGCTCGACCAAGCCCTTGAGAATGTTGAAGTCATGGACATTCGTCGCATTGCCGAATTGGCCAATCAAGAAGTGAAACAAGTCGAAACCGTGGAGCAGCTTTCAAAAGGGGCTATCGTACTCGATATCCGCAGCCGCGAAGAGCAAGAAATTGCACCACTCAAACTTGCTAATACCGAAGTACAGCATATTCCTTTCTTTAGACTCGCCACCGCCTTTGGTGATTTAGACCAATCTAAAGACTACTTTTTATATTGCGACAGAGGCGTGATGAGTAAAATGCAGGCCTTGTTATTACATGAAGAAGGTTTTAGTAACGTATCTGTGTATCGTAAATAGGCTAAGTAACCCGATGTGATGGTTAGTTGTTGCTTCGCTTTGTTTTCCCGAATACAAAGATTAAATCTAAATGATAATTACTTGCATTTAGATTTAATCTTTGTAGAATCTTGCTCACTGTAAGAAAATAATCAATGTGAGTTAAGATTTTATGTTCAAACAAAAAACATCAATTGCTGCCTCAGTTGTGACTCTTTTGTCTTTGAGTTCACAGGCTTTGGCGAATGATGGAAATATGGAAACTATAACAGTAACAGGTAGTTACTTTAACGATTACAAAGTGGATAACGCCTCAGGAGCAACACGTACTAACACTTCTCTTTTAGAAACGGCGCAAGCCGTTACCGTTATTCCAGAAATCATCATTGATGAGCAACTCGCTACTACCTTAGGTGAAGTACTGGCAAACGATGCCAGCTTGTCTGCGGGATCTACTCAGAGAAACCGCGAAGTTTTTAACTCACGAGGCTTTACCCTAAGTTCGTCGACGGGCTATTTACGTGACGGTCATCAACATTGGTCTCATTACCAGCAACCTATAGAAACCCTGTCTCGCGTGGAAGTTATCAAGGGGCCTTCTAGTATTCTATATGGGCAGTCTGCGCCGGGTGGGCTGATTAATATGGTCACCAAACAACCGATCGCTACGGGTCTGTTTGATTTAAGTGCCGATATTGACCAAAATGGGTCATCGCGCTTTATGTTAGATGCCGCTGGCGCCTTGGTTGAAGATTTGTCTTTTCGCAGTGTATTGGTGAAGCAAGACGTTACATACAGCCGTGAATATCAAAATGGAGAGCAACGTGAGCGGGACCGTTTTCTTGGCTCCCTTGCTTTGAATTATCTCGTTTCGGATAATTTGTCTATCAACCTTTATTATGATCAAACCCAAGACAAAGCTGGATTAGATACAGGCGCTTGGCTAGATGCCAATGGAAAAGTCATAGGTGATGATAAAACTATCTATGACTTTGCTTGGGCCTTTACCGATATTAAAGTTAATAATATCGGGGCAAAAGCCAGCTATTACTTTAATCCTCACTGGACCTTAAAATTTGGCTACAACCAGCAAACCTTTGAGCGCCAACGCTTTGAATCCTCTCCTAAAAAACCAGCAGATTATCAATTGGGAGACAGCTATACCTCCAAACCTTACGACAGATTTGATGATTGGCAATTTAAAACCGCCTATCTTGACTTAACGGGTGAATTTTCACTGGCAGGTATTGAGCACAATGTTCTACTAGGGGTTAACAGCTTAGATTATTACTACGGACAACTCAGAGTACTAGCCCCAGCGCAACAGTATACACCTGGCCAAACGCCCTTATCTAAACCCAATATTCACTATGCTACAGACGATAGTTTATATAACAGTGAATACGACTATTATGGTGTGTATTTTCAAGACTTAATCACTTTACACCACCATTGGCAAGTGGTGCTTGGTGGCCGTTTTGACCAGCAAAATAAAGACAGTGCCGACAGCGACTCTTTTGTTCCTAAGTTTGGGGTGTTATATCACCCTAAAGACAATGCCACCTTGTATGTTAACTATGCCGAAGGCTTTGAACCGGCATCAAGTGAAACCCTTAATGATGAAACCGACAAAAATCATGGCATGGCACTAAGCGCAGTCACATCCAAACAAGTTGAGCTGGGCGCTAAATGGCAGCTATCAGACCGCTTATTACTAGAAACCGCTATTTTTGATATTGAAAAAAGTGGCGCGCTAATCAGTGAAAGCCTAGCCAATGAACCCGACTTTGAAAGCATCACCACGCAAGCTGGGCTGCAAAGACACCAGGGATTCGAGTTATCGGCACAAGGCGCAGTAACCGACCGACTGTTTGTAATGGCCTCTAGCATGTATCTGCAAGCCGAATATGAAAAAGACAACAAATATCAAGGACTCACGCCTGTTGATGCACCAAAATGGTCTGCGTCTCTTTGGTCTCGCTACGAAATGACCGAAAAACTTGCCCTCAACGCTGGTGTGTTTTATCAAGGTGAAAGATATGCCGACAGCAACAACACTGTCACTAAAGATGCCTACACCCGCGTCGACATAGGCGCCACTTATCGCACTAAAATATCTGGTATATCAGTGGATTACCGTTTTAATATAGAAAACCTATTGGATACTGATTACCTTGCCGGTGGCGGTTTAAACAATGTCACTATAGGCGCTGAGCGCATGGCGCGTTTAGAGGTTAAAACAGCCTTTTAATACCCAGTAACCTAAGCTTATCAAGAGTAATTTTTAACTTAATTTTTTAAAATAGGCCAGCACTTAACGTGCTGGCGTTGGCGTAAATATGAATATAAGAAAACTACTGTTTTGGGTGCATTTGATTGTTGGTTGCTGCGCCGCCGTTTTTATTTTTTTAATGTCTATTACTGGTGCTGCCCTCACCTATGAACGACAAATTATCAAAATGGCAGAACAAGCCGATTACCCTGTGGTTTTAGCTGCACCACAGAAAGCATTACCTATAGCGAACTTTGTTGCCTTGGCAGCGCAATATGCAACTGAAAACACTCCAGAAATCACTATAATGCGCGACAATGCCGCCCCTATATTGCTAAAGGATGGCCGCAAAACTATTGCCTATTTACATCCCTTTACAGCTGAAACCATGCAGCAACCCGGTGCGCCTACCAAAATTTTCTTTAGTCGGTTAAGGGCATTTCATCGTTGGTTAACATTAGACGGCAAATTTAGCGGATCAGGGCGCTGGGTTAATGGAATTGCCAATACAATTTTTGTTTTTTTGGCACTATCAGGCTTGTATTTATGGTTACCCAAACGCTTGCATTATCGCGCTTTTAAACAAAAATTAACCTTGGGCGGGCATTACCCAACAAAACAGGTTAAACATTATCAGTGGCATAATGTGTTCGGTTTCTATGTGATGCCTGCTCTTATAGTGATGGCCGTTACCGCTTTATTCTTTTCATTTAAATGGCCGGGGCAAACCCTCAAACACTATACTTCTACCGCAATGAACGCTTTACCAATGCCGGTTAAACTGCCTGAGCATGATGCTGCCAAAGTGCTATCAATAGACAAACAACTCGCCATTATTCAGCAGCACTTCCCCGATTGGCAAAATATTCGCTTCAGTTTAAGTGACCATCCTAGCAATGTTCAAATTTTTAAAATTGACAGTGGCAACGGTGGCGAGCCACAAAAACGGGTATCTGTGGCGCAACACACCATCACAGGAGAGCTCATTCAACAGCAAAGTTTTTCGCAACTTTCTGACTACAGACAAGCCCGCAGCTATATTCGCTTTTTACATACCGGAGAAGTATTTGGCTTAGTCGGACAAACCATTGCTGGCATAGCCTCTTTATTTGCTTGCTTGTTGGTGTATACCGGTGTGATGTTGTCGTGGAGGCGGTGGCAAAACAGTCGTGCGAAGTAATCTACTAAGTGTTCACCACCTTGGGTGAATCAGCCTTTGCTATCGCTTTTACTGTTATATTCTGTCAGCTTAGTTTGAAGGGGTACCTTGGGCCTTATTTCCCATGGCACAGGCTTTACATATGCACACTTTGTTTTTAGCGGCATCGGTTAATTGGTTTAATAGGTCATCAGAAAAAGGAATTTTACTTTCCATACACCAACATGCGGCTGTGTTATTGTTTGGGCTAGAGTTGGTACAACCATTATTATCGCCACATAATGGGCAATGACTCAAACTCGTTTTTTCTAAATTCACAGCTACTCCAATCTTGAATTTTGGTATTTTATAAAAGCAATTATTTAAGTTGTTTTTAGTAACGTTTAACAACTACAGGAAAATAATGGCAGGCTTCTTTACTAAAAAACGCCCCAGTAAAACCTTACTCATAGCTGTATTGCTTGTGGTAACGCTGGCGCTAATGTTGTTTTACCGCCGCCCACTCGCCATTAAAGGCATAGAATACTTTACACAATCACAAAAAATACACCTTAGTTGCCTTAATTTTTCTGTTGACTGGCAGCTTACTTTGCATATTCAAAAAGCATGTATAGCGACTCCACTAGGCAGTATTAAAGTAACTGAAGCCAAGTGGCAGCCTTGGGCCAACATATTAAACATTAAGCTAATAAAAGTTAAGCATAGTCAACAAGTTGCGGAAAACAGCAAGATCGAAAAAGTGCCCAGCTCAGAGCAACAACTTATTGATTTGAATCTGCCCGACTTTTTGCCCCAGCTAAATATTTCACGACTGCAAATTAACTCAGATGCATTACAACAATCAATAAACTTAAGCATAAGTCAAAAAACCAAACAAGAATTGAGATTCGCTGGCGACTTACAAGGCGTTATTAATTTATATCAAAAACCTATGACTGGGCAGATAGATTGGCGCTTGTCTGATCTCACTAAGTGGCTCCCCCAAGTGCATCAGCTATCCCAAGATAGGCCTAGGTTGTTTAAAGAGCTGGCCTTAGACCAAGCCCAAATCAATACCAGCCTAAACTTTGAAGGCACAACATTTAGCTTAGCGAACCAATTAGCTATCAATAGCCGAATGAGCATAGAGAATTGCGCTTTAGACGCTGTCGTTAATGGAAACTTACTAATTGCTGTAGACACTAGCAACTTCGATATACATTTGGATTTACGTGGTCTAGTAAATAAAGTTTCAACCAGCAGTTGCCGGTTAGCCCAACATTACTTTGCAAAAGATGACTTGCCGCAATTGGCTTTAGTGTTTACCGAAAAAATAGCGATAGATAAAACCCAGATTGTCCTGCCCCACCTTCAAGTCATAGATTTGCAAAATCCTCAAAGAAGACTGCTGATTGATGATGCAACTTACCAAACCACAGGAAAAGTTGCGTTAAAAGGAACAATTAATAGCTCCGCTATACACTTTGCCGACCTTAATATAGCTAATCTGAGTAGTGATTTCAGCGTTTCAGGGGAAAGTATTAATGACTTACACCTCCGGTTTGACAATCAGCTGTCTCAGTTGCAACTTCCAGATATCAACATACAAAATATTAGCAACCACATAGACGCCAAAGTAACCAATCTTAATGCCCTACACTTTTCTGGAAGTAGCAAGGCCACAAATGTGTCTGCATTCAAAATCGACACTCTTCCAATTAATATTACCCATTTAGGAAATGGCAATAAAACAAATATGACCCTTTCAAGCATACATAAGATCAACCTAGAGAATGGTTTTTTAGCTGAGCTGACTCAACAGCAAACCAGCGCTAGTTTGCAGATATTCCAGCAAGATATAGTCAGTTTGCGACATATAGTTTCACAGTTAGAAAATGCAGCGGATATTCAAGACGGAAGCTTTTCGGCAAAGATTGAATTAACACTGCCCTTAGAAGATAACGCGTTTACAGCATTTGGAACGGCCCAACTACAAAATGTATCGGGAAAATATCAAGACTATCAACTCAATAATATGACTTATCATACCCCCGTTAAGTTTGATTCAGCTGGACTTCAGTTAGCCGAGTCTACTCTACACATCGATTCAATTGATACTGGGGTAATAATTAAGCAGATTGAAGCCAAAGTGATTGCCAAAGATAGCGTTATACGTTTGAAGCAAGTGCAAGGTGACATCTTCAGTGGGCAGTTTTTATTGAATGACATATGGTTGGATGGACGACAGCAACAAATTAACATTAATATTCAAGGCATTGATTTAGCTCAAGTTGTAGCACTACAAGAGCAGCCAGGGATAACCATTACTGGCAACATAGACGGCGATATGCCGATTAATATAAACCAACAGGGTATTAGAATTGATGATGGTTGGGTGTCGAGTCTAAAAGGTGGAAAGTTAACCATAGAAAACAACCCATCATTTGATTCTATCAAACAGCAACAACCGCAAATTGCCTTGTTAGAGAATCTCGATTTTAGTCAATTGGAAAGCAAAGTAACATTAAAACCAGATGGCGAAATGTTATTTGACTTCGCAATAAAAGGTAACAACCCAGTACAAAATCAGGCAGTTAATTTTAACTATAGCCATCAAGAAAATTTATTTTCTTTGTTAGAATCGATACGCTTAATTAATTCGGTAGAAAAAACCATTGAACAAAAAATCAACCAAGGTGATAAAAATTGAAGACACTAATTTTGTTAATAGCAACCATTGGGCTATTAAGTGCTTGTACCCACAAAGTACAAGTTGAAACCAAAGAGCCCATTACAATCAATATCAACGTAAAAATTGATCACGAAATCCGCGTAAAAGTGGACAAAGAACTAGATGATGTATTTAGCGATGACAGCAGCTTATTTTAAGCCAAACGAGGAATGACCCGATGACAATGACAACAATTTTTAAATCACTGATAATACTGAGTGTTTTTGTATGCAGTTCGGTTTTTGCGATTGGTTTGGATGAAGCCAAACAACAAGGATTGATTGGTGAAAAAGACAACGGCTACTTAGGTGTTGTGGTTATGCAAAACAACATTCAACAGTTAGTTAATGATATCAATGCTAAACGTAAAGCCGTGTATGCTGACCTCGCTGCTGAAAACGGCATTACTATAGAACAAGTTGAAAAACTAGCCGCCAAAAAAGCCTATTCAAAAACTGAAACAGGTCACTACTTGTGGATGAATGGTAAGTGGCGTAAAAAGTAGCTTTAGCTGATAGTGAGGGGATCCCCCCTCTAAATCACCTAACCTAATATCTCTTGGTTAAAATATTCCAAAGCAAGTTTTTGAGCTTGAGCATTAACTGTTACTTGCTCTTTATCTCTCAACTCAATATATAACGAAATGCACATCTGAAAGGCGGGGATAAGTGCCTCCCTATCTGGTGTAGCGACGGTTTCTTTTAGGCGACTTGTAAAAGCAGGTAAACGTTTTTCAATCGTTCTTACACCTGATGGCGTTAAGCCTTGCTGTTTAAGAGCTAGAGGGGAAAGTGCAGTGGTTCTTAAAAATGATAAAAACTCTATCGCTTCAAAGTATTCACCACGGGCAATCTTAGTCGCTCCATAATGAATCCAAATCCAAAACCTATTTTCAATCCACTGTATATCAGGTTGAGGATATTGATAATTGGAATTGTTGTATATGGTCGATAACTGCCCATCTCGTTCCCACAATACTTTTGTGTCATCCACTCTTGTCGTTGTGTCAGGTAAAGAAACAAACTTAAAATCCACATGAACTAAATCGGGCTCATACAAAGCAATAACTAAGCGTGGCTCACCAACATGCTCACCCGTAAACGCAGCGATTTTACCGTCCACTTTATCTATTAGCTGAAATCGCTCTCTCATCACCTCTGCAAAAAAAATCGGGTCAATGGCAATAACAAGGTCTAAGTCGCTGAATTTGTCCATTGTGTCCGAAGCATATGAGCCGCTTGCTCCAATGCCCAATATGCGATGGTCTTGAGAAAAAGTTTCGATTATCTGGATAAGAAGGCGCTTATGTGCCTGCGCAAGGGTGTTTGGGTATTTCATATTTTACCTATCAAATTAATGTTAAGAACTGTTGTGGCAGTTAGTGCGGTAAAATTAGCGCAGCACCTTAGGTTAATTTGAAACTTACTAAAGTTCAATAGATATAGGTTGCGTTATAGTCCATTGAAAGCGTTGTTTTTGCTATCTATGGTGAGTTATTTAATGTCTGCCAATCGAAGTAAGTCGAAACCTGTCATCTCAAAGTGTTAGATTAGATGTGAGCTAGTAGAAACTTAGATTATCATTAGCCATGCAAAAATTTAGTTTAGACAACGTATTAGCAAAAAACTCAAAAACATGGTGAATTTCAAGAGCTTGAGTTAGCGCTACTTAAAGTAGCATTCTTCTGCCCTAAGTCGAGCCGGAAGAAAGCTAAACGATTCAATCAATACATATCAAAAAAAGAGAGCTAAACTGGCAACTCCAGAAGAACACTAGCTATTTCTAATAAAAATCGCTGAAAACCTGCATGCATTGATGATACAAAGAGAATTGACTGGCTTTACCTATGCCAATCTATCCACCATCTGAAAATACTATAACATTCCTGAAGCAGCGATAAGGCTGTTGGGGAAAGTTTATTAATCGCTAAAAACACTTATTTCAAAATTGGACACTTTGGCCATATTTTCAATATTGCCACTTGGTAAACTACACACCATTGCAACAACAGAATGACGTTTTAGATTGAGGTGTAATGTGAAAAAAATAATTATCCAACTTACTGCTATCGCTACTTTAAGCTTATCTTTCTTCTCTAATGCTGCCATCATTACTCATCAGTGGAAAGTAGATGATGCGATAAATAGCCATGGTTTATGGACGCATAATCTAAAATTTAACAATGATAATTTTTTTAATTTTGATGATGACTTGTACTTAACTGCCTACAACGATGGCACTGCACGATTATATGGTCATGCTTCAGATAGTGGCGTTTCTTGGTTGATCGATGTTATTTGGGATGGCTTTAACGTAACCCCCGATGGAAGCGTTAAAACAGGTGGTGGTCTAATGTTAGACTCATGGGTTTATTACCATAACTTAGTTTCGGGTAGGATTTCTACCCAGGAAGCGGGTGGCTTTGTAGCGAATCTTGAGCGCATTGGACCGGCCTTACAAATTGGTCTGGGTGCCAACGATAAAACGTTAGATTTTGGCGCTTCGGCTTGGTTTAATGTTAACAATACTGGCAAACCAGGTCATTGGGACTTGAACATGGACCTTCAGTTAATATCAAACCCAGAATTGTTTGTCGTGCCACCACCAATTGATGTTCCTGAGCCAGCGATTTTAAGTACATTGTTATTAGGACTTATTGGGATAGGTGCTGCACGTCGCAGAGCATAAATTTAAGAATTGCTGTTTATTTAGAGGCTTTAATTGCCTCTTTTGGATGAATGGTAAGTGGATAAAAAAATAATTATGGCGAAACTCGACTGCAATGACTTATGACAGCTAAATAAAATAAAAGCGCCACTTCCGAAATTGGCGCTTTTATTTATTAGTAGTTTAGACCCGTCCTAAACACCCCTGACAACTTTTACATTGTATAAGTATTAAATTATGACGGATTAGGCTCAGGTCCATATCGCGAAGCAGTTAGTTGTTGTAATTGCACTGGGTGCAATTTATACATTCCCGTTATTGTACACTCGGTATACTTATCACCAAGCCGAATAACTTTATCAACATTGACTCTAACAATTCCGTCATCATCTTCTGTTAAAATGATTTTGCTAGCACGATACATATTTTTGCAATGACTCGGAGTAGTCAAAAAATAATGCTTACTTTTCAATTTAATCGCAATGTGATGATCATCCATCACTCTAAATTGCAACACTTCGGAAGATTCAAAACTGTCTACTGGCGCTAAATTTTGATCGACTATAAAGCTTTCAATATCATTTTTATGGTTTGTTAATGGGCTACTAGTGCATCCAACTAAACTGCAAGTAGCGAAGACTAAAATGCTGTATAAATATTTTTTCATTTGTTTTTCCTTTTCATTTGAGAATACTGAAAAAGTGTTACAGCTAGAACTATACAACCATTAGCAAAACAATCAACCACAGGAATATGAGGTATTGTAACAAATACATTAATGCAACTAGTTGCACTTGCTTGGTTCAGTTTATCCTTATTGTTCAACTATCCATGATCACACACTAAATAGTTTGGCACGTACTGTTTCGCGATATTCCCGAGGCGATGTGGATAACAGTTTCTTAAATAATTCAGTAAAATACCCTACATCTTGATAGCCAATTTTATCCGCTACTTCACTCACATTCAGATTGCTGGTTTGCAATAAATCTTTCGCAATGTCGATACGTTTTTGCTGCAAGTATTGCAACGGTGATTGGGCGGTAGCTTGTTTAAAACGACGATTAAAATTGCGAACGCTCATATCAAAACGTTTTGCCACTTCAGATACTTTTATGTTGCGATGATAATTATCTTGCAACCATATTTGCGCTTGTACTATATCTTCATCTGGGTGGTGATGGGTGCTGCCTTCAAAGTAACTGTTGTGCTCATAAGAACGACGAATTTCATGAGAAAAATTACGTTCAACAAAACTTGCTATAGCCTCACCGTATATACGTTTTACAAAATGCACTGTGAGATCTGCCATGGCATTAACACTGGCCGAACAATACAAACTTGCCGCTTGAGTGATAAAATACTGGCGTTTTAGTTGCACTCTTGGGTAGTCCCTTTGAAACTGGTCAAAGTAATGCCAATGGGTAGTCGCAGCTTTATCATTCAGCAAGCCTGCCTCTGCCAAAAAACAACTGCCGGTCCCAACCGCTGAAATCATCGCACCGTTTTCATAAGCCTTTAATAGCCACTCCAAAAGTTCGGGGTGTTTTTTCACAATAGGCCGAGGATTGCGCCACAAAGCAGGTAAGTAAATAATATCGCTGTCGTTTACCTCTTGCAGTATGGTATCAGGCACAAATTGAAAACCCACGCTGGTTTTAATTGGCCGTTTGTTTATTGCGGTAGTTTGAATTTGAACTGACTTTTCTTTTGCCCCCTTTCTACCGCGAGCAGCACTTTCGGCCGCCTGTAACATTTCAAATGGTAAAGTTGCACTGGTTGCAAGCATGTTGTCGCAAAGTAAAAAAGTAATTTTATACACAATAAAAAATGGCTTTGATCTAGCTAGGTAATGACCAGAATAACGGCAAAATGGCCGAAATACCACAAAATATGGCTAATATAGCCCTCCTAGAATTCGAGTATAGGTACTACACTGCCTACAGATTACAAATTTGGTATTTTAAGTATGTCTGCATTACCCGTTATCGTTGGATTTGGTGGTTTTAATGCCGCTGGCCGCAGCTCATTTCATCACGCCTATCAACGGATGGTGATTGAAAGTTTGCCTGAAGATGATCGTCAAGAAACCTTACTAGGTTTAGCTACCATGATGAAGCTTGTGCGTTTTGAAAATGGAATTTATTTAGATCCAAATGAACAAGCACTCACGGTAGAGCAAGTAATTGAGACCTATTCGGAGCAAATTTTAAACTCGACACTTATTCGTCGGATCGAAAAAAATCACTTTGATGTAGATGCTGTGTACTGGCAAAAAAATGTATCAATGCGCTCCTCTGAGGACCAAGGTATATGTTTTGATGTAAAGCGTAAGCAGCTACCAGACCCTGTCCCGAATAACTGGCTAGTGAGTGATATTGATAAGGAAAACGTCAGCGTTAAGATAATTGGTGACGCTGAATTCAAAGCAAACAGTTATCGTGAGTCACCCGTTAAAGCCGCAGGACAACTACCAAGTGGATTTGAACCGGCCGATCACTACAATGCTCGTTTTCATCCTCGCGCCTTACAAATGGCAATAATGGGCGCGTCTGATGCCATTCGTTCAATGGGCATTGAATGGAAAACGGTTGTGGATGCGGTTAAGCCTGATGAAATAGGGGTTTATGCCAGCAATGCGATGTCGCAGCTTGACGAGAATGGCTTTGGTGGCATGTTGCAGTCACGACTAAAAGGTGGCCGTGTTAGCACTAAGCAATGCCCATTAGGGCTAAATACCATGCCAGCTGACTTTGTTAATGCTTATGTTCTTGGCAGCGTTGGGCATACAGGCGCTATTGTTGGCGCATGTGCAACCTTTCTTTACAATCTCAAGGCGGCAATCGAAGACATCAATAATGGCAAACGTCGCGTAGCTGTAGTGGGCAATGCCGAAGCACCAATAACGTCAGAAGTCATAGATGGTTATGGCACTATGGGGGCCTTAGCTAGTGACGACAATTTGAAGCGTTTAGACCAAAGCGATGCAGTAGATCATAGGCGAGCAAGTCGTCCTTTTGGCGAAAATTGTGGTTTTACGATAGCCGAATCAACTCAGTACGTTGTGTTAATGGACGATGCACTTGCCTTAGAGCTCGGAGCCGATATTCACGGCGCAATCAGCGATGTATTTATTAATGCAGATGGTTACAAAAAATCCATTTCGGCCCCAGGACCAGGTAATTATATTACCATGGCCAAAGCCGTTGCTGCAGCGCGAGCCATTGTAGGTGATGAGTCTGTACGCGAACGTTCATTCATTCAAGCTCATGGTTCAAGTACGCCAGCTAATCGCATTACTGAGTCGCGAATTTTTCATGATGTTGCCAGCACCTTCGATATTCAAAATTGGCCCGTCACTGCGGTCAAAGCATATGTAGGTCATTCTTTATCTCCAGCGAGTGCTGAACAACTTATGGTGAGTTTAGGGGTGTTTAAATATGGCATTATTCCGGGCATTAAAACCATAGACAAAGTAGCTGAAGATGTTTACGACGAGCGGCTCAATATTTCCACCACCGATACTGAAAAAGGTGCGGGAAACCTCGATGTGGCGTTTCTAAACTCAAAAGGTTTTGGTGGCAACAATGCCACTGCGACAGTTTTGTCACCACAGATTGTGGATAAGATGCTAACCAAACGCTATAGCAAAGCAGACATTGCAGATTATGAGTCTCGTAGGCAACAAGTACGTACCAAAGCGACTGCCTATAACCTAGCTGCGAATCAAGGTTACTTCGATACAATTTATCATTTTGGGCAGGATCTTATCGACGAAAACGATATTCAGATAACTGATAAAGAAATCCGGATCCCAGGCTTCGCCAATTCTATCGACTTAACTATGAGCAATCGTTTTAAAGATATGATTTAGTTCTCCCAATTCAAAAATTAGGAGAACTGTGATGCAAGTTAGACGTAAGTGTTAACCGTGAAGAGATTCAGAAATCTCTTTAATTTCTTTGGCTCGCATAAACCGCTTATTTTCTTTATAACGAGCGCTAGGCAATCCACTTAACTCGGCCAATTTTGCTAAAGCTGTTTGTTGTACCTGTTCAGCATCAACCGCTTCATCTAACATCCCAATTTTTGCTGCTTGAGAGGCAGAATACCCCTCTGATTGAATGATGGCTCTAGAATGAAACTTAGGATCTATATGGGTTTTCGCCAACACTCTTAAGGTTTCGTTAAAAGGCATATCAATTGCAGTTTCGGGAAGTTTAAGCACAAACTCACCCAAGGCACCGACGCGGTAATCAGCAGCCAGTAACAAAAACACGCCCATACCCACTGCATGACCTTCACAGGCCACAACAATAGGTAGCGGATGTGAATAAATTTTTTCTAACAACAACATGCCATTGCCAACCATTTTTTGCGCCGCTTCTGGGCCTGTGGCCATAACTTTTAAGTCGAAGCCAGCAGAAAATATCCCTACGTGCCCAGTAATTAGTACCCCTTTGGCTTCTTTTTCGGCGCGATCAAGGTTCACCATAAATTCTTCAGCAAGCTCAAATGACACCGCATTGGCTTTACCGTTATCCAGAGATATTTTGGCGATACCGCCCTCAAGTAGTTCGTAATTCATAGTATTCGCCATTCCTCGGTTCTATCTAAAGTTGTAATTATTACGAATACTACCTGTTTTATGGTGATAATAGGAATGGCTTTGATGATTGAGGATATATTTTAAATAGTGATTTATGCCGATAGGAATTAGAAAACATATGGCTTTGGAAGACTGGTAGCATTACTCACTATGAATACAAGCTTTTTTCTAAAAATTTGCAGGCAGTTATGAGCGACAAAAATAAATTAATCCAATCTATCAATCAGCAAGGGCCAGGGTTTATCAAAATGATGGGAGGGAAGCTGGTCGATCTAGATATGGATAACAAGGCCTGCACCTTTGAATTTAACATCGGCACAGACTTTTGCCATTCTATAGATGTAGTGCAAGGTGGTTTTGTGACAGCCATGTTAGACGCAGCTATGAGCCACGCTGTGTTTGTTTGTGACCAAGAGATAGTCAATGTCTCATCTCTTGAGATTAAAACCTCTTACTTGGCCGCTACCCGCGCTGGGAAACTTAGAGTAGAAGGCTGGGTTATAAAACAAAGCTACAAAACCGCCTTTATGGAAAGTCGAATTTATAACCAAGACGATGAACTTACTGCCACTGCTAGTTCAGTGGCAAAGTTAATTCGCGCACCTAAACCCGATTAAAATCGCGAAGAGGTCAATACCACGTCAGCATCGGCCCAAGCTTTGACAAAGCGATTATCGATCACTTTTGCAACCGCAATATTATCTTGGGCAAGCAAACTTTGTTTTAATCCAAACAAGGAATAGCCATTTTCTGGATTACGTCTTAAGTCTTCCCAATAAACTACCTCGGCTTCAGCTGGCAGGTTTGCTTCTAGTAATAAGGCGCCTAAGATATGGCGAACTGGAAAGTACCAATCCGGTGGTTCGTTGTACATGAGGGCGTCTTCTAAACGGGCCGCTTTTTCTAAATGACTTATAGCCTTTGTATAGTTTTCTTTTTTGCCCTCAATCTCTCCTGCTAAGACGTTATTTGCTATAGCAAGTAGCTGTCCTGCAGCCCCAAACCCCACATAATAGTTGGCGTCGCTTGCCACAATTTTCTGCATATCATTTAACGATTCTAGATGTTTTTGAGCTCGCTTTAATTGTCCTTGATGGATAGCTGCCATGCCCTGAGCATACAACCATACCCCTGTTATAAAGCGTGCATTTTTATGTGGACGGGGTTCTGCTTGAATAGCTTTCCATTGACCAAAGCGAACTAAAACAAACAGCGGTTGGCTTAAGAAGGCTTCATTCAGGCCCCAAGTATTTTCACCGCCAAATTTAGGGATTTTATCCGCAACCTGACGGGCGGCAGCTATCGCTGCGTTGGAACGACCTTGAAACATTGCCGACCATACAAGAAAATGAATGTTGTGAGGATAGTAACCCAAAGGATATAAGCCTTGTGCGCGGCACTGAGTAATATAGCCTTCATCGGCAACAATAGCCGCAGCATTGGCGGCATAAGAATCGGCATAACGTCCCACTCGCATATAAATATGAGAAGGCATGTGCACTAAATGCCCTGCTCCGGGCATTAATTTCCCTAAGCGATCAGCCGCTGCTACGCCCAATTCAGGACGGAAGGCTTCCACCGTATGGATCAAATAATGGTTTGCCCCTGCATGATTAGGATTGCGATCTAAAACCGATTGCAAGGTACTTAAGATAACTTGAGTATGCTGTTTCGGCGAACCATCCCTGAACCAATAATCCCATGGATTAGTATTCATTATGGCGGCAGCATATAGGGTTGCAGCATCTAAATCCTCTGGATACTGCTTTACTAGCTTTGCCATTGCTGTGGCATAGTCTGTATCCAACTTTTCACGAGAAACGTCTTTATCATCTGAGTATCTTACCGCTAACGCCTCGATATAGGCTTTTTCGCGAGAGCTGACCTTGTCCTTTAAACTTTCTGCTTTTGAGACTGCCATAAACGCCTGATCTTGCACACTAGGCTGCATCGGCAAATTTAAATTGGGCCCTAACACTAATGCCCAGCCCCAGTACGCCATGGCGTTATTGGGATCTAAACGTACCGCCTCTTTAAAAGCTCTAAGAGCTTCAGAATGATTAAAACCTAAAGTAAGACGATAACCTTGATTAACAAAGGCTTGCGAGGCGGCCACATCAGTGGTCACGATGAATTGATGATCACCTAAGTTAGCCAGTGCAGGAGCAATCGCTTTAGTCGCGGTAAAGGGGTCGGCTGCAATTGCTCGAGGGTCATGCACTGCTGCTTGAGACACTGTCACAAACATCACACAAAGAGTGCACAGCAACTTACTATTTATAAAGGATGTAACAAAAGCAAACATAATAGTCTCCATACAAATAATTGAGTTAATAACTGAATGCTGCTTTTACTAAAAGCCTAGTTGGCATTAGCTTATACCAATCGCCATAAGTAATCACCCAGGCGAGGTTTAAAAGCGCCTACTCTGCGTTGCCCGAACTTACAATAGAATAACTATTGCTTCATTCGAGCGCCTTGATTAGGTGCTTTTAAATCTCGCTGAGTGATCAATTGTTAGGATGGATTAATGGTATTACACCCATAGAGAGAAAAATTGCAGCTTCTCATTGATCTAAATCAAGATGAAGAGTAAACCAAAAGATAAAGTTTATATTTGTTGCTCTAATAGCGGTAAGGATGATGACCTCTAATTCTGATCCTCGTTTAGTTAAAGCGGAAGATTTTCCTAAAAGCGGGACGGTTAAACAGCAACTGCAATTTTTGCTCAATTATGCGGTACTAGCGCCTTCTGGACACAATGCCCAACCTTGGCTTTTTCGCATGACCCACAACAGTGTCGAATTGATTTTTAATCGCAGCCGCGCCTTAGCTGTGATCGACCCTGACAATCGAGAAATGACAATCAGTTGTGGAGCGGCCTTAGGTAACCTAGAAGTGGCTGCTCGTTATTTTGGTTTTCAGCCAGTTATTCAACTTAGTAGTTACGAAAACACACCAGATTGCCTAGCAACAATAACTCTCGTTAAAGGCAGCGCACCTAGTGAAAGTGATATTGCATTATTTAAAGCCATTACTGTTCGTCAGACAAATCGCCGGCCTTTTTCCTCTGAGAAATTATCTGAAGAAATACTTAAGTTATGCGTTAACACAGCCGCAAATTTTGCAGTGAATTTTTCGTACCACAGTAATCAAAAAATAAAGGCAGAAATAGCAAAATTGACCATGTTTGCAGACAAAAGACAGTTTGCAAAACCTTGGTTTAGAATAGAACTTGCCACTTGGATGCACTCCAATAAAAGAGGCGAGAAAGATGGAATGTCTGCCTACCGTTTTGGATTACCCGATGTATTCACTCCTCTAACTAGCTTCATAATTAAAACCTTTAATTTGGGAAACCGAGTCGCCCAAAGCAACAAGCGAAAAATTCAAGAAAGCTCTCCTGTTTTAGGCGTGTTTTCCTCGGTTCAAGACCAACAAGAAGACTGGATTAATACAGGTAGAGCCTTAGCCCAGGTACTACTCATTTTTACCTCTGTAGGTTTTAGTGCCTCCTATTTAAACCAAAGCATTGAAACTGGATCTTTACGCAAGCTTCTGCAGCAAGAATTTAGTGTTTCTGACTATCCACAAATCATGGTGAGAATTGGTCGAGCTGATCCTGCCGAGTTTTCCGTTAGGCGCTCGGTAGAAGATTGTCTAGTTGATACCAATCCTTCCAAGTAATTGCTCCTCACTTAGCTAAATTTCAGTTGCTTGATCCACATCAACTCATATAAGTCAGTTCCCTAGATACTAGGGGCGACACACTTCCAAAAAACAAAATGAGGTTCACACTATGAAAACTCGTAAAATGAAAAGTGCATGCTGGTTATTATTAACCGCTTTTTTAAGCATCAATATTCAGGCTAAAAATTTGGTTACTGAACAGGCCACACTTACCGCTCCGCCTATGGTTCCGCCTCCAATCAACCGAACTCACAACGCAAAAGTGGTCATTAACCTTGAGACACGAGAACAAGTAGGCTCAATTGCAGATGGCGTTGATTACGTTTTTTGGTCATTTGGGGAAACGGTTCCTGGCAGTTTTATTCGTATTAGACAAGGCGACGAAGTAGAATTTCATCTGTCAAATCATCCTAGTTCAAAAATGCCCCACAATATCGACTTACATGCCGTGACAGGCCCAGGTGGAGGAGCAGTATCGTCATTTACAGCACCGGGGCACACTTCTACATTTAGCTTCACCGCACTTAATCCTGGTCTATACGTTTATCATTGCGCAACGGCACCTGTAGGCATGCATATAGCAAACGGCATGTACGGTCTTATCTTAGTTGAGCCAAAAGAAGGCTTACCAAAAGTTGACCGTGAATATTACGTGGTGCAAGGGGACTTTTATACCAAAGGGGAATACGGTGAGGCGGGTTTGCAGCCTTTTGATATGGAGAAAGCCATAGATGAAGATGCCGATTACGTGGTATTTAACGGTTCTGTGGGCAGCACCACTAACGAAAAATCCTTAACCGCCAATGTAGGCGAAACAGTACGTTTATATGTAGGTAATGGCGGGCCTAATTTGGTTTCATCTTTCCATGTAATCGGTGAGATTTTCGACACCGTCTATGTTGAAGGGGGAGACCTAAAAAATCACAATGTTCAAACTACGATCATTCCCGCTGGAGGTGCAGCAATTGTAGAGTTTAAAGTAGACGTACCTGGCACTTTTATTATTGTCGACCACTCTATTTTTAGGGCGTTTAACAAAGGGGCCTTGGCTATGCTGAATGTCGATGGTGCCGACGAGCCGAGTATTTACTCAGGCAAGCAAGCTGACAATGTGTATTTACCAGAAGGTTCAGCCGTACAGACCTTAGACGAAGATTATGTGGTGGCGACCGCAAAAACCAAAGAAGAGCAAATTCGCTTTGGCCAAAGGGTATACGAGGCAAACTGCCTTGCTTGCCATCAGGCCAAAGGACAAGGCATACCCTCGGCGTTTCCTCCATTGGCGAAATCTGACTACTTAAATGCCAATCCTATGTTGGGTGTCAACGCCATTATTAAAGGGTTATCAGGGCCGATTAAAGTGAATGGTGTCAACTATGATGGTGTGATGCCCGCCATGCAACTTAGTGATCAAGACATTGCCAATGTCATGACCTTTGTACTCAATAGTTGGGACAACAAAGGCGGGCAAATTTCAGCAGAAGAAGTAGCTAATAGGCGTCATTAAGAATGTTGCATTCTTTACTATTTTTATCTGTTTTGTTGGGGGCTGGGCAGAATATGGTGCAGATCCCTGGGGGCGATTATCGCCCCCTTTATATGAGCAAAGACAGCCCTCAAACACAAGTTAAGGCGTTCAAAATAGATACAATGCCAGTCACTAACCGGCAGTATTTGCTGTTTGTCGCGGCTAATCCCCGTTGGCAATATCAGTCCATTCCGCAGATTTTTGCCGAGCCTCAATACCTGCAACACTGGGCAGAAAAAGATATGCAAAGACAGCCCTCTAAGAAACAGCTTAACAGTCCTGTGACTCATGTTTCTTGGTTTGCCGCCCAAGCCTATTGCCGCTCACTCAACAAACGATTACCCACTGTTGCCGAATGGGAGCGAGTCGCAAGCGCCAGTGAATCGCAGGCCGATGGAAGCCAGGAAAAAAACTACCATCAGCGTATTTTGGAATGGTATAGCCTGCCAAATAGCCAACAATTACCTGATGTTGGCAGTACCCCCCCTAATTTTTGGGGTGTACACGACCTACATGGATTGATATGGGAATGGACTCAAGATTTCAATTCTGCACTGGTCAGCGGTGAATCTCGTGGTGATAGCAAGATTGACCAAAGGTTGTTTTGTGCGGCGGGCGCTCAAGGCGCAGCCGATCCCAGCAATTATGCTGCTTTTATGCGTTTCGGATTTCGCTCTAGTTTACAGGCAAAATTTACCTTACCTAATCTAGGCTTTCGCTGTGCATCTTCTAAGGAGAACTCTTATGAAAAAATGTAATCTCACTATTCTAATTAAGCCGTTGCTGCTAACCCTGCTACTGATGGCGCCCCAAGCCTATTCAAAGTCGCTGCCCCAAGATTCGATTTATCAACTAGATAGCTCTTGGATAGATCAAGACGGCAACAAACGCGCCCTCAGCAGTTTTGCTGGTAAAAAACAGATAGTCAGTCTTATTTACACCCACTGTTTACATACCTGCCCGACTATAGTTTCGACCATGCAAGCCATAGAACATAAGCTCAGTGCGGCAGAAAAACAGGATCTAGGGTTTATCTTAGTCTCATTAACACCGGATACAGATACACCAGCAGTGTTGCGAGAATTCGCGCAAAAAAGGCAACTGAATACCGACAACTGGAGCTTGCTAACCGGCAGTGATGAAGATGTGCGCAGTTTAGCCATGGTTTTAAATATTAGATATCAAAATGTTGCCGACAATGAAGTTAATCATTCCAATCTTATATCTGGGCTAGATAGTCAAGGCAGGCTCAAGTTTCAAGAAATTGGCGAACTTGGCAACGCCGAAAAAGCAGTGCAGTCACTTAAAAAATTTTAGTATTAATTTGCAGAATGGTTGGCAACTAGGCCTTCCATTTTGACTAATCCCCCTCTATTCATTGCTTAGTTGTGAAACAGGGTTTACCCTGCGTACGCTTTTTTCCAGAAAGATAGTTTCACTCTTAGGTCATTGTCATGCAAAAACTCCTTTATCAATCCTTGCTGCTACGCATTGTTATATCAATATCTAGCTTATTATTAGTCGCTCAAACTTCTGCGGCTGTCTCAATTATTCATGGCAAAACAATCATCCCTTCTGGCAATGCCACATCAGAACAAGACTTAACTATAAAAAATGACAAATTGGCATTTTCACTGGCGATAGGCTCAGCGCCGCCTTGGGGTGTTGCCCGTGGCTGTATTGTTGATATTGCCGTGGTTGCAGCAGATGGAACTTTAAGTCAAGATCGCGTCGCCTTTGCTGATTTTATTCCAAATAACTGGTCAAGCTGGCCCAATACTTATCAAAAAGTTGAGATTGTTAAAGACAGCAAGGAGCAAGCAATAGTTAAGGTTATCCGTGATTTTTCTAAGATTGTGATCACCACTGTTTATAGCCTAGCGGCAGGCTCTGATCGTATTCAAGTTGAAACCACTATGTACAACCAAGGTGAGTCATTAACTGATTTATTATCCGGTTATACCTTATGGACTGATGCAGGTTTTAAATTTGCAGTGCCGAAAGATAACAACAACACCCAAACAGATATCGAAAATTACCTCACCGACCGTTTTGTTGGTTATGACAGCAATTGGGCTATTGCCTTACATGCACCCTATATGACTCAGGTAAAACAACAATCACGGGATCTGTACACTTTACATAATTTAAAAAACGCCACTTCAGTGACATTTAAAGGTGAATATCAGGTATTAGCCAGTGGTGACTTATCGCCGGTAATATATGAAGAAATTGCACGTAAAAACCTACCAGCCGGTACCTTAACGGGCAGCGTCAAAACCCAAGGCGGCAAACCTGTCGACGAACCAGCTGTTGTGGTACTAAAAGATGATGTGCCTTTTATTTGGACGATAGGAAAAGATGGCCTGTTTAGCATTGATTTACCGGTGGGAGACTATCAAGTGTATGCCACAGGTAAAGGCTATTCTGACAGCAAAAAACATCATATCAACATCAAAAATAAACAGGCACAAAGCCTAATATTTGATGATCTACTGGCGCCGGGTAAAATAGCCATTAAAGTGACAGATGCACATACCCGCGCGGCGTTAGATGCCAAAATTCAAATCGAGAAAGGCAATAAACCCCTTATTGAGTTTTTGGGTGCTAAAACATTTTTTACAAATTTAGACCCAGTTGGCAAGGCCAAATTTACTTTGGCCCCGGGAGATTACCAACTAAAAATTTCCTCTGGCGCAGGTTTTGTTGCGCAGCCGCAATTGCTTGAGGTAAAAGTTGCCGCCAACAAAACAACCCAATTACATAGCGAAATTTTAGTTGCTACCTATCCCACACAACAGGGTTGGTATAGCGCTGACTTACATCATCATGCCGATGTACTCGAAGGCTCAACTCCACCAGAATATTTAGTGCGTTCGCAGCTAGCGGCAGGGTTAAATGTGACTTTTGTAAGCGATCATGACTCAACCAAAAACCACAAGGTTATTAAAACATTATCGGATAAACGTGGCGTGCCTTTTGTTCCGTCTATAGAGATTTCTCCTTCTTGGGGGCATTTTAATGCTTTCCCCATCGATATTGGTGCGCAACTTTCTGTAGATCCTGGCATCGATGATATCCAAAGTATTATCAAAGATGCTAGACGTATGGGCGCCACAGCCATTGCATCTAATCATCCCTTTATTCCCTATGGCTATTTCAGTAGTCTTAAAAAAGGCACAGTTCCAAGTGGCTTTTATCCTAGCTTCGACCTCATTGAAATAAATGCAGGGGTTGACTATGCCAAGACTCTTGAGAAAGCCCGTAAATTTTGGTCACAGGGATTACCCTATTATTACACTGCAGGCACAGATACCCATGATGTCTGGAACGAAACCAGCGGCCTTAACCGTATGTTTGTGTATACCGCCAGCAAACCCAATGCTAAAGCCTTTGCTTTGGCCATGAAAAGTGGGCGTTCTTATGTTTCATTTGGTCCCATCATCTATCCGCAAAACATCATGTTCGGCGATACCTTAAAATTTACTGCAAACCAAACACAATCCATCCGTTTTGAACTGCTATCGGTGAATGGACTGAAATCTGTAACCTTAATGGGAAATGCAGGGGTTATCAGTAAACAGACCTTGTCTGGTGACAAAGTTTTGGTTGAATTTGAAGTACCGCAAAGATCGGGCTGGTTAAGTTTAATTGTAGAAGACAGCAAAGGGCATAAAGCCTATTCGAATCCTATTTGGCTTAAAATGATTGATAAAACACAATTCTGAGAATTTTGAGCCAAACAACCTAGTTAGTTGTAACTTGCACTATCTAATCCATCGAACATATACGAACAAAATATACTAATGTATAAGCGTAATTTAGACATTTTTTCTGGGTTATGGCAGCGTACCCACAGCGAGAAACAAATTTAATGAAGTAAGTATATGGTTAGGTAAACACTAAAACTTATTGCATAAGTCTATATGAAAAATCCACAGGACTATTAATATGAACATTAAAAAATGGGTAACAGTTACCTCGATATTAACATCAGCCATCTTCAGTCACTTGGCCTTAGCAAATACACTAAGTGTGACAAAAATCACCACCAACAAAGGCAACGTAAGCGATCAAGGAGTTAGTGTTTTAGATAATCTTGAACAATCTGGCCAACAGGATAATTGGAATACTTACCTTGAAATGGCGCCAAACAGCAAAAAGTTTGTGGGTATATTTCACTTCAATCAGCCTATCGATGACGACTGGCAACAAATGATTGTTAACGTGAATACCCTAGGTGAATCAAGTGACACTCAGCGCTGGAAATTTCAACTTCGCGATTTTTCAAGGAACAAATGGGTAACCATAGGCGACAATAATGAGGCCGATGCTTGGATTTGGCATCATCAGACTTTTAGTATCGACCAAGATATCCAAAATTTTATCAATAGTTCGGGCAACATCAAACTACGTTATCTCTCAAATAACGCGGTGGATATCAGTAATGTTGACTTAGCCACTATTGAACTGGTTACAGATGAAGTAGTAGAGCCACCGCCTCCCCCACCTCCTCCAAGTGAAGGAGATTGGTGGCAACCCTCGCCAGATGAAAATATTACCTGGCAGTGGCAAATCAATGGCACTTTGGATACCAGTCTAAATGTGGACATGTACGATATTGACTTGTTTGATACCAGCACAGAGCAGATCGCGGCTCTTAAAGCGTCAAACCGCATTGTTGTATGTTACTTCAGTGCTGGCACCTATGAAGGATGGCGCGAAGATTGGCAAACCTTCTTTCCCTTTATCGAAGGCGATGCTTACTCGGGATCACAAGCCCCTTTTGCCGGAAATATGGCCGATTGGGATGAGCGCTGGTTGGATATAAGTCGTATCGATTTATTAGAAGATATTATGCGTTCGCGCATGCAACTCGCGGTTGCAAAAGGTTGCGATGCGGTTGAGCCAGACAACATGGACGCCTATTCTAATAGCGCCGAAACAGGTATTGCTTTAACTGCTCAAGATCAATTGAATTACAATCGCTTTATTGCCGAACTCGCTCACGAATATGGGTTATCGGTTGGCCTTAAAAATGACGTTGAACAACTACCAGAATTGGTTGACTATTTTGACTGGGCACTCAACGAACAGTGTTTCCAATACAATGAATGTAACGGATACGATGTGTTCGTTAACGCTGGAAAAGCTGTATTCGGGGTAGAATATTCGGGCGATGCATCTCAGTTTTGTGCTCAAGCACATAGTCAAAATCTAAATTGGCTTAAAAAGAAATTATCCCTTAACGCTTGGCGACTGGGATGTGAAGATTACGATTAGTCTTCAAAAAGAGTAAACAATTTTCAATTTTATAATCCTCGCTTCAAGTGAGGATTATTTGTTCTGCAAATAAATTAACCCTCGAATATGATCTACATAGTTGCTATATTTCAACGCCTTTAAATAATGTTTCGTGGCTAACTTTTAGCTTGCAAACTTGAGCTAACACCTTGATTAATAATATAAATACAATGGAACACAGTGAGCTATTGCATGTCTAACTCGAGCTCCCTTGTTGTCGATGGTGTTAGTTTAAAAATTGCTGAGCAACAAATATTATCTGATGTAAGTCTTCACCTTTGTGTAGGGCAAGTTGTTGGAGTACTTGGCCCTAATGGCGCGGGTAAAACTAGCTTACTAAAAATCATATCTGGGCAATTGGGTAACTATCATAATGTGAGTTGGAAAGGTAAAACGTTGGCAGACTACGATGCGATGTCTTTAGCGCGGCAAATTGCAGTGGTCAATCAGCTTAACGACAGCGTTTTTTCGTTAAATCTATACCAAATTGTGCGTATGGGTTTATTACCTCACAAATCTTTGCTGAGTCAACATACTTCAGAAGACGAAAAGAGTATTCGAGATGCCATCTCGCAAGTAGGTCTTGATGCAAAGATCCACCAAACTTTTAGCTCGTTATCGGGTGGCGAGCAACAACGAGGTTTGATTGCTCGTGCTTTAGTTCAAAAAGCGGCACTGATTATCTTAGACGAACCCGTCAATCATTTAGATATTTATTATCAGCATCAAATACTTAGATTATTGCGAAGCTTAGCCAAATCTTTAAATATTACGGTTGTGATGAGCCTACATGACTTAAATTTGGCAGCTAATTACTGCGACCAAGTATGCTTATTAGACCAAGGTAAAATAGTAGCTGATGGTTCACCTCAGCAAGTGTTTACCGCCGAGCGTTTACAACAAGTGTTTAAAATCCCCTGTGAAGTGCGTATATCCAATAGCTCCAGCACTTTTAGAGTTGACTTTTACCCTCCAAAATTTGATGAAGACCCATCAATTGAAGTAAAAGGTCAAACACTATGAACCCGAAGTGGATTTTGTTTTTAGTCTTGGCCTTTATATCGCCTATTGCCGCGTTATTTTTTGGCGCTTCTGACTTATCTAATGCTGAACTCATCCAGTGCATTTCCCAAGGTTGCCAAGATCCCGTCAATAATATGATTTTTTGGGAAGTCCGCGCACCTCGCGTATTAGTGGGTTTTTTAGTAGGGGCTGGGTTAGCGGTAGCCGGTGCCACATTGCAGAATGTAACCCGCAATGGCTTGGCCGATCCC